>NZ_JBIUVC010000003.1:321529-659610 GCF_044742755.1 Streptomyces sp. NPDC087845
GGCCCGGGATCAGACATGTGACGTGGCACCGGCCCGGGATCAGACATGTGACGTGGCACCGGCCCGGGATCAGACATGTGACGTGGCACCGGCCCGGGATCAGACATGTGACGTGGCACCGGCCCGGTCGGTACCGGTCCGGTCGCCTCGGGGCTCCGGCCGGCTAGCAGGCAGGAGGCCCGAGGACGGGCGCGGAGAGCCGGAAGCTCATGCGGCCGAAGCTCACCTGGTCCCCCTCACGGACCGGGACCGTGCCGATGACCCGTTGTCCGTTGACACAGGTGCCGTTGGTCGAGCCGAGGTCGCGCAGCAGCCAGCTGCCGCCCTGCGCGGTGAGTTCCGCGTGGAGCCGGGAGACGGTCAAGTGGTTGAGCCGCAGTCCATTGCCCGGATCGCGGCCGATCCGCAGGGGGTACGGGCTCGGGGCGGGGAGCAGGAGCTTCGGAAGCCGTTCGGTCTGCCAGACCCTGCGTACCCGGCCGGGAAAGCCGGACACGCCGCTCACCACCCGCAGTACCCGCCGTGACCAGCGGCCCTCGTGCTCCAGGTCGGCAGTGAGCGCCGCCAGTTCCTCCGAGCGCCGGGCGGTGAGGGCCAGCTCCATGCGCCGCATGAAGGTGTCGTGGGACAGCTTGCCCTGTGCCGCGCCGTCTCTGAGCACGCCGAGAACACGGTCGCGCTGGGCGTCGGACAGCCGCGCGGGGTACGTGTGGAACTCGAAGGGGGACGTCACACGGCCAATTGTCGGCCCGACCGCCCCGGAGTGTCCAGAAGAACCCCGTGTTCCGCCCGCCTGACCTGCGTGGAACGCGCGCTCGGTAATTCCGCGGCGCCGTCGGGCGGACGTTGCTACTGTCTGCCGCCGCGGGCTCTCCGGCGACCGCCGGAAGGCTTCCGCGCACTCCAGGGAGATTGTGTGACCTCTGCACCACCGGAATTGACCCTCCGTCCGCTCGCCGGCGCGCAGGAGCTCGGGCTCTTCCGCCGGCTCTCGTACGTCCTCGATCACGAGCTCGTGGAGGACCTGGAGAGCGGGCGCCGCCGACCCGAATGGATGTGGGTGGCGTTGCGCGGCGAGCGGGTGGTGGCGCGGATCGCGTGGTGGAGCCGGGACGGTGACGCGCCGCAGTTCCTCGACATCTTCGACCTCGACGACAGCCTGCCCGAGCCCGGACGCGGCGAGGCGGGCCTGGCGCTGCTGGAGGCGGCGACGTCGGCGGTCGTGCCGGCCGGCGCCCCGCGGCCCGAGTACGGACGCTTCGTGCCGGCGGACTGGCGCGAGGACCCGGCGGCCCGCGATGCCGTCGAGGCCCGGATCCGGGTCATGGAGCGCTCCGGCGCGCGGATGCTGGTCGAGCGGCTGCGCCTGGAGTGGCGCGCCGGTACGCCCGTCCCCGCCGACAGCGGCCGACTGCGGTTCCGCCCGGTCGAGGGGCGGGAGGACCTCCTCGCGCTGATGACACCGGTGATGGAGGGCACCCTCGACGCCCACGGCCGGTCCGACCTGGAGTCCGGTCTCAGCGCCCGGGAAGCGGCCGAGAAGCACTACGACGAGGAGCTGGCGGGATACACGACACCGCGGGAGTGGTGGCGTGTCGCCGAACTCCCGGACGGTCGGCCGGTCGGGTTCGTGATCCCTGCGCGCAACGACTACAACCCCGTCATCGCGTACATCGGCGTGCTGCCCGACCGGCGCGGCCACGGGTACATCGACGACATCCTCGCCGCAGGCACCAGGGTGCTGGCCGCGCAGGACGGTGTGGAACGGATCCGGGCCGCGACCGATCTCGGCAACGTCCCGATGGCGAAGTCCTTCGAACGCCTCGGGTATGTGAACTTCGAGCGCGCCTTCGACATGGTCTGGGACAGCGGCTCCTGACTCCCCGTCGTTGCCACGTCGAACCCATGTCGAAGACCTGCGGCGGCGATCACTCCCGCACCGGGTCGACGAGTCCCGGCCGCTCCGCCAGCCAGTCCAGGCGGAGCCGCTGCTCGGCGGGGATCGTCGCGTCCTCGCCGCGCGGTCCCACGTTGAGCAGCAGATTGCCGCCCGCGGCCGCCGTCTCGCGCACCAGTGCGTCCAGCGCGACCCGGCCCAGGAACGCCTCGGGCGGGGAGTTGCGGTTGTAGCCGAAGCTGTGGTCGATGCCGCGGGTGATCTCGTACGGGTCGGGGCCGCTGTACCGGGCGAATTCGGGGGTGCGGAAGTCGTAGTACGGCGGTTTGCGCGGGACGAAGCCCTCGCCCCGGGCGATGGTGCGGCGCTCCCACCGGTCGTACAGGGCCTTGGCTCCGGGCAGTTGCAGTGCGCGCCACATCGGGGCGTACGGGAACAGCCGGTCGTTCACGACGCCGTGCGGGACGGTGAAGCGGTAGTACTCGACGAGCCGCTGGACGTCGGTGCGCGAGGCGGGCCAGGCTATGTCGTTCCAGAGGATGTCGGGGCGGTGGCGGCGGATCAGTTCGCGCACCTGGGCGTTCGCGTACGCGGGGTAGCTGCCGCGCGGGACCGCGGAGACGGTGTCCGCGCCGGTTCCGATGGGGCGGTCGTCGAAGGTCCAGTCGAGTCCGCCGGAGTAGTAGACGCCGAAGCGCAGCCCCTCGGCCCGTACGGCTTCGGCGAATTCACCGACGACATCGCGTGTGGTGTGCCAGCCGGAGCGGTGCGGGTTTTGGACCTCGGAGGGCCAGAGGCAGAAGCCGTCGTGGTGCTTGGCGACGAGGACGGCGTAGCGGGCACCCGCGGCGCGGAAGCCGCGGGCCCAGGCAGCCGGGTCCCAGGTGTCCAGGGCGTCGTTGAAGTCGCCCCCGAAGGCGGTGTACGGGCGGGTGCCGTACACCGCGCGGTGGTGGGCGGAGACGGGGCTGTCGGGGAAGCGGAGCGCGTTCTCGTACCACTCGGCGTACGACGTCCAGCCGAGCGGTGCCCGGCGGCCCGCCAGGGGCAGTTCGTCCGCGGGCAGGTACGGCGGGGCCCACCCCGGTACGGAGGCGGGCGTCCAGTGCACAAAGATCCCCAGTCGGGCCCGGGACCACCATGAAGCAACCATGGCGCGAAGTATTGATCACGCGGGGGGACGCCCGTAAGGTCCGGACACCTCCGGGGCACCGTGCCCGGTCGCGAGGGCCTTCTGCGTACGGATCAGGTCCCTGTACCAGGCGTACGAGTCCTTGGGGGTCCGGCGCAGAGTCTCGTAGTCGATGTGGACCAGACCGAACCGCTTGCTGGCGCCCTCGATCCATTCGACGTTGTCGGTGAGCGACCAGGTGAAGTAGCCGCGGACGTCGACTCCCGCGTCGATGGCCGTGTGCAAGGCCCTCAGGTGCCCTTCGAGGTACGCGATCCGGCTGGTGTCCCGGGCGGGTTCGTCGACGGCGCAGCCGTTCTCCGTGATGTAGAGCGGCGGGAGCCGGTCGCCGTAGCGGCCGCGGAGCTGGACGAGGGTTTCGCGCAGGCCGTCGGGGACGACGGGCCAGCCGAAGTCGGTCCTCTCGTAACCCTCTATCTCGCGGATGCCGAAGGGGAGTTCGGCGGGCATCCCGAAGCCGGAGAAGGAGTCCAGGGCCTGGGGATCGGGAGCGCCCACCAGGGTGGGGTTGTAGTAGTTGACCCCGTACCAGTCGACCGGGGTGGAGATGATTCTGAGGTCGTCCTCGACCGGGCCGGGCATCAGCGCGGCGAAGTTCTCGTCGGGGTAGCGGCCGGCGAGGACCGGGTCGGCGAACAGCCAGTTGGTGACCGTGTCGTACAGCTCCGCTCCCAGGCGGTCCTCGTCGCGGTCCCCGGCAGTCCAGACGGGGGTGTGCGAGACGGCGATGCCGATGTTGTCCGCGCCCGCGCCGCGCAGGGCGCGGACGGCCAGGCCGTGGGCGAGAAGCTGGTGGTGGGCGGCGGGCAGGGCGTCGAAGAGGAGGGTGCGGCCCGGTGCGTGCTCACCGAGGGCGTAGCCGAGCATCGTGACTTCGGCCGGTTCGTTGATGGTGATCCACATCGGTACGCGGTCGGCGAGGCGCTCGGCGACGATGCCCGCGTACTCGGCGAAGCGGTAGGCGGTGTCGCGGTTGAGCCAGCCGCCCTCCTCGTCCAGCGGCAGCGGGGTGTCCCAGTGGTAGAGGGTGGGGGCCGGGGCGATGCTGTGGGAGCAGAGCTCGTCGACGAGCCGGTCGTAGAAGTCGAGCCCCTGCGGATTGACCGGTCCGCTGCCACCGGGCACCACGCGCGGCCAGCTGATGGAGAACCGGAAGGCGTCGGCGCCGAGGCCGGCCAGGAGGGCGACGTCCTCGCGGTAGTGCTCGTGGAAGCCGGTTCCGCGTGTGGTGTCGGTGCCGTCCTTGATCCGTCCGGGCTGTGCGGCGAAGGCGTCCCATCCGGAGGGGCCCTTGCCGTCGGTGTCGGACGCGCCTTCGGTCTGGAAGGCGGAGGCGGAGGCTCCCCAGAGGAACCCGGGCGGGAACGACGGCACGTTCGACGGCGGCACATTCGACGGCGGCACATTCATCTCGGCCTCCACAGCCGTAAGAGGGAGTGCGTATTGAGCAGAACCTGACGGGGCAATGATCAGAACCAGACCTTAATCGCCAGTAACGGGCTCGATCCAGTGTCGTGAGTCAGCCGTCGCGGCTACTGCCGACCATGGAGCACGGGGGCGAGGAGACGAGGAGCGTTGCATGCTGTTCGAGGTATGGGCACCGGATGCGGACTCGGTCGAACTGCGACTGGCGGGTGCGCCGCGCGCGATGGGGCGTGATCCCCTGCGGGACGGCTGGTGGACGGTCGACGCGGAGGCGTCGGACGGGGACCGCTACGGCTTCGTGCTGAACGGGGGCGGCGACGGCGGAGACGGGGACGGCGGGGCCGAGGGCGGCAGTGCCGGGGACGGAAGGGCCGCGGGCGGCGGGAGTGTGCTGCCCGATCCGCGCTCGCGCCGCCAGCCGGACGGGCCGGACGGCGAGAGCGCCGTCGTCGACCACTCGGCGTACGCCTGGCGCAACGACTGGGCGGGCCGGGAGCTCCCGGGAGCCGTCCTCTACGAGCTGCACATCGGTACGTACACCGGCGAGGGCACCTTCGACGCCGCGGCGGCCCGGCTCGGCCATCTCGCCGGACTCGGCATCACCCACGTGTCACTGATGCCGGTCTGCCCCTTCCCCGGTACCCACGGATGGGGGTACGAGGGGGTGTCGCTCTGGGCCGTGCACGAACCGTACGGCGGCCCGGAGGGGCTCAAGCGCTTTGTCGACATGGCGCACGGCCTCGGGCTCGCGGTCGTCCTGGACGTGGTCCACAACCATCTCGGCCCGTCCGGCAATCACCTCCCCGCCTTCGGCCCGTACTTCACCGAGACCCACCACACGCCGTGGGGTGCGGCGGTCAACCTCGACGCGCCGGGTTCGGACGAGGTGCGGGCGTATCTGCTGGGCAGCGCACTCGCCTGGCTGCGCGACTACCGGCTCGACGGGCTGCGGCTGGACGCCGTACACGCCCTGGCCGACGACCGGGCGCTGACCTTCCTGGAGGAGCTGTCCGCGGCGACCGACGCGCTCGCCGCCGAACTCGGCCGTCCGCTCTCGCTGATCGCCGAGTCCGACCGCTGCGACCCGCGGACGACGACACCGCGCGACTCGGGCGGCATCGGGCTGCACGCCCAGTGGAACGACGACTTCCACCACGCCCTGCACACCGCGCTGACCGGCGAGTCCCAGGGCTACTACGCCGACTTCGCCGTGGCCCCGCTGGCCGCCGTCGCCAAGACCGTGACGAGCGCGTTCTTCCACAACGGTACGTACTCCAGCTTCCGCGGCCGTACCCACGGCCGCCCCGTCGACATCGCCCGCACCCCGGCCCACCGTTTCGTCGGCTACGCCCAGACCCATGACCAGATCGGCAACCGTGCCCAGGGCGACCGGCTCTCCGCCACCCTCTCCCCCGGTCTGCTGGCCTGCGCCGCGGCCCTCGTACTGACCGGTCCGTTCACCCCGATGCTGTTCATGGGCGAGGAGTGGGGCGCGCGTACGCCCTGGCAGTTCTTCACCGACCACACCGACCCGGCGCTCGCCGAGGCAGTCCGCAACGGCAGGCGGCGGGAGTTCGCGGCGCACGGCTGGGCGGCGGACGACGTTCCCGACCCGCAGGACCCGGCCACCCGCGACCGTTCCTGCCTGGACTGGAGCGAACCCGCACAGGAACCGCACGCCCGTCTGCACGCCTGGTACCGCGAGCTGATCGCCCTGCGCCGCACCCTGCCCGACCTCTCCGACCCGGACCTGGCGTCGGTGCGCACCGCCCACGACGAACAGGCGCGCTGGCTGGCGTACCGGAGAGGGGAACTGCGGATCGCCGTCAACCTCGGCGGGAAACCGGCCGCGATCCCGCTGGGCGGCGGCCGCCGCCGGGGCGGCGCGGGCAGGGTCGTGGCCGCGTGGGAGCCGGTGGAGACGCCGAGCGGCAACGGACTGCTGCATCTCCCGCCCGAGTCGTGCGTGGTCCTGGCCGACGACTGATCCACGGCCCCCGCGTCCGGCTACTCGACGATCGCCAGTTCGCGCGCGGTGCTGTTGAGGTGCCGGCCGCCGTCCTCGGTCACGGTCACGATGTCCTCGATCCGGACCCCGAACCGGCCCGGCAGGTAGATGCCCGGCTCCACGGAGAAACACATTCCGGGCACCAGCGGCTGCTCCTCGCCCTCGATCATGTAGGGCGGTTCGTGAGTGGTGACACCGATGCCGTGGCCCGTGCGGTGGATGAAGCGCTCGCCGTAGCCGAACTCGGTGATGACGGCGCGGGCCGCCCGGTCGATCTCCTGGCAGGCGACGCCGGGCCGCACCGCGTTGCAGCCCGCCTCCTGCGCCTCACGCACGATGTCGTGGACCCGCTGCTCCTCGGCGGTGGGCTCGCCGACATGGACCGTGCGGGAGGTGTCGGAGCCGTAACCGTGCTTGAGGCCACCGAAGTCGAGGACGACCATGTCGCCCCGCTCGATGGTGCGGTCGCCCGCCTCATGGTGCGGATTGGCACCGTTCGGTCCGGAGCCGACGACGGTGAAGTCGACCTGGGAGTGCCCGAACTGCTTCAGCAGGTCGGCCAGATCGGCGGCGATGTCGGTCTCCTTGCGCCCGGCGAAACGGGCCTTGATGATCTCGCCGTACGTGGCGTCCGCGGCGGCCCCGGCTGCCGCGATCCGCTCCAGCTCATGGGCGTCCTTCACCGCGCGCAGCATCGGCAGCGCCTCGGTGAGGGAGACGTACGAGGTGCCCGGGAGCGTCCGCTGCAGCCCGAGCAGATGCATCGCCCAGGCGTTGTCGCTGATCCCGAACCGGCCCCGGCCGTCGAGCAGCGGGGCGGTGACGGCGTACGGGTCCTTGCCGTCGGTCCAGTCCCGCAGGGTGAGGGCCGGAGCGCCGACGGCCTTCTCGGCGTCCGGGGCCTCCAGGGTCGGGACGACGAGCACCGGGTCCTGTCCGGCGGTGAGGACGAGGACGGTGAGGCGTTCGGTGCTCACGGGCTGGTAGCCGGTGAGGTAC
Organism: Streptomyces sp. NPDC087845; assembly: GCF_044742755.1. NCBI lineage: Bacteria > Bacillati > Actinomycetota > Actinomycetes > Kitasatosporales > Streptomycetaceae > Streptomyces > Streptomyces sp. NPDC087845. The sequence continues at coordinate 329,051 of NZ_JBIUVC010000003.1, forward strand.
ACCAGATCTGGACCGGGGGCGACCAGCACTCCCGCGAGCCCGGCCTCGGCGGCGGTCTCGGCGGCGCGCGCCATCCGGGCCCGGTAGTCCTCGGCGGTGAACGGTACGGGCTGGTTCGGGCTGGACATGCGGGACCTCCTGGCTACGCGACACGGCATACAGCATCCTGCCCGCGTGCTCCGGTCCGCGCGAGCGGGAATCGCGAGCGGGAATCGCGAGCGGGAATCAGGCTTCGCGGTGCGGCCGCACGACGAGGTCGGCCCGGGAGCGGCCCCGCTCGACCAGGCGTGCGTTGGGCTCGTCGGACTCGGCCACCCAGCGCTCGGCGTACGCCCGCGGCTTTCCGAACCGCACGTGCCGGTCGACGAGCCGGCGCACCCGCAGGGCCGGTTCGGCTTCCAGGAACCACGCCTCGTCCAGCAGCCCGCGCACGGACGCCCAGGCCGCTTCGTCGTGCAGGAGGTAGTTGCCCTCGGTGACGACCAGCGGAACGTCCGGGGGCACGGGGACGGCCCCGGCGACCGGCTCCTCCAGGGCGCGCTCGAAGACGGGGGCGTACACGGTGGTTCCCGGTTCCGGGTGGCGCAGGCGCCGCAGCAGGGCCACGTACCCGGCGGCGTCGAAGGTGTCGGGGGCACCCTTGCGCCCGGCGCGGCCGAGGCGTTCCAACTCCGCCTGGGCGAGGTGGAAGCCGTCCATGGGCACGAGGACGGCGAGACCGTCGAGAGCGTCCACGAGCTGTGCGGCCAGGGTGGACTTTCCGGCTCCGGGCGGTCCCGCGATGCCGAGGATGCGGCGATGGCCGGGCACGGCGAGGCGCAGGGCGCGGGCTGTCGGCCCGCTGAGGTCCGCGGGATCGCCGAGGTTACTGAGGTCGCTAGGGTCGCTGAGGTTACTGAGGTTGTTGAGGCTACTGAGGTCGCCAAGGTCGCCGAGGTTGCTGAGGTCCATGCGGGGCATTGTTCCGGTGCGTTTCACCGGGGGGGCCGACGGACGGGACGGCTTCGCGACGGCGGCGCCCCCGCCCCGGTAGCGCGGCCGGCCCGCCCCGGTCGCCGGGGCCGGGCCGGCGGCCCCGCACATCGGCGACGTCCACACGTATCCGCCCGATCGCGGAGCCATGCCGTTCAGACCTCCTTCAGCAGCGTGTCGGTGGTGGTGACGACCGCGCACTTTCCGGCCGCCCAGCGCAGCGCCATCTCGTGGTCCTCACGCGAGAAATCGGCGACGGCGACGGCGACGACGAAGGCCTGGATGTCCTGCATCCAGGCATCGCACGCGGTCATCAGCACCCCGATGTGCGCGTATACGCCGACGACGGATCTGCGAGGCCGGCTCGCGGAAGTCGAAGCCGCCATGGGTGTCCGGGACGATGTAGGCGACCGCCTCGGTGAACGCGCAGAGGGAGCGGATCTCCGAGGCGCGGTGCGCGGGAAGGGCGAATACGGGCAGCGCGCCGATCCGGAACAGCGCGGAGATCACCCCGAAGAACTCGGCGGCATTGGGCAGTTGGACGACGACCCGGTCGCCGGCCCGCCAGCCCGGCCGCCAGCCGGTCCGCCCACAGAGCAAGGGCTGCCTGCCGCAGGCCGCCACACGCGACCCACTGGCGGAGACCGGGCTGCTCGGAGTCAACTCCGGTGCCGCGCTTGGGCGTGGTCGCGGGGCTCACCCGCTTCGGCGTGGAATCGCCGCACACCGTGCTGCTCTACGCACGCGTCGGAGGCATGGCCGCCTTGCCTGGTCGTTCTGCTGCTCGCCGCGTCGGGGCGGGCCGCCGGCGCTCCGCTGCGACCGGTTCCCGCCGGCTCCGGTCTCCGTGCCGGGAAACGCCCAGGGCGAGGGGTCGGGGCAGCCGCAGCGGTCCGCGGCAGTTCGCGGCGGTCCGCGCCCGTGCGTACAGCGGGGCCGGCAAACGTCAGCGTGTGCCCTTGCCCTCCAGATACGCCAGCACCGCGAGCACCCGCCGGTGCACGGCGCCGTCGTCCGGTTCGAGGCCGAGCTTGGCGAAGATCGAGCCGATGTGCTTGCTCACGGCCCGTTCCGTCACCACCAGTTCGGCGGCGATGGTGCCGTTCGCCTTGCCCTGTGCCATCAGCTCCAGGACTTCGCGCTCGCGCGGAGTGAGGCTCTGCAGGGGTTCGGCCGACGACCTGCGGGTCAGCAGCTGGGTCACGACCTCGGGGTCGAGTGCCGTGCCGCCGCCCGCCACCCGGTCGAGCGCCTGGAGGAACTGGTCGACCCGTCCCACCCGGTCCTTCAGCAGGTAGCCGATGCCCTGGGCACCCTGGGCGAGCAGCTCGGCGGCGTACGTCTCCTCGACGTACTGCGAGAGGACCAGGATCGGCAGGTCGGGCATCTCCGCGCGGGCGGCGAGGGCGGCGCGCAGCCCCTCGTCGCGGAAGGTGGGCGGCAGCCGTACGTCGAGCACGGCAGCGTCCGGACGGTGCTCCAGAAGGGCGGGCAGCACCTCGGGGCCGGTCGCCGCGTCGGCCACCACCTCGTGGCCCGAGCTGGTGAGCAGCAGGATCAGCCCCTCCCGCAAAAGCGCGTTGTCCTCGGCGATCACGATCCGCACGGCAGCTCCACTTCGATTTCCGTCGGCCCCCCGATGGGGCTGTTGATGCGGGTGGTGCCGTCGAGGGCGGCGATCCGTCGCCTGATTCCGACCAGCCCGCTGCCGGCGCGTTCGTCCGCGCCGCCGTGACCATCGTCGCCGATGGTCACTCGCAGGGTGCCGGGGGGCCGCTCGATCCGTACCGTCGCGGCTGTCGCGCCGCTGTGTTTGCTGATGTTGGTGAGGGCCTCGGCGATCACGAAATAGGCGGCGGCCTCGATCGCGGCCGGCAGCCGCCGCCCGTCCTCCACCCCGTCGAGCCCGGCGGTGACGGGCACACTGACATCGGCGGCCAACGCCCGTACCGCTCCCGCCAGTCCGCGGTCCGTCAGGACGGGCGGATGAATGCCGCGCACCACGTGCCGCAGCTCCGCGAGGGCCTCCTCCGCGCCGTCCTGTGCCTCGTCGAGGCGGATGTGCGCGGCGGCCGGGTCGCGGTCGAGGAGCTGCTTGGCGAGGCCGATGCGCATCGACAGTGCGACGATCCTGGCCTGGGCACCGTCGTGCAGATCCCGTTCGATCCGCCGCAGTTCGGCACCGTGTGCCTCGACCGCCCCGGCCCGGCTCTCGGTCAGCTGGGCGACCCGCTCGGCGAGTGCGGTGGACGGCGAGGAGGTGAGCAGGGAACGGGTCCAGCTCGCCGACAGATCGGCGAGTACGGGATGCCAGCGCAGCACCAGTCCTTGCCGCACGGACGGAGGCGTCCCGTACTCGTCGGTGGCACGCCGGTCCAGCAGGTGCACGACGGACAGGAAGACCCCGTCGACGAGGAGCCCGACCGGCCACAGCACCATCGTCAGGTAGCCGATGACGTTGCCCATGAGCGCCTGGATGGGCAGCCAGAGCGCGTCGCGCCAGACCGTCGGGTCGGTGAGGACCCGCCGCACCCGCTCGGAGAGTTCACCGCTGTCCAGCGGCGGATACGGCGTCGGCGTGAAGGGAACACCGAGCCTCGCGGCCGCCCTGCGCCGCTCGAACTCCGCGAACCGGCGCAGCACTTTGGCGGCCTCGGGCAGCGCGGGCAGCCCGACGATCACGGCGGCGAAGATCAGGGCCGCCACCACCAGGAACGTGCCCACGTACGAGGTCAGCGCGATCGCGATGCCGATGAACAGATAGCGCGAGGCATCCCAGGAACGCCGGATGGCAGCCGTCAGCGGGGCGGGAGTGGTGCTCATGACGCCTCACGTTACGGGGGTTCACCCGCCGCAGGAGTGGGGGCCTCTCCCCAGCCCTGGTGGAGCCGGCTACACCCCGGTCGGGGAGCGCGCACTCTCGCCCGACCGCTCCCTCCCTCATAGCGTTTACCCAGGTCAGAGGGGGCGAGGTCGAGCATGAAGCGAGAAGGAACGGTGAAGTCGACGGTGGACACGATCACGGCGGTGCGGGCGGCCGCGCTGAGTCTGGAGTCGGTGAGCCGACGTTACGGGGGCCGCGGCGATCGTGGGGCGGTCGCGCTCGACGCGGTGAGCTGTGCGGTCCCGGCCGGGAGCTTCACCGCGGTGGTGGGTCCTTCGGGATCGGGGAAGAGCACGTTCCTGCAGTGTGCGGCGGGCCTGGACCGCCCGACGTCGGGGACGGTACGGATCGCGGGCACCGATCTCGGTGCGCTGTCCGAGGCCGCGCTGACCCGGCTGCGCCGGGACCGGATCGGTTTCGTCTTCCAGTCGCACGCCCTGAATCTGGTGCCTTCGCTGAACATCGAGGAGAACGTCGTGCTGCCGCTGGTGCTGGCGGGCGCCGATCCGGCGGACGAGCAAGTGCTGACCCGCGGCCGGGATCTGCTGGCCCGGGTCGGCCTGGCGGATCGCGGGGCGCAGGGCCCCGCGACGCTCTCGGGCGGCCAGCAGCAACGGGTCGCGGTGGCGCGGGCGCTGGTGACCGAGCCCGATGTGATCTTCGCGGACGAGCCGACGGCGTCGCTGGACCCGGAGTCGGCGACGCTGGTTCTCGGTCTGCTGCGGGACGCGGTACGGATCGACGGCCGGACAGTCGTCATGGTCACCCATGACCCGGTCGCGGCGAGCTGGGCGGACACCGTGCTGACGATGGACGGCGGTCGGCTGCGATGAGCACGAAGACGCACACGGACACCCGCACGGGCCCGGATGCGGACACGCGAAGGCCGCACGCCGGCGTGCGGCACGGGATGCGGCGGGCGTCGGCGTTCCTCGCCCGGCGTTCGCTGAGGACCCATCGCCGGGCGTGGGCCGCGGTGTTCGCGGCGACGACGGCCGCGGCCGCGCTGGTCGGCGCGTTCGCCTTCGTCCTGGGTTCGCTGCTGCTGGCCCAGCCGCCGGTGGAACGTCATGCCGGGGCCGACGCCGTGGTGGTGGCCGACCAGCAGGTGACGTACACGGCGAAGCCGTGGGGCAGCAAACCGCGGACCGTCACGGCGTATCTGCCGGAACGGGTCCGCCTCGACCGCTCGGTGGTGAAGAAGGCCGCCGCCGCCGACGGGGTCGCGAAGGCGGTCGCGGACGACTCGGTCCCGGTGGCCGTGGGCGGTGGGAGCGCCGGTACCGGGGCAGGTGAGGCTTCGGCTGTCGGCCGGTCCTGGGAGTCCGCCGTGCTCACTCCGTACCGGCTGACGGAGGGGCGGGCGCCGAGGTCGTCCACCGAGGTGGTCGTCGACAGCGCGCTGGCGGCCGCCGCCGGAGGCAGGACCGGCGACCGGGTGACCTTGCAGATCGACGGTCCGCCCCGCCCCTTCACCATCAGCGGCGTCGCCGACACCGCGCACCGGGGTGCCGCCCCCGCCGTCTTCTTCACCGAGCGGCAGCTGACCGCCCTGACCGGGCACCCCGGCACGGTCGACGCCATCGGTATCGTCGCCGAGAAGGGCGTCCCGGCCGACGCGCTGCGGGCGTCGCTGGACTCCGCACTGCCCGACCGCGCACACGGCGACCGCGATATCCGGGTCCTCACCGGCCCGGAGCGCGGTCAGGCCGAGTACGTCCAGGCGCTCGGCGAACGCGCTGATCTCCTCCCGATGCTCGCCTCCATCGCCGCAACCGTCCTCATGGTGGCGCTCCTGGTGATCGCGACCACCCTCTCCCAGGCGGTGCACCAGCGCTCCGGCGAGCTGGCGCTGCTGCGCGCGGTCGGGGCGACTCCCCGCCAGCTCAGGTCGGCCGTCGGACGCGAGGCGGGCCGGGTGACCGGCGCCGCGGCGGTGCTGGGCGGAATCGGTGCCGTACCGCTGGGGCTGCTGATGCGGTCGTTGCTGGCCACGGACCCGTTGCCACTGCCCGTGCCGGTGTGGCTGCCGTTCGCCGCGGGTGCCGCGGCCGCGCTGCTCGTCACGCTCGCGGCGCGTCCGGTGTCGATGCTCGCCGCCAGGTCCATCACCCGGCTGAGCCCCGCCGCGGCGCTGGGCGCGGCCCGTGCACCCGAGCCGAACGAGCCCGGCCGGCTGCGTACCGTCGCCGGAGTGGTGCTGGCGGTCGCGGGCGTCGGTTCGGCCGGTGCGGCGACGGCGCAGGGTGGGCAGGCCGCCGCGGTGGCCGCCTCGGGGGCGGCGACCTCGCTGATCATCGCGGTGGCGCTGCTCGGTCCGTGGATCGCCCGGGTGGCGATGCGGGTGCTGGGGACGCCGGTACGGCGTGCGGGCGGGGTCTCCGGGTTCCTGGCCGCCAGGTCCGCCGCCGCGCACAATCGGCGGCTCGGTGCGGCGATCACCCCGATCGTGCTGGTCGTCGCGTTCGTCTGCGTACAACTGACGGCCGGTTCGACGATGGAGCGGGCCGCCGACCGGCAGGCCGCTGCCGCGCTCCGGGCGGACCTGGTGGCGACGGGTCCGGCCGCAGGACTGCCGGCCGATGCGGCGCGGGCGGTGCGCGAGGCCCCGGGGGTGACGGCGGCGACGGGTGTGCTGCGCTCCGGCGTCGTCCTCGCCCACCACGACATGGGAGACCCGGCACTGGACCGGTTCCCCGTGCTGGGTGTGACGGCGGGCCAGCTGTCCGGCACGCTGGATCCGCAGGTCACGGCCGGTGACCTGGCGGACCTCACCGGCAGGGGCACGGTCGCGGTCGGCAAGGACCGGGCCGCCGACCTCGGCCTCGGTACCGGGGACACGGTGGAGCTCCGCCTCGGTGACGGTACGGAGGTACGGCTCCGAGTGGTGGCGATCTACGAACGGGCCCTGGGACTGGGCGAGTTCATGCTGCCGCGCGAAGCCCTGGCCGGGCATGTCTCGGCGCCGCGCGATCAGCTGATCCTGATCCGCTCGGCGGACGGCGGGGCGGCTTCGGCCGAGGCGGTACGGCACGCCCTCGCCCCGTACACGGGTGCGCGGGTCCGCACCGCTACGGCGGACGACGTACGGATCGCCCCGCCGGTGTCGGACCAGGACAACGCGATGGTCGTCATCGGTGTCGGGGTGATCGGCGGCTTCGCGCTGCTCGCGGTGGTCAGCACCCTGTCCTTGATCACGGTGGGCCGCCGCCCCGAGTTCCGTCTGCTGCGGATGGTCGGCGCGGGCCGTCGCCAGGTGAGGCGGATGCTGGTCCTGGAGACGGGCCTGGTGGTGGCGGCGGGCCTGGCCATCGGCACGCTGGTCGCGGCGGTCCCCCTGGTGGCGTTCGCGGTGTCGGTGACCGGCTCGGTGCCGTATCTGCCGCCGGTGCGGTACGGGGTGCTGGCGCTGGCCGTGACCGTGGCGGCGGGCGCGGGGACGCTGTGGCCGGGCTCGTCCGGCGGCCGCTTCGCCTTCGGGCGCCGGCGGTGAGCCCGTGACGCACCGCGGCCCGTGCCCGTTCCCCCGCGGCAACGGCTGCTGACGGTTCATGCGGCCCCGTGACGACAGGGCCCAGTGGCGGGCATCCGTCGGCCGAGGACGGTCGATGGATGCCGACTCCCGGCAGCCAGTCGAATCGGCGAAAGGGCCTTCCCGCCGAAGGGCACCCGTCACGGGAGCCGGACACCCCCGCCGCAGGGCATCCGTCGTGGGAGCCGGACACCCCGCCCCGGACCCACGTCACGGCGACGCCGGCAGCGGCAGTGCCCCTTCCCGTGCCGCGGCCCCGGCCAGCGCGTCGAGGACCGGCGCGATCAGCGGATGGCCCTCCGCGCCGTGCCGCACCGCGGCGAAGACCCGGCGGGTCGGTGCACTGCCTTCCACCGGCCGGACCACCACCCCCGTGAGATCCATTCCCCGCAGCGCCGACCGCGGCACCAGCGCCACCCCGGCGTCCGCCCCGGCCAGCGCGACCACCGCGCGGAAGTCGTCCGAGGAGTGCTCCAGCCTCGGCTGGAACCCGGCGAACTCGCAGGACAGGACCACCACGTCGTGGCACGGGTTACCGGGATACGGGCCGATCCACGGGTCCTTCTCCAGGTCGGCGATCGCCACCTGCTCCCGGTCGGCCAGCCGATGGCCGACCGGCAGCACCGCGTCGAACGGTTCCGAGTACAGCGGCACCCGGGTCAGCCGCCGGTCGTCCTCGTCCGGCGCGCCCCGGTACTCCACGGCGACCGCGACATCGACCTGCCGGTCCAGCACCATCGGCACACTCGCATCGCCCTCGGCGTCCTGGACCCGTACCCGGATGCCCGGCGCGGTGCGCGTCAGTTCGGCGATCGCGGGGGCGAGAACCAGGCCGATGCCGGTGGCGAACGCGGCGACCGTGACCGTACCGGCATCCCCCGCGCTGTACGCGGCGAGCTCCGCCTCGGCCCGTTCCAGCTGGGCCAGCACCGCGTTGGTGTGGGTCAGCAGGATGTCCCCGGCGGGGGTGAGCCGGGCGCCGCGCGCGCCCCGTTCGACCAGCCGGTGCCCGGTCTCCTGCTCCAGTGCGGCGAGCTGCTGGGAGACTGCGGAGGGCGTGAGATACAGTGCGGCGGCCGCGGCGGTCACCGTGCGGTGGTCCGCCACCGCACGGAGAATGCGCAGCCGCCGTGCATCGATCATGTGACCCATTGTCCCAGGTCACGGCGGGAACCCCGGCGCCCGGGTGGGGCAGGTGCTACTCCCCCAGCGCGGCCCGCGCGTCGACGAACGCGTCCACGGCCCGGTTCACGTCCGCCGTGGAGTGCGCGGCGGAGAGCTGGACGCGGATACGGGCCGCGCCCTGCGGGACGACCGGGTACGAGAACCCGATCACGTACACACCGCGCTCCAGGAGCAGCTCCGCCATCCGGCCTGCCTTCGCCGCGTCCCCGATCATCACGGGGGCGATGGCGTGGTCGCCGGGCAGGATGTCGAAGCCTTCCTCGGTCATCCGGGTTCGGAAGAGCTCGGTGTTGTCGTCGAGCCGCTCGCGCAGGTCACCGGCCGCCTCCAGCAGGTCCAGGACCTTGAGCGAGGCAGCCGCGATGACCGGGGCGAGGGTGTTGGAGAAGAGGTACGGGCGGGAGCGCTGGCGCAGCAGTGCGACGATCTCGGCGCGGGCCGCGACGTAGCCGCCGGACGCACCGCCGAGCGCCTTGCCGAGGGTGCCGGTGATGATGTCGACGCGGTCCATCACGTCGTGCAGTTCGGGTGTGCCCCGGCCGCCGGGGCCGACGAAGCCGACGGCGTGCGAGTCGTCGACCATGACCATGGCGTCGTAGCGCTCGGCCAGGTCGCAGATCTCGCGCAGCGGGGCGACGTATCCGTCCATGGAGAAGACGCCGTCGGTGACGACGAGGCGGCGCCGGGCCCCGGACGCCTCCTTGAGCTGCGTCTCCAGGTCGGCCATGTCGCGGTTGGCGTAGCGGAAGCGCTTGGCCTTGGAGAGGCGGATGCCGTCGATGATGGAGGCGTGGTTGAGGGCGTCGGAGATGACCGCGTCCTCCGGGCCGAGGACGGTCTCGAAGACCCCGCCGTTGGCGTCGAAGCAGGAGGAGTAGAGGATCGTGTCCTCCTGGCCGAGGAACGAGGAGAGCCGCTGCTCCAGTTCCTTGTGGACCTCCTGGGTGCCGCAGATGAAGCGGACCGAGGCCATGCCGTAGCCCCAGCGGTCGAGCGCCTCGTGGGCGGCGGCGATCACCTCGGGGTGGTCGGCGAGGCCCAGGTAGTTGTTGGCGCAGAAGTTGAGCACCTCACCGGGGCGGCCGCCGGCGGTGACGGCGACGGTCGCGGACTGCGGGGTGCCGATCACCCGCTCGGGCTTGTGCAGTCCGGCGGCCCGGATCTCGTCGAGGGTGGTGCGCATGTCGTCGCGTACGGAGTCGAACATGAGGGGTGTCTCCCAGCTGTCTACGGAGGCGTCGCTGTCTAAGAGGACATCGGGTCGGCGCTGTCCACAAGGGCGTCGGGTCAGGAGGTCCAGTCGAGGATGACCTTGCCGCCGCGGCCGCTCGCCGCGTCGTCGAAGGCCGCTTCGAAGTCGCGGTAGCCGTACCGGCCGGTGATCACGGGGGCGAGGTCGAGGCCGCCCTCCAGCAGTACGGACATGGCGTACCAGGTCTCGTACATCTCACGGCCGTAGATGCCCTTGATGGTGATCATCGAGGTGACGACGCGGGACCAGTCGACGGGGAACTCCTCGGACGGGAGTCCGAGCATGGCGATCCGGCCGCCGTGGGTCATGTTCGCGATCATGTCGCGCATCGCCTCGGGCCGGCCGGACATCTCCAGACCGATGTCGAAGCCCTCGCGGAGTCCGAGGCGCTTCTGGCCCTCGGCGATGGTCTCCTCGCCGACGTTCAGGGCGAGGCTGACGCCGACCTTCCTGGCCAGTTCCAGCCGGGCCTCGCTGACGTCGGTGATGACGACGTGACGGGCGCCGGCGTGCCGGGCGACGGCGGCGGCCATGATGCCGATCGGTCCGGCACCGGTGATCAGTACGTCCTCGCCGACCAGCGGGAACGACAGCGCGGTGTGCACGGCGTTGCCGAACGGGTCGAAGATCGCGGCGATGTCGAGGTCGACGGGGGTCCGGTGCACCCAGACGTTGGACGCGGGCAGGGCGACGTACTCGGCGAACGCCCCGTCCCGGCCGACGCCGAGCCCGAGCGTGGAGCGGCACAGGTGGCGGCGTCCGGCCAGGCAGTTGCGGCACTTCCCGCAGACCAGGTGGCCCTCACCGCTGACCAGGTCGCCGACGTTGATGTCGACGACGTCGGCACCGGTCTCCGCGACCTCACCGACGAACTCGTGTCCGAGGACGAGCGGGGTGCGTACGGCCTGCTGGGCCCAGCCGTCGTAGTTCCGGATGTGCAGATCGGTGCCGCAGATGCCGGTGCGGAGCACCTTGATCAGTACGTCCGAGGGGCCGATCTGCGGCTCGGGCACGTCCATCAGCCAGAGTCCCGGCTCGGCCTTCTGCTTCACGAGTGCCTTCACGGCTGTGGCTCCCTGCGCTGTACGGCGTTGAGTACCCCGGGCCGGGGGCAGCCTTGGGGAAGCCTGCGGCCCGGGGAGGAATGAGAGGGACGGCATGGCAGCGCGCGTCGATCGGCTGCCGCGCACCATCCTCTGCCGTCACGGAGAAATCTGCCGCACCCCGCGCCACAGGTCCATCGAGGTTTTCTTAAGCGCGCCCGCAGCTCCGCTTCATGCCCCGCACCGCCCGGCCCGCCGGCCGGGCGCCCCCTGAACAGGCCGGACAGGCGGCCGGCCGCCGCGAACGCGCCCGTGATCAGTCGCCGGGCTCCTGCGACGGGTCGTCGCGGCCCGGTGCCTCATGGGGTGCCAGGACGCGCCCGTCACGGGGGTACGGCTTGGTCCATCCGGTGGACGCGCACCGCACCCCCACAAAGCAACTTAGGTTACCCTAAGTTGCATTACGGTGGTTGATTCTTCGTCTCTGGAGGCGGTGTGGCCAGGCGCTTCTCGCTCACGTCCGCGCGTGGGTACGCGGATCTCGGACGGCAGTACCGGGATTTCTACGCGGCGATCGGGAGCTGTCGCGCGGGCGGTACGGAGGGGACCCGGGTGTATGACCTGCATGCGGGGACCGGGTCCGGGAGCATCACCGTTCATGAGCTGCTTCATGGCGTCACCCTCACGCTGTACGACCTGACGTTCCACGACGAGCTGGTCCTCTACTTCGATCTCACCAGCGACTACTTCGAGTTGGAGTACTGCCTCGACGGGCTGATGCGTCTGGAGGAGCGGACGACCGGGGCGACGGTCTTCGGGGCCAACGAACTGTCGATCTCGCATTCGCGGGCTTCTGCGGGGCGGCTCGTCCGTCCGGCGGGCCAGCGCTACCGGGGGGTGTCGATCGCGGCCCGGCGGGAGGCCACCACCGTGTTCTTCGGGAGCCTGGGGGCGGCGGCATGGGAGGAGAGCGTCGAGGAGATGTCGGCCGAACTGCGCGACGCGCACTATCTCGGGAGGCAGGCACCGCCCGAACTCGCCGCCGCCTTCGCCGACTTGTTCACCTGTGCGCTGCCGGCCCGGTTCCGGGTGCTGTATCTCGAATCGAAGGTCATGGAGATCCTCGCCCGGATCGTCGCGGGCGCGGATTCCCCACGCGGCCCGGCTCAACCGCCCATGGCGGAGTACGAGATCGAGCGGATCCGACGGGTTCCGCAGATGCTGATGGAGAACCTCCACGAGCAGCACACGGGGGAATCACTCGCGCGCGCCCTCGGCCTGTCTCCCAAGCGGCTCAACCACGGATTCAAACAGCTCTACGGCGACACCGTCTTCAGCCATCACCGCAACGAATGTCTGCGCCGCGCCTCGATGCTGCTGGTGGAGACCGATCTCAGCGTCGCCGCCGTCGCGCTCCGCAGCGGCTACTCCAGTCCGAGCAACTTCTGCTACGCGTTCAAGAAGCGCTACGGGCAGACGCCCCGGCGGTACCGGGCCGCACGGACTCCGGCCGGAGTCCGGGGGGCCCACTCCTGATCCCCGGGAGAGCGTTCGCTCCACATTTCCCGGCAACGCTCTCCGTACATGTTCCGCGACGTTCCTTCCGAGGATGGCCGGGTGGCCCGAACGCCACGCCTTCCCCGAAAGGACATCGTGAACGTCTCCCCGCCCCCGGCCCACCCGACGCTCCGGATACCCCGGATGCCCCGGAATCGGATGCGCACCCGCGCGGCCCTCGCCACCGGCGCGGTGCTCCTGCTCGCCGGCTGTACGCATGCCGCGCGCACCGCTGCCGTGCACGGACCGGCAGATCGTCCGGCGCGCGCTGCACCGGGTGCACATGGGCGAGTACGCGGAACGGAGCTTCCGCAGCCTGTCCGGAGGTGAGAAGCAACGCGTGGTGCTCGCGCGGGCTCTGGCCCAGGAACCCTCCTTTCTCATCCTGGACGAGCCCACCAACCACCTCGACATCAAATACCAGTTGCAGATCTTCTCGATCGTCAAGGAACTCGGCATCGGCGTGCTCGCCGCGCTGCACGACCTGTCGATGGCGGCCGGCTACTGCGACGAGTTGTACATGCTCAAGGAAGGCGCCGTGGTGACCCATGGGCCGCCCCACGAGGTTCTCACGCGCGAACTCGTCCGCGAGGTGTACGAGGTCGAGTGCGAGACCTACCGGAACCCGGTGACGGGCCGGCTCGCCATCGCCTATCTCGACGAATACAACCGGCGTCTCGACGAACACGACCAGCCGCTCGGGACGCCTGCCCGCCTCGCGTGACGCACGGCCGCCCGCCCCATGTGACATACCACCGCCCGCCTCACGTGACGCACGGCCGCTCGCCTCATGTGACGCACGGCCGCTCGCCTCATGTGACATATGACCGCCCACCTCGTGCGACATACGACCGCCCGCCCACCTCATGTGACATACCACCACCCGCCTCGCGTGACGTACAACCACTCGCCTCATGTGACATATCACTGCCCGCCTCGCGTGATGTCGCTTCGGCACGGGTGATGTCGCCTCCCCCGACCGGCCGCCCGAAGGAATGGGTCCGTGAAATTCCGCAACTTCGCTCCTCTGCTCGTCGCCTGCATCGCCACCTTTCTTCTCCTCGCGTACGCCACCGTCGTGACCGTCGCCATTCCCGCGATCGCCACCGATCTGCACACCGATTTCGCAGCCCTGCAGTGGGTGGTCGACCTCTACACACTCGCGCTCGCGGCGCTCCTCATCGCCTGCGGCGCCGTGGGCGACGCCGTCGGCCGGCGCAAGGTCTTCCTGGCCGGCTTCACCCTGTTCACGCTCTCCTCCCTGGCCTGCGGGCTCGCGCCCGGCGTGCGGGAACTCATCGCCTTCCGGGGTGCGCAGGGCATCGGCGGCGCGGCCATGTTCGCAACCACACTGCCGCTCATCAGGGCGTCCTACAGCGGCCGGGAACAGCACAGGGCCTTTGCCGCCTGGGGCGCCGTGGCCGGGCTGGCCGCGGCCGTCGGCAATGTCTGCGGCGGGCTGCTCGCCGAAGCGCTGGGCTGGCGCTGGATCTTTCTGCTCGCCGTTCCGGCAGGGGCGGCCGGTCTGGTGCTCGCGGTCGTGTTCCTGCCCCGTGATCCGGAGCGCGGGGTCCGCCGCATGGACGTCGCGGGTTCGTTCCTGTTGAGCGTGGGCATCGCCGCCCTGGTCGTCGCCTCGCTCCTCTTCGGTGAGCACGGCGCAGGGGCCGGGCCGGCCGCCGCCGCGGTCGTCGCGGTGGCAGGGATCCTCGCCTGCGTCGTACGTGAGCGCCGGACCCCGGACCCCGTCATCGACCCGGCACTGTTCCGGCACCCCAGGTTCCTGGCCGTGGTCGCGGTGGCGTTCGGCTACTACTTCGCCGCGTTCGGGCCGCTCACGGTGATGTCGTCGTGGTTCCAGGACGGCGCGGGCCTCGACGCGGTCGACACCTCGCTGCTGCTGGCGCTCCAGCCCGCGGTCTTCTTCGTCGTCTCCGCCGCGTGCGGGGCCGTGCTCCAGCGCGTACCGCTGTGGGTACCGCTGGGTGTCGGCACCGCGCTCTGCGCCGCGGGTTGCGCGGGTCTCGCCCTGCTCGGCGCCGTCTACGAACCGTCGGCGCTCGTACCGTCGCTGGTACTGACCGGGATCGGTGCGGGAATGGTGTCGCCCGTGCTTCCGTCCGCGGCGATGCGGGACGCCTACCCGGCCCAGGCGGGTGCGGCGGCGGCCGTGGCCAACACCGCCCGCCAGGTGGGTCTGGCGCTGGGTACGGCGGTGTGCGGTGGACTGTTCATCAGCCTCTCCGCGCCCACGCGGCGGGAGTACACGGCGGCGATCGGCGAGGTCGGTGCCGTCGGGGCACTGGTCGCGCTCGCCGCGGCGGCGCCGGCGATCGTCCTGCTGCGGCGCGCGGAGGGGCGTACGCGGACCCGTGGCTCCCGCCCGCCGGCGGTGGAGTCGGGGACACCGGGGACGGGTTCCGCCGATACGGGGGCTTCCCGGCGCGACGCCGGCCGGTAATCCCGGGACCGGACCGGCTGCCGAGAGCGGGCGTCGACCTGGACCTGACAAATCGACACGGTCCGGGAATTGGATCACTGTTAACCCCCGCGTGACCTGCTGATTCCCGTACGACATGGACGCAACCGATCGAATAGGTCTGGACCAGTTGCCGACGTGTCGACCCGACGTCTCGTTTAACACTCCCTTGACGAATGGTCTATACCTTTGACGGTAGAGTGGGTCACCTGATGCCGCCACATGCACAGCTATGGGGGTCTTATGACGACGCATCACTTACCTCAGCCTCCGTCCGACCACGAGCTCTACTGGTACTTCGGACCCCAGCGCCGCTGGGTACTGATCAGCAGCTCGCTCGCCTTCGTCTTCACGGCGGCGACCATGCTCACCTTCGCCCTGCGCACCCCGGCCCTGTGGGCCTTCCTCGCGGTGCTCGCACTGAACCTCGTGGCCCTCACGCTCTCCTCGGTCAACAGCCTGCGCCAGCGCAGGCTGACCAGGCGTTCGCACGAGGTACTCATCCACGCCTGGAACCCCGGCGAACTCCCCACCGTCGACCTGTACTTGCCGACCTGCGGTGAGCCGCTCACCGTTCTGGACAACGCCTACCGAGCGGTCTCGGCAGTCGACTGGCCGGGCGACGCGCTGTCCGTGTGGGTGCTGGACGACGCCGATCGCGCCGAGGTCGCCGAGCTGGCGGCGGCGTACGGCTACCGGTACGTCGTCCGGCCCGACCGGGGACACCTCAAGAAGGCGGGCAACCTCAACCACGCGCTCACCCTGAGCAGCGCGGAGTACATCGCCATCCTGGACGCCGACTTCGCGCCCAGGCCGGACTTCCTGCGCCATCTGGTGCCGTATCTCGCGGATCCGGGCGTCGGCATCGTGCAGAGTCCCCAGTGCTTCGACACCGACGAGACGATGAGCTGGATCCAGCGCGCCGCCGGATCGGCCCAGGAGTGGTTCTTCCGCTGGATCCAGCCGTCGCGGGACGCGAGCGACGCCGCGATCTGCTGTGGCAGCAACGCGGTCTACCGGCGCAGTGCCATCGACCTGGCCGGCGGCTTCGCCAGGCTCGACCACAGCGAGGACCTGTACACCGGACTCGCGCTCCACGAGCAGGGCTTCCGCACCCTCTACGTCCCGGTTCTGGTGGCCAAGGGCACCTCGCCGGACAACCTGGCCTCCTTCGTCAACCAGCAGTACCGCTGGGCGATGGGCAATCTGCATCTGCTGGGGACACCCGTCCTCAAGCGCATGGGAGCGCCCTGGCGGATGCGGCTGTGCTTCTACGAGGGCATCGTCGGCTACCTGACAACGGTGGTGAACACGTTCGCCGCGCCGCTGCCGCCGCTGGTGATGATGTTCTGGTTCCCGGACGACGTCCGCCCCTGGCACGTACTGCCGCTGCTCGCCCCACTCTGGCTCTGGCACGTCCTGCTGCCACGGGTGAGCCGGACCCGCTGGCGGGTCGAGGTGATCCGGGCCAACGTCCTGACGAGCGTCGCCGCCGGGGCCGCCTTCCTGCACACCTTGCGCGGCCGCAGTGCGGCCTGGGTGCCGACCGGAGCCGAGAACGGGGGCGGGGCCGGTTCCGGAGCCCGATCGGGAGCCGGAGCCGGAGCCGCACGAGGGGCCGCGGGAGGAATGGCCCGCCGGGTCGTGTTCGTCTCCCTCGCCTGGCTCTGCTGCTCCACCGGTGCGGCGGCCGCCGGGCTCGCCCTGGCCGTGGTCCGCAACGGCTGGGAGCCCAACTGGGGTCTGGGTCTCTATCTGCTGGTGCAGTTCCAGATCAACGTGCCGCTGATACGTGACCTGTTGGCCGAACTGCGCCCCGCCGGAGCGACAACCCGCAGGCCCGCGCGGGCCCCGCGGCCGACCGGACGCTCCATGCTGCCCAGGCGCTGGCCCGAAGCGCTGGCCGCCACGACCACCCTCCTGCTCACCGCTCTCCTCGCGTCCGGCTGGGTCAACCCGATGCTGCCCTGGCTGAGCTGAAAGGCCGTCACACCGATGTCCACCACCGTGGCTCCCGGCCTCCGCCGCAGGAGCACCGCACCCCCCGGACCACCGTCCGACGGCTCCGGGCCCCCGGGCCCGCACAGGCCCGACCGCAGTACGTCCGGGCCCGGTTCGCGCCGGGCCGGATTCCGCCCCGACATCGAGGGACTGCGCGCGGTCGCGGTCCTCGGGGTACTCGCCTTCCACGCGGCCGTACCCGGCCTCACCGGCGGATTCGTCGGAGTGGATGCCTTCTTCGTCATCTCCGGCTATCTGATCACCGGACTCCTGGTGCGTGAAGCCGTCACCACCGGGCGCATCCGGCTGGGCGAGTTCTTCTCCCGCCGGGCCCGGCGGCTGCTGCCCTCAGCCGCCGTGGTCCTCGGTGCGGTCGCGCTGGCCGGGGCCTGGCTCACCGTCCCACTGCGCCGCACGGATCTGGAGTACGACGTGGTGGCGGCCGCGCTGTCCACCGCCAACTGGCGTTTCGTGCAGCAGCAGACCGACTACCTGGCCGCCGGGCACGACCAGAGCCCCCTGCTGCACTTCTGGTCCCTGGCGGTGGAGGAGCAGTTCTATCTGTTCTGGGCCCCGCTGCTGGCCCTCTTCGCGTTCGCCGCCGCCGGGTCGGTACGCCGGGGCCTCGCCGTGCGGTCCGCGGTGACCGCCGTCACCGTGCTGCTGACGCTCGGCACCTTCGCCCTGTCGCTGCGCTGGACGAGTGACTCCGTGTCGCTGGCCTACCTCGGAACGCCCTCGCGGATATGGCAGTTCGGCATCGGAGCACTGCTGGCGCTGCTCCCCTGGCACCTGCTGCGCGGGCCCCGCCCGCTGCGCCTGCTGTGCGGGTGGTCCGCGGCGGCGGCCCTTCTGTGGTGCATGACATGGTACGACGCGTCGACCCCGTACCCCGGATGGGCGGCACTCGTTCCGACCCTGGCCACGGCAGCGGTCATCCTGGCCGGGATACCCGACCGGTCCAGGGGGGCCGGGGCGGCGGTCCCGGACGCGTACGGAGTCGGCCGGCTGCTGGCGGGCCGGGGCCCACGGGCGCTCGGACGGCTCTCCTACACCCTGTACCTGTGGCACTGGCCCGTACTCGTACTCGCCGAGGCGCGTCTGGGAACCCTCGGCTGGCCGGCGAAGGCGGCGCTGACGCTGGCGGCCGTACTGCCCGCGCTGGCCACCATGCGCTGGGTCGAACAGCCGCTGCGCCACAGCAGAACCGTCTCCGAGCTGCCCCGGCGCGGCCTGTCCGTGGGCGTCTCGGCCGTCGTCATCCCCGTCGTCCTGGCTCTGGTGATGGGCACCACGGCCCTGCAACTGCTGGGCGCATCCACACCGGTTGACGTGAAGGGCCTGCCGCCGGGCGCGGCCGAAGGCCCGTCGCTGCTGACACGGAACGGTACGCCGCTCAAGGGCGGCCCCGTGGTGCCCGGTCCCGCGCAGGCGCGCAAGGACTTCCCGCCGGACGGCGCGTGCGAGGTGGCGCCGCAGGCCACCAGCAGCCCGCCCTGCCTGTTCGGGGCGGCCGACAGCCCGGACCGGATCGTTCTGCTCGGCGACTCGCACGCCGGACAGTGGTTCTCCCCGATGCTCGCCCTGGCGGCCGAACGCGGCTGGGCTTTGCAGGAGTTGGTGAAGCAGGGCTGTCCCCTGCCGGAACTGCGCGTCACCAACCCGCAGTTGGGCCGCACCTATCACGAGTGCGACACCTGGCGGGCGGATGCTCTGGCCCGGCTGCGGGAGGGGCCCAAGCCCCGCCTGATCGTGATCGCCTCCCTCAACCGCTACACCGATGACCAGCAACTCCTCCTCCGGGGCTGGGAGAAGACACTGAAGGCGCTGCGTGCGCCGGGGGTTCCGATCGTGTACCTGGAGGACACCCCGGTGCCGGGGACCGACATCCCGGCCTGCGTCTCCGGTCACACCGAGGACCCGGGAGCCTGCGCCTTCGACCGCGACTCGGCCCGGTGGCCCGATCCGCTCGCGCGCCGCATCGCCGCCGGACAGGTGCCGGGAGTACACGCCGTCTCGGTGAACTCGGTCCTGTGCCCGGCGAAGGGTACGACCTGCCCGGCGGTGCTGGACCGGATCCTGCTGTACCGGGACGACGCCCATCTCACGAACGTCGCGGCCGTGGTCCTGACGCCCCGGCTGGAACGCCTCCTCTCGGACACCGGGGCACTGTCCGGCCGCACCACCCAGGAGGGGGCGGGCGGCTGGACCCGGGTCATGCACGACGACTTCGACGGCCCGGCGGGCAGCCGCCCGTCCGCCGCACGCTGGAAGTACGACATCGGCACCTGCTATCCGGGCTGCCCGGCGCCACAGTGGGGCACCGGGGAGATCGAGACCATGACGGACTCGACCGACAACGTACGGCTGGACGGGAAGGGTTCACTGGAGATCGTCCCCACGCTCAGGAACGGGACGTGGTACTCGGGCCGGATCGAGTCCCGGCGGGCGGACTTCGCCCCGCCTCCCGGAGGGGTGATGCGGATCGAGGCGTCGATCGCGCTGCCGGATGTCACCGGCCCTGCGGCGGCGGGCTATTGGCCGGCTTTCTGGACCCTGGGCGGAAAGCTGCGCGACGGATACACGGGGTGGCCGTCCGTCGGTGAACTCGATGTGATGGAGTCCGTCAACGGACGGGACACCTTCTTCGGCAGCATGCACTGCGGCATCCTCGGGGGCGGGCCCTGCGAAGAGCCCGTGGGCCTCACCTCGGGACCGCAGCGGTGCTCCGGCTGCCGTACCGCGTTCCACTCCTACGCGGTCGAGGTCGACCTCAAGGCCGGTGCCGAGGAAGTGCGGTGGTATCTGGACGGGCGTGAGTACCACCGGGTGAAGGCCGCGCAGATGGATGCCCGGACCTGGGACCGGGCGGTGCACCACGGGCTGTTCCTGATCCTGAACGTGGCCATGGGCGGCATGCTCCCGACCGCCGACGGCGCCACCGCCGGCCCCGCCACGGAGCCCGGCCACCCGATGCGCGTCCAGCACGTCACCGTCTCGACCCGGGAGGCCACCACCCACTCGTGACCGGTGGCGGTTACCGACCGGCCCGCTCGTGACCGGTGGCGCTCCCCCGACCGGCCCGCTTCTTCCGGGGCGGTCGGGGGATCTCGTGGACGGGACCGGCATCGGTCCGGATCAGCTGGACGTACCCGTCGTTCCGGGGCCTAAGGGCTGTCCCCGCCCCTGTCCCTGTCCCTGTCCCCGTCCCCGTCCCTGTCCCCGAACGCCTCCCACCGGCCTCGTACCGTTCCGTCGGGGTCCGGCACCACGGCACACCGATCTGCCATCACCGAGTCCCTGAGCATGAGGGAGAAACCCTCGTCGGTCACTTCGGCGAGATCATCGGCGCCCCCGGGAAAAGTCCGGTGGGCCAGCTCCCCGGGTACCAACGGCGAGGTGAAGGCCGTGAAGTCGTCATCCAGCAGACCGGGGTCGAGCCGCAGGTCCGGATCGACAGCGACGCACAGGAGGGACCGGGGCCGGACGGTACCGGCGATGTCCGCCGCGTTCTCCGAAGTCACCCAGAACCATCGGCAACCATGGGACCCGTACGCCCAACGCTCGCACAACAGGGTCATCTCTCCGTCGGACTGCCGCACCGCTGCCCAGAATTCGTCGTCCGCGGCTGCCTCGACGATGGCCTGCTCGTCCGCGGGTTCCGGTGCCACCACGCGCCGTTCGAGCACGGCGGCACCGGTCCCGAGATCTGTCAGGCCGCCGGCCGCCCCGGGCGGCACGTAGAGGTGTACGGACCCGTCCCATCCCGACTCGATACGGAGCCGTCCCGCACCGGTGAGCCGGCAGTAGGGCCCGCGCCCGGCCGCCATCCCCACGACAAGGTCCACGGCCTCCGCCCGGTTCACCTCCGACCCGTTGCGCAGCCCCACGTACCTTTCGGGCAGCGGCCGGCTCACCAGCAGTTCGCCGACTTCCAGGCCGTCGACGCCGGTTGCGGCCATCACCGCGCCGAGCACACGCCGCAGGTCGGTGGCGTAGGCGCTCCAGCCCTCCGCATCGTCGAGATCGACTCGTACGCCTTCGTCACGAGGACTCACAATGAGCTCGTTGATCATTTCGCTACCCGTTTGAGGCCGATGATGTCTCCGCTCGGTGAGACATCCAGATCATAGGTTCCGTCCCGGGCCGAGTCCTTGGTCGACTGGAAGGGATCACGGAAGCCGGCCCCCTTGAAGATTCCTCCCTTGTGCCCATTTCTGTCCCAGGTGATGTAACGGGGCTGCCCCGCCGCTGCCTTCTTGTTCTCCCAGATGGGGGCACCACCGGCGGACTTCTTGTTGGTCTTCGTGTAACCCAGGTACCGGGCGATGTCGTCGGACTGCGCGCGTGTGATCGGGTTGCAGTTGGCGTTGTCGACGCGAGCCGGTACGACCCCCGTCGACATGGAGGAGGCAGGCACGCTCCGGCCGCGGTGGTCGCCTGCGGCGGGGCCCGGGACGGTGACGGAGGCAGGGAGCACCTCCCCCTGCGGACGGTCGGAGGCGTTGTCCGACGCGCCGGACCGAGCAACGAGGTCCGTCAGCCCGACCGGGTGGCGGCTGTCGGAGAGCTGGGCGGAGGGCTGAGCGCCGGAGCTCTGACCGGTCGAGCATTTTCCGCGGCGCTCCTGCCGCACGTCTTCGGTGAGCCGGTCCGCCTCGCCCACGGCGAGGGCCGTGGCATCGATGAGGGTGCTGGCCCGCGAGTAGAAGCGGACCGTCACCCGCCCGCCGGAGGCCCTGGCCTGCCGTTCGGCTCGGGCCTTGTACTCCGCGTCGACCTGGGCGAAGACGGGGCCGGCCTCCGGGGCGGAACAGGACAGGGCACCGGACAGGGTGCTGCCGCTGAAGGGAATGTTGTCGCGTCGGCTGGTGCACCGGCCGGCGTACTGCCCGTCTATGGTGACGGTCGCGCTCAGCATCGCGGTGACGTTGCCGCCGGTGATGCGGGTCCTGGCCTCGGTGCTCAGCTTGCCGGTGAACTTCTGACGTACGGAGCAGCCGCTGTTCCCGCACTTCAGATCGCCGGATCCGTCGAGGGTGAAGTCGACGCCGTCGTCCACGGCGGCGTCCAGCCGCTCGGTGTAGCCCTCCAGGGTGTCGTACATCGCCTCCGCCTGATCCCTGGAGACCGGGGACAGGCTCATCCCCTCGGAGTCGCCGTCCTTCAACGGGCCCCTGGTCACCTGCGGCGGCACGGACGGCTCCGCGCCCTTCTGCAGCTGCTTGAGCTGATCCTTGATCCGGCCGGACAGGTCGTAGGGCTCCAGGCGCAGGACGCGGTAGGGCTTGTTCCTGGCGACGACGAGGCTGCCTGCCGAGGTGTCGGCCCGTAGGGCGGGTACGCCGTCCACGGTCAGCGGCCGCAGATCCGGGTCGTCCGGATCGGGCAGGGTCTTCAGTTCGTCGAGTGCGTCCCAGAGCTTGAACGCCAACTCCGTCGGAGGCAGGAACTGGGCCAGAACCGGGTCGAGGACGTACGACTCGCCCGGGGTCCCGATGGTCCACCGGCCCGGGGCGTCCGGGTCCTTCCGCTTTCCTTCCGGTGTCTCGTAGTCCCGGGCCTTCTTCCAGCGGGAATAGGTCTTGCCGCCGATCCTGAGCACATCCTGGTCCAAGTCCTTCACGCCGTCGCCCGTGGCCCCGAACAGCGCGCCGGACCGGGTGACCGTGATCTCCCGTTGGGTGATGCCGGCCATCGCGGTGTCCTTGTAGCGCAGCCCCCGGGCCTCCGCCAGGCTGCGCAGCGCCTGGGTGAAGGGCTCCCGGTTCTGTTCCGCGCCCGGCTCGTCGGAATCCCAGACGCCCAGCAGGCTCAGCGCCCCTGCCAGCACCGCCAGGATCACGACAACGGCAAGCACTGCCTTCTTCCAGTGGCGGCGTAAGACTCCCGGCGCGACCCCCGCGCTTCCCGACCCGCTCATGGCTCCCCCTTCGCAAGCGTCTTCACACTTGACGACGCCATGCCAATGCGTATGGTTCCTCGCTCGGCACGACACCGCGCCGCGCACCGGATCAAGTCCGTTGCGCGGCGCGGCGGGTGTCAGCGGTCAGGCGTCAGGTACCAGGCTCAGGGACCAGGAGTCAGGACAGCGCCAGCTCGGTGACGTTGGTGGCCTCCAGGACCCACGTCGCGCTCAGGCCGCCCTCCTTGACCCGGGCGTCGCCGTCGCCCTTGAGGACGCCGATGCGCTTGCCCGACAGGGCGATCTGGATGGCGTGCTCGTACTCGTGCACCCACGAGGTGCTGAGACCGCCCTCCTTCACGTACGCGTCCCCGTGGTCCGTGAGGACGCCGATGCGGTTGCCCGAGAGTTCGAGCTGGATGACGTTGTCGTGCTCCTTGACCCAGGTGGCGCTGAGGCCGCCCTCCTTCACCCAGGCGACGCCGTCGCCCGTGAGAACGCCGATGCGGTTGCCCGCCAGGTCGATGCCGATGACGTCGCCGGACTCCTTGACCCAGGTGGCGCTGAGACCGCCCTCCTTCACGTACGCGTCACCGTTGCCCGTGACGACACCGATGCGCTTGCCCGACAGCTCAAGCTCCTTGACCTTGTCGTGCTCCTTGACCCAGGTGGCACTGAGGCCGCCCTCCTTCACGAACGCGTCACCGTTGTCCTTCAGGACGCCGATGCGGTTGCCGGAGAGCGCGATCTGCTTGACGTCGTCGGACTCACGAACCCAGGTCGCACTGAGACCGCCCTCCTTCACCCAGGCGGTGCCGTCACCCGTGAGGACGCCGATGCGGTTGCCGGAGAGGACGACCTGCTTGACGTTGTCGTGCTCCTTGACCCAGGTGGCGCTGAGGCCGCCCTCCTTCACGAACGCCTCACCGTTGGCGCGCAGCGTGCCGATGCGGTTGCCGCCGTCGCCGGAGACCGTACTGGGCACCGCGTTGGCCGTGGAGGCACCGGCGAGACCGGCGAGGGCCAGGACGGCAGCGACCGCGGAGAGAGTCTTGAGATTCATCCGAGTAACTCCTCTACGCAGAGCGACCCTTGGGCCCGGATTGCAGCGCCCATGGGGGATTCATCAATCCGAAGACGCTCAACGACCGAATGGGCCAGTGGTGCTTAGGCCATTGGAGTGATGGGGGCGCGCCGGGCCCCAGCACCCTTCCCGCACTCCGGGCGGGGCGCCGCCGGGCGGGGTGAGGCAGGGCAGACCAATGACCGGCACCCCGGTGGACGTCGATGCGGCGTCCTGCGTCGGCAGGGGCCGGCTCGATGCCTCAATTCCGACGGCTCCGGGCGTACAGGCCCTGCGTACCGCCCTGTTGGGCCGAGCGCCTGGGCCGCGGTTGCACAAGTGACCTTGCGGCAGGGTGCGTGCGGGGGTGGCGTGCCTTGATAGCGTCGCTCCCGCGATTGCGGACCGCTCCCCGCCGGGGTCGTCGCTGCGCCCGGACGGCCTGCCCTCGACGGACGGCCGTCGGAGCGAGCGTGCTGACCGTACGGGGACGTTCGCGGCAAGGACGAAGAGGGCCTACGCATGAGCCTCGC
Source organism: Streptomyces sp. NPDC087845 (assembly GCF_044742755.1). Classification (NCBI taxonomy): domain Bacteria; kingdom Bacillati; phylum Actinomycetota; class Actinomycetes; order Kitasatosporales; family Streptomycetaceae; genus Streptomyces; species Streptomyces sp. NPDC087845. The sequence goes on from NZ_JBIUVC010000003.1 coordinate 353,457, forward strand.
GCAGTTGCACTACACCTCTGCCTCTGCGGGCGACGACGGGGGCGGGGACGGGAACGAAGGCGGGGGCGGGGGCGGGGGCGGGAACGGCGACGGGTCCGGCGCACAGTTCACGGCAGTCAGCGCCGGTATACCCACGCCGGTGCTGGCCGAGGCCGAGCAACTCCTCGGATACGAGCCGCCGGCCGGGGCCCCGTACCATCCCACCAGCACCGAACTCCGGTCATTTCCCGAGGCGTTCAGTTTCAGCGCGCTGTCCGACGGCAGTCATCTGCTGAGCCGTACGGTGGCGCTCGGCGGGCCCGGCGCGGGCCGCTTCCACGCGCACGCGGTGCATCTCCCGGCCGGTGAACGGCTGCCGGGCGACGCATTGCCGATCACGGCCTGGCGGTCGCCGAACTGGGCGTCCACCCCACCGGACGGCGGCGTGCCCGGCCGACTGGCCTCCCTGCCCGCCTCCGCCGCCTCCGGGCCGGAGGCGCTCAACGACTTCGCGGTGTCCCGGAGCCCCTGGCTGGCGGCGGTCTTCGCCGACCTGCACCGGGTGAGCGAGGAACCGTCGTCGGCGCGTGTCGTGCTCGTGGAGCGGCAGGGTGCCGATGTGGCCCGATGGATCGCCCTGGCCGGAGCCGTGCTCCCGCCGGAGAACGCGCAACGGCTGACCTTCACGACGTACACCCGCCGTCCGGAGCGGTCCCCGCACCAGGTCGTCGGGGTGCTGCCGGACGATGCGCCCGGCCCGGCCGGCCCCGACAGCGGGCTGCGGGTGCACAACTGCACCGGGCCGCGCCCGGAGGGGCCGGTGGGCGACGTCTGGGCCGAGACCTGCGCCCGGATCTGGCGGGGCCGGTCCCCGGAGTTGTTCCGGACGGCGACGGAGCTGCCCGGCGAACCCTTCGCCGCCGGACCGCTCGCGGTCACGGCACTGTGCGCCGGCATCACGCTCGGTCCCGACGAGCGTGCGGCGGCTGCCGACTGGGCCGCCCAGCGGCCGTACGCGCTGGACGAGGAGCGGACGCGGCTGCTGACCGACGCGCTGACCGCTCCCGGCATCGACCGCACGACCGCTGAACTCTCCTCTGTAGCAAGACTGTTGACTGCCCTGGAGGGACGCTCCCCAGCCGCGGCGACCGCGTCGCTCGCGGCTCTGCTGGTGACGGAGGCGGTACGCGGTGGCGATGTCACGCTCGAACCGCCCGCGCGCTCGGCCTTCGCCGGACCGGACGGGGAACGTGCCGCCGCCGCGCTCGTCACGGCCCTGGGCGACGACCTGCGTACCGAACTCGCCACCGGTGGGTCCGCCACGTCCGTCGCGTCGGCCGCGTCCGGGGCCTCCGCCGCGCCCGGCCGTGGTGTGGCGCGCGCCGTGCAATTGCTCCGGATCGCGCGGCTGCTCGATGTGGACTGCACGGACCTGCTCCCCGATGTCGTACGCCGGATGGCCCGGTCGCTGCTGGACGAAGGGGCGGCCGACTGCGCGCCGGTGCTGCTCGACCTCCTGGACGAGCAGTTCGATGTCCGTACCGCGCTGCTGGGCGAGCTGGACCGGATCGCCCCGCACGATCCGGCGGGCACGGAGCGGCTGCTGACCGGCGTCGCCCTGCCGTTCACCGGAGCGCAGGCGCTGCCGCATCTGCGCATGTGTGCGGCAGCGCCGGACGCCAGGGCGGGCGGCGGCGACCGGGTGAGCGTGCTGAACACGGTGCTCCGCGCCGGTGGTATGTCACCTTTCACCGAACCACTGGTGCTGCGGACCGGGCTGGGGCTGATCTGGGGCGAGGACACGCCCACCGCGGGCGAGGCCCGGCTGCTGCTGAGCGGGACCACCTCGGACGCGCACCGCACGGCCGGTACCTGGTCCGCTCTCCTCGCGGCGGCGCTCGGCGCCCCCGCGGACGACGAGGACGCCCCCGAACTCGCCCATGACCTGCTGCGCGGCTTCCCGCAGGAGATCGGCGCGCGGGCGCGCGGCGCGCTTCTGCTCCTGGAGTTCGCGCGGGAGCTGCGGTCGGGGGCGGCGGAACCCGGCTGGGCGGAACGGGCCCGGAAGCTGTGCGCCGGGGCGGAACCGGTGGAGCCTGGCATACGCGACCAGGCGTTCGGCGTCCTGGCCGGGCGGCTGCTCGCCCCGGACCGGCCCGAGGCGGAGCTGTACGCGTTCGTCCACAGCGACGACGCGGACCTGATCACGGCCTACGGCAGGGCCGCGCGCCACGAGGCCGTCCTGACCCGGCTGCGGGCCGAACCCGCCTATGCGGCCGACTGCTTCACCGTCTGGACGTCGCACCCGCACGCGGGCCCGGCGTGGAGCGAGACGCGGACGGCGCTGCTGGAAGAGGTGTTGCGGCCGGTGGTGCGCGGCCTGTCCACCGGCGAGGCTGCGGCGGTGGAGGAGGCCGCCGCGCGGGCCGGCAGCAGCCGCACGGCGGAGGCATTCCGGGCGTGGAGCCGGCCGGGCGGCTTCGGCCGGCGGCTCGGCAGCAGACTGACGGCCCGGGTGCGACGGTCGTAGGGACGCCCTCCGGGGTCGCGGGCGGCCAGGGACGCCGTGGCCGGGAGTCGTGGCCGGGAGTCGTGGCCGGGTGTCGTGGCTTGCCCGGGGTGACCGGTACCGTGTGACATATCGATCTCGTGTGCTCCCGGCGGGCTGCGTGACACCCCCAGGAGGAACAGATGACGACGAACCGCGGACGCAAGGACGTCATCCGGGACCGGATGGCCGCGACCGGCGAGTCGTACAACGTCGCCGCCCGCAATCTGAAGGCGATGAAGGACATGGGCGCCACGCGTGAGGCCGTACTCACCCAGCGCTGGCATCCCGCCGACTCATTCGACGTGCCGTGCCCCTGTGGTGGTACGTGCGAGCCCGGCGAACGGTGCGAGCGGTGCCACGCGCTCCACCGGCACGTGGCGCGCTACCCCGGGAGTGTCACGGACGTGGAGACCTGGGCGGACCGCTACGACTGCGTGGGCTGCTCGTCCTCGTACATCCTGACCGTGGTCCTGCCCGGCCGGCCGTGGGGCGTCGCCGAGACGGTCGTCCAGGGCGGGTCCGCGGAGCCGGTCGTACGGGCCCGGGTCTTCCCGGGCGTCGCCCACCCGATGCTGCGGCCGGAGAGCGCCGAGGACGGGGAAGCGGACGGGAGCGAGGGCTGACGCCCGTGTGCCGGCGCTCCGCGCGGGCGCGCCGCAAGGCGGTCATCTGCGGACGCGGGGATGTTCGACACGGATGCGCACCGGCCCCAGGAGGTCGTTCAAGTAGTCGCGGCCCGCAGGGGTGTTGAGCTCCAGCGGGTCCTCCGTCGACGGCTTGAGCAGGTCGTGGACGCCCTCGTTCGCGTACAGAACACAGACATCGGCCGGTCCGGGGCCGAGGTCCTGGCGGGACGGCCAGCGGAAGCCCACGGCCCAGGGTGCCTGGCTGCGGATCCAGGAACCCCAGCGGCGTGTACGCGGATAGGCCGGAGCCGAGGACTGGACGAGCCAGTTGTCCTGATGGACCGCCGCCAGTTTGGGGTTGTCCGTCAGGTCGACCAGCGGCAGGTCGACGGCCGCGACGACCTTGGACAGCAGCGTGTCGCGCACCCGCGGCTGGGTGATCCGCCGCCGCCCGTCGGACGACACGCGCAGATCACGGGCGAGCGTCTCGCACACCGCGGTGAGCGGTGACAGAGCGGCGTACAGGTAGGGGACCGGAGCGGCACTCAGCCCGTCCCGGATGTCGCAGAACCGTCCGCCGCCCCAGTGCAGGTCCGCCGGTACGGCCTTGAACTCGGTGCCGCCCCATCGCGCGGCATGCACACGCCACAGTTCGGTGCCGGCCGGCAGGACGTGCCGGTGCGGTTTCGCCCGGACCGTGGGGGCGGGAATCATCTGGTCAGGCACGTGCTCACCAATCCGGGATCTCGGCCCGTGCGGCGGACAACAGGGCGCCGTCCGCTCCGGTGCCCAGCAGTCTCGCGGGGGCGGCGTCGAGCCATACGTTGGATCCCAGCCACCAGTCGGCCGCACCCCAGGGATCCGCGTCGGCCGACAGCAGCCGGTTGATCTCGACGACGACCGGGTAAGGCACCCCGGAATCCAGATCGATCTGAAACGCGGGGATCCACTCCACCTCGTGCTCGTCGGTCAGCAGGATGAGATCGCGGGCCCGGTCCGCGGCGAGGTCCACGGACACGGCGGGAACGGCGGGCTCGGCCAGCAGCCAGGCGTCGTCGGCGTCCGGGCGGTACGGGGCGGCGTCCTCTTCGGCGTCCGGTGCTGCGGGGCGGGGAGAGGCGTCCGGCCCCGTCGTGCCCGGGTCGGCGTCCGGTCGGTAGGGGGCGGCATCCTCCTCGGCGTCCGGTGCCGTCTCGCCGGGGCCGGCGTCCGCCGGCGCCTCGCCGGGGTCGGTGTCCGGTGCCGCCTCCGTACCCAGACCCAGCGACTGGGATTCCGTGCGTAACGTCCGTAGCAGCGCGAGCAGTTGGGCGGAATCGGAGGGCGCTACCGCCGAGGGCTGGAAGCGCACCCCGGACGGAGTCAGCGCTTCCCGCGCGGGGTGACCGGGCGGAGTGAACGGTTTGACCAGCTCGCGGATGTCGCGGGCGGCGGCCGTGGGGTCGGCCTCGGCGTCCGCCAGGATCTCCATGAGTTCTTCGCGGGCGGGCCGGTCCAGCAGAGCGGACAGTTCCGGCCAGTACCGATGGATCGCCCCGACGGCCGATACCAAGAACGACAAACCGGCACCCCCTCTCCGGAGGTCAAGGTAACAGCCCAGCGTCCAGGGTGAGTTGGTATCGCGTCGAGATGGCCGGATCAGGGGCCCGGGTGCACGCGGTGTGAGGCATCATGGACTCCTGGCATCGCCCGAGGGAGTCGGTGCACGACGTCGGGCGCCCGCCGGCCGGGCATACCGGTCAGGCCCGTTCCGGCGGCGCGTCCGCTCCCCCGCGGTTCAACTGCGGCCCTGGGGGAGGGTCATTGAGCAACACCACCGCATACCGTTGGTCCTACGTGGACGTGGAGGCCGAGAGGCTCCGGCAGCTGCGCGCCCAACTGGCGCAGGAGACCACACGCTCACGTGATCTGCGCGGACAGGCCAAGGCACTGCGCCGGGTCCACCGCACGGCCCGCATCGACGTGTCCGTCGTCACCGTGCCGTCCCGGGCCGACGCCGCGGAACTCGCCGAGGCCCTGGAGTCGGCACGCCGGATCAACGAGCGGGCCGAGTCCGAACTGAGCCGTGCCGCCGCCGGTGTCTGGTCCGTGCCGCCCGGGAGAAGCGATCCGCCGGCGGCGCCCCGAGCCGCTGTCCGAGACACCGTCCGGGTCGAGGAGCCGGCCCGCGAGGACCGTTCCGCACGGGTCAGGGCGGCAGCACTGGTGGAGGCCGAGGCTCTCCTCAATCGCGACGGGCCCGCCTGCGAGCCTGCCGACCTCCCCGTGTTCGCGCACCGTCTGGAGGCTCTGCGGCGGGCGGAGAGCCCCGAGGCGGCCCGGACACTCCTCGCCGACCTTGGTGTCCTGGTGCACCGCTCGGTGTCGCGGGAGCGGGCCGCCGCCCGGACCGCCGCGCTGCGGGCCGGGCTGCTCGACCGCCTGGAGGACGCCGAGCCGGAGGACCGGCAGCGGCTGGCTGCGGCCGTGGCCGAGGCGCCCGACCCGTCCGTTCTTCAGCGGGAGGTCGAGCGGGCCGTCGGCCGGGCGGACGCCTCCCGGCACCGGTCGGTGGTGGCGGTCCGGCTGATGGAGGTGCTGCGGGAGCGGGACTACGCGGTGGGCGACGGCTTCGCCGACCTGCTCGCCGGGGAAGGCAGCGTCGTGGTGCCCTTCGGCGCGGCGGCCGAGGCGTCGGCGGAGGCCGCTGTCCCGGACGGCTACGGGCTGCGGATCACCCTGGCCGCAGACCGGCCCGGCCTGTCCGCAACGATGGTGCGGGCACCGGAAGCGGGCGCGGACGACGGCATCGACGACGGCACGGAGGACGGCAGGACCTCCGGCCCGGGTGAGGACAGGACCGCCGGCCCGGGTGAGGAGGAGACGGACAGCCGGGTCCAGCGCTGGTTCTGCGACGGCCAGCTGCCCGAGATCGAGAACGCGATCCGCGAGCAGGGCGTGGACCTGGACCGCACCTCGGTGCTGCCGCCCGGCGTCGTGCCCACGGCAGTGGCGCCCGACGCCCCGTGGCCCGAGACCGGACGCGCCCACGACGACCGTCCGCAGCCCCGGCGCCGCCGGAAGAACAGCAGTCCCGCGAGGCCCGCCGCGTACGGACAGGAGCGGCAGCGTGAGCGCTGACACCGGCGGTGTGTGCGCTGACCCGGACGGTGTGTTCCGCAAGACCGGCACGCCTCGGCCGGAACCCGCGCCGCCCCCGGTCCCCGCCTGGATCCGTGAGCTGGACATGGCGCTCGCGGTGTACCCGCAGATCCTGCTGACCGGCAACGTACGCGACCAGTTCCTGTTGCCCGAGGACGGCGACGGCGGAGTGGCGGCGCCGGAACCGGGCGGCGCCGTGCTGCCCTACAGCCTGGAGGACGTCATCGAATCGGTCTGCCGCGTGCGGGGCTACGGCGCGCTGGCCCGGCAGGACGGGGTGATCGACCGGGTGGTCGCCTGGCGGCTGACCGCCGACCTGTTCGCCTTCCCGCCCGCCCTGCGCCGCATGGCCGAGGAGGACGCCCGGATCGAGCGGGAGCGGGCCGAGCGGGAGCGCGCCGGGCAGGAGAACGACGGGCCGGACGCCGACCGCGAGGCGGACGAGGACGACGACGTGGAAGCGGGCGTCGCCAGGCTGCGCGACATCATGATCGGCACGGTCCGGCACACGGGCCCGGCGATCGGCCTGATCGTGCCCTACACCAACCGCCTGGGGTCGTCGCGCGGACCCGTCGCGGGACAGGCGGCCCGGCTGCTGGCGACCGTCGAGGAACTGGGGCACACCGCGCGCCCGGTCGCCGGCGACGGGGGCGTGACGCCGTACAACACGATCTTCTGGGTGGTCGAGAAGCAGGAGGACCTGCCCCTCGAATTCGCCCTCGGCAGCCATGCGTTGCGCGTGATCAGCGTTCCCGAGCCGCCGCACGACCAACGCCGCGCCGCCAGCCGGTTCGTCGTCGAACGGCTCGCCGCGCGCCAGGGGCGCGAGGACGGCGAACCGGCGACGGACACCGAGCAGGGGCAGGCCACCGAGGCGCTGGCCCGCTCCTCGTACGGCATGGGGGTCAGGGAGATCCTGGCGGTCGGCCGGATGGCCGCGGACCGGCGGCTGCCGCTGAGCCGACTGGACGAGGCGGCCCGGCTGTACCGGGTGGGCGTACTCGACAATCCCTGGGCCACCCAGGGCGTGCGCGAGAACATCCTCAACGGCGAGGCGTATCTCAACGCCCAGGTCATCGGCCAGCCGCACGCCGTACGGCGCACGATCGAGATCTTCATGCGGTCGGCGGCCGGGCTGACCGGCGCCCAGTCGTCCAGCTCGCCCAGCCGGCCACGCGGCACACTCTTCCTCTCCGGGCCCACGGGCGTCGGCAAGACCGAACTGGCCAAGGGCGTCGCGAAGATGATCCTCGGCGAGGACGCCCGGCCGATCCGCTTCGACATGAGCGAGTTCGCCGAGGAGCATGCCCGGGACCGGCTCATCGGGGCACCACCCGGCTTCGTCGGGCACAGCGCGGGCGGCGAGCTGACCAACGCGGTGCGCGCGCACCCGATGAGCGTGCTCCTGTTCGACGAGATCGACAAGGCGCACCCGAGGCTGTTCGACCTGTTCCTGCAGATCCTGGAGGACGGACGGCTCACCGACGGACAGGGTGCCACGGTCCACTTCACCGAGTGCGTCCTGATCTTCACCTCCAACCTGGGCGTGTCCGCTCAGGTGATCCGGTCCACCGCCCGGCGCCGGGCGGACGGTGACGAGACCGGCGAGGAAGGCGACGAGGAGACGCGGGAGGGCAGGCAGCAGCCGCGGCTCACCCGGCACGACAAGCCCGAGACGGTGCGCGAGGCGCTGCGCTCGGCGTTCGACACGTTCTTCAACGATCACATCGGGCGGCCCGAGTTGCGCAACCGGTTCGGCGACAGCTTCGTCCCGATGGACTTCATCCAGCCCGCGTCGGTTCCGCTGATCCTCGACAAGGCACTGAAGTCCGTGACCGACCGCGTCCGCGAGGTGCACGGCGCCGAACTGGAGGTCGCCCAGGAGTCCTGGGAGGTCCTGCGCATCGAGGCCTCCCGCCGCCTGGACCACGGCGGACGGGGCGTGGTGACCGCCGTGGAGTCGGCCCTCGTCAACCCGCTGTCCCGGGAGCTGTTCCACCAGCCGGCCCGGCACGGGGAACACCTTGAGATCGAGGCCGTGGAGGGCGACGGCGACGCGTACGTGTTGAAGGTACGGCGGTGGATGTGACCGGATCGAAGGTACGGCGGTGGAGGTGACCGCACAGACGCTGCGGGTGTCCGATGTCCTGGCGCCCGTCACCACGCTCGGGCCGGGCCGCCGTCTCGGCGTCTGGGTGCAGGGCTGTCCCCTCGCGTGCGCGGGCTGCATGTCCCGGCACACCTGGGATCCGCGCGGCGGGCGGGACGTAGGCGTCGAGCGGCTGGCCGCGCTGTGGCGCCACGGGCTGGCCGACGGCTACGACGGGCTGACGGTCAGCGGCGGCGAGCCGCTGGAACAGCCGCAGGCCCTGGCCGCGCTGCTGGACGCGGTCGACCGGGTACGCCACGAAGCGGGCCGTACGGACGCGGACGTCCTGGTGTACACGGGCTGGGAGGACGCCGAGATCGCCGCCTCTCCCCGGGCCGCGGCCGCCCTCGCCCTCGCGGACGCCGTGATCACCGGGCGGTACCGCGCGGGCGAACCGACCCGGCTGGTCTGGCGCGGCTCGGCCAACCAGCGGCTGATCCCCCGCACCCCGCTCGGCCACCGCCGCTACGGTCCCCATCTGCGGCGGCTCACCGACCGGCCCGAGCTGCAGATTCGGGTGACCGACACCGCCGTGCACATCATCGGTGTTCCCAGAACCGGTGATCTCAGCGCGCTGGAAAGGGACTTGGCCACCCGCGGTGTGACCTTCCAGGAGAACTCATGGCGACCGTGACCCCCCGCTACCGCTGCCCCGTGACACCGGACGAGTGCCCCTCGTCGCCCCGGCGCGGCTACTGCCAGATACACGATTTCGAGCCGCTCGTACCCGTCCGTGACTTCCTGACGGCGGAGCCGGAGGACGAGACCGCCGGGCCGGCGGAGGGGAACGACGACCGGGTGTCCCGCCGGAACGCGGCCCGCGGGAGCGGCGGGAACGACGGTGGCGACGGGGCCGCCGACGGCGGCTCCGGCGCCGCGGCAGGCGGCCGCGCACAGGTCGGCCGGTCCGTCGGCGCCGACCGCGCCGCCCGTCCCTCCGGCCCAGCCGCCCCGCCTCGCGTCCCCGATCGCCGTCCCCGTCCCGCACCGACGCCTGCACCCATGCCTGCGTCTGCACCGGCGCCAGCACCTGCACCGGCGCCGATCCGGCTGGCCCTGGTCCTCGCCGGGGCGCTCGTACCGCTGCGCAGCGAGGGCGAGAGGCCCACCCCGGTCGGTCGCGACGCCCCGGAGTGCGCGCATGTGCCGGGTCTGGCCGGGCTCGACCAGATCTCCCGCAGGCATGCCGAGTTGTACTGGCGCTCGGGGCACCTCTACATCAGGGACACAGAGTCCGCCAACGGCACGTATGTCGACGGCGAGAGAATCACCGGCCCCACCCAGCTGTGGCCCGGACGCCACCGGCTCCGGCTGGCCGAGGACATCGAGGTGACCGTCGTCGAACTCGACGAGTTCGGCGCACCCCGCTGACCGGGCCCGACAACCGTCAGCTCAACGACCGTCATCCGCGCGCACCGGGTGGTGCGCCGGGGAACGAGGACCCTCATGGCCGACAAATCGACCGATGACCCGGCAGGCAACGCCGAACCACCGCGCGAGCGCGAGAGCCCGCCGACCCGCAAACAGAACTCCGGCTCGGCGCAGGCGAAGCCGCCCGGCCCACCCACCCGCACCCAGCACTCGGGCTCCGTACCACCACAACCGCCCAGCCCACCCACCCGCAAACAGAACCCCGACTCCATACCGGCGAAGCCGCCCGGCCCACCCACCCGCGAGCAGAAGCCCGACTCCGTACCACCGCAGCCGCCCGGCCCGTCCACGCCCGGCCGACACCCCGATCCGGTACCGCCCGGCGCACCCACCCGTCCCCGGCCCCCTCGTGCCGATCCGCCCACCCGTCGCGAGGCCCGCAACACCGCGCGGGGAGAGTTCCCTCAAGGACTGCTCGACCGCTACGAGCCCCACGGCGTCGCGGGTACCGGAAGCGAGGGAACCGTCTGGCACGTGCGGCGGCTCGCCGACGGCACCGACGCGGCGGTGAAGGTCGCCCACCCGGGTCAGGCGATGGACATGGACACCCTCGAACACCTCGCGACACCCGAGTTCACGCGCCACGTTCCCCGGATCCACGAGTTCGGAAAGATCGCTGTCGGGCCCACCGTCTGCGGCTGGGTGGCGATGGAGTACCTGCCCACGACGCTCGACGACCACCTCACCGAGGGCCTGCGCGACGGCAGGCGGCGCAACGACCGGACGCGGGCCGAGGAGACCGTCCGCGAACTCGCGGGTCTGCTGGATTTCTGGCAGACGCGCATCGACCGCAACCCGCTGGATCTGAAGCCCGCCAACATTCTGGTCAGGTCCCGGCCCGGCGGCCGGAGCGAGTTCGTCGTGGCGGACTTCGGCGGCATCGCGAGGTTCTCCGCGAGCCAGAGCTACCACGACTTCCAGATCACGGCTCTGTACATGGCGCCCGAACAGATCGTCAAACAGAACCTCAGAGCCACCCCGTGGTGGACCCTCGGCCTGGTGCTGTACCAGGTGTTCACCGGCCGCCCGCTCTACATCCTCGGCGACGACGCCCAGATCACCGACGAGGCCTGGACCAGGGGGCTGATCCTCAACAACGAGGTCGACCTGAGCGCGGTCACCGACGCCCGGCAGAACCTGCTGCTCCAGGGCCTGCTCACCAAGGACCCCGACGACCGCTGGACCGCGGCCGAGGTCCAGCGGTGGCTGAAGGGAGAGGCCCCGGCCGTCGTCCGGCCCGCCGCTCCCGACGAGGCACCGAGCGCCGCGCGCCACGCCAACCGGCCCATCACCTTCCGCGGCGAGGCCCACCACGAGGCGGAGAGCCTCGCCGCCGCGATGGCCCAGGAGTCCGAGGCGGCCGCGAAGTGGCTCGCCGGAGAGGGCGGCCCGCGACTGGCGGCCTGGCTCCGCGACGAGCTGGACGACACCTCGTACGACAGCGGACAACTGCTCACGCTCGAACGCGGCCAGGACCGGCCGGTCCGCGCGGCCGTCGCCGCGCTCGCGTTCGTCGCCGTGTTCGCCCCCACGGCGACGCCTCAGTACCGGGGCCGGCGCGTGGACGCGGAGGGCATCGCACGGATCGCCCAGGGTGGCGGTGCGGTGGCGTTCATCGACGAGCTCCTGGCCGCCTCCGTGCCCACCGTCGCCGCCGGGTTCGTCTGCCACCACGACCGGTGCGAAGGCGGAAGCTGCCAGGTGCTGCTCACCCTCGCGGACGAACTGCCCCGCACGGTGGCCGAGGTCCGCGTTCGGGCCCGCACGCTCGGACGTCGCGACAACAGCAGCGGCGATCTCAACACGTACGAGACGAACGCCGCGTACAGCCTGGCCGCCGCCCTGATCGTGCACCCCGAGAACCGCAAACAGGCCCTGGTCCCGCTCGCCGGGCTGCCGGGCACGCTCGCCCCGCTCGCCGCCGGGGCGCCGGTGGTCCTGCTCGCCGTCCTGGCCCACCTGGGCGCACTGCGCCATCGGGTGACTGCCGTACTGCGCCGCCGCAAGGAGGACGCCGGATTTCTCCGCCACTGGGCGGACCTGCACCGCCGGGCGTCGGGCGGTGACACGCAGACGGTGCGGGGGCGCGCGGCGCTGGTCGCCGCCACCGTCCTGCTGCCCCGGGTGCTCCGCGCCGACGCGATCGGGCAGGACCACGAGGTCACCCTTGCCGAATGGTGGACTGCGGTCCGGCCTCCCCTGCTACGACGGCTCGGCGCGGCGGCCACGATGTTCGCGGTGTTCTGGCTGCTGATCTGGTCCGGCGCGATGTTCCGGGTCGTCCATGACAGCGGACTCGACGAGAAGGCCCTGAATCCGGCCGACGCGATCACCGCCCCGCTCGGCCGTGCCGCCGACGCCGCGGCCGCGACCCAGACCGGGCTGTTCGCGGTGGCGCTGGCCGGGGCCCTGGCCCTTGCGGCGGCCCCCACCCGGGTGCCCGGCCGCCTGCTGCTGGCCGGGGCGGGCATCGCGTCCTACATCGGCTACGCGCGCCCGGACCTTCCCCCGCTCGACCTGCTGCACGCCCCGGAGTGGCTGGCGGAGCGCCTGCGCCACTTCGAGGGCGGCTGGCAGAGCTGGAACGGAGTCATGGCTCTGATCTGCTTCCCCGTGGCGTGCCTGCTGCTCATGGGGCTCGCCCGGCGGCTGCTGCGCGTGGCACGCGGCGAGGAGCAGGAGCAGACCCGGTTGCGGCGCGAGCGGGCAGAGCGGCGCCGCGCCCGCGCGGGGCTCCCGGAGCGCCCCTACCAGAACCCCGGCAGGTGGCGTACCGGGGTGGACGGCACCCGGGACCGCGTGCTGTTCGCCATCGCCTCGCTGCTCACTCTGGTCACGGTGCTGTGGGCGGCCGTCGAGATGCGGGTCGCGCTCAGCGGGGAACACCGCACGCTCGCCTCGTGGGGAACCGGTCAGCAGGGCGCCTCCTACCAGTCGCAGTACATGCTGGCCTGTGCCGCGGTCTGTGCGGTGGCAGCGCTGTGCCGGCCGGCGATCGCCCGCCGGATGTTCTGGTGGGCCGTCGCCGTGGTGGCCGTGTTCGGCCTGCTGCCGCCGCCGGTCGAGCCGGCCGAGGCGGCGAGCCTGCCCGTGCTGCGCGGCCTCTTCGCCGAAACCGCCGCGACCTGGGGGCACGCGGCCTTCTGGGCGGCGCTGCTGTTAGCCCTGCCGTTGAGCGCGTACGCGGGTGGCTTCGCCGTGCGCCGCACCCGGGGCGCCGCGCGATGACGGCGGCGACGGCCATGCCCGCCCCGCCGGAACCCGTGCCCGGCGCCGGACCGCTCGAACTGCTCGATCTCGCCGAGCAGTTGCTCGAACACCATGACGAGCAGGAGCGGCCCGAGGACGCGGCCCGGTCGTGGAACCGCTGCCGCGCGGTACTGCTGCGCGCCCGCGACGCGCTGGAGCGACAGGGCGCGGTGGCCGATCCGTACGCGCTGGCCCGCGCCCGGTTCCTGCTGGGCCTCACCCTGTCGGTGGGGTACTGGCAGGCCGCCACCGGCCAGGCGGAGCCGTACGGCATCGACGCCCCCTACGCACTGCGGCAGGCGGCGGCGCCGCTGCTCGCGCTGAGCCGGGCCACCCTCCCCGACGACGATCCCATGTACGCCACCGCCTGCGTACGACATGGGCTGCTGCTGCACGACCGGCACGAGAACCCGGACCCCGACGACGCACCGGCTCCGAGCGCGTCCGCAACCCCGGCCCCGGCTCCCGCTCCCGGCGCGCCCGCAACCCCGGACCCGGCCCCGGACAGCACACCGGACCCCGACGGCACACCCTCCCCGGACACACTCGCAGCCCCGGACCCCGGCAGCACACCGCTCCCCAAGACGCACGACGACCTCGACGAGGCACTCGCCGCCTTCCAGGAGGGGCTGCGGCTCCTGGGCGGGGAAGCCCACCCGGGCCTGCTCGTCACGTACGCCTGCGCGCTCGGCGACCGCTATGTGCGCGACCGCGACGCCGACGATCTGCGGGACTCGGCGGGCGCACTGGAGGAGTTGCTCGCCGAGATTCGTCCGCCCGGCTGGGCACCGGCGGCGGACGGCACCGGTTCCTGGGCGGACGAGGCCGACCAGCTGGAGCTGGAGACCCGGGTGCAGCTGGTACGGCTCCTCCAGGAGTCCCCGGAGGCCGCCGACGCCGAACGGGCCGTTCACCACCTGGAGTTGCTGGCCGCGACCGCTCCGGACGAGCATCCCGCCCGGGTGTTCGCGAGCGGCCACCTCGTCGACGTCTACCGGGAGCGGGGCGGCGGACGCGCCCTGCCCGAGGACCGCCCGGCGTATCTCGCGCGGTTGCGCGACCTGCACCGCCTGATCGACCACGACGACCCGGACCACGCCCGGGTGGCGGCGATCCTGGGGGCGGCACTCGCGGAGCGGACCGGCCCGGCCGACCCGGCCGGCCCGGTCCCGAGCCCGCAGCAGGCGGAGGCGATCGGCCTGTTGCGCGAGGCGCTCGCCGGGCTGTCCGACGAGGACGACCGGCGTCCGCCCAGCCATGCGCTCCTCGGCTCCCTGCTCAACGCCCTGCACGACCGCGAGCCCGAGCGCTACGACGTCAGGGAGGCCGCGTTCCACCTGGAACGCGCGGTGGAACTGCACCCCGCCGACGACCCGTTGCGCAGCGATCTGCTCAACCAGCTCGCGCACGCCGGCCTCGCGGACGACGGCCCGGGAGCGGACCTGGAGGGCATCGACCGCACCATCGCCCTGCTGAACGAGTCGATGCTGAAGCCGTCCGACTCGCCCGGCTTCGGCTCCGAGGTGCACGGCACGTACGCCTCGGCGCTCAGCCGGCGCCATGCCCTGTCCCACTCCTCCGACGACCTCGACGCGTCGATCCGTCACCTCACGGCGGCGTTCCGGCAGACGCCGGCCGACAACGTGAACCGGATCGTCTATCTGCAGAACCTGTCGCTCGCCCTCTACCAGCGCTATCTCGCGGGCGGAGACCTCCAGGACCTTCAGACGGCACACCGCTACCTGCACGAGGTCAACACGGCTCTGGACAACGGCGCCTCCGTGGCGTCCGCCGACCTCCGGGTGGTCGAGCGGGACCGCCCCGCGCTCGAACAGGGCCTCGCGCAGCTCCAGTTCATGGTCGCCCTCACCTTCCGGAACAAGGAGGGGATGGCAGCGGCCGTCGCCGCCATGCGCAGGCTGCGGGACTCCCTCGCGCCGGACGACCCGCTGCGTCTGCCGGTCGAAGCGGATTACGGTCTGCTGCTGCTGATCCACTCCTACAACGGCGGCACCCCGCAGGACCGCGTGGACGGGCTCCTCCTCATGATCGAAACGGTCGAGGCCCTGCCGGAGGAGCACCAGGAACGCCCCAGGCTGCTGCTGCGGACGGCGGGCGCGCTGCTCATGACCTCGTACGTGCCGTACAACCCCAGCGGCATCGAAGGGGCGGAGAGGATGCTGCGGGAGGCACTGGCCCTGGTTTCGCCGGACAGCCAGGAGGGGCTCCGGTCGAACGCGATGTACGCGACCCTGCTCCTCGTCCGTTTCCGGCATGCCGGGGTTCCGGCCGACGCCGACCTCGCCGTCGACGTGGCGCGGGCGGCGCGCGAGCGGATCCGTGACCGGGCCCCGTCCCCGGTGAGCACCCTGCTCGGCAATGTGCTCGCGGACGCCCTGCGCGCCCGCTCGGCACCCGGCGACGGCGCGGCCGCGCGGCGGGCAGGCATCGCCGCGTTGCGCGAGGCGGCCACCGTCGTCCTGCTCCAGGCAGCCGCCGAGTCGGCGCTCCAGATGGCCCGCACGGCGGCCGACCGGGCGTTGCAGATCGCCCGGTGGTGTCTGGCGGACGGCGACCTGGGCGGTGCCGTGGAGGCCCTTGAGCTGGGGCGCGGACAGGTGTTGCACGCCTCCACGACCACCTCCGACGTGGCCGCCCTGCTGCGTGAGGCCGGCCGGGCGGACCTCGCCGAGGAGTGGGAGGGCGGGGCGGGTGGCCGTGCGGCACCGGCGGTGACCGGCTTCGGGACACCGCTGGACGGTCCGGGCTCGCCGGACGGTCCGGGCTCGCTGCTCGGGACGCTCGGTCCGGGCGTCGAACCACCGCTCCCCGACGACCTGCGGCAGCGCGCGCTCACGGCCCTGGCCCGGTCGGACGCGGGCACCGCGCTGACGACCGCGCCCACCCCGGACGGGATCGCCGCCACGCTGCGGGCGGCCGGCGCCCACGCGCTCGTCTACCTCCTGCCGCCGGGCGGTGCGGAACTCCTGCCGGCCGGCGTGGGCAACAGCGGCAGCGCGGTCGTCGTCACCCGGGACGGGCGGGTCGGCACGGTCGGTTTCGGCCTCCTGCGGCGCCAGAGCCTCGACGTCCTGGAGACGTACCGGGCCGCGCACCGCCACCGCCAGGCCGCACTGGACCTGCTGCCCGCCGAGAACCCCGAGCACCTGGACGCGCACGTGCGCTGGCGTACCGCGCTGGAGGAACTGTGCGACTGGGCCGGGCCGGTGGTGATGGGACCGCTCTCCCGCTCACCGCTGATCAGCGAGGCGGGCCCCGCGCCCCATCTCGTCCTGGTGCCGTTCGGCGATCTCGGCGGCATACCCTGGCACGCCGCCCTGCTCAGCAGCGGCCTGCGGGACGGCGGTCGGCCGGTCCACGCCGTCGAGCGCCTCACGCTCTCCTACGCGGCCTCCGCCCGCCAGTTCCAGGAGGCGCACAACCGTCCCCGGCCGGCGCTGGACGCCCATCCGGTGATCGTCGGCAACCCGGACGACACCCTGCCCGGCGCCGCCGCCGAGGCCCGGCAGATCCATACCGCCCTCTACCCGCGGGGCCTCCTGCTGGGCAAGGTGCGCCGTGCGAACGGCCCCGGCTCGCCCGCCGAGGTCCTGGCCGCCCTGCCCGGCCGCGAACGGGCCGGGGCGTCCGTCCTCCACCTGGCCTGCCACGCCCGCCCCTCCAGTGCCTCGCCCCTGGACGCCCATCTCCTGCTGGCCGCCCCCGACGGCGGAAGCGGCCGGGAGGACGCCGGCCATCTGTCGATCCGCGAGATCCTGCGCCAGGCCAGGGGCCGCCCGCCCGGCGCCCCGGGCGGCCTCGTGGTCCTCGACGCCTGTGTGAGCGACCACGCGGGCGACGACCTGGACGAGGCCCTGACGCTGTCGACGGCCTTCCTCGCCGCCGGTGCCACCGGCGTCGTCGGCTCGCGCTGGGAGGTTCCGGACGGACCGACGGGCCTCGTGATGTACGTCTTCCACGACCGCCTCCGCAGGGGCGCCACGCCGGTACGGGCGCTGCGCGAGGCCCAGCTGTGGCTGCTGGACCCGGACCGCGAGGTCCCCGAGGACATGCCTCGCGCGGTGGCCGACATCCTGTACGACGTCGATCCGGCCGCCCTGGAACTGTGGGCGGCGTTCGCCTGTCAGGGACGCTGAGGGGCCTGACGCCCACGGACGCGGAACCGCCCGCGTCACGCCCGGTGCCGCGGCCGGCGGAGACGGCCTCTCCGCCGCGCGGGACCGGATCGACGAAGCCCGCCGGGTGCTGTCCGGGATGCGCGCGACCATGCGGGCGGACCTGAGGGTGACGGGCGCCTCCCACGGGTGACCGCCCGTGCGGGCTGCCTGCCGCGGTGACGGCGCACGCCTCCCGCTCCCGCTGTTGCCGTCCGGCGCGGGAGGCGGTCTCAGCCCTCGTCGGGAGTGAGCCGCAGCGAGATCGAGTTGATGCAGTACCGCTGGTCCGTCGGGGTCGGGTACCCCTCGCCCTCGAAGACGTGGCCGAGGTGCGATCCGCAGCGGGCGCAGCGGACCTCGGTGCGGACCATGCCGTGGCTGCGGTCCTGGATCAGTTCGACCGCGTCCGTGTCCTTCGGGTCGTAGAAGGAAGGCCAGCCGCAGTGCGACTCGAATTTGGTGTCGGAGCGGAACAGCTCCGCGCCGCAGGCACGGCAGGAGTAGACGCCCGTGGTCCTGGTGTCGGTGTATTCGCCGACGAAGGCGGGTTCCGTGCCGGCCTGCCGCAGGACCGCGTACTCGGCGGGGGTCAGCTCCGACCGCCACTGCTCGTCCGGCTTCTCGATGTCGTAGGACACGTCGCTCCCTCAGCTCGACAGGTGGTCCAGGATCTGCGGGCCGAGGTCCGTGACGTCGCCCGCCCCCATGGTGAGAACGAGGTCGCCGGGCTTCGCCATTCCCGCGACGGCCGCGGGAACCGCCGCCTTGTCGTGGACGGCGGTGACATCGGCACCCGCCGCCCTCGCCGCGTCGATGATCAGGGCGCTGGTGACACCGGGGACCGGGTCCTCGCGGGCCGGGTAGATGTCCAGGACCACGGAGGTGTCGGCCAGCGCGAGGGCCTGGCCCATCTCGGTGCCGAGCTCCTGGGTGCGGGAGAAGAGGTGGGGCTGGAAGACGACCAGGAGGCGGGCGTCGGACGCGGCGCCGCGCATCGCTTCGAGGTCCGCGGCCATCTCGGTCGGGTGGTGCGCGTACGAGTCGATGACCTGCACGCCCGCCGCCTCGCCCTTGAGCTGGAGGCGGCGCTTGACCCCGGTGTACGTGCCGAGGGCCGAGGCGAGGTTGTGGGCCGGGATGCCGAGGGCGACACCGGCGGCGAGGGCGGCGACCGCGTTGTGGGCGTAGTGGCGGCCGGGCACGGAGACGGTGAACGTGAGGAACCTGCCGTTCAGGACCACCGTGACCTCGCTGGTCAGACCGCGCGGGGTGACCTTGTGGACCCGTACGTCGGCGGTCTCGGACTCGCCGTAGGTGACGACCTTCACCGACGAGAGCGCGCGCACCCGCTCGGTCAGCTCGACGGCGCCGGGCTGGTCGGCGGCGATCACCAGGGTGCCGCCGGGGACGATCTTGCCCGCGAACTTCTCGAAGGATTCGTAGATCTCGTCCATCGAGGCGTAGTTCGCGTGGTGGTCCAGCTCGACGTTGAGGACGATCGCGACCTCGGGGTCGTACTTCTGGAAGCTGCGGTCGCTCTCGTCCGCCTCGGCGACGAAGATCGCGCCCTCGCCGTGCGCGGCGTTGGTGCCGGGGCCGGCGAGGTCGCCGCCGATGGCGTACGAGGGGTCGAGGTTCAGTCCGGACAGGGCGACGGCCAGCATCGATGTGGTGGTCGTCTTGCCGTGCGTACCGGCCACCGCGATCGCGCGCGCGCCCTCCATCAGGGAGGCGAGCGCGTCGGAGCGGTGGACGACCGGGATCGACAGCTCGGCGGCGCGCACCAGCTCCGGGTTGTCCGGGCGGATGGCGCTGGAGACGACCACGCACGAGGCGTCGTCCGCCAGATGTGCGGCGGCGTGCCCGATGTGGACGGTCGCTCCCAGCGCCCGCAGCGCCTCGGCCGTACCCGATTCCTTGGCATCACTGCCCGCGACCTTCGCACCGCGCTGGGTGAGGATCTTCGCGATGCCCGACATTCCGGCGCCGCCGATGCCGATGAAGTGCGGCCGTTCCATGGCGGCAGGAATACCGGGTGCCATGCGTGTGTCTCCCAACAGTCGAGGTGAGTCGCACACAGCCTATTCGCTGTGCGCGAAGAGCTTGAGCACCGGTACGCCGACCTTGTGACGGGCTCTCGATGCCCAGTCCCGGTGGAAGAACTCCTCCACGTAGTGCGGCGCGGTCAGCACGATGACCTCGTCCGCCGCCGCTTCGTCGACCACGGTCTTCAGCTTGTCCAGCGGGTGCTCCTCGATCACCTGTCCGACTGCTTCGGAGCCTGCCTGCCGCAGCGCTTCGAGCGACACTTCGAGCGCCAGTTCGGCGGACTGCCGGGCATCCCCGCCCTCCGGCTCCTCGGCCTCGCGGGCGGCTTCCTTCAGTTCGCCCATCGCCAGGTCGTCGATGGCCCGCAACAGCACATCGGCCTGGTCACCGCGCGGCTGCATGAGCACGACGAAGGAGGTCGGTTCCTCCCCGTGCAGGGTGGTGACGAACTCGACGTCCTCGGAAGTGAGGGCCTTCTCGATCATCAAAACGCTGGTGAACACCACTGGCGCCCTTCTGCTTCAGTGACCGTCGCCGGTCTCTGCTGAAACCATCCTTCCCCGTGCTCGCACGGGGTCTGCGAGAGTAATTGTGCCCACCGGAAGTTAACCGGAACGATAAATTCCGCTGATTGTCAGATCCGACGGTATCGGGTGAAGAGGAACCCGGCCTCTTCCAGCACCGAGGCCAGGGCGAATCGTTCCGGCACGGCCACCGCGGGGCCTCCGGCGATCCGCTGCGCGTCTCCGGCGGTCAGCATCGGAGAGAGGGTCAGACAGAGCTCGTCCAGCACGTCGGCCGCCACGAACTGACCCAGCATCCTGGGGCCGCCCTCGGTCAGCAACCGCGTGAGTCCGCGGTCCGCCAGCTCCCGTACGGCCCGGTCGGGGTCCACCCGGGAGCCCTCCCCCGCGATCACCACCTCGGCGCCCGCCCGCCGTGCCGTCTCGATCCGGTCCGCAGGAGCCCCGGCGCCGGTCAGCAGGAGGGTCGGAACGAGCGGCGAGACGAAGAGCGGCAGCGAGAAGTCCAGGTCCAGGCTGCCGCTCACCACGGCGATCGCCGGCGCGGCCCCCTGTCCGGCCGCAGCCCGGCGGGCGGCGAATGCCTCGCGCGCCCTGGCGGGCCGGTAGCCCTCCAGCCGTACCGTCTCCGCCCCCACCACGACCGCGTCGGCCAGCCCGCGCAGGGTGCCGAAGATCCGCATGTCGCTCGCGCAGGAGATCGGCTGCGAGCGTCCGTCGTGCTGGGCGGCTCCGTCGAGCGTCGACACCATGTTGGCGCGCAGCCAGGGGCCGTCCTGCTCGGGGTACGCGTAGGCCGCGGCCAGATCGTCCAGGCTCCACTCCCCCTCGTCGTCAGCGGGTGTCGGGTCCGTCACAGGGAACAGGCGTCGCATGCTGTGCAGTCTGGCACGGCGCTTAAGCTAGAGAGTTGTGTCGTCCTCCACCGCCGTGCCGGGGCAGAGCCCCATAGCCGAAACGGCCCCGCTGTCCCTGTGCGCCCTTGAGCCGCACGTTCCCGCCGACCGCCTGGTCGCCGAGATGGTGCCACCGCCGCGCTTCGACTCCGTACGCTTCGATACGTATGTCCCGGACCCCAACCAGCCGAGCCAGGTCGAGGCGGTCAAGGTCCTGAGCGGGTTCGCGGCCGGGCTCGGCGGGGCGCACGCCAGTGGCTCGGGCAGGAGCAGAAAAGCGCGCGGCGCGTCCTCGGAGGGGTGGTGGCGGTTCGGCAACAAGAGGCCTTCAGCCCCTGCGGCCCCCCTCGGGGTCTACCTCGACGGCGGTTACGGCGTCGGCAAGACGCACCTGCTGGCCTCCCTCTGGCACGCCACGCCCGCCGAACCCTCGCTGAAGGCGTTCGGCACCTTCGTCGAGCTGACGAACCTGGTCGGCGCGCTGGGCTTCCAGCAGACCGTCCGGACGCTGAGCGGACACCGGCTCCTGTGCATCGACGAGTTCGAACTGGACGACCCGGGCGACACGGTGCTGGTGTCGTCGCTGCTCAGCCGGCTGGTCGAGGCCGGGGTCGCGCTCGCCGCCACCTCCAACACGCTGCCCGGCAAGCTCGGTGAGGGCCGGTTCGCCGCCGCAGACTTCCTGCGGGAGATCCAAGGGCTCTCCGCGCACTTCCGTCCGCTGCGGATCGACGGCGAGGACTACCGCCACCGCGGGCTGCCCGAGGCCCCCGCGCCGTACTCCGACGAGCAGGTCACCAAGGCCGCGTACGCCACCGGGGGCGCCAGCCTGGACGACTTCCCCTCGCTCCTCGACCACCTCGCCCGAGTCCACCCGAGCCGCTACGGCGCGCTGACGGACGGTCTGCGGGCGGTCTGCCTCACCGATGTCCAGCCGGTGCCGGACCAGTCGACCGCGCTGCGGCTCGTCGTCCTCGCCGACCGGCTGTACGACCGGGAGGTCCCGGTGCTCGCCTCCGGGGTGCCGTTCGACAGGCTGTTCAGCGACGACATGCTGAACGGCGGGTACCGGAAGAAGTATTTCCGGGCGATCTCCCGGCTGACGGCGCTGGCGCGCGACGCAAAGGGCCTGGTGGCGCAGTAGGTTCGGGAGCGTACCGTCCGAAGCGGGTTCGGGCAGTACCGGCCGAGGCCCCCCGGGCGCCTCGGATCTCCCGTATTCAACCGCGCACACCGTCCGAAGGGATCCAGCATGGCTACCACGCGTCAGGCGCACACGGTCTGGGAAGGCAACCTGATCGAGGGCAAGGGCGTCGTCACCTTCGACTCCTCCGGCATCGGCGACTACGAGGTCTCCTGGCCGTCGCGCGCGGAGAAGGCGAACGGCAGGACGAGCCCCGAGGAGCTCATCGCGGCGGCCCACTCCAGCTGCTTCTCGATGGCGCTGTCCAACGGCCTGGCCACGGCCGGCACCCCGCCGACCCGGCTGAACACCCGGGCCGAGGTCACCTTCCAGCCCGGTACCGGCATCACCGGCATCCACCTCACCGTCCAGGGCGAGGTGCCGGGTCTCGACGAGGCGGGCTTCATCAAGGCCGCCGAGGACGCCAAGGCGAACTGCCCGGTCAGCCAGGCACTCACGGGCACGACGATCACGCTCGCCGCTTCCCTGGCCTGATTCCACGGGCCCCTGCGGGCCCGTGACACGCAAGAGGCCCAGTGGCCCGCATGGTTCCCGCGCGCGGATACGCGTGGTACACACATGCGGGTCACTTCACCTGTCCGCCAGCAGGGAGTTGCCTCATGTCATCAGCTGTGTCACGACAACCCGCAACACGACGACAGGTCCTGGCCGGCAGCGGCGCGGCCGTTGCCTCGATCGCCTTCGCCGGGGCGTTCTCCGAGCTCTTCGCGGGTACCGCCGCCGCCCGGGGGCACAGCGGCTACGGCCCGCTGGTGCCCGACCCGGACGGTCTGCTCGACCTCCCGAAGGGCTTCCGCTACCGGGTCCTGTCCCGGGAGGGCGACCTGCTCCGCTCCGGCGAGGGCCGGGTCCCCAGCAACCACGACGGCATGGCCGCCTTCGCGGGCCGGCACGGACACGTCCGTCTTGTGCGCAACCACGAGAACCGCGTCACCGCCACCATCGCGGTCCCGGCCGTCGAGGGCCTGACCTACGACCCGATGGGCAAGGGCGGCTGCACGGCCCTGGAGCTGGACGGCCGCAACAACGTCCTCGGCGAACGCGTCGCCATCGCCGGTACGGCGGTGAACTGCGCGGGCGGCCGCACTCCTTGGAACACCTGGCTGACCTGCGAGGAGACCGAGGACAAGGCCGGCACCAACGGCTACACCAAGGACCACGGCTTCATCTTCGAGGTGGACGGCGCCGATCCGCACCGCACCGGGGCGGTGCCGCTCACCGCGATGGGCCGCTTCCAGCACGAGGCGATCGCGATCGATCCGAAGAGCGGGATCGTGTACGAGACGGAGGACGCCTTCGAGAAGCCGTTCGGGCTCTTCTACCGGTTCCTGCCGCGAAAGCCGCTCGGCGGGACCGGTTCGCTGCGGGCGGGCGGCCATCTGGAGGCCATGCGGGTGCCGGGCGTCCCCGACCTCTCCGTGGTCCAGGAGACCGGTGCGAGCTTCGAAGGCATTGAGTGGGTGCCCGTACCGGATCCGCTGGCCGCCGGGACCCCGATCCGGTTCCAGGACTTCGGCCCCGGGGGCATCACGCACGCGCAGAAGCTGGAGGGCTGCTACTGGGGCGGTTCCGCGGTCTACTTCGTCTCCAGTTTCGCGCGGAGCTCGCAGGGTTCGGCGGCCGACCACTACGGCCAGGTGTGGCGGTACGAGCCGAAGCGGCGCCGCCTCACGCTGGTGATCGTCTTCGGCCCCGGTACGGACATCCAGCTGCCCGGCGAGTCCCCCGACAACATCTGCCTGGCCTCCGACGGCGGGCTGATGGTGTGCGAGGACGGCGGCGGCGCGCAGCATGTGTTCGGCCTGACGCGGGGCGGCGAGGTGTACCCGATGGCGCGCGGCCGGCAGAACATCGGGACGGCCGAGGAGCCCGAGTGGGGCGAGTTCGCCGGGGTCACGTTCGCTCCGGACGGCGGGACGATGTTCGTCAACTGCTACACGCCGGGAACGACGTTCGCGGTGACGGGGCCGTGGCGCTGACGCGCTGACGTGCCGGGGGGGCGGGCGGTCGCCGTCCGCCCCCTTCTGCCGTCCGCCCTCCCTACTGCCGTCCGCCCTCCCTACTGCCGTCCGCCCCGGCACGAGGCGGCGACGTGGTCACGCATCCGGCCGCCGAGGAGTTCGCGCACCGGGACGCCGAGCCTCCTGCCGGGTCCTGGCACCGACTCGCCCAGGCCCGTGGACGCCCTCGCCGGTGTCGGCCGCGGCCGGCATCGTGCTGTCGCCGCGGTCGGGGAGAGCAGCCCTACGAGGCCGGTGATCTCCATGCCGCACTTCTATGAAAACGTTCCCACAGTTTCATGACGGCCATCGGGATCGCATCTCAGCAATGAGCGGGGCTCGATCCAACCCCCTTGCACACAGCGGATTCTCCGCAGCGAAGCGCTCTTGACACGTCTGGGGACGTTCGCAAGGATCCTCCACGTTCCGCAAGAAGCGAGAGGACAGTCGTGGCAGTCACCATCCGGGAAGTGGCGAGCGCCGCGGGCGTCTCGGTGTCGACGGTGTCCCGTGCGTTCACCGCGCCCGGCCAGGTCCAGCCGAAAACCCGGCAGCGCATCCTCGACGCCGCGGCCGGGCTCGGCTACTCCCCCAACCCGGCGGCGCGGAGTCTGCGCGGCGGCAGCACCGGAACCCTCGGGCTGATCGTCCCGGACATCACCAACCCGTTCTTCCCGCCGATCGTCAAGGCGATGCAGGCCCGCGCCCGGCGCCTGGACTACACGGTCCTGGTGGCCGACAGCGACGAGCGCGAGCAGGACGAGCTGGAGACGATCACGGCGTTCTCCCAGCGGGTCGACGGCCTGATCCTCTGGGCCTCCACGCTCGCCGAGGACCGGCTGCGCGAACTCGCCGCCCGGATGCCGGTGGTGATCGTGAACCGCCATGTACCGGGCATTCCCGAGGTACGGATCTCGCTGTCGGCCGGCATGTCCCAGGCCGTCGAGCATCTGGGTGCCTACGGCCACCGGCGCTGTGCGTTCATCAACGCCTCGCGGCCCGAGCTCAACCGCAGCAGGCCGATTCACGAGTCCTTCGAGGCGATGGGCCTCTCCCTCGTCGAACTCGGCCCGTACGAACCGCGGTTCGAGACCGGTGTGCACGCTGCGACGCTGGCCGCCTCGCACGGGGCCACGGCGGTCGTCGCCCACAACGACCTGGTCGCCCTCGGCGTGCTGCACCAGCTGGCGGGCCTCGGCGTCAGCGTGCCGGGGGACGTCAGCGTCGTCGGCATCGACGACACACTGCTGGCCTCCGTCTCCACACCCAGCCTGACCACGATCAGGATCGACCCCGAGGAGGTGGCCGGCCGGGCCGGCGACCTCCTGATCGAAACGATCAACAGCCGAACGAACGGCAGCCGGACGGCCGGCAACCGGACGACCGACGACGGGACCCCGTACGTGGAGATCGGCTCCCGCCTGATCCCGCGCGCCTCCACGGGGCCCGCTCCGGCATCCGCGCCCCCCGCGACCGGCCCCGATGGGAAGTGAACGATGAGGAACGAAACCGCACGGCACGACGTCACCGTCGTCGGCGGTGGCCTGGCCGGGGTCTGCGCGGCGATCGCCGCCGCCCGCCTCGGGCGCACCGTGGCCCTGATCAACAACAGGCCGGTGCTCGGCGGCAATTCCAGCAGCGAGGTCCGGGTCTGGGTCTGCGGCGCCACCGGGCACGGCAAGAACCATCAGGCCCGTGAGGGCGGCATCATGGGCGAACTGTTCGTCGAGAACCAGTTCCGCAACCCGGACGGGAACCCCTACTACTGGGACGCCGTCGTGCTGGACGCCGTCCGGGCCGAGCCCGGCATCACGCTCTACCTCAACACCGATGTGCGCGAAGTGGACGCGGACGGGCCCGAGGACGCCCGGCACATCACCGCCGTCACCGGATGGATGATGGGCTCCGAGCGACGCGTCCGCTTCGAGAGCGAGCTGTTCCTGGACTGCTCGGGAGACGGCCTGATCGGTGCTCTGGCGGGTGCCCGCCATCGCATCGGCCGGGAGGCGCGGGCGGAGTACCTCGAACCGTGGGCGCCCGAGACCGAGGACCGCGTCACTCTCGGATCGACCCTGCTCTTCTACACCAAGGACGCCGGGCACCCGGTCAAGTACGTACCGCCGGCCTTCGCCAGGAACATCGCCG
Source organism: Streptomyces sp. NPDC087845 (assembly GCF_044742755.1). NCBI lineage: Bacteria > Bacillati > Actinomycetota > Actinomycetes > Kitasatosporales > Streptomycetaceae > Streptomyces > Streptomyces sp. NPDC087845. Next base: position 379,579 of record NZ_JBIUVC010000003.1, read on the forward strand.
AGACATCGATTCCGCAGCGCCGCATCATCAAGTCCGGTGACAACGGCTGTGCGTACTGGTGGATCGAGTTCGGCGGAGAGCTCGACACGGTGCACGACAACGAGCGCATCCGCGACGAGTTGTGGGCGGTCATCCACGGCATCTGGGACCACATCAAGAACTCCGGGGAATTCGACGCCGACACCATGACACTGGAGTGGGTGGGCTCGGTGCCCGGCAAGCGCGAATACCGGCGCTTCCTGGGCGACCACGTACTCCACCAGGGCGACATCCTCGGCCAGACCGAGTTCACCGACCGGGTCGCGTTCGGCGGCTGGTCCATCGACCTGCATCCGCCGAAGGGCATGTACGCCACCGAGGACGGGGCCAAGCAGCGCTACGCGGACGGCATTTACCACATCCCCTACCGGAGCCTGTACTCGGCGAACACGACGAACCTGCTCTTCGCCGGGCGCAACATCTCCGCCAGTCATGTCGCCTTCGGCTCGACCCGGGTGATGGCGACCTGCGCCACGATCGGCCAGGCCGCGGGCACCGCCGCCGCACTGTGTGCCGCGCAGGGTGTCACTCCGCGCGCACTCGACGTGCCCACACTGCAACGCGCCTTGCTGCGGGAGGACGCCTCCGTCATCGGTCTGGCCTCGACCGACCCGGACGACCTCGCCCTGTCCGCCACCGTCACGGCCTCGTCCGGTCTGGCCGGTCTCCGTGCGGAGACACCGCGGGAGCCGTGGCCGCTGAGCGCCGACGCGGGCCTCGTGCTTCCCGTCGACCCCGAGCTGACCGGCCTCGAACTGCTCGTCGGCGCCGAGCGGGACACAGAGCTCGTCGTCGAGCTCCACGACCCGGAACTCGGCCAGAACTACGTTCCCCGTCGCCTCGTCGAGTCCGTCACCGTCCCGGTCGCCGCCGGGTCGAAGCAGTGGGTCGGGACGGGGCTCCGGTGGTCGCCCGAGAGCTCCCGCAACGCCTTCGTCGTCGTGCGGGCCAATGAGGATCTCGCCCTGTACAGCACCGACGGGCCGCCCCCGGGTGTCCTGGGCCTCAGCCGCGTTCCGCTGGGTCCGCACGACGAGTCGCCGCAGTTGCTGCGCGAGTGGAACGACACCGGGCTGCTGCGCCGCGCCTTCTGCTTCCGGGCGGGTGAGACCTCCGCGTACGCCCCCGCCAAGGCCGTGGACGGCTACGCCCGCCCGTACGCCGGTCCGCACATGTGGGTTTCCGAGCCCCTCCAGGAGGGCGCCGAAGCCTGGCTGGAGCTGGCCTGGCCGCAGCCCGTCACGCTCCGCCGGATCGATGTCCTCGCCGATGACGACGTCAACGAGGACCTGATCAACCTCCATCACCACAAGACCCCGTTCGACACGCTGCCCACCCTCCTGCGGGACTATCGCGTCGAGGCACGCGGGGCGGACGGCACCTGGCGGACCGTCTCCCGCACGACGGACAACCGGCGCCGCCGCCAGGTGCACACCCTGGACGAGCCGGTCCGCACGGCGGCGTTGCGGATCGTCGTCGAGGCGACCAACGGAGCCGCGTCGGCACACGTCGTCGCCGTCCGCGCGTACGCGTAGGAGCGCGGGAGCACCGGAGCGCGCGGAGCATCCGCTCGACGGCCGAGGGGCGCCGACTCGACGGCCCGGGTGAATCCGCGCGCGACTCCGGTGCGAGGAAGCGCCACACGTGCTTCCTGGTGAGATAAAACGATACTTTCCGCCAGTGACCAACTCTGTACGGAAAATGACCGCTTTGGCTGTTCTGGGGACGGTTCTCGGCAGTCTCGCCGGGTGCGGGAGCCTCGGGGACGCCACCGCCGACCACACCCCGACCGAGGGGCGCACGCCCTCCGCCATCCATGCTCCCGCGCACGCGGCCTCGGCACCGCCTTCCGCGGGCGCGCCTTCCGCGACGGAGCAGCCGCCCCCCACCATGGCTCCGGACCCGAGCACGCTGACGCCGGTCTTCATCCATGGGGCGAGGACCGGCGAGAAGGTGGTGGCGCTGACCTTCGACGCCGACATGACGGCCGACGAGGGGCCGCGCGCGGCCGCGGGGGAACACTTCGACAATCCCGCGCTGATCGCACTGCTGCGCCGGTCGAAGGTGCCCGCCACGGTGTTCATGACGGGGCGGTGGGCCGACGAGTACCCGGCGCAGGCCCGGTCCATCGGTGCCGACGCGCTCTTCGAGATCGCCAACCACTCGTACAGCCACTACGCCTTCACGTCGCCGTGCTACGGGCTGCCGACCGTCGCGAAGGGCGGGATGCGCGGCGAGGTGGAGCGGGCCTTCGCCGCGTTCCGGAAGGCCGGTGTGCGCCATGTGGTGCCGTACTTCCGCTTCCCCGGCGGCTGCTACGACGATGCGACGCTGCGCGCGCTCGGGCCCGAGAAGGTGACGGCGGTGCAGTGGGACGTGGTCAGCGGCGACGCGTTCGCCACGGACGCGGACGCGGTGGCGCGGCAGGTGCTGGACGGGGTGAAGCCGGGCTCGGTGGTCGTCATGCACTGCACCCGCAGCGCGGCGCCGGTCACGGACGAGGCGGTCCGCCAAGTGGTCCCGGAGCTGCGCCGGCGCGGGTACCGCTTCGTGAAGGTCTCCGACCTGATGCGCGGATAGGGCTCGTGCGGACCGGCGGAGTCAACCCGAGCAGGCCGAGCGCTGGGCCTCCTGCCATTCGCAGACCGGGCAGAGGGTGATGCCCCTGACCGCCTCCGGGTACTCGGTCGGCTTCCGGCACAGGACGCACTCGGCGTACGGGGGCCCCGCGGCGGCCTGCGCCCCGGCGGGTGCGGGGGGCACGGCGGGCGTCCCGCAGTACGGCTCGTCCACGCGCTCATCCATGCGTACGAGCCTACTCAGCCGCGCAGCGAGGTGAGCCGGCAGGCGAGCGCGGCCACCGCCGCGGCGAGGGCGGCTGCCGCGAGGAGCGGCAGGACCGGCAGGTGCACCGTGCCCGTCCGCGCTCCGGTGACCAGGCCCGTCACGGCGTGGTTCGCGGGCGAGCCGGTGGTCACCAGGGCCAGCAGTGCGGTGAGCACGGTTCCGGCGACGGACCAGCCGCGCCGGTGCAGCAGCGGCCGGGTGCACAGCGCGCCGGCCGCCGCCCCGACCAGCACGCAGCAGGCGGTGGCGAGCAGCCCGGCGAGGCCGGCGGGCAGCAGGTGCACCCGGACGGCGTCGTCGGTGCTGACCGGCTTGCTGATCAGCAGCACGATCAGGGTGGCGACCGCGCCCAGGATCCCGGCGCACCCGAGCGCGGCGAGGAGCGACGCGAGATGGACCCGCGGCGATCCCGCCGCCGCGGCGGCGACGGTCCGCGCGGCGGGCGGCTCCTGGTTGACGCAGAGCTGTACGAGCCAGGCGGTGACGGGCAGAAGCCCGGCGGCGGCGTATCCGAGCGAGTCGAGGACGGGCTGCCCCGACTGCACGCCGATGCCGAGGAAGGCCGCGTACAGCAGTACGGGGGCGAGCCAGCGCTGGGAGCGGATCAGCAGGGCGGTCTGGTAGCGCAGGAGGGCGGTCATGGCGCCTCGGGGTCGGGGTCGGTACCCACGACGGCTCCCTGGTCCCGGGTGGCAGGGCCCGGGGTGGTCGTCAGGTGTCGGATGTGCCAGGGCGGGCGCGCGGTGAGGAGGGCGCGCAGCAGTGCGTCGGAGTGCGCGGCCGCGACGGTGAGCCGTACGCCCCCGTCGGCCGCGGGCGTGCGCGCGGGTGCGCCCGGCAGCCCGGTGGGAAGTGCGGCGCCGGGTGGGCCCGCCGCCTCGATCCGTACCCGCGGCCCCGTAGCCGCCGTGCGCGCCGAGGGGACGGCGGCGAGCCCGTGCCCCTCGACCCGGAACACGGCGTCGACCGCCCCGGCGAGCCGCCGCGGGTCGTGGTCGACGAAGACGACGGTGGAGCCCGCCGCGACCCGTTCGGCCACGGCCCGGTCCAGTTCGTCGCGGGCCGCCGTGTCGAGGCCGGTCCAGGCCTCGTCCAGGACCAGCAGCTCGGGTTCGGCGAGGAGTGCCTGGGCGACGGCGACCTTCTGGCTGGTTCCCTTGGAGAGTTCCGCGAGAGGGGTACGGGCATGGCCGGCGGCCCCGAAGCGGGCGAGCCACGACTGCGCCCGGTCCGCAGCCTCGGAGGTCCGCAGGCCGTGGATCCGGCCGAGGTGGACGAGATACCCGGTCGCGGTGAACGGCAGCGCGGCCGGGAACCGCTCGGGGACATAGGCCGTGCGGGGCCTGCGGCCGGTGATCCGGCCCTCCGTCGGGGCGTCGATCCCGGCGAGCAGCCGCAGCAGCGTCGACTTGCCGGTCCCGTTGGCGCCCTCGATCCGGAGCAGCGCGTGCGCGGGCACATCGAGATCGACCCCGCGCAGCACCCATGGTCCGCCGAGGCCGTACCGGCGGCCCACCCCGCGCAGGTTCAGTTGGCGGACGCCTTCTCGGGCTTGGCCTCGCTGGGCCGCACGATCACGAATCCCTCCCCGTCCAGCCTCAGTTGGACGGCCTCTCCGGAACCGCCGCGCACCATCGATCCGAAGCTCTGCGAGCGGTGCAGCGATGTGGTCAGGTGGGCACTCCAGCCGACCACCGCGTCCGTGTCGACGCAGACCGGCTGCTGGGGCGTGACGGGTATCACGATGGGGTGGCCCTCACACATCAGGCCGAGCTTGCCGTAGCCGGTGAAGACGCTGTTGAAGAGCCCGCCGCCGGTCATCCCGGCGCCCTTCACGGTCTTGATCTCGTAGGAGAGCGTGGGGTCGAAACAGAGCACGTTGCGGCCGTTGATGGTGAGGACGTCGCCCTGTTCCATGTCCACGATGAAGCAGTTGGCGGCCTCGTGCGCGAACCAGGCCTCGCCCTGACCGCGGACCGCCATCAGCGGCAGCCCCTCGCCGGTGACGGCGCGCTTGAGCATGCCGCCGAGGCCCTGCCCCTTGCGCTCGAACTGCAGATTGCCGCGGAAGGCGATCATCGATCCCTGCCGGGCGTGCATCTCGCCGTTGACGGCGTACTTGATGGATTTGGCGTTCTGCAGCGTCATCCCCGGGGCTGTTGCCTGCTGCGCCATGTTCTCGCTGGAAAAGAGATCGCTCTTCATGCGGTGCATCCTCACCCGGAGCGGTTCATTCCGCCAAGAAGGGTTTGCCGGGCGGCTGGCAGACTGGGACGGGTGAGCGAGAACGACACCCCCGTATCCCCGTCCGGACATCCGGCGACGCCCTGCTCCCCCGCGGCGGACAGCCCGTTCAGGACCGAGCCGACGAGTCGCGACGAGGCGCCGCAGTACGTACTGCCGCTGGTCGTGCACATCGAGAAGACGGCTCCCCCGGCCCGTACCGACGCGCTGCGGACCGCCGCCCGCGCGGTGCTCGTGATGCTCTCCGACGAGCGTTCGGTCGGCGAGGGCGAGTGGGCGCGGGCGATGCGGGACTGGCAGGACGCCCGGATCCGCAAGGTGGTACGACGGGCGCGCGGCGCGGAGTGGCGCAAGGCGTGCGCACTGCCCGGCATCACGGTCACGGGCGAGAGCGCCGAGGTGCGGGTCTTCCCGCCGGTGCCCCTGGACGGCTGGCCGAAGGAACTGGCGAAGCTTCAGGTCTCGGGGACGGATCTGGACGACCCCGAGCCGCCGGCCGCACCCGACCCCGCGGGCCCGGTGCTGTGGCTGAATCCGGAGCTGACCATGTCGGCGGGCAAGACGATGGCGCAGGTCGGGCACGGTGCGCAGCTTGCCTGGTGGGAGCTTTCGGACACCGAGCGCAAGGCGTGGCGCGAGGCGGCCTTCCCGCTCTCCGTCGCCACTCCGGACGCGGGCCGGTGGCGGGAACTCATGGTGAGCGGAGGTCCGGTGGTGCGTGACGCCGGGTTCACCGAGATCGCCCCCGGGGAAACGGTTGTGGTGGAGGGGGCCCACCGTGCCGGTTCCCTCTCCCCATCGGCTGAGCGCCTCGGGGGCTGAGGGCTGTCCCGTAGTCCCTGGTGGATCAGTGTGCGCGTCGGATGCGGTTCGTCGCAAGGGATACGAGACCCGGGGCGGAGTCACCGCCAAGGGCCGCGCCGCCAACGTCGCGGTGACCATCCAGCCGACCGGCAAGGCAGCCATGAAGCATGGCGAGAGCGTCGTGGACACGGCACTCTGCCGCTGAACCGCACCTGTTGGGGGCCCCGGCGCGTGCGGACCGGTGCCGCGGACGTACGGCGGCCGGGGTGCTCGCCGGCCGTCCCGCGCCGCGCGGCTGAGCGGCGGCGGGTCGGCTGCGCGAGTCGGCGGCGACGCCCCGGCCTCCCCGGATCGGGAACCTCAAATCAACCTCTGAACGTCCTCGTCTTCGGGTTCACCACCGCTCGCCGGGGCCATGAGCCCTGCACCGAGCGGAGGAGGGGGCGGCATGGAGCTGGGAATCGGCATCGGCTGGCGGCCGGAGATCGCGGACGCCGTCGAGGCGCTGCCGGGGATCGACTGGGTGGAGGCGGTCGCGGAGAACGTCTGCGCCGGCCATCTGCCCGATTCGCTGGTGCGGCTCAGGGAGCGCGGTGTCACCGTCGTCCCGCACGGCGTCTCGCTCGGCCTCGGTGGGGCCGAGCGCCCCGACGCCGGCCGGCTCGCGGATCTCGCGGCCCGTGCCGAACTGCTCGCCACCCCGCTGGTCACCGAGCACATCGCGTTCGTACGGGCCGGCGGGCCGCGCACCTCTTCGCCCGGACTGGAGGCGGGCCATCTGCTGCCCGTCCCCCGGACCTGGGACGCGCTGGGCGTGCTGTGCGAGAACGTGCGGATCGCGCAGGAATCGCTGCCGGTGCCGCTGGCGCTGGAGAACATCGCGGCGCTGATCTCCTGGCCCGACGAGGAGCTGACCGAGGGGCAGTTCCTCGCGGAACTCGTCGAACGCACCGGGGTCCGGCTGCTGATCGACGTCGCCAATCTGCACACCAACCACGTCAACCGCGGCGAGGACCCGGCCACCGCGCTCGACGAGCTGCCGGTGGAGGCCATCGCGTACGTGCATGTGGCGGGAGGCGTCGAGAGGGACGGCGTCTGGCACGACACCCACGCCCACCCGGTCACCGAGCCCGTGCTCGGTGTCCTCGCCGAGCTCCGCTCCCGGGTGGACCCGCCCGGCGTCCTCCTGGAACGGGACGACGACTTCCCGCCGGCCGGAGAACTGGCGGGCGAACTGACCGCGATCCGCGCCACGCTGGACCGGGCGGCCGCCCCGCATGCGGGCGCGCGGGCGCACACCGCGCGGACCGTCCCGAACGCCGGCCGGCCCGCGCCCGCCGCGAGGCCCGTACCGCGCCCCCGGGGCGCAGCGTCCCCGGACTCCGCGCGCGACCGGGTCGCGGTCGCCCAGACCGCGCTGCTCTCCGCCCTCGTCGCGGGCACCCCCGCCCCGCAGGGCTTCGACCATCGCCGGCTCGGGATCCAGAGCCGGGCGCTGGCGGCCAAACGGGCCGGGGTCGTCGCCAAGGTGGCACCGGAACTGCCGGAGATCCTCGGTGACGGATACCGGGACGCCTTCCTCGCCTATGCCAGGAACCGTCCGATGTCCGCCGGATACCGGCGCGACGCGCTGGACTTCGCCGAGGGGCTGCTGATCGCGGGCCGGCCCGCCGACGACGCGGCACGGCGCCGGCTGACCCACTGGTGGCAGGACCGGGCGGCCGCCCGGCCGCCGCGCCGCTCCACCCGGCTGATACGAGCCGCCCGCGCGGCCCTGATCGGAAGGTGACCGGACGGTGATCGGCATCAACACCCTCGCCCTGCTGGTGGATCTCTGTGTCGTGGCCTCCTCGGTCCTCCTGGTCGTGGGGCTCACGCGCGCCCGCCGCAGCTCCGGCGGCTCCGTCCACGACCTCTTCGAGGCCGCCTTCCTGAACGGTGGTCCGGGCCGGGTGGTGGACACCGCGCTCACCGCGATGCAGACGGACGGACGGCTCGTCATCGGCGGTCCCGGCATCGTCGCCGTCCAGCAGACGGACGCCCGCGACCCGGTGGAGCGCGCGGTGCTCCAGGAACACGCCTTGGCCCCCAGCGGCGCGCTGCACACCCTGCGCGACGCGGTGATGCGGCATCCCGCGGTGCAGGAGATCGGCGACGGGCTCGCGGCCCGCGGTCTGCTGGCCTCTCCCGCCGCGAGCCGCGTGTGGCGGCGCTGGGGCGTCGCGCAGGGTCTGGGCAGTCTGCTGGCCGTGCCGCTCGCCGTCGTGGTGACGGTGACACAGGCCCTGGCCGACGACGAGGGCGACTTGTTCTCCTCCGTACCGTTCGCTCTCAAGGTCTTCCCGGCCCTGGTGATCGGCTTCCTGACCGGCTTCATCTGCGCGAGCGTCGCCCGGGGCCGCGTCACCAGGGCGGGGCGGCGGGCGGCCGAGGCGTACCGCACCACCCATGCCCACGACCCGCAGCCGGCCCGTCTGGTGGCGACGCACGGACTGCGCGCCCTCCCCGATCCCGTACTCCGGGCGCAGCTGATCGCGGCGGCGCGGATGCGCCCGGCAGTGCGCGCATCGGGCCGGTCCCCGGGGGCGTCCTCGGGGCCGTCCGCGGACTCCTCCGCCCTGCTGCTCGCACCGGCGGTGTGGTGTGCCGATACGGGCCCCGGCAGCGGCAGCTGCGGAAGTTCCAGTGACGGCGGCAGCAGCAGCGGAGGGGGCGGCGGATGCAGTGCGGGGTCGGGCTGCGGCTCGGCATCCGGTTGCGGCGGGTCGAGCGGTTCCGGTTGCGGCGGGTCGAGCGGTTCCAGCTGCTCCGGCGGCAGTGGTTCCAGCTGTGGTGGAGGGTCCAGTTGCTCCGGCGGCAGTGGTTCCAGCTGTGGTGGAGGGTCCAGTTGCGGCAGCAGTTCCTGAGCGGCGGCGGCGACCCGCTCCTGGGCGCGGGCCGCCGAACCGTCCACATGGTGAACCGGCCATGGCGTTCCCCCACCCGGCCCGCATAGGAATCCGTCATGATCTGGGTTCTGCTGCTGGTCGCATGGGGCGCGGCGGTCGTCTCGTGCATCCGGCTCTGCCTCGTGGCCGCTCGCGCGGGGCTGCTGCCCGACGCGTCTTCGGACGCCGCGCGAAGGGCGGCGGACGGTCATGAACTGACCCTGTACGAGGCCGCTTTCCTGTCCGGCGGTCCGCACCGGGTGGTCGATCTGACGCTGGTCACCATGCATCTGCGCAGGCGGCTGCTGCTCGCCCACACCGGGTGGGCGACGGTCGTGGACCCGGAGGGCCGGGACGAGATGGAGCGCGCGGTGATACGTGCCATCGGCCCGGAGGGCCAGTCCCCGATTCCGCCGGTACGGGCGGCCGCGGCCACCGCCGACGCCGTGCGCGCCCTCGCCGACCGGCTCGTGGCCGCGGGCCTGGCCGCGCCCGGTGGCGCCGGGGACGGGGTCGCCGCCGCGGTCCGCGCGGTGCGTGGCGCGGCGCTGCTGGTGGTCGCGACGGGCGCCGCGGCGCTGCTGATACCCGGTCAGGTGGGCGGCCCCGGAGGCCCGATGATGTCCTTGCCGGTCTGGTTCGGGCCGCCGCTCGCGCTGACGCTGGGCTGTCTGGCCATAGCCCGGATGGAGGTCCACCCGTACAGCAGCACCTGGGCCTCACCGGCCGGTCAGCGGCTGCTGGCCGCGTACGAGAGTCCGGCGGCGGACATGGACCACGGTGTCCTGGCGGCGTTCGCCGTACGGGGTGTGCGCGCCGTGACCGATCCGGCGCTCCGGGCCGCGCTCGGGGGCGGGCCCGCCGTTCCGGGCCCGTAGGCTCCCCGTCCGCCGTCGGGGGAACGCGTGCCGAAAAGACGCCGGTGCGGCGCGCGGAACGCGCGCCGCACCGGGGGCCGAACCCGGTGTCGCTGGAACGACGGGCTGCGCGGAAACGCGCCGGGTGCCCGCCGTCTGATCTTCCGGGTTGGGGTGGTCGGAGCCCGCTCGCTACGCGAGCCCGGCCACCAGGTCTGCGACCGACTTCCTGCGTCCCGTGAAGAACGGGACCTCCTCGCGGACGTGCATCCGCGCCTCGGAGGCGCGCAGGTGACGCATCAGGTCGACGATGCGGTACAGCTCGTCGGCCTCGAAGGCGAGGATCCACTCGTAGTCGCCGAGCGAGAAGGAGGCAACGGTGTTGGCCCGGACGTCGGGGTAGCCGCGGGCCATCTTGCCGTGGTCCGCGAGCATGCGGCGGCGGTCCTCGTCCGGCAGCAGGTACCAGTCGTAGGAGCGCACGAAGGGGTAGACGCTGATGTAGTTGCGCGGCGTCTCGTCGGCCAGGAACGCCGGGATGTGCGACTTGTTGAACTCGGCGGGACGGTGCAGCGCCATGTTCGACCAGACCGGCTCCAGCGCCAGGCCCAGCTTGGTGCGCCGGAAGAGGTTGTACGCCTCCTGCAGCTCGTCCGCGGTCTCGGCGTGCCACCAGATCATGACGTCGGCGTCGGCACGCAGGCCGGAGACGTCGTAGGTGCCGCGGACGGTGATGTCCTTCGCCGCGAGCTGGTCGAACAGCTCCTGGACCTCGTCGGCGTAACCGGAACGGTCCGCGGGCAGGACGTCGCGCAGCTTGAAGACGGACCACAGCGTGTAGCGGATGACCTCGTTGAGGTCCTTGGCCTTCTTACCGGCGTTGGGGATCTTCTCAGGCGCACTCATACGGCTATTGTCCCGCCTCGCTCCGAGTGCCCTGAACCAGGGTCGACGTGGCGATGATCTCTTCCCCGGGCCCGCCCCCGATGTCCCGGGCGATCTCGTCCGCGGCCCGGTGGGCGCTCGCGACGCACGCCGGGATGCCGACGCCGTCGTAGACGGCTCCGCAGACCCGCAGGGCGGGCAGCCTGGCGACCTCGTCGCGGATCCGGGCGACCCGGGCGAGGTGTCCCACGGGGTACTGGGGCAGTCCGCCGATCCACCGGGTGACCTCGGTGTCCACGGGCTTCGCGGCCAGTCCGGTCGCCGCCGCCAGGTCGCGCAGCGACACGTCGACCAGTTCGGTGTCCTCGCGGTGCAGGTGGTCCTCTTCGCCGTACCGGCCGACGGAGGTGCGCAGGACGAACAGGTCGGGGGCGGAGTCGGCGACCCAGTTCCACTTGTGGGTGGAGAAGGTGGAGGCCTTGATGGTGCGGCCGTCCACCGGCGGCACCAGGAATCCGGAGCGCCCGTCCAGTGCGCCGGTGGCGGCCACGTCGGAGCGGCGGAACGCCATGGTGACGAGGGCCATCGACGCGTACTCGACCCCGGCGAGCTCGGCGGAGGCCGCCGGGGACTCGGCGGCGAGCAGGGTGGAGGCGGACCAGGCGGGCGCGGCCAGCACGATGCCGTCGGCGGCGATCACCCGGGCGTCCGTGCGGACGTCCCAGCCGTCGGTGGTACGGGTCAGGCCGAGCACCGGGGTGGCCGTCAGGATCTCGCCGCCCGCCGCGCGCACGGCGTCGGCGACCGCGTACGGGAGGGTGCCGATGCCGCCGTCGATGCCCTGGAAGACCGGTCCGGTCTGCTGCCGGGCCGCGGCCCGCTCCTGGATGCGCCGGACGCCGTCGAGCAGCGAGCCGCCCTCCCGCGCCACCTCGAAGAGCTGCGGCACGGCGGCGCGCATCGAGATCCGGTAGGCGTCGCCCGCGTACACGCCGCCGAGCAGCGGTTCCACGAGCCGGTCGACGACCTCGCGGCCCAGCCGGTCGGCGACGTACGCGCCGACCGCGACATCGTCGCCGACGGCGGTGGGGGTGAGGTCGCGCTCCTGCGCGATGCGGGCGAGTCCCTCCGGGGAGAGCACTGCGCCGAGCGCCGCCGGGTCGCCCGGCACTCCCATCACGTGGCCCTTGGGCATGGGGCGCAGGGCGTCGCGCGTCCAGACCGACGCGGTGGCGGTGGCGGGCGGCTGGAGACGGTCGCCGAGCCCGACGGCGCGTGCCAGGTCGACCGCCTCCGGGCGCCGGGCGAGCATCGACTCGGCGCCCAGGTCGACCCGGGTGCCCGCGATCTCACCGGTCATGAGCTTGCCGCCGAGCCGGTCGGTGGCCTCCAGGAGGGTTACCCGCAGCCCTGCCCCGAGAAGCCGGTGGGCGGCGGCGAGACCGGCGATGCCACCGCCGATGACGACGACATGACCCGTGCCTGTGTCCGCGCGGTTGATTGAACGCTGCATGCCCCCACTCTCTCAAACCTCGTCCGAGTCCTGAACGTGACCGCTTCGAAACCGGTATCGGGCAAACCGCTCCCCCGCCCCGTACGTCGAACCGGCACCATCAACCACCCGCCCCGGGGGAGAAGTTATGCAGACAGACCGGAATTCCGGCCGCCCGGCCACCCGCCGTTCACGCGCAGCCCTGGCCGCCGGGCTGCTGGCCGGACTCCTCGCGCTCAGCGGCTGCGGCGCCTCCGGCGGCGCGAGCGACTCGGGTTCCGGCGACAGCAAGAGGGCGCTCTCCGCGGGCGAGCGCAGCGCCGCGGACTCGGGAGCCGGCAAGGCGGCGCAGGGCCCGAAGGAGGCCGGTGGTTCGCCGGCGGAGCGGAAGACGTCCGGCGGCCTGCCCGCCGGCACCCATGTCATCCGTACCGCCACGCTCTCCGTGGAGGTGAAGAGCGTACCGGGGGCCGCCGCGGCCGCCCGCTCGGCGGCGGAGAACGCGGGTGGTCTGGTGGCCGGCGAGGAGACCGAGCGGGTCGACGACACACGTGAAATGTCACATATCGTGCTGCGTGTTCCGCAGGACGCGTACGACACGGTGCTGCGGGAGCTCACGGGCGCCGGGAAGCTGCTGTCGCGCACGTCGTCCGCCAAGGACGTCACCGACCAGGTGGTCGACGTGGAGAGCCGGATCACCACCCAGCGGGCGAGTGTGGCGCGGGTGCGCAAGCTGATGGACCGGGCCGGCAACCTCACCGACGTGGTCGCGCTGGAAGGCGAACTGAGCAGCCGCCAGGCGTCCTTGGAGTCGCTGCTCGCCCAGCAGGCGTCGCTCAAGGACCGCACCGCGCTGGCCACGATCACCCTCGACCTCTCCGAGCCGGAGCCGGCGGCGAAGGACGGCGGTGACGACGACCCCGGTTTCCTGGACGCGCTCGGCGGCGGCTGGCACGCCTTCGTCACGATGCTGCGGTGGCTCGCGGTGGCGGTGGGCGCGGCGGCCCCGTTCCTGGTCGCGGTCGCCGTACTCCTGCTGCTGGGGCGGCTGCTGCGCAACCGGCTGCGTGGACGCCGCGCACCGCGGTCGCCCGAGCCGTCGGGGCCCTCGTCCACTCCTCCGGCGTCGTAGCGTGGTCCCTTCGGACTCGGTGTCGAAGGGACCAGACATGACGGCGGAGCGACTGGTGGTCATCGGGGGTGACGCGGCGGGTATGTCAGCCGCGTCCCAGGCCCGCAGGCTTAAGGGCCCCGACGAGCTGGGCATCGTCGCCTTCGAGCGGGGCCATTTCACCTCGTACTCCGCCTGCGGCATCCCGTACTGGGTCGGCGGCGACGTCACGGAGCGGGACGATCTCATCGCCCGCACGCCGAAGGAGCACCGGGCCCGCGACATCGAGCTGCGGATGCGCACCGAGGTCACCGAGATCGATGTCGCCGGGCAGCGGGTACGGGCCCTGGACCGGGAGACCGGTGAGACGTACTGGACGGACTTCGACAAGCTGGTGATCGCGACGGGGGCCCGGCCGGTGCGCCCGGCGCTGCCCGGCATGGACGCGCCCGGAGTGCACGGGGTGCAGACGCTGGACGACGGGCAGGCGCTGCTGGAGTCGCTGGACCGGGTGGCGCCGGGGCGCAGGCAGGCGGTCGTCGTCGGGGCGGGCTACATCGGCGTCGAGATGGCCGAGGCGATGCTGAAGCACGGTTTCGAGGTGACCGTTCTCAACCGCGGCGAGCAGCCGATGGCGACGCTCGACCCCGACATGGGGCGGCTGGTCCACGACGCGATGGACGGCCTGGGCATCACCACGGTCAACCGGGCCGAGGTCACCGCGATCCACACCGGCCCGGACGGCCGGGTCCGCGCGGTCGCCACGGGCGACACCTCCTACCCGGCGGACGTGGTGGTGCTCGGTATCGGCGTGGAGCCGGAGACGACGCTGGCGCGCGCCGTCGGCCTCCCGCTGGGCCCGCACGGCGGACTGCTCACCGATCTGTCGATGCGGGTCGTCGGGCACGGCAACATCTGGGCGGGCGGCGACTGCGTCGAGGTCCTCGACCTGGTGGCAGGCCGCACCCGTCACATCGCGCTGGGCACCCATGCCAACAAGCACGGCCAGATCATCGGGGCCAACGTGGCGGGCGGCTACGGAACGTTCCCGGGAGTGGTGGGCACGGCCGTGAGCAAGGTGTGCGATCTGGAGATCGCCCGCACCGGGCTGCGCGAGAAGGACGCCCGCGCGGTGGGCCTGCGGTTCGTCACGGCGACGATCGAGTCGACGGGCCGGGCGGGCTACTACCCGGGGGCGCGGCCCATGACGGTGAAGATGCTCGCGGAGTACCGCACGGGGCGGCTGCTCGGCGTGCAGATCGTGGGCCGGGAAGGGGCCGCCAAGCGCGTGGACATCGCGGCCGTGGCGCTCACCGCCGGGATGACGGTGGACCAGATGACGGCCCTGGACCTGGGCTACGCGCCGCCGTTCTCACCGGTCTGGGACCCGGTCCTGGTGGCGGCCCGCAAAGCGGTGACGGCCCTGCGGCGGGCGGGCACCGCCTGAGTGCGCGGCGCCCGGCGGCCCGGTGCCCTCAGCGTTCGGTCCGCTCGTGCACGTACTCCACGAGCCGGGTCAGGGCGTCCGGTTCCATCGACGGCATCACGCCGTGGCCCAGGTTGAACACGTGGCCCTCCAGGCCGGCGGCCGCGTCCAGCACCTCCTGGGCCTTCTCCTCCACCACGGCCGTCGGAGCGAACAGCACCGCGGGGTCGAGGTTGCCCTGGAGCGCCTTGCCGGGGCCGACCCGGCGCGCGGCCTCGTCCAGCGGAACCCGCCAGTCGACGCCGACGACGTCCGCGCCCGCCTCGCCCATCAACCCGAGAAGTTCACCGGTGCCGACACCGAAGTGGATGCGCGGGACCTTGTACGGGGCGACGGCCTCGAAGACCTTCGCCGAGGCGGGGAGCACCGAACGCCGGTAGTCGGCGGGGGCCAGCGCGCCCACCCAGGAGTCGAAGAGCTGGACGGCCGAGGCACCGGCCTCGATCTGCACCTTGAGGAAGGCGCCGGTGATCTCGGCGAGCCGGTCGAGCAGGTCGGCCCAGAGCTGCGGGTCGCCGTACATCAGGGCCTTGGTGTGTTCGTGGTTGCGGGACGGGCCGCCCTCCACGAGGTAGCTCGCGAGGGTGAACGGCGCGCCCGCGAAGCCGATGAGGGGGGTGGCACCCAGTTCGGCGGTGAGCAGGCCGATGGCCTCGGTGACGTAGTGGACGTCCTCGGGCGTGAGGTCGCGCAGCCGGGCCAGATCGGCGCGGGTGCGGATCGGTTCGGCTATGACCGGGCCGACGCCGGGCTTGATGTCGAGGTCGATCCCGATGGCCTTGAGCGGTACCACGATGTCGCTGAAGTAGATCGCGGCGTCCACCTTGTGGCGCCGCACGGGCTGCATGGTGATCTCCGCGACCAGCTCCGGCATCATGCAGGAGTCGAGCATCGGGATGCCTTCGCGCGCCTTCAGGTACTCCGGCAGCGAACGCCCCGCCTGGCGCATGAACCAGACCGGCGTGTGCGGCACGGGCTCGCGGCGGCACGCCTTCAGGAACGCCGACTCATGGGTGGCGGAGGTCTTCGTCTGCTGGCCCGTGGGGCGATCGTTGGCACTCACACCTGGAATCTTCGCACGAAGCCGTAAGCAGCCGGGCCCGCCCGGGTGTCCCTCCCTGCGCGAGGCTCCGGTTCCGCCTACTCTTCCCCGCATGGCTCCGGCTCAGGGACAGTTCTCCGATCAAACCGATGGCGCTGACAGCAAGGACAGCGCGGAGGGTGGTTCCGTCCCGCCCGCGTTCCGGTCGGCGGTCGACGCGCTGCACTCGGCGCGGCTGCGCCCCGAGCTGGAGGTGGAGTCGACGCCGCCGCCCAAGCGGCTCGCTCCGCACGCGTATGCCCTGGAGGCCGCGGTGGTCCAGGGCGAGGAGGACCTCGCCGACGGCCGTCTCGTGCTGCTCCACGACCCGGCGGGGCACGAGACCTGGCAGGGGACCTTCCGTCTGGTGACGCTGGTACGGGCCGAACTGGAGCCGGAGATGGCTTCCGACCCGCTGCTGCCGGAGGTGTGCTGGTCGTGGCTGACCGGTGCGCTGGAGGCGCGCGGTCTGTCGTACGGAGAGGCGGGGGGCACGGTGACCCGGGCGGGGTCGCACTACTTCGGCGCGCTGGCGACCCGGCGCCCGGCGACGCAGATCGAGATCCGGGCGTCCTGGACGCCGCGCGAGGGCCGGGGCGGGGTGCCGGACACGGCGGCGCATCTGATGGCGTGGGGGGATCTGCTGTGCCAGATCGCGGGCCTGCCGCCGTCGGACCCCGCCGACGGGGCCGTGGTGACGCTCCCCCAGCGTCGCGGCCCCCAGGCCCCCTGAGACGCCTCCCACCCTCTCTCCCGTCCCCCGCCGCCCATCTCCCCTCCCCGTCTCCCGTCTCCCGTTCTCCCACAAAGCTTTCCCCACGCCGGTAACACTGCGTCACGAAAATCGCAGTATTACCGGCGTTCTTTTCGTACAATCGATCGCGCGTCCGATTTGCCCGAATTGTTACTCACTAAATCGTGATCTTCCTCTAAAGGAGGACGGGTCTGCTGCCGAAGAGGTCAATGACCCTTCAAGCACGGTTCGCCCCGGCTTCATCCCCGAGCCGGCCCGTCCCGCCACTTCCCAGGAGGCCTGGTGTCCGTTCTCCTAGAGCAGCCCGCAAGCCTGGTCGCCTACCGCCCGAACAAGCCGACGGCCATGGTCGTCGTGGCCGACCCGCGCGTCCGTTCCACCGTCACCCGCCATCTGTGGGCACTCGGAGTACGTGACGTCATCGAGGCGTCGTCCATCGCGGAGGCCCGTCCCCGCGTCGGCAATCCACGCGACATCTGCGTAGCCGACGTCCACCTGCCCGACGGTTCCGGGCTGACCCTGTTGTCCGAGACCCGAGCCGCCGGCTGGCCGAACGGTCTCGCCCTTTCCGCCGCCGACGACATCGGCGCCGTACGCAACGCCCTCGCGGGCGGCGTGAAGGGGTACGTCGTCACCGGCACCCGAACCAATATCGGCCACCCCACCCGTCCCGGCGTCGCCCCCATCGGCGCCAACGCCGCCCGTATGCACCGCCGTCCCCCCGGTACCCCGAGCCACCCGGGCGGCTACCGCGAACTGTCCGGCCGCGAGGTCGAGGTCCTCCGGCTGGTCGCCGAAGGCCAGTCCAACAAGGCCATCGGTGTCTCCATGGGCCTGTCCGCCCTGACCGTCAAGAGCCACCTCGCCCGCATCGCCCGCAAGCTCGGCACCGGAGACCGCGCAGGAATGGTCGCCGTCGCCCTGCGAACGGGCATCATTCACTGACGCCCGCACCTCCGGCGCGGCTCCGCGCAGCGATACGGACCGGCTGGTTTGCATGCATCGGCGCCCGTCGACGGAACGTTCCGTCGACGGGCGCCGTACATACACAGATACCCTTGACACGTGACCGACGCCCAAGAGACCGCAGCAGACACTTCACTGCGAACCACCGGGGGCGCCCCCCCGGACGACGTCGCCCCGGCGCCGATCCCCTTGCTCGAACCTCGTGAGGGCATTCCCCCGGTGGTGGCATCCGATGACGCCCTCGCCCGGGTGATCACCGCCTTCGCCGCGGGCTCCGGCCCGGTGGCCGTCGATGCCGAGCGCGCCTCCGGCTACCGCTACGGCCAGCGCGCCTACCTCGTGCAGCTGCGCCGCGAAGGCGCGGGCAGCGCGCTGATCGACCCGGTCGGCTGCCCCGATCTGTCGGGGCTCGGAGAGGCACTGAACGGCAGCGAGTGGATCCTGCACGCCGCCACCCAGGACCTGCCCTGCCTGCGCGAAATAGGGATGACGCCCACCGGGCTCTTCGACACGGAGCTGGCCGGACGGCTGGCCGGCTTCCCGCGGGTCGGACTCGGCGCCATGGTCGAGAGCGTGCTCGGGTACTCGCTGGAGAAGGGCCACTCCGCCGTCGACTGGTCCACCCGTCCGCTGCCCGATCCCTGGCTGCGCTACGCGGCGCTCGATGTGGAGCTGCTGATCGATCTGCGCAACGCCCTGGAGGGCGAGCTCGACCGGCAGGGCAAGCTGGAGTGGGCGCGGGAGGAGTTCGACGCGATCGCCTCGGCGCCGCCCGCTCCCCCGCGCAAGGACCCGTGGCGCCGCACCTCCGGCATGCACAAGGTCCGCCGCCGCCGCCAGATGGCGGTGGTACGGGAGCTGTGGACCGTCCGCGACCAGGTGGCCCGGCGTCGCGACATCTCCCCCGGCAAGGTGCTGGGCGACGCCGCGATCGTCGAGGCCGCGCTCGCGCTCCCGCCGAACACGCACGCGCTGACCGCGCTGCCCGGATTCGGCCACCGTATGGGGCGCCGTCAGCTGGAGCAGTGGCAGGCGGCCGTCGACCGGGCCAAGGCGCTGCCGGATTCGGAGCTGCCGCAGCCCGGCCAGACCCTCGCCGGTCCGCCGCCGCCCCGCGCCTGGGCGGACAAGGACCCGGCGGCGGCGGCCCGGCTCGCGGCCGCCCGCGCCGCGGTGTCGGAGCTCGCCGAGCGGCTGCACATGCCACAGGAGAACCTGATCACTCCGGACACGGTGCGCCGGGTCTGCTGGGAGCCGCCCAAGCAACCGACCCCGGACGCGATCGAGTCCGCGCTCACCGGGTACGGGGCGCGGCGCTGGCAGATCGAACAGGTGGCCCCGCTGCTGTACCGCGCGCTGGCGTCGGCGGCCTGAGGGTTCGCCGCCGGGGGTCGTATTCACGCCAGGTTGCGAGGCTCGGGTCGGACCGTGTCCTCGATCGCCGGACGGGCTGTTCTCTCCGCCCCGTCCGGCGATCGCCGTTTCCGGCGCGAAGCGCGACCGGCCCTCCGCGCCGTCTTGACGGCCCGCCCGGCGGGTACACCCGGCGGGCGGCACTTCGGCCCGTCCGGCGTTTGAGGACGAAACGGTCCTCGCTGCCTCCCCGCCCACATGTGACCTTCGCCGCTCCCGCCGGAAGGGGTGGGCAGTCTGGTTACCCGCAAGTAGCATGAGGGAAGCGGCACACCCGTGGGCGTGCCCCGCAGCAGTGCCATCCCGCACCCTGGAGGAGAGCCACCGTGCCTCGTACCATCCGGGACGTCGTCTTCGTCGACGGCGTCCGCACCCCGTTCGGCAAAGCGGGCCCGAAGGGCATCTACCACGAGACCCGCGCCGACGATCTCGTCGTGAAGGCCATCCGGGAGCTGCTGCGCCGCAACCCGGACCTGGACCCCGCAAAGATCGACGAGGTCGCCATCGCCGCGACCACGCAGATCGGTGACCAGGGGCTGACGCTGGGCCGTACCGCCGGAATCCTGGCCGGGCTGCCGCAGTCCGTCCCCGGCTACTCCATCGACCGCATGTGCGCGGGCGCCCTGACCGCCGTCACCTCGACCGCCGGCTCCATCGCCTTCGGCGCGTACGACGTCGTCGTCGCCGGCGGTGTCGAGCACATGGGCCGCCACCCGATGGGCGAGGGCGTGGACCCGAACCCGCGCTTCGTGTCGGAGAAGCTGGTCGACGAGTCCGCCCTGTTCATGGGCATGACCGCGGAGAACCTGCACGACCGGTACCCGCAGATCACCAAGGTCCGTGCCGACGAGTACGCGGTCCGCTCGCAGGAGAAGGCCGCCAAGGCGTACGCCGACGGCAAGATCCAGCAGGACCTGGTGCCGGTCTCGGTGCGCCGCACCGACCCGGAGGGCGGCGAGACCGGCTGGGGCCTGGTCACCGCCGACGAGCCGATGCGTCCGGGCACGACCCTGGAGTCCCTGGCGGGACTGAAGACCCCGTTCCGCCCCCACGGCCGGGTCACCGCCGGCAACGCCGCGGGGCTCAACGACGGCGCGACCGCCTCGATCATCGCTTCCGAGGACTTCGCCCGCGAGAACGGCC
The DNA here is from genome assembly GCF_044742755.1 of Streptomyces sp. NPDC087845. Taxonomy (NCBI): domain Bacteria; kingdom Bacillati; phylum Actinomycetota; class Actinomycetes; order Kitasatosporales; family Streptomycetaceae; genus Streptomyces; species Streptomyces sp. NPDC087845. The sequence continues at coordinate 399,628 of NZ_JBIUVC010000003.1, forward strand.
TCCCGGTCAAAATGCGCCTGGTCTCCTACGCCTTCGCGGGCGTCGAGCCCGAGGTGATGGGGTACGGGCCGATCCCGGCGACCGAGAAGGCCCTCGCCAAGGCGGGCCTGTCGATCGAGGACATCGGCCTCTTCGAGATCAACGAGGCGTTCGCCGTCCAGGTCCTGGCCTTCCTGGACCACTACGGCATCGCCGACGACGACACGCGCGTCAACCAGTACGGTGGCGCCATCGCCTACGGCCACCCGCTGGCCTCCTCCGGCGTGCGTCTGATGACGCAGCTGGCCCGCCAGTTCGAGGAGCAGCCGGAGGTCCGCTACGGCCTCACCACCATGTGCGTCGGCTTCGGCATGGGCGCCACGGTCATCTGGGAGAACCCGCACCACAAGGACGCCGGAGGCAGCAAGTGAGCACCACCGCTGAGCTTTTGAAGGGTGCGGCCGAGCTGTTCCCGGACGAGGTCGTGACGTCGGCGCACGTACGCCACCTCGATCTCCCGGCGGGTGCGGGCCGCTTCGCCCTCATCACGCTGGACAACGGCCTGGACCACACCAAGCCGACCACCTTCGGACCGCAGTCGCTGGCGAACCTGAACGCCGCCATCGACCAGGTCGGGAAGGAGGCCGCCGAGGGCGCGATCGTCGGCATCGGCATCACGGGCAAGCCGTTCATCTTCGCGGTCGGCGCCGATCTCAAGGGCGTCGAGCTGCTGAAGAACCACGACGACGCGCTGGCCATCGGCAAGGGCGGCCACGACGTCTTCCGCCGCCTCTCCGGCCTCGCCGTCCCGACGTTCGCGTACTACAACGGCGCGGCGATGGGCGGCGGTGTCGAGGTCGGTCTGCACTGCTCGTACCGCACCGTCTCCAAGGCGCTGCCCGCGTTCTCGCTGCCCGAGGTCTTCCTCGGTCTGGTCCCCGGCTGGGGCGGCTGCGCGCTCCTGCCGAACCTGATCGGTGCCGACCGCGCGGTCTCCGTCATCATCGAGAACTCGCTGAACCAGAACCGCCAGCTCAAGGGCAAGCAGGTCTTCGAGCTCGGGATCGCGGACGCGCTCTTCGAGGGCGCGGACTTCCTGGAGCAGTCGCTGGTGTGGACCGCTTCGGTGCTGAACGGCACGGTCGCGGTGGAGCGCCCCGAGGTCGACCGCGGCGACGCCTGGGACCAGGCCGTCGCCCGGGGCAGGGCCGTCGCCGACTCCAAGGTGCACGGTGCGGCCCCGGCCGCGTACCGCGCGCTGGACATCATCGCCGCGGCGAAGAGCGGCGACCTGAGCGCCGGCTTCGACGCCGAGGACCAGGCCCTCGCGGACCTGATCATGGGTGGCGAGCTGCGCTCCGGGATCTACTCCTTCAACCTGGTCCAGAAGCGTGCCAAGCGCCCGGCCGGTGCTCCGGACAAGGCCCTGGCCCGCCCGGTCACCAAGGTCGGCGTCGTCGGTGCCGGTCTGATGGCCTCTCAGCTGGCGCTGCTGTTCCTCCGCCGCCTGGAGGTGCCGGTCGTGCTGACCGACATCGACCAGGAGCGCGTCGACAAGGGTGTGGGCTATGTCCACGCCGAGATCGAGAAACTGCTCGGCAAGGGCCGCATCAACCAGGACAAGGCCAACCGCCTCAAGGCGCTGGTCTCCGGTGTGCTGGACAAGGCGGAGGGCTTCTCCGACGCCGACTTCATCATCGAGGCCGTCTTCGAGGAGATCGGCGTCAAGCAGCAGGTCTTCGCGGAGGTCGAGGCGGTCGCCCCGGCGCACGCGATCCTCGCCACCAACACCTCGTCCCTCTCGGTCACCGAGATGGCGTCGAAGCTGAAGAACCCCGAGCGGGTCGTCGGCTTCCACTTCTTCAACCCGGTCGCGATCCTGCCGCTGCTGGAGATCGTGCGCGGCGAGCGGACCGACGACGCCTCGCTGGCCACGGCCTTCGGCGTCGCCCGCAAGCTGAAGAAGACCGCGGTGCTGGTGAAGGACGCCCCGGCGTTCGTCGTCAACCGCATCCTCACCCGCTTCATGGGCGAGATCCAGAACATCATCGACGAGGGCACGCCGGTCGAGACCGCGGAGAAGGCCATCGAGCCGCTCGGTCTGCCGATGTCCCCGCTGGTGCTCCTGGAGCTGGTCGGCCCGGCGATCGGCCTGCACGTCTCCGAGACCCTGAACCGCGCCTTCCCGGACCGCTTCACGGTCTCCGAGAACCTGGCCGCCGTGGTCAAGGCCGGCAAGCGCGGCTTCTACGTCTACGACTCCGGCAAGCCGGAGCTGGACCCGGAGGTCGCCGCGCTCCTCAAGCAGGGCGATGCCGTCCTGTCCGAGGAGCAGGTCCGCGACCGCGTCCTGGACGCGGTCGCGCAGGAGATCGGTCTGATGCTGGACGAGGGCGTCGTCGCCGAGGCCCAGGACATCGACCTGTGCCTGATCACCGGCGCGGGCTGGCCCTTCCACCTGGGCGGCATCACGCCGTACCTGGACCGCGAGGGCGTCTCGGAGCGGGTGAACGGCAAGAAGTTCCTGGAACCGGGCGTGGCGAGCGTTCCGGCGTAGTACGACCGGTCAACTGACACGGCTTCACGAAAAGCACACAAGCGGAATCCCGGCGGGCCGTACGAACCTCTCGTACGGCCCGCTTTGGCGTACCAAAAGTCCGAAACGTGGCCGGATCGGAACCTTTTACTTGCGGACTCAACCTTAGATTCTTGTTAATCTTCACCTCTACGACACGTTTGTTTCACTCGGCAGCACTGAACGGTGGACGTCCACCCCCACACTCCGCCGGATCGAGCAGACGGGCGTGCCGTTGTCACCGGTAGTGGTCGCTCGGCCAGAGGCAGAGCGGGGGAGCATGAGGTAGTCGAGCGATGGGTAATCCCGAGGCCTCTTCACTGGTGCGCTTCTACCGACGCCTCCTGCCCCATGCGCTGAGACGGTGGCTCGTGAGGATCTTCCCGGCGGACAGCCGGCTGTTTCTGCAGCGGTGCCTCGCGGGCCTGGGCAGCGCCTCGCGCGGCCTGCGCAAACACCTGGCCCTGCGGTTCAGCAAGCGGCTCCGCCGGGACGCACGCCGGACCGGCGTGCGACTGGTCTGGTCCGGGCGCAAGGTACGGGCCGCCGAGATCACCGAGGGCCTGACGGCCTCCGTCGCGCGGGCCACCAACCTCCTGCGCGTCTGCGAGGTCCTGGAGCGCCACGGCATCCCGCACTTCTGCGTGCGCGGCAATTCCGTCACGATGACCGCCGTCGCGGTCCCCGCGAGCGAACGGCCCCGGGCCGAACGAGCGCTGCGGGTGAGCCCGCTCGCCGAGGGCGCACTGCTCGCGGGCGGCGCGACGGGGGGCCGCCCGCTGCACGCGGATCAGCGGGGCTCCTGGTCGCAGCTCGATGAAGAAACGATTCTGCGCATCTGGTGGCTGCTCACCGACCCCTCGGGGCACTGGACGCTGGGGCCCAACCACGCCTGCGTCATCGAGTTCTGGGCCGAGGACAACGGCCTGCTGATCGCCCCCGTCCCCAACCTCACCGCCACGGCCGTGGTCGCCGCCGAGAGTGCCGTGCGGGTACCGGTCAGCCACTTCACCGGACCGATCAGCGGCGCTGTGGACACCCCACCGCAGGTGGACACCCGGTCGGAGTTCACGCTCTCCCTCCCGGACGAAGTCACCTTCCCGGTGGACGCCGTCTACACCTGGGTGGACGGAGCCGACCCGGAGTGGATCCGCCGCAGGGCCACCGCCCTGGGCCGTACCGACTACCACGAGCAGGCCGTCAGCGCCGCCCGCTTCACCAGCCGCGACGAACTGCGCTACTCCTTGCGTTCGCTGCACCAGTTCGCCCCCTGGCTGCGCACCATCTACCTGGTCACGGACGGCCAGGTGCCGGCCTGGCTGAACAGCGACCACCCCGGCGTGAAGGTCGTCCACCACCGCGACATCTTCACCGACGCCACCGCGCTGCCGACCTTCAACTCGCATGCCATCGAGAGCCAGCTGCACCACATTCCCGGCCTCTCCGACCACTTCCTGTACTTCAACGACGACGTCTTCCTCGGCCGCAGCGTCACACCGGGCGAGTTCTTCCACGCCAATGGGCTCTCGAAGTACTTCCCCTCCAAGGCGCTGGTCCCGATGACCCCGCCCTCCCCGCAGGACCCGCCGTCGGAGATCGCCGCGAAGAACAACCGCGTCGTCATCGCCGGGACCTTCGACCGGGTACTGACAAGGAAGATGAAGCATGTGCCGCACTCGCTGCGCCGCGACATCCTCCAGGAGATCGAAGAGCGGTACGCGGCCGAGCACCGGCTGACCCAGCACTCGCGGTTCCGCAGTTCCGGCGACCTGTCGATCACTTCCTCGCTGCACCACTACTACGGGCAGCAGACGAGCCGTTCCGTGACCGGAAAGATCCGCTACACCTATCTGGACCTGGCCGCGCCGAACACCGGACGGCATCTGAACCGCCTGCTCGCCCAGCGCGATTACCACACCTTCTGCATCAACGACACGGTGGACGACCCCGACACGGCGGAGGCCCGCACGTCGATGCTGAAGACCTTCCTGGAGGGCTACTTCCCCGTACCCAGCCCCTACGAGCGACCCGGACCGGGCTCGCCACGGCCTCCCGCGAACCGGTTGGACACCGGCAGCTCTGAGCAACACCCAGCACCCCGACCTTTGTGAAGTGGAACGATGACCAATGACCAGCGCGTGATCCGCGCAGCAGCTCCGGTGATCGGAGAGGACGAGATCGAGGCAGCCGTGCGCGTACTGCGCAGCGGCATGGTCGCCCAGGGCCCCGAGGTCGCCGCCTTCGAGGAGGAGTTCTCGAAGTTCGTCGACGGCCGGCACTGCGTCGCGGTCAACTCCGGTACCAGTGCGCTGCACCTGTCGCTGATGGCGCTCGGCATCGGTCCCGGCGACGAAGTGATCGTCCCGTCCTTCACCTTCGCGGCAACCGCCAACGCCGTCCGCCTGGTCGGCGCCACCCCGGTCTTCGCGGACATCGAGCGCGACAGCTTCTGCCTCTCCCCCGAGGCGGCCGAGGCCGCGATCACCCCGCGCACGGCGGCGATCATGCCCGTGCACCTCTACGGACATCCGGCCGCGATGGGCCGGTTCACCGCGCTGGCCGAGCGGCACGGTCTCGCGATCGTCGAGGACGCGGCGCAGGCGCACAGCGCCTCGCTGGACGGCACGCCGGTGGGCGCCTTCGGCGCGGCCGCCTGCTTCAGCTTCTACCCGACCAAGAACATGCACAGTCTCGAAGGCGGCATGGTCACCACGGGCGACGCCGCGGTCGCCCGGACCCTCCGTCTGCTGCGCAACCAGGGCATGGAGCAGCGGTACGCCAACGAGATCGTCGGTTTCAACGTCCGGATGACCGATGTCGCCGCCGCGATCGGCCGCGTGCAGCTGCGCAGTCTCGACGCCTGGACGCGGCAGCGCCGGGCCAACGCGGCCGCACTCGACGCCGGCCTGCGCGCAGTGGTCACCCCGCCGGTCGCGGAAGGGGCGGAGCACGTCTATCACCAGTACACGATCCGGGTCGGCGCCGGGGGCGGCGAGCACCGCGACGCGGTATCGCGCGAACTGCAGGAGCGGGGCATCGGCAACGCCGTCTACTACCCCACTCCGGTGCACCGTCTGGCGCCCTTCGCGACCGGCGAGAAGGTGCTCGGATACGCCGTCGGCGAGCTGCCCGAGACCGAGCGGGCCGCTTCGGAGGCGCTCTCCATACCCGTCCATCCGATGCTTGCGCCGGAGGAGCTCGACCACCTGATCGCCACCGTCAACGAGGTCGTGGGAGGCCGGGCATGAGCACGCAGAAGCCGCTGCGGGCGGGACTGATCGGCCTCGGCTCGATGGGCCGCAACCACGCCCGCGTCATGCACGGTCTGGAGGGCGTCGAACTCGTCGCCGTGGCGGACCCGGTGGCCGACCCGAGCAGCGCCCCCTCGGGCGTACCCGTGGTGCGCTCGGTGGCCGAGCTGGCGGCCGAAGGGATCGACTACGCGGTCGTCGCCTGCCCCACGGCCCTGCACGAAGAGGTCGCCCTCGATCTGGCCGAACGGGGTGTCCATGTGCTCATCGAGAAGCCGATCGCCCCCTCGGTGCGATCGGCCGAGACGATCAGCCGGGCCTTCGAGGAGCGCGGCCTGGTGGCCGGCGTCGGTCACATCGAGCGCTTCAACCCGGCCCTGCGCGAGCTGCGCACCCGGCTGGATCTGGGCGAACTCGGTGACATCTACCAGGTGGTGACGCGTCGTCAGGGGCCCTTCCCGGCCCGGATCGCGGACGTCGGCGTGGTGTACGACCTGGCCACGCACGACATCGACCTGACCGCCTGGCTGACCAACAGCCGTTACGAGTCGGTGAGTTCGGTAACCGTGTCACGCAGCGGCCGGGCCCATGAGGACATGGTGGCGTTCGTCGGACACCTCTCGGGCGGAGCCGTCACCAGTCACCTCGTCAACTGGCTGTCCCCGCTCAAGGAGCGGGTCACCATCGTGACGGGTGAGCACGGCTGCTTCGTGGCCGACACCCTCACCGCGGACCTGTGGTTCCACGCGAACGGCTCGCAGCCCACCGAGTGGGAGGGACTGCGGCAGTTCCGGGGCGTCTCCGAGGGCGACGTGACGCGGTACGCGATCGTCAAGCGCGAACCCCTGCTGGTCGAGCACGAGACCTTCCGGGACGCCGTGCTCGGCAAGGAGGCCGACATCGTGACGCTGGAGCAGGCCACCGGGACGGTCGCGGTGGCCGAAGCCGTACTCTCGGCGGCCGCGAGCAGGTCCGCCGTCGATCTGACGCCCGGCCGGCCGCTGGCCTCCGTCTGACGCGCCCGGCGCCCGGGGTCCTGTCCAGCAGGCCCCGGGCCCGACGCAGTCGTTCCGGCGTCTTGAGGACGCACTGATGTACTGGAGAATTCGGTGATCCACCCGATCAACGCCGCGGCCGCCCGTCCGCAGCACCCGTTGCCGCCGGGGTTGCACGAGGTTCCTGTCGGCATGCACCGCCGTCTGGCGCATGTGCAGCCCGGCCTCACGCCGCTCGCGGTCCGCGCCCAGCACCTGTCGCTGGTGTCCGCGGCGCTGACCCAGGCCGGCGTCGAGCACTTCGTGGTACCCGGAACCGAGGACACCTCGTCCGCGATCGGCGTCCGGGACACCGACCGGGGGCGGGTCGCCCAAACGCTGCGGTCGCTCTTCAGGAGGAGCCCCGGTTACATCCAGCGCAAGGTGCCCGTCCAGCGCACCAGCGAGTTGCTGCACCTCGGATCCCGCGAGGCGTCCTGGCAGGGGCTGGAGACCGTCGACGTGCTGCGTGCCGTCTGGTTCCAGGCCGATCCGTCGGGTGAGCTGGTGTACGGCACCGAGTACGGCTGCGACATCGAGTTCTGGCGGGAGGAGGAGGGGCGGCTGCTGCCGCCACGGATCAACCGGGGCGCAAGCTTCCTGCCCGCGCACGGCGAGATGACGCTCGTCTCGCCGCACCGCTTCTCCCGCCTCGCCCCACCGCAGGCGGACGCCCCGCACAAGCAGCGCCGCTGGGGCCGGAAGCCGGAACGGAGCGGGCTGCCGACCCGGCAGGAGTTCGTCTGCACCGGCGCCGACGAGATCACCTTCCCCATCGATGTCGTCTACACCTGGGTGGACAGCGACGACCCGGCCTGGCAGCGCCGCCGCGCCGAGGCCTCGGGCGACGTCTTCCACGAGGAATCGGCGAGCGCCGGGCGCTACATCAACCGCGACGAGCTGCTCTACTCGATGCGCTCGCTCCACATGTACGCGCCCTGGGTGCGGCACATCTTCCTGGTCACCGACGACCAGGTCCCCCAGTGGCTCGATGAGACGGCCGAAGGCATCACCGTGGTCTCGCACCGGGAGATCTTCCGCGAGACCAGCCGGCTTCCGGTCTTCAACTCCCATGCCATCAGCGCCCAGTTGCACCGGGTGCCGGGGCTTTCGGAGCACTTCATCCACTTCAACGACGATGTGTTCGTCGGCCGGCCGATCACCCCGCACGAGTTCTTCCTGCCCAACGGGGCGTCCAAGTACTACCCGGACAGCGTCCGCATCCCCATGGGACCGGTTCAGCCGGAGGACCTGCCGCACGAGGTGGCCCGCAAGAACGTCCGGGCGCTGCTGGAGGACCGGTTCGGCCGCACCATCATCGATGCGATGAAGCACACCCCCGTGCCGCTGCGGCGCAGTGTGCTGGAGGAGATGGAGCGGGAGTTCGCGGAGGTGTTCCGGGCAACCGCGGCCGCGCGATTCCGCAGCCGGACCGATATCGACGTCGGCACCTGCATGTATCCGTACTACTCCTACTTCACGGGGCGCGGGGTGCCCGACACCATTCCGTACGCCTATCTCCATCTCTCGATGGTCCAGCTCTCCAAGAAACTGGACCGGTTGCTCAAGCGGCGTGACGCGGCGGTCTTCTGTGTGAACGATTCCTTCACCACCGAGGACGATGTGGCCGATCAGGAAGCGCTGATCCACCCCTTCTTCGAGGCATACTTTCCGCTTCCGAGCCCGTACGAGAAAACCGCGGCGCCGCGATGAAGATCGAATTCCTGGTTCAGAACGCCTACGCCGCGGACGGCTCGACCCGCGCCGTGCTCAACCTCGCGGCCGCGCTCGCCGATACGCACGAGGTCCGGGTGGTCTCGGTGTTCCGCTGGCTCGACCGTCCCGCCATCGCGCCCGCCCACGGGGTACGGATCGTCCCCCTGCTCGATCTGCGCGAGGGCCGTCGTCCGGACAAGCAGGATGTGCGCAGGCTCACTCCGTCCCGGATCATTCCGCGTACGCAGGAGATGTCCTGGCGCTACAGCCAGTTGACGGACGACAAGGTCGAGGAGCACCTGCGGGCGAGCCAGGCGCAGGTGATCGTCGGCACCAGCCTCGAACTGGCCGCCTATGTCGCGCGCTGGGGCCGGCCGCGGGCGCTGCGCCTGGGCCAGTTGCACAAGCTGAGCACCGTGCTCTCCGCCCAGGAGCAGAGCCGCGCATGGGCCGGGCTGGGCAGGCTCGACGCGGTGGTGGTGCCGAGCGCCGACGAGGCGGCGGCGATCACCCGGGCGGGGCTGGCGGGCGACATCACGGTCCACGTCCATCCCGACTGTGTGCCCGATCCCCGGGTGCGTCCCGCCGACGGACGGTCGCGGGTGGTGGTGGCAGCCGGGCGATTGGTTCCGGAGAAACGTTTCGACCTGCTCATCCAGGCGTTCGCACGGGTCGTGGGGCACCATCCGGACTGGCAGTTGCGGATCTTCGGGACCGGCCCGGAGTACGGTCAGCTCCGGGCCCTGGTGGCCGAACTGGAGCTGTACAACCATGTGTTCCTGATGATGGAGGAGCCTCGGCTGGAGGCTCAGTGGGCCTCGGCCGCCATCGCCGCCGTCACGTCGGACCGGGAGTCCTTCGGTCTGGCGCTGGCCGAGGCCATGCGGTGCGGGGTGCCCGTCGTCTCCACCGCCTGTCCGGGCGGGCCGCCGGAGATCGTCCGCCACGAGATCAACGGCCTGCTCACACCGGTGGACGACGTCGACGCGTTCGCCGCCGCGCTGCTGCGCCTCGTCGAGGACGACCGGGCACGCGCCGCGCTGGGCCACCAGGCACGGGAGGATGCCCGTGCCTACGGTCCGGAGGTCTCGGCGGGACGGTTCGAGAGTGTCATCAGAGCGGCCCGCAGGACCCGCCGGGAGGCCCGGCCCGCCGCCGAGGTCACCGTCTCCTGCTCGGTGGCGCCGAGCGGGCTGATCGGCCTGCGCCTGGAGGGTGTGCGCGACGGCCGCGAGGACCTGCGACTGGTACTGCGCAAGCGGAAGGCGGCGCGCGGCGAACGGCCCGTCACGCTGCCGCTGGCGCCGGCCGAGGGGCCCGCTCCCCATCAGTACGAGGCCCTCGTCCCGTCGGACCCGGGTGTCCTCACGGAGGGCCGCTGGGACGTCCATCTGGACACCGGGGAGGGCAAGCCGGCCAAGGTGCGGCCCGGAACGCTGGATCTGCGCGGCTTCGGCCCGGTGGCCACCGGCCCCGCGTACACCGTGGTGCAGCTTCCCTACGCCTCCGAGAGCGGCCATCTCGCGCTGCGTACCTGGACCCGGGAGCGTCACGCCGAGGCGACCGAGGTCTGGGTCGACCAAGGGGTCGTACATCTGCGGGGTCTGCTCTACGGCTCCGACTTCGGCACTGCGGAGCCCCTGCTGCTGATGCGCAGGCGCGGTGTCGAGGAGTCGGGTTTCTGGCTGCCCGGTGTCTCCTCGGGCGGCGCGGACTTCTCCTTCTCGCTGCCCGCATCCGATCTGTCCGAGCATCTGGTGTCCCGGCACGAACTGTGGGACCTGTGGGTCGGCCGGCGCCACGACCCGGTCGTGGCGCGGCTGGGCCGCTTCCTGACGGATGTGGTGGACGTGAAGAGTGTGTTCGCCTATCCCGCCGTGGTCGTGCCCACCGACGAGGGTCAGCCGGTCATGGTGAAGCCGTACTACACGGCCGGTACGGAGCTGTCCGTCCGGGTCTCCGAGAAGGCCGAGTGACGGCGGCAGGTGGACATGACCGGAACAGCGGGCCGGGGGCGCCGACACGGATCACCGGCAGCGGCTCACAGCCGCTGCCAGCCCTCCAGCGCCATTCCCTGCTGGTCGGTGCGCTGCCTGGTGACGTTCAGCCGGCCGTCCCGGCCGATGATCGCGACGACCAGCCGCCCGTTCCGGTCCAGGGCGAGCGCCGGCGTCCCCTCGCAGGGTTCGCGGGTGTCCGCCCACCAGGCTCCGGCGGACTCCAGCTCGGTCGGGTATGCGGTGAGGGCAAGGGTGCCCGCCTCCTCCCGCTGGGCCAGCACGGTGCAGTCGTAGCCGTCGACGAGGCACCGGGCGAGGGCGAGGGGGCCGCCGCCCGAGTGCCCGCCCAGCGGGGCGGGCGGGACATCCGGGGCGCCCGCTGCCGGCAGGCGGTGGGCGACCACCTCGCCGGACGCCTCGTCACGCCAGAAGTGGGTGATCCTGTCCTCGTAGGTCTCGGTGCCGCAGGCCGTGTCGGGCCGGGCGATGAAGACCAGGTTCGGGGCGCGGTCCAACGGGCCCCCCGGGGCTTCCTGACGCCAGACGTACACCCCCTTGTCGGCGGGCATGAGGAGTTCGATGCGACCGGAACGCGTGACGACGGCGGACAGCCCGTCCCGCACCCGCTTGCACGGCATGGCCGTCCACTTGCCCCACACGCCTTTGGGGTCACGCCTGCGGGTGGACACGCCCCCGGCGGCATTGCGGACGAAGACATGGACTGCGTCGCTGCCGTCGGCAACGGCGACGGGCGCGCCGATGGCCGCCGCCTGCTCGGCGTCGTTGCCGTGCGGATTGCCGATCGTGTGCCAGCCGGTCATCGGACGGCCGGTCTGGTACTGGGAGGCGTACACGATCTCGACGGGCGCCTGGGGGCCGTCGCCCTTGCGTCGCAGGGAGAACAGGTCGACGAAGCCTGTCGAGCCGTGCGCCACGGAGAGGTACGGGAGCAGCCGGTCGTCGGGAAGCAGGCATTCGGCCGCCGTCCAGCCGTCGCGGCCCCCGGGTGCCTCCGTCCAGCGGACGACACCTCCGGTCCGGGCCGGGGCGTACGCGGTGAGACGGCCGTCCGGCGCGGGTATCAACCAGTCGGCCCTCGGCGGCGCCGCCGCCACTGGCGCCTCCGGTGCCACCGCGGCCTGCTGGGCCGGGTCGGCAGGGCCCCTCCCGGAACGAACTGCGGCACGCCTACGCCCCGTACGCAAACTCATCGTTCCCCGACCGTTCTCCGCTGAATGCTTTCTCCGGTGCCGAACGGCGTTGGTCGGAGTCCCCATGTGCCTCTGTCGAGCGTCCAGTTTCGCCATAGCAGCAACAACAGATGTCACAATACTACTCGACAGGGGGCGATTTCTGGGTGATTCCTGTCGCACAATGCGACTTTGAGGCACGAATCATGCCCGGGCAGAAGCGCGGTACCCCACGGAGCGACTTCGGCACGTATGGCCCGCCCGTTACCCATTCCTTTCCTCCCGCACGCATTCAGGCGTGTCCTGACGGAAGAACCAGACAAATCCATGACAGATCAGACCACTGGCACCGGATCACGCATATCCCATGACCGTCAGTCAAGACGGGTTCCCCGCAAGCGCCGCCGCGGCCTCAAGATCACCCTTGGTGTCCTGCTCGTCCTGCTGCTCGCCGCCGGTGGCACCGTCTACTGGCTCTACAGCAGCCTCGACGGGAACATCAAGGGCGTCGACATCGACAAGGCGCTCGGCGACGACCGTCCCGAGAAACTGCCGACGAGCGGTCAGAACCTGCTGGTTCTGGGCTCCGACTCGCGGGCGGGCGCGGAGAACAAGAAGCTCGGCGGTGGCGGCGACATCAGCGGTGCCCGGTCCGACACCGCGATGGTGGTGCACATCCCCGAGGGCCGCACCAAGGCCGTCGCCGTGTCCATACCCCGTGACACCCTGGTGACCCGGCCCGAGTGCACCAAGGCCGACGGCTCCGCGGTGGGGTCGGCGGACCGCGTGATGTTCAACTCGGTCTACTCTCAGGTCGGGCCGGCCTGCGTGGTCAAGACCGTGGAGAAGATGTCCGGGGTCCGGATCGACCACTACCTGGAGATCAACTTCGCCGGGTTCAAGGACCTGGTCGACGCGATCGGCGGCGTCACCGTCGACGTCCCGCAGGACATCCACGACACATCGTCCGGCCTCGACCTCACCAAGGGGCCGCACAAGCTCGACGGCACGCAGTCGCTCGCGTACGTGCGCACCCGGCACGGCATCGGGGACGGCAGCGACCTCGGCCGGATCGGGCTGCAGCAGCAGTTCCTGCTGGCGCTGCTGAGCGAGGTCAAGTCGCAGAACCTGCTGGGCAGCCCGACGAACACGTACCGGATAGCCAACTCGGCGACCAAGTCGCTGACGACCGACGACGGTCTCGCCTCGCTGACGTCGCTCTCGAAGTTCGCCCGCTCCATGCAGGGCGTCGATCCGGCCACGATGGAGACGATCATGCTTCCGGTGGCGTACGACAAGGCCGATCCGAACCGGGTGGTGGCGGCGCAGCCGCAGGCCGGGACGTTGTGGAAGGCCATCCGCGAGGACGCCTCGATCCCGGAGTCCGCGAAGAAGTCCCCTGCCGCCGGTGGCTGACGGACTCCGGCCGCGGCCGGCGCATGGCACCCTTCGAGGATGCGGAGCGAACCGGCCCTGGTGATCGTCGACGCGGCCAATGTGGTCGGGTCGGTACCGGACGGATGGTGGCGGGACCGGCGTGGGGCGGTGGTACGGCTGCGGGACTCGCTGGTCCCGTTCGCCGTGGCCGGTCTGGAGGCCCTGCCCGGTCCCGTCGAGCTGATCCTGGTCGTCGAAGGTGCGGCCCGGGGGGTCGAATCGGTTCCCGGAGTGCGGGTGGAGCCGGCGCCCGGAAGCGGTGACGATCGGATCGTGGAACTGGTCGCCGACGCCCTGTCCCGTACGCCGGGCCGCACCTGTGCCGTGGTCACCGCGGACCGGGAGCTGCGGCGGCGGGTGGCGGCGTACGGGGCGCGGTGCGCGGGCCCTCGTGCGGTACGGCCGCTGCCGCCGCGCAGCGGCTGAGCTACGGCCGGCCGACGGGCCTGCCGATCCTGCTGTGGCTGCGCCCGTACACGAAGTAGACGATCACGCCGATGATCATCCAGCCGGCGAACCGCAGCCAGGTCTCGGCCGGCAGGTTGAGCATCAGCCACACCGAGGCGGCCACCGAGAGGATCGGGAGCAGCGGCACCCACGGGGTGCGGAACGCGCGGTGCAGATCGGGGCGGGTGCGGCGCAGTACCAGGACGCCCAGGGCGACGACGACGAACGCGAAGAGCGTGCCGATGTTCACCAGCGTCGCCAGTTCGTTGATGCTCGTGAAACCCGCGACGATCGCGATGACCACGCCGAGCAGGATGGTCGGGCGGTACGGGGTGCGGAAGCGGGGGTGCGTCACGGAGAAGAACCGAGGGAGCAGTCCGTCGCGGCTCATCGCGAAGAACACCCGGGTCTGCCCGAGCAGCAGGATCAGGCAGACCGTGGTGAGGCCGATCGCGGCGCCGAAGCTGATGAATCCGGCGTAGACGGGATGGCCGACGGCCTTGAAGGCATCGGCCAGCGGGGCCTCGACGGACAGGTCGGAGTAGTGCTCCATGCCCGTGACCACCAGAGAAACGGCGACGTAGAGCAGGGTGCAGATGAAGAGCGAGGCGAGGATGCCACGTGGCATGTCACGTTGCGGAACCTTCGTCTCCTCGGCGGCGGTGGCCACCACGTCGAAGCCGATGAAGGCGAAGAAGACGACGGAGGCGGCGGTGAAGATGCCCATGACGCCGAAGTTCGTGGGCGCGTAGCCGAACATCAGCTGGACCAGGGGCGCGGTCAGCCCGGATCCGGCAGGCTGCGGCTGCGCCTCGGGGATGAACGGCGAGTAGTTGGCGGCCTTGACGAAGAACAGTCCCGCGACGATCACGATCAGGACCACGGCGATCTTGATGGCGACGACGATCGTCGTGACCCGGGCCGAGAGCTTCATGCCGAGCACCAGGACGACGGTCAGGACGAGCACCAGGACGAAGGCGAGGATGTCGAAGCCGAATCCTTTCGCCACATCGGTTCCGGAGAGCACGCCGGGCATGGTCCAGCCGAAGTTGTCCAGCAGCGAGCGGACATAGCCGGACCAGCCGACCGCCACCACCGCCGTGCCGAGCGCGAACTCCAGCACCAGGTCCCAGCCGATGATCCAGGCGACGAGTTCGCCGAGCGAGGCGTACGCGAAGGTGTACGCGGAACCGGCGACGGGGACGGTGGAGGCGAACTCGGCGTAGCAGAGCGCGGCCAGGCCGCAGACGATGGCCGCGGCCACGAAGGCCAGGGCGGTGGCGGGGCCGGCGGTCTCCTTGGCCACCTTGCCGGTGAGCACGAAGATGCCGGTGCCGATGATGACGCCCACTCCGAAGACCGTGAGGTCCAGCGCGGAGAGGGACTTCTTGAGCGCGTGCTCCGGCTCCTCGGTGTCGCGGATGGACTGTTCGACCGTCTTGGTCCGGAACAGTCCGTCACTGCTGGATGGTGTGTCCTGCTGGGCAGTCACCGGCGTACCTCCACGCACTCGTCGTGTACGCCATGATTGGGACCACATATGCCGCAAAGAGCCACGAACCGGGCGATTTCACGCGAATGGGCCGGTCGGGCCACCCTGTAGGGGTGGCCCGACCGGCCCATCGGCCGTAGCGCGGTTCGCTCGTACGGACCCGTGGCCCCGCGGTCCCGAGACCGCCCGGACCCGGGCCCGCCGGTCAGTCCCGGACGGGCTCGACGACCACGGAGCTGTCGTCCGCGCCCGTCTCGTAGCGGCCGTCCAGCTTGGCCACCAGGCCGGTGACCTGGCGGGCGATGTCCGGGGCGGTCAGCCCGATCTCGGCCAGGACCTCCTTGCGGGAGGCGTGGTCCAGGAAGCGGGGCGGAATGCCGAAGTCACGCAGCGGTACGTCGACCCCGGCGTCGCGCAGCGCCTGGGCGATGGCGGAACCGACGCCGCCGGCCCTGCTGTTGTCCTCGACGGTGACGACGACCCGGTGCCGCTCGGCGAGCGGGGCCATGGCCTCGTCGACCGGCTTGACCCAGCGCGGGTCGACGACGGTCGTCGAGATGCCCTGGGCGTCCAGCAGATCGGCGATCTCCAGGCACATCGGGGCGAGCGCGCCGACGGAGACCAGGAGGACGTCCGGCCGGGCGGCGTCCGGCTCGCGCAGGACGTCCATGCCACCGACCCTGCCGACGGCCTTGACCGCCGGACCGACCGCGCCCTTGGAGAAGCGGACCACGGTCGGCGCGTCGTCGACCTCGACGGCCTCCCGCAGCTGGGCACGGACCTGGTCGGCGTCGCGCGGGGCGGCGATCCGGAGCGTGGGCACGCACTGCAGGATCGACATGTCCCACATGCCGTTGTGCGAGGCGCCGTCGGTGCCGGTGACACCGGCCCGGTCGAGGACGAAGGTCACCCCGCACCTGTGCAGCGCGACATCCATCAGGACCTGGTCGAAGGCGCGGTTGAGGAAGGTGGCGTACACCGCGAAGACGGGGTGCAGTCCGCCGGTGGCGAGGCCTGCCGCGGAGACCGCGCCGTGCTGCTCGGCGATGCCGACGTCGTAGATCCGGTCGGGGAACGCCTTCTCGAACTTGGTCAGGCCGACCGGCTGGAGCATGGCCGCGGTGATCGCGACGATGTCCTTGCGCTCCTTGCCGAGCTTGACCATCTCCTCGCCGAAGACGGAGGTCCAGTCGAGGCCCGAGGTGGCGACCGGCAGGCCGGTGTCGGGGTGGATCTTGCCGACGGCGTGGAAGCGGTCGGCCTCGTCGAGCAGGGCGGGGGTGTAGCCGCGGCCCTTCTCGGTGAGGCAGTGCACGATGACCGGGCCGCCGAAGCGCTTGGCGCGCTGGAGCGCGGACTCCAGGGCCTCGATGTCATGGCCGTCGATCGGGCCGACGTACTTCAGGCCGAGGTCCTCGAACATGCCCTGCGGGGCGATGAAGTCCTTCAGCCCCTTCTTGGCGCCGTGCAGCGTCTCGTACAGCGGCCGCCCGACGACGGGGGTGCGCTCCAGGAGGTCCTTGCCGCGGGCCAGGAAGCGCTCGTAGCCGTCCGTGGTGCGCAGTGTCGCGAGGTGGTTGGCCAGGCCGCCGATGGTCGGCGCGTAGGAGCGCTCGTTGTCGTTGACGACGATGACGAGCGGGCGGTCCTTGGCGGCGGCGATGTTGTTCAGCGCCTCCCAGGCCATGCCGCCGGTGAGCGCGCCGTCACCGATGACCGCGACGACGTGGTCGTCCTTGCCCAGCACCTCGTTGGCCTTGGCGAGGCCGTCGGCCCAGCCGAGCACGGTGGAGGCGTGCGAGTTCTCGATGATGTCGTGCTCGGACTCCGCGCGGGAGGGGTAGCCGGAGAGGCCGCCCTTGCTCTTGAGCTTCGAGAAGTCCTGGCGACCGGTGAGGAGCTTGTGCACATAGCTCTGGTGACCGGTGTCGAACAGCACCTTGTCCTTCGGCGAATCGAAGACGCGGTGCAGGGCGATGGTCAGCTCGACCACGCCCAGGTTGGGACCGAGATGGCCACCGGTCTTCGAAACGGCGTCGACGAGGAAGGTCCGGATCTCTTCGGCGAGCTGGTCCAGCTGCTCGGGAGTGAGCCGGTCCAGGTCACGCGGTCCACCGATGCGGGTCAGCAGAGCCACCCGTTCCTCCTTGCGTTTGAGCTGGTCGAGCATGCCGATCCGATGAGTCTAATGTTCCGCACGTCGCGGCAGGCATCGGGCGGGGGGTGTGCTGTCACACGCCCTCCCCGCACCCGGCAGTGCCCGCCGCCCGATTCGGGCGGCGGGCACTGGTGCGGGCGGGCGTGATGTCACGCGCGGCCTGCGGTCTTCTGGGTGCGGCGGGAGACCGAGTCGATGACCACGGCGGCCAGCAGAACAGCGCCGGTGATCATGTACTGAATGGCGTTCGCCATACCGATCATGTTCAGGCCCTGCTGGATCGACTGGATCACGATCATGCCGAGGAGCGCGGACCAGACCTTGCCCCGGCCGCCGAAGAGGCTGGTGCCGCCGATGACGGCGGCCGCGATGACCAGCATCAGCGTATTGCCGCCGCCGACGCTCTTGGTGGCGCCGCCGGAGAGGCTGGCGATGAAGAGTCCGCCGAAGGCGCCCAGCATTCCGGAGAGCGCGAAGACGGTGATCCGGATCCGGTCGACGTTGATGCCGGCGCGGCGCGCGGCCTCCGGGTTGCCGCCCACCGCGAAGACCTGTCGGCCGAAGGTGGTCCGGCGGGCCACGAAGTCCGCGACGACCAGCACGGCGAGGAAGAGCACCAGGGCCAGCGGCAGACCACGGGCGCCGGAGGGCTCGTTCAGGACGTACGCGACGGCGAAGCACAGGATCGCGACGACGCCCGTGCGGAGCAGGACCTCGGTGGTGGGACGGGCCGGCAGGCCCGCGGCCCCGCGGCGCCGGCTGTCCAGCAGGAGCGACCCGGCGTAGGCGAGGACGGCGACCAGGGCGACACCGTACGCGACGGCCTTGTCCTCGAAGAAGTAGTTGGTGAGGTTCTCGACGATGCTGCCGGACGGCGTGTTGATCGAGCCCTCACCGCCCATCATCCACTCCTGCAGACCGCTCCAGCCGAGGAAACCCGCCAGGGTGACGACGAAGGCCGGCACCCCGATCTTGGCGAAGAAGAAGCCGTGCAGCGCGCCGAGCACCATGCCGGAGAGCACCGCGGCGACCACCGCCGACCAGTCGTTCCAGCCGTGGTTGACGTTGAGCACGGCCCAGACGGCCGCGCCGACACCGGCGACCGAGCCGACGGACAGGTCGATCTCGCCGAGCAGCAGCACGAAGACGATGCCTACCGCCATGATGCCGAGGCCGGAGCTGTAGACGGCGACGTTGGCGATGGAGCTGGCGGAGAGGAAGTTGCTGTTCTGGAGCTGGAAGACGACCGCGATGACGATCAGGCCGACGAGGACCGGCAGTGAGCCGAGCTCGCCGCCGCGCACCTTGCGGGTGAACTCGGACCAGTAGCCCTTGAAGCCCTCCTCGCGGACGAGCAGGCGCGGGTCCACCGCGGGGACGGGGGCCGCCGACAGCTCGGCCTCGGTTGTCGCCGCGGCGGGCTTGTCGGTGGCGCTTTTGGGGGTCTTGGCGAGGTCGCTCACTTCGCGTCCTCCTTCGTGGCTGTGCGGGCCTGGCGGCGCGTGACGGCGTTGTCCGTGGCACCGGTGATCGCGGAGATGACCTCCTCGTGGGACGTGGTCGCCACGTCGAAGACCCCGTTGTTGCGGCCCAGCCGCAGCACCGCCACCTTGTCGGCGACGGCGCGCACGTCGGCCATGTTGTGGCTGATGAGGATGACGCCGTGGCCGCGCTCGCGCAGCCGCTCGACGAGGTCGAGGACCTGGGCGGTCTGCTCGACGCCGAGGGCGGCGGTCGGTTCGTCGAGGATGACGACCTTGGGGTCACCGATCAGGGCGCGGGCGATGGCCACGACCTGGCGCTGACCGCCGGAGAGCGAGGCGACCGGGATACGGACGCTGGGTATCCGGATGGACAGCGTGTCGAGCAGTTCCTTGGCGCGCTTCTCCATCCCGATCTCGTCGAGGACGGCGGCCTTGCGCAGTTCGCTGCCGAGGAAGAGGTTGGCGACGACATCGAGGTTGTCGCAGAGCGCCAAGTCCTGGTAGACGGTGGCAACTCCGAGCTCCTGGGCGTCGTTCGGCCGGTTGATGCGGACCGCTTCGCCCTCCCACTCGATGGCGCCTTCGTCGATCGGGTGGACACCCGAAATGGTCTTGACGAGGGTCGACTTGCCGGCGCCGTTGTCGCCGACCAGGGCGACCACTTCGCCGGAGCGAATCTCCAGGTCCACATCGGTGAGCGCCTGGACGGCGCCGAACCGCTTGGAGATTCCGCGCAACGCCAGCACGGGCGTAGCGGACACGTGAATCATCTCCTTCGCCGCCTGACCGGCGGGGATGGTACTGCTGAGCACAGGGGCGGAGCCGGTCGCCGGACCACCGGGGCGACCGGGGGGGTGCCCTCGGAGCGCCGTCGCCCGGGGACGACCGTGCGCCGAGGTCCGGAACCGGGGGTCCGGGGTCCGGGGTCCGTGAGAAGTCCGGAACCGGTGAGAAGTCCGGCGCCCGCCCCTGCTGCGGGGCATGTGACGGGGCGGGTGCCGGACCGGACCGGGGGGACGCCTGCCGACGGGTGACTACTTGATGCCGGCGGCGTCGCAGGCCGCCTTGTACTGGGCGGTGCAGATCTCCTCGACCTTGTAGACCTTGTCCGCGACGATCGTGGACGCGATGTTGTCCTTGGTCACGACCGAGGCGTCGTAGAGCTTCGACGGGGTGCCCTTGAACTCGCCGGAGATGCTGTCGACCTTGACCGGGGTCAGGTCGTCGATCTTCTCGCCCTTGAGCAGCCGGACGGCGATCTCGGCGGTGGTCTCGGCCTCCGGCTTGATCTGCTTGTAGATCGAGAATGCCTGCTCGCCCGCGAGGATGCGCTGCAGACCGGCGAGCTCGGAGTCCTGGCCGCCGACCGGGATCTTCACGCCCTGCTTCTTCAGGGCGGTGATGATGCCGCCGGCCATGCCGTCGTTGGCGGAGTAGACGCCCTGGAAGCCGTTCTTGCCCAGGGAGTCGATCGCCGCTCCCATCTTCTTGTTGGCCTCGTCGGCCGACCAGTCCGGGATGTCCTGCTCGTAGACGACCTTCTTGACCTGCTTGTCGAGGACGCTGTGCGCGCCCCTCTTGAAGAAGGGGGCGTTCGGGTCGGTCGGCGAGCCGTTGATCATGACAACGTTGCTGTCCTTGGCCTTGGCGCCGAGCGCCTTGACCAGTGCCTCGCCCTGGAGCTGGCCGATCTTCTCGTTGTCGTACGAGACGTAGGCGGAGATCGGACCCTCGGCCAGACGGTCGTACGCGACGACCTTGACGTCCTTCTTCGCGGCCTGCTCGACCCAGGACTTCGCGGCCTTGTAGTCGACGGTGTCCAGGATGATGACCTTCACGCCCTGCGTGACGAGCGCGTCGAACTGCTTCTTCTGGGTCTCGCTGTCCTGCGCGGCGTTGTTGTACTTGACGTCGCAGTCGGAGCACAGCGCCTCGATCTTCGCCTCCATGATGGGGCGGTCGAAGGTCTCGTAGCGCGTGGTCTTGTTCTCCGGAAGGAGCAGGCCGATGGTCTTGCTGTCGCCGCCGCTGCCGGAGTCCTTGTCGTCGCCGGCCTTGCCACACGCCGCGAGGGAGACGGCCATGGAGAGTGCGGCCGTGCCTATGACAATGCGTCGCGTCGTTGCATTCATTACGGGTTGCCTCCCTGACGAGGCCGCGACGTTGCGGCCGAGGTGGCTGGCAGTCAACTCGGCTGCGCCGTCAGCGTCAAGGAGTAAATTCTTAACGAGATGACAACGGTGCCATTCGTTATCTAAGTGAAGGCAGGAGTCGCCGTCGACAGGGTGCTCTCCAAAAGGGTTGAATCCCCCATCTCGCTCAGCACCAGGGCCAGCGCACCCAACACCTCGGCCCGGCCGCCGAGCGCCCCGGGCAGCACCGAGAGCTGCCGGGCGGCGCTGGGAATGGCGTAGCGGGAGACCGAGTCGCGGATCGGTGCGAGCACCAACTCGCCCGCCTCGGCCAGCGATCCGCCGAGCACCACCCGGCTGGGGTTGAGGAGATTGCAGAGATTGGCCACCCCGCTGCCGATGTGGCGCCCGACGTCCCCGATCACCCGCCGGCAGCCCGGATCGCCCTCCCGGGCCAGCCGCACCACCCGTTCCATGGTGAGATCGGGGCCGTGACTGGGCTGGAGCAGCGGCAGGACGTAGCGCGCGGCCGTGAACGTCTCCAGGCATCCCCGGTTGCCGCAGCGGCAGACCGGGCCCGATTCGTCGAGCGTGATGTGCCCGATCTCGCCTGCCGTGCCGCCCGGCCCCCGGTAGATGCGCCCGTCGATCACCAGACCGGCGCCGACACCGCTGGCGACCTTGATGTACGCGAGGTCCTTGACCCCCCGGCCGCTCCCCCAGACCAGCTCGCCGAGCGCGCCGAGGTTGGCGTCGTTGTCGACGTACACCGGCACACCGAGCCGGCCCGTGAGCTCCTCGCTGGGGTTGATGCCCGTCCAGCCCGGCAGGATCGACGTGGAGCCCAGCGTGCCGGACTCGACGTCGATCGGGCCGGGAACACCGAGGCCGACCCCGATCACCTTGTCCGGGCTGATCCCGGTCGCCTCGACGAGTCGTTTGACCAGCCGTTCCGCCCGTCCGAACCCCTCCGCCGCCGAGGCGTCGACATCCATCGGCTCGGACTCCTCGGCGAGCACCTGGTGGGCGAGGTTGCCGATCGCCACCCTCAGGTGCGTATGGCCGAAGTCGACGCCGACCACGATGCCGGCGTCACCGCTGAGCGAGACGCTGCGGGCCCGGCGTCCGCCCGCCGAGGTGGGGGTCACCTCGACCGTGCCGCCTTCCTTCAGTTCGCGAACGATGTTGGAGACGGTGGCCGCCGAGAGGCCGGTGCTCCGTGCGATCTCCGCCTGGGTGAGTGAGCCCGCCATGCGTACCGCGCGCACGACCCGCTCAAGGTTGGCGCGATGCAGAGATGTCTGCGACCCCGGAGTCTCCATCGACTCTCTCACTCCTACCGTTTTCTCTAACATGTGAACTCTAAGCTGAGCGTTTTGGTGCACTCCCCGTCAAGACCTTGAGCATGCGAAGCCCCGGATGAGCGCGGCGCCCGCGTCCGGGGCACCGTCCCGCACACGCGAACCGCCCGCCGGCGGATGGCCGGCGGGCGGTTCGTGTGGGTGCAGAGGTGTACGGAGCTTCCCGGGTGCTACTTCACCGCACCCGCGGTGAGCCCGGCGACGACCTGGCGCTGGAAGATGATGTAGGCCGCGAGGACCGGCAGCATCGCCATCACCAGACCGGCGAAGAGACCGGACCAGTCGCCCTTGTATCCCTGGCTGGTGGCCAGCTCGACGAGGCCCTGGGAGAGCACCCGGTAGTTCGGATCGGTGTTGAGCACCGTCGGCAGCATGTACTGGTTCCACTGCCCGAGGAAGTTGAAGATACCGACGCTGATCAGGCCGGGCTTCGCCATCGGGAGCATCACCTGGAAGAACGTCCGGCTGTGCGAGGCCCCGTCGAGCATCGCCGCCTCCGCCACCGAGCTCGGCAGCGTCCGGAAGAACGAGGTGAGGAAGAAGACGGTGAACGGCAGCGAATACGCGATGTAGACCAGGATCAGTCCGTGCCGCGTGTTCAGCAGGCCCATGTTGTTCATGACGAAGAACAGCGGGACCAGCGCCAGGATGATCGGGAAGCTCATCCCGCCGATGAACAGGTAGTAGATGAAGCGGTTGCCGGGAAACTCGAACCGCGCCAGGACGTACGCCGCCATCGACCCGAGCAGCAGGGTGCCGACGAGCGAGCAGCCCACCACCACGACCGTGTTGAAGAAGTAGTCGCTCATGTGCGCCTGGCTCCAGGCGCGGGACCAGTTCTCGAAGTGCAGTTTGTCGGGCAGCGCCCAGGGCGTCGACAGGATCGAGTCGTCGGTCTTGAACGACGCCATGACCGCCCAGAGCAGCGGCATGACGACCAGGATCGCCCAGATGATCAGCACACCGTGCGAGAAGACATTGAGGACGTGGCCCTCGCTGCTCTTCTCCTTGGCGGCGGGTGCGGGCGCCTTGGCGACCGGAGCCGGGTCCGCTGCCGGGACCGCGGGAGGGGTGTCAGTCGTCTTCACGTGTACTCACCTCGTACTGTCGAGCCGGACACGGAGACCGACCTGTGGTGCCTGCTGGGGGTCCGGGGGTCGTCTCCCGGGAGTCGCAGCATCAGAACTCCAGCCGCTCGCGCCGGCCCAGTCGCATCACGATGGCGGCGAAGGCCATGGTGACGACGAGCAGTCCGACACCGATCGTCGTCGCGTAGCCGGCCTGCCCGTCGCGGAAGGCCGTCTGGTACACGTACAGCGGCAGGACCGTGGTCGAGTAGTCGGGACCACCCGGGCCCACGGTCATGACCTGTACGGCGGTGAACGCCTCCACGCCGAGGGCCAGGATCCCCATGTAGACCCAGCCCGACTGCACCGTGTCCCAGAGCAGTGGCAGCGTGATCCGGAAGAACGTGGTGAAGCGGTTGGCACCGTCGAGGAGCGCCGCCTCGTAGAAGTCCTTCGGGATGGACGCCATACCGGCCGAGAACAGGACGACGAAGAATCCGACCGTCGACCAGACCAGTACCGACATGACGCAGATGAGTGCGAGGTTCGGATCGCCGAGCCAGTCCGGCTGGACGGATCCCAGGCCGATCGTCTTCAGTGTCGAATTCAGCATCCCGCTGGTGGGATTGAAAGCGAACTGGAAGAGCAGGGCGACGATGACGATCGACAGCACCTGCGGGAAGAAGTAGGCGATCTTGTAGAACCCCGAGCCGCGTACGCCGGAGACCGCGGCGTTCTTGCGCCGTCGGCCCCCGACATTGAGCATGAAGGCGAAGAACAGCGCCAGGCCCAACGTCACCAGCGGCAGCAGCAGCACGAGCAGCACGCTGTGCTGCAACGACTTCCAGAAGATGTCGTCCTTCAGCATCCTCGTGTAGTTGTCGAACCCGACCATCTTGAAGTCCGGGCTCAGACCGGTCCAGTCCGTGAACGAGTAGTAGATCGACTGGATGAACGGCCAAATGACGAAGACCGCGTACAACGCGAGTGGGACTACCAAGAACCCCACGATGAAACGGTACTTGCCGTGCTGCATCGTTTACCGACCCCGATCTTTCCGCGGGTGCCGCCGCTGGTGACGGTTGCTCACTGGTGCTTGTAGTGCTTGATGGACTGGTCCTTGGCCGCCGCGTCGGCGAAGGCCTGGATCTTCTTGATGGCTTCCGCCGGGGTCGCGCGGCCGGCCATCATCTCGCCGATACCGGCGACACCGATCTGCTCCTTCTGAAGCTTCACGTACCAGTCCTGCAGACGCGGGTTCACCACGTTGTCGCCGGCCTTCTTCAGCGAGTCGACACCGGACTGCATGGCGGTCGACAGGGTCAGGCCGTCGGTGCCGCCGTTGAAGGCGCTGAGCGACTTGACCTGCTTGGTGAAGTTCTTCGAGGACTCCTCGGAGAGCATGATGCGCAGCTGCTCCATGCCGCCCTCGGGGTTCTTCGCGTTGGCCGGGACGATGAAGGGCTCGCCGCCGGACGCCCAGATGGTGCCGAACGGCATCTTGTCGGACGAGTCCAGGCTGGACGGCGCCGCGACCATCATCTTGAAGTCCTTGGGCGTGGTCGGCGCCGCCTCGTTCTCCACCCACGAACCGTTCGGGAGGAAGAGCGCCTTGCCCTTGGTCCACTCGGTCTGCGACTGGATGTGGGTCAGGCCGGGGGTGCCCTTGAGGATGTACCCCTTCTGGTACAGCTCGTAGTACGCCTCGAACGCCGCCTTGACCGCGGGGTCCTTCCAGGCGTTGGGCTCCAGGTTGTCGATCTTGTCGAGAACCTCCCGGCCACCGATCTTGGCGATGAACGGATAGAGCGAGAACGGCAGGTAGTACGGGTACTTGCCGGCGTACGTCCAGCCGGCGATGCCCTTCTTCTTCGCCTTCGCGCAGAGGGCGAGCATGTCGTCCCAGTTCTCGGGGTACTGCGCGTCGAGGTTGTCGAGCGCGGTCTGCGAGTACCAGACGCCGTACACGGTGTACGCGTAGTACATGATCCAGACCGGGTCGCCGTCGAACTGGCCCATCTCCAGGACACCGGGGCGCAGCGTGTCGCGGACCTTCTTGGACGGGTCGTCGATGGACGGGGCGTCCATCAGCGGTGTCAGGTCCAGCAGCTGCTTCTTGCCGACCAGGACACCCATGTCCATCTGCTCGGCGCCGGAGTTGTCGATCAGGTCCGGCGGGGTACCACCGTTGAAGCGCGGCTGCAGCTGCGACTGGATCTTCTGGGTCGCGACGTGCTTGACCTTCGGGGCCTTCGGGAACGCCGCGTTGTACTTCTTCTCCGCGTCGATCGCGTACTGCTGACCGAAGCCGCCGTCGAAGATGACCACCTCGAGGGGGGCCGTCTCGTTGACGCCGAGCGGGTTCGTCTTGCTGGTCTTGCCCTTCTCGACCTTCTTGTCGCCACCGCTGTCACTGCTCGCACACGACGACAGGAAGCCCATCGTCGGAACGGTGATCAGACCGAGTGCGGCAGATCGCTTGATCACATCGCGACGGCCAAGGCCCTCATTCTTGTGGGCGGAGGTGGATCCCATGCTCAAGTCCTCGCCTTCTCCAGGACTCAGGCGGTGTGTACCGGTCGCCCGTCGATATTCGCCTCAGGCGAAGGGCCCCGCCACCGCGGTCAGTTGCGCTTGGGTAGTGCTGATTTCAGGCTAGCCATGTGCAGTGGGGGGTTTCGGGAGGCCGGGCAGCGGATGCACTTGTCGTGCCCGCCTTGGTGCCCTCCCCCGTTCCCCCTTGCCCGCGTCGCCGGAAACGGCTGTGCAGACGCCGACAGGTATAGTCCACTTGCGGTCGACTGAGCAAGATCGAATGCAAGTTTGAGCAGCAGTCTTTCCCGAGTTGAGACCTCGCGGATACCTGGACCCCGTGCGCCCCGATCCGGGTGTAACGATTTCCGCATTCCGGTCGATTCTGCTGGCGTCTCACACCCAACACCCTTGACACATCCCGGCACTTGGCTCCCTACTGGACCTTGCGCAGCTCCCTGACAACGTTGTCCAGGCGCACTTCCTCGGGAGGAATCGCTCGGCATGCAGCCCCGACATGGTTCTCGCAAGAGACAAAGCCGTACGGCCGCGCTGATCGCGGCTTCACTGGTTCTGGTCGCGACCGCCCCCACCGCGGCCGCCGCGCAGTCGGCACGGACAGGAGAAAAGGGCCAAGCCCCCTTGGGGGAGCGAACATTCAGCTCTTCCTTCGAAGCGGACGAAAAGCAGCCGGATTGGCGCAACACCGTCGAAGAAGGCCCTGACGGAAAGAAGCGGTCATCAGGTGTCGATGGCGGATTCTCCACAGGAATACCGGGCAATGTCACCGACAAGGTGACGGACGTCCGCGCCGACGGCGAGAACACCGGCGGCGGGGAGGTGAAGGAGAACCTGATCGACGGGGAGCCCGGCACCAAGTGGCTGACCTTCGCCCCCACCGGCTGGGCCGAGTTCGATCTCGTCGAACCGGTCGAGGTCGTGACCTACGCGCTGACGTCGGCCAATGACCACGCCGAGCGCGACCCGAAGGACTGGGCCCTGCAGGGCTCCACCGACGGCAAGACCTGGAAGGATCTGGACTCCCGGACCGGCCAGACCTTCGCCGAGCGGTTCCAGACGAAGTCGTACGATTTCACATCTGACACCGCATACCAGCACTACCGCCTGCGGATCACGAAGAACAACGGCGCCTCCGACGCGACCCAGCTCGCCGACGTCCAGTTCTCCGACGGCAACACCTCGGTACCGGCTCCCGACTCGATGCGCAGCCAGGCCGACCGCGGCCCGTCCGGCTCCCCCACCGCCAAGGCGGGCGTGGGCTTCACGGGCCGGAAGGCCCTGCGGTACGCCGGTACGCACAAGGCTGACGGCCGGGCCTACTCGTACAACAAGATCTTCGATGTGAACACGGCTGTCACCCGTGACACCTCACTCTCCTATCTGATCTACCCCCAGATGGGCGAGACGGACCTCTCGTACCCGGCGACGCATGTCTCGGTGGACCTGGCGTTCACCGACGGCACGTATCTGAGCGATCTGCGGGCCACCGACAGCAACGGCGGCCTGCTCACCCCGCAGGGCCAGGCCGATGCCAAACGGCTGTACGTCAACCAGTGGAACAAGGTCGACTCGGCGATCGGCACGGTCGCGGCGGGCAGGACCGTCGACCGGATTCTGGTGGCGTACGACTCCCCGAAGGGCCCGGCGAAGTTCCAGGGCTGGATCGACGACATCAAGATCGCCCCCAAGGCACCCGAGAAGCGCCGCCCGCACCTCTCCGACTACGCGTCGACGGTCCGCGGCACCAACTCCAGCGGTGGTTTCTCGCGCGGCAACAACTTCCCCGCCACCGCGCTCCCCAACGGCTTCAACTTCTGGACGCCGGTCACCAACGCCGGATCGACGAGCTGGCTGTACGACTACGCGCGCGGCAACAACGACGACAACCTGCCCACGCTCCAGGCCTTCAGCGCCAGCCACGAGCCGAGCCCCTGGATGGGCGACCGGCAGACCTTCCAGCTGATGCCGTCGGCGGTCTCCGGCGCCCCGGACGCCTCACGCACGGCGCGTGCGCTGCCGTTCCACCACGAGAACGAGACGGCGAAGCCGCACTACTACGGTGTCACCTTCGACAACGGCCTCAAGGCGGAGATGACACCGTCCGACCACGCGGCCCGGATGCGGTTCACCTACCCCGGTGACGACGCGAGCGTCGTCTTCGACAACGTCTCCAACGACGGCGGGCTCACCCTCGACCCGGGCACCAGCTCCTTCACCGGTTTCTCCGACGTGAAGAGCGGCGGCTCGACCGGCGCGACCCGCCTCTTCGTCTACGGCGTCTTCGACGCTCCCGTCACCGCGAGCGGCAAGCTGTCCGGCGGCGGTGGCGACGATGTCACGGGCTACCTCCGCTTCGACGCGGGCAGGGACCGCACGGTGGATCTGCGCCTGGCGACCTCGCTGATCAGCGTCGACCAGGCGAAGCGGAACCTCGCCGCGGAGATCCCCGCCGCCCGTTCCTTCGGCCGGGTCGAGGACCGGGCGCAGCGGGCCTGGGACGGCATCCTGGGCAAGGTGGAGGTCGAGGGCGCCACGGCCGACCAGCTGACCACCCTGTACTCCAGCCTGTACCGGCTGTATCTGTACCCGAACTCGGGCTTCGAGAAGGTCGGTGGCAAGGACAAGTACGCGAGCCCCTTCTCCCCGCAGGTCGGCTCCGACACCCCGACCCACACGGGCGCGAAGATCGTCGACGGCAAGGTGTACGTCAACAACGGCTTCTGGGACACCTACCGGACGACGTGGCCCGCGTACTCCCTCCTCACACCGGACAGGGCCGGCGAGATGGTGGACGGCTTCGTCCAGCAGTACAAGGACGGCGGCTGGATCTCCCGCTGGTCGTCCCCCGGCTACTCGGACCTGATGACCGGCACCTCCTCCGACGTCGCGTTCGCGGACGCCTACGTCAAGGGCGTGAAGTTCGACGCCGAGGCGGCGTACGACGCGGCGCTGAAGAACGCCACGGTGGTTCCGCCGTCCTCGGGCGTCGGCCGCAAGGGCATGGAGACGTCCCCGTTCGTCGGCTACGCGAACACCGCCACGCACGAGGGCCTGTCCTGGTCGCTGGAGGGCTACCTCAACGACTACGGCATCGCGCAGATGGGCCGGGCGCTCTACCGGAAGACGAAGAAGGAGCGGTACAAGGAGGAGTCCGAGTACTTCCTGAACCGCGCCCGCAACTACGTCGGCCTCTTCGACAGCAGGGCCGGCTTCTTCCAGGGCAAGGACGCCAAGGGCGACTGGCGGCTCCCGTCGGACCAGTACGACCCCCGGGTCTGGGGGTACGACTACACGGAGACCAACGGCTGGGGCTACGCCTTCACGGCCCCGCAGGACAGCCGGGGTCTGGCGAATCTGTACGGCGGGCGCGCCGGCCTGGCGAAGAAGCTCGACACCTACTTCACCACGCCGGAGACGGCCGGCCCCGAATTCGTCGGCTCGTACGGCGGTGTCATCCACGAGATGACGGAGGCGCGTGACGTACGGATGGGGCAGTACGGCCACAGCAACCAGGTCGCACACCATGTCGCCTACATGTACGACGCGGCCTCGCAGCCCTGGAAGACGCAGGAGAAGGTCCGCGAGGTCCTGAGCCGCCTCTACACGGGCAGCGAGATCGGCCAGGGTTACCACGGCGACGAGGACAACGGCGAGCAGTCGGCCTGGTACCTCTTCTCCTCGCTCGGCTTCTACCCGCTCGTCATGGGCAGTGGCGAGTACGCCATCGGCTCCCCGCTCTTCAAGAAGACCACGGTCCACCTGGAGAACGGCCGCGACCTCGTCGTCAGGGCTCCGAAGAACAGCGCGAAGAACATCTACGTCCAGGGTCTGAGGGTCAACGGCAAGAAGTGGACCTCGACTTCACTGCCGCACGACCTGCTGGCCAAGGGCGGGGGGCTGGACTTCGACATGGGCCCGAAGCCGTCGTCGTGGGGCACCGGCAAGGACGCGGCGCCGGTCTCGATCACCACGGACGACAAGGTGGCATCGCCGAAGGCGGACGTGCTGAAGGGCGACGGCGCCCTGTTCGACAACACGTCGGCCACGTCGGCGAAGGTCGCCTCGGTGGACCTGCCGGTGGCCTCGGCCGCGGACGCGGTCCAGTACACGCTGACGTCGGGCGCGGCGGACAAGGCCCCGACGGGCTGGGTCCTCCAGGGCTCGTCGGACGGCACGGCATGGAAGGACCTCGACAAGCGGTCGGGCCAGTCGTTCGCCTGGGACAGGCAGACGAGGGTGTTCTCGGTGAGCGCGCCGGGCCCGTACGCGCACTACCGCCTGGTGTTCGCCGGTGAAGGGACCCTCGCGGAGCTGGAGTTGCTCTCCTGATCCGGTGTTCTGCGCGCCACGGCCGTCGGCCGGTACCCCGCCCCGGGGTGCCGGCCGACGGCCCTCTCACGGGGCAGCCGCGCCACGACGCGGCGGGGCTCACGCCCGGTCCCGCTCCGGGGATTCCGGGACGGCCCCGGGGAACAGGCTCTCGGGCAGGGTCACGTTCAACGCCGTGATCACCGGGTTGCCGTGCTCGGTGCCGAGCCGCGAGACCGCACCCGTGGCGAGCTGGAACAGCGTGCCCTCGGCCGGGGTCAGGCCGAGATAGCGGGCGGTGAGTACGCGCAGGAAGTGGGAGTGGGCGACGAGCGCGATGTCCCCGTCCCCGTCGCGGCCCGCCGCCTCCGCGACGTCGGCCAGCACCCGGTCGGCCCGAACGCCGACCTCGGCGGGTGTCTCCCCGGGGTGCGCCTCGGACCCGGGGGCGACTCCGTCGGTCCACAGATTCCACTCGGGGCGGGTGAGGCGGATCTCGTCGGTGGTCACCCCTTCGTAGCCGCCGTAGTCCCATTCACGCAGCTCGGGGGTGATGCGGGGCGCGGTGAGCCCGGCGAGCTCGGCGGTGCGACGGGCGCGCACCAGAGGGCTGACCAGGGTGAGCGTGATCCGACGGTCGGCGAGCAGCGGCGCCAGGGCGCGGGCCTGTCGTTCGCCCAAGGGGGTCAGCGGCAGATCGGTGTAGCTCGTGTGCTGCCCGGACCGCGACCACTCCGTCTCGCCGTGCCGGATCAGGATCAGCTCGCCCATGGGTGTCATCCGCTCTCTGTGCTGTTCGTGGCCGGTCGTGCCGCGCGCTGCATGGTTTCATGCCTTCCGGTCCACGATGCGGTGGCCGGTACCTCCCTGCGGGTACGGCGTCCCGGTGTCCGGTCACATTCCGTCAGATGCCCCAGCGGAAGGATCGGGACCGCCGGGAAACGGCGTCCGGCCCTCTCGGGCAGTGACGGGACCGCCGGGGAACGGCCTCGGGCCCTCTCGGGCCGTGCCGGACGCCGGACGCCGGACGCGCGCAGTGTGTCAAGCGGTGAAGTGTGTTCCATCGGTAGGGACGGACCGCGGGCGCCGTGCAACGCGAAGGGCCGCACCCCGGGAGACCCGGGATGCGGCCCTTCGGCTCTGCTGCCTGCCTGCTGCCTACTTGCGGATCAGGCTGCGGAGCACGTACTGCATGATGCCGCCGTTGCGGTAGTAGTCCGCCTCACCGGGGGTGTCGATGCGGACGACCGCGTCGAACTCCACACCGGTGTCGGTGGTGACCTTGACCGTGCGCGGCGTGGTGCCGTTGTTCAGCTCGGTCACGCCGGTGAAGGAGAAGGTCTCCTCGCCGGTCAGGCCGAGGGCCTCGGCGCTCGCGCCCTCCGGGAACTGGAGCGGGAGGACGCCCATGCCGATGAGGTTCGAGCGGTGGATGCGCTCGTAGGACTCGGCGATGACGGCCTTGACGCCGAGGAGCGCGGTGCCCTTGGCGGCCCAGTCGCGGGACGAGCCGGAACCGTACTCCTTGCCCGCCAGGATGACGAGCGGGATGCCGGCGGCCTGGTAGTTCTGCGAGGCGTCGTAGATGAACGACACCGGCGCACCTTCATCGGACCGGGTGAAGTCGCGGGTGAAGCCACCCTCGGTGCCCGGGGCGATCTGGTTGCGCAGGCGGATGTTCGCGAAGGTGCCGCGAATCATGACCTCGTGGTTGCCGCGGCGCGAGCCGTAGGAGTTGAAGTCACGGCGCTCGACGCCGTGCTCCGTCAGGTACTTGCCGGCCGGGGTGTCGGCCTTGATCGCACCGGCCGGGGAGATGTGGTCGGTGGTGACCGAGTCGCCCAGCTTGGCGAGCACCCGGGCGCCGGTGATGTCCTCGACCGGGGTCGTCTCCATCGCCATGCCCTCGAAGTACGGGGGCTTGCGCACGTAGGTGGACTGCGGGTCCCACTCGAAGGTGTTGCCGGTCGGGATCGCCAGCGCCTGCCACTGGGCGTCGCCCGCGAAGACGTCCTGGTAGGACTTGTTGAACATGTCCTCGCCGATGGCGTTGGCGACGACGTCGTTCACCTCGGCCTCGGACGGCCAGATGTCCGCGAGGTACACCGGCTTGCCGTCCTGGTCGATGCCCAGGGCGTCCTTGGTGATGTCCACCTTCATCGAACCGGCGAGGGCGTACGCGACGACCAGCGGCGGGGACGCCAGGTAGTTCATCTTGACGTCGGGGTTGATCCGGCCCTCGAAGTTGCGGTTGCCGGAGAGCACCGAGGTCACGGCCAGGTCGTGCTCGTTGACCGCCTTGGAGACCTCCTCCGGCAGCGGACCGGAGTTGCCGATGCAGGTGGTGCAGCCGTAGCCGACGAGGTTGAAGCCGACCTTGTCGAGGTACGGGGTCAGGCCCGCCTTGTCGAAGTAGTCGGTGACGACCTTCGAGCCCGGGGCGAGGGTGGTCTTGACCCACGGCTTGCGGGTCAGGCCCTTCTCGACCGCCTTCTTCGCCACGAGCGCCGCCGCGACCATGACGTACGGGTTCGAGGTGTTGGTGCAGGAGGTGATCGCGGCGACGGTGACGGCGCCGTGGTCGATCTCGTACGACGTGCCGTCGGGGGCCGTGACCGTGGTCGGGCGCGACGGGACACCGTTGGCGGAGGCCGGGGCGTCGGAGGCCGGGAAGGACTCCTTGCCCGCTTCCTCGTCCTCGGACACGTAGTTGCGCACGTCCTGGGCGAACTGCTCCTTGGCGTTCGCGAGGATGATGCGGTCCTGCGGGCGCTTCGGGCCGGCGATCGACGGGACGACCGTCGACAGGTCCAGCTCCAGCTTCTCGGAGAAGTCCGGCTCGGCGGCCGGGTCCAGCCAGAGGCCCTGCTCCTTGGCGTACGCCTCGACGAGCGCGACCTGCTGCTCGTCACGGCCGGTCAGACGCAGGTACTTCAGCGTCTCGTCGTCGATCGGGAAGATCGCGGCGGTGGAGCCGAACTCCGGCGACATGTTGCCGATGGTGGCGCGGTTCGCGAGGGAGGTGGCGGCGACGCCCTCACCGTAGAACTCGACGAACTTGCCGACGACGCCGTGCTTGCGGAGCATCTCGGTGATGGTCAGCACGAGGTCGGTGGCAGTGGTGCCGGCCGGGAGCTCGCCGGTCAGCTTGAAGCCGACGACGCGCGGGATGAGCATGGAGACCGGCTGGCCGAGCATCGCGGCCTCGGCCTCGATGCCGCCGACGCCCCAGCCCAGCACGCCGAGGCCGTTGACCATGGTGGTGTGCGAGTCGGTGCCGACGAGGGTGTCGGGGTACGCCTGGCCGCCCCGCACCATGACCGTACGGGCCAGGTGCTCGATGTTGACCTGGTGGACGATGCCGGTGCCCGGGGGGACGACCTTGAACTCGTCGAAGGCGGTCTGGCCCCAGCGCAGGAACTGGTAGCGCTCCTTGTTGCGGCCGTACTCCAGCTCGACGTTCTGCGCGAACGCGTCGTTGGTGCCGAACTTGTCGGCGATGACGGAGTGGTCGATGACCAGCTCGGCCGGGGCGAGGGGGTTGATCTTGGCCGGGTCGCCGCCCAGCTCCTTGACGGCCTCGCGCATGGTGGCGAGGTCCACGACGCACGGCACACCGGTGAAGTCCTGCATGATCACGCGGGCCGGCGTGAACTGGATCTCCTGGCTGGGCTGCGCCTGGGAGTCCCAGCCGCCGAGCGCCCGGATGTGGTCGGCGGTGATGTTCGCGCCGTCCTCGGTGCGGAGCAGGTTCTCCAGCAGCACCTTCAGGCTGTAAGGGAGGCGCGCGGAGCCCTCGACCTTGTCCAGCTTGAAGATCTCGTACGACTCGTCGCCCACGCGCAGCGTGCTGCGGGCGTCGAAGCTGTTCGCCGACACGACAGTCTCCTTCATCAATGTGCGCGTACTCCGCGCCGCGCCTCATTACGGCGGGCGCCGCGTGGTGCCGCCTGCGGCCCCCCGACCATCCGCTAAGGTAAGGCTTAGTTAGGTAACCCTTACCCGATGACGGACTCCGGCGCGCCTTCGGCATATATCTCGATGTCGAGATAACTCTAGTACATCACCTCAGCGCGGTCATGCGGGGGCTGCGCGCCCCCTTGTCACGATCCGCCCCGACCCGCCGCGAGGTACCGTCGGCCGAATGCTGGAAAGACTGGAGATCGAGAGCTTCCTGGTACTCGCCGACGAACTGCACTTCGGCCGCATGGCCGAGCGGCTGCACGTCTCACGCGCCAGGATCAGCCAGACGATCCGGAGTCTGGAGCGCCGCATCGGCGCCCCTCTCTTCGAGCGGACGAGCCGCACCGTGCGCCTCACGCCGCTCGGCCGTCGGCTGCACGCGGAGGTGGAGCCCGGCTACCGGCGTGTCGAGCGGGGCGTGGCGCGGGCGCAGGCCGAAGCGCGGGGCATCGGAGGGGTGCTGCCGGTCGGGTATCTGGGAAGCGCGGCCGGGGAGTTCCTGATGGACGCGATACGGGCCTTCGGACGCCTCCACCCGGACACGGAGGTACAGATCCACGAGACGCAGCTCAGCGACCTGCTGGGCCCGCTGCGCACCGGCCGGGTCGATGTCCTGGTCACCCAGTTCCCGGTCGCGGAGTCCGACCTGACCCGCGGCCCGGTCGTGCTCCGGGTGCCGCGGATGCTCGCGGTCCCGGCCAATCACACGCTCGCCAAGCGGCACTCGGTGTCGCTGGAGGATCTGGCGCGGGACCGGGTGTTCGCCTGCTCCGGCGACGTACCGGACTACTGGCAGAAGCACTTTGCGCCGGCGCGCACCCCGAGCGGGCAGCCGGTGAGGAGGGGCAGGTCGGCGTCGACGATGCAGGAAACCCTCGCCATGGTCGGCGCCGGGCAGGGCATCTCGCCCGTCGGCGCCGATGTCGCGGCGCGCTACACGCCGAGAGGCGTGGTGTACGTGCCGTTCACCGACGCGGAACCGGTGGAGTACGGGCTGGTATGGCGCACGTCGGGCGAGACCGCACGGGTACGGGCCTTCGTCGCGGCGGCCGCGGGACTGGCCGCCCTGCCGGAGGACGCGCAGCCGGTGGGTACGGGCCCGGAGGGCGCGCAGGCGGTGGGAACGGGCATGGAGGGCGCGCAGGCGGTGGGAACGGGCCCGGAGGGCGCGCAGGCGGTGGGTACGGAACCGGAGGGCGCGCGGTCGCTGGGTACGGGCATGGAAGCCACGGGCGTGCGGGGCGCGGGCATGATGCCCGCGGAGCCCGCGGCGTCGGCGTCGGCGGGCGATCGGTAAGCCCGGCTTACCGATCATTGCGCGGACAGGAGCTGATCCCGGCGCCGGGCGGCGCGAGCCTGGGGGCGTGACGAACGATCTCTCAGCAGCCCCGTCCCGTACCCGGACGACCGCCCGTACCCCAGCACCCGCCCCCGGCACCCCAGCATCCGGCCGTACCCGGAGAGCAGGCACCGCGTCCCTGGCGGCGCTCGCCCTGGGGGCCTTCGCCGTCGGCACCACGGAGGTGGTCATCGCCGGGCTGCTCCCCGACGTGGCCGCCGACTTCGGCGTCTCGCTGCCCACGGCGGGGCTGCTCGTGTCGGGCTACGCCCTGGGCATGATGGTGGGCGCTCCACTGCTCACGGTCCTGGGCGCGAAGCTCCCCCGCAGGCGGCTGCTTCTCTGGCTGGTCGGCCTCTTCACGGCGGCCGGCCTGCTCAGCGCGCTCGCCCCCGGATACGAAGTGCTGCTCGTCGGACGGGTGCTGTCGGCCCTCGCGGGAGGGGCCTACGTGGGGACCGCCGCGGTCGTCGCGGCGGGCATCGTCGCGCCGGAGCGCAAGGCGAGCGCGATCGCCACGGTGTTCATGGGGCTGAGCCTCGCCAATGTGCTCGGCGTCCCCGGCGGGACCGCGCTGGGGCAGACGCTCGGCTGGCGGGCCGCGTTCTGGGCGGTGACCGCGATCGGCGTGGTGCTGCTGGCCGCGATCGCGGCACTCGTCCCGCCGATGCCCCGGGAGCGGGGCACCGACCTCCGCCGGGAGCTGGCGGTCTTCCGGCGCGGCCGGGTCTGGCTCGCCCTGGCGGCGACCGCCTTCGGCTGGGCGCCGTTCCTCACCGTCCTCACGTACATCACCCCCCTGCTCACCGAGGTCACCGGCTTCGACGACCGTACGGTCCCGCTCATGCTGGTCCTGATCGGCGCCGGGATGGTCGTCGGCACCCCGCTGGCCGGGCGGCTCGCGGACCGGGCGCTGCTGCCCACGCTGTACGGGGCACTGGCCGGAGTCGCGGTGGTCTCCGCCCTCCTGCTCGCCGCCGTGCACAGCAAGCCCGCCGCGGCCGTCGGTTTCCTGCTCTTCGGCCTGGTCGGGGCCGCGGTGATCCCGCCCTCCCAGACGCGGCTCCTGGAGGCGGCCCGGGGCGCCGACAACCTCGCGTCGGCGGCCAACATCTCCGCGTTCAACATCGGCAACGCGGGCGGCCCGCTGCTGGCGGGGGCGGCGCTCTCGGCGGGCGCGGACTACACGTCGTCGCTGTGGATCGCGGCGGCCCTGGGCGCGATCGGCCTGGCCCTCGCGTCGGCGGCAACCGTTCGGACCCGCCCGGCTGTTCGATAGTCTCGCCGCCGCACTCCGCCCGTCGTCCGACGGGCCCGGGAACGCGCGGTCCCGGCGGAAAGGGGTGCCCGGACGAAGGAGGAACATGAACGACGCCACCGGGTTCGGGGACATCTCCCCGACCACCCTCGCCGACCTCCTGGGGCGTGAGCAGGTCATGGACATCGCAATCCGTCCGCTGTGGCCCTCGGTCCCACGGGTCGCCGGACCGGCGTTCACCGTCCGGTGCCCACCGGGCGACAACCTGATGCTGCACGCCGCCATCCATCGCGCGGAGCCCGGCTCGGTCGTCGTCGTCGAGGCGGGGGACGTGGACTACGCACTGGCCGGAGGGAATGTCTGCGCCGTCGCCCGGCGCCGGGGGATCGCGGCGTTCGTGACCGACGGGGTGATCCGCGATCTCGCCGAGGTGCGCGAGATGGGCTTTCCCGTCTTCGCCAGGGGGGTCGTCCCCGTCCCCGGAACCAAGAAGGCCGTCGGGCCGCTCAACACCCCGGTGCGGTGCGGTGGTGTGAGCGTCCACGCCGGCGACATCGTGGTGGCCGACGAGGAAGGCATCGTGGTCACTCCCCGCGCCCGCCGGGAGCAGGTGCTCCTGGACGCCCGGAAGAAACTGGCCGCGGAGGCCGACGAGTCCCTCGACGCGTGGGAGGAGGCCCACCGCGCCCGCATCGACAGGATCCTGGCCGAAGGCGGCTTCGAGGACTGATCCGGCACCAGGCTCCCGCCGGCTCCCTGCCGTTCCGCGTCCACCCCGGACGGACGCACACCGCGCGCCCTCGCACCGATCCGGGGGGACGATGGAACGCACGGTGCGCCGGTGGCCCGCATCCCTCGCGCGCGTCCGGCCGCGCAACTGCCGTGCCTCCACACGTGGCCGTCACCCGAATGCCACACCCCGCCACAGGTCTCATCTCATATCTGAGATAACCTTTCGCCATGTCAGACGATTACCTCGTACGCATCGGCAAGCTCATACGTGACGCCCGTCAGCACCGGGGCTGGACGCAGAGTCAGCTTGCCGAGGCGCTCGCCACCAGTCAGAGCGCCGTCAACCGCATCGAGCGCGGCAACCAGAACATCAGCCTTGAGATGATCGCGCGCATCGGTGAAGCACTCGACAGCGAGATCGTGTCGCTCGGCTACGCCGGGCCCATGCACCTGCGGGTGGTCGGTGGGCGTCGGCTCTCGGGCTCCATCGACGTCAAGACGAGCAAGAACGCGTGCGTGGCACTGCTCTGCGCCTCACTCCTCAACAGGGGCCGTACGGTGCTGCGCCGCGTGGCCCGCATCGAGGAGGTCTACCGCCTCCTGGAGGTGCTGAACTCCATCGGCGTGCGGACCCGGTGGATCAACGAGGGAATCGATCTGGAGATCGTCCCGCCCGCCCGGCTCGACATGGACGCCATCGACGCGGACGCCGCCCGCCGGACCCGCTCCATCATCATGTTTCTCGGGCCGCTGCTGCACCGGATGGACTCGTTCAAGCTTCCGTACGCGGGCGGCTGCGACCTCGGAACGCGGACCATCGAGCCGCACATGATCGCGCTGCGCCGGTTCGGGCTGGAGATCGCCGCGACCGAGGGGCTCTATCACGCCCGGATGGACCACTCGGTCACGCCCGAACGTCCCATCGTGCTGACCGAGCGCGGGGACACCGTGACCGAGAACGCCC
Source organism: Streptomyces sp. NPDC087845 (assembly GCF_044742755.1). Classification (NCBI taxonomy): domain Bacteria; kingdom Bacillati; phylum Actinomycetota; class Actinomycetes; order Kitasatosporales; family Streptomycetaceae; genus Streptomyces; species Streptomyces sp. NPDC087845. Next base: position 438,068 of record NZ_JBIUVC010000003.1, read on the forward strand.
TGCTGGCAGCCGCCCGGCACGACGGCACCACCGTCATCCGCAACGCGTCCTCCAACTACATGGTCCAGGACCTGTGCTTCTTCCTGGAGGCACTGGGCATACGCGTGGACGGCATCGGCACGACCACACTGACCGTGCACGGCACTCCGCACATAGATGTGGACGTCGACTACTCCCCCTCCGAGGACCCGGTCGAGGCGATGAGTCTGCTCGCCGCCGCCGTGGTGACGGAGTCCGAGCTGACGATCCGCCGGGTACCGATCGAGTTCCTGGAGATCGAGCTCGCGGTCCTGGAAGAGATGGGCGTCGACTGCGACCGTACGACGGAGTACGCCGCCGACAACGGCCGTACCAGGCTGGTCGACCTCACGGTCCGCCCCTCCAAACTGGAGGCGCCGATCGACAAGATCCACCCCATGCCGTTCCCCGGGCTCAACATCGACAATGTGCCCTTCTTCGCGGCCATCGCCGCCTCGGCCCAAGGCCAGACCCTCATCCACGACTGGGTCTACGACAACCGGGCCATCTACCTCACCGACCTGAACCGCCTCGGCGGCAGGCTGCAACTCCTGGACCCGCACCGGGTACTCGTCGAGGGCCCGACCCGCTGGCGCGCTGCCGAGATGATGTGCCCGCCCGCGCTGCGTCCCGCAGTGGTGGTGCTGCTCGCCATGATGGCGGCGGAAGGCACGTCCGTACTGCGCAACGTGTATGTCATCAACCGCGGTTACGAGGAGCTGGCGGAGCGGCTCAACTCCGTGGGCGCACAGATCGAGATCTTCCGCGACATCTGATCGGCGGGGTGTTGTGCCCCTTGGGCCCAAGGGGCACAACACCGCAACATGCAATCTGACCTGCGAATACTTACCTTCACGGCCCTTCACTGATCACTGTTGCTTTTCAGCACCTTGTGCAACGCACGTGCAAGATGATCTTGAATGACTGATGGTGCGTCAGATATAGCTGAGTGCCCGTCAGTCTTTACGGAGGGTTACTGCCGAAGTGGACTCGCAACGTTCGATGTCGGTCGTGTCACGCCGACCGCGTCTGCGCGAGGCGCCCGCACGCCACATCGGCGGCGGTTAGGTCCAGCTGCAGCCCACACCGGCAGCCGCAACCTTGTCGGCCCATTACCGCCAGCTCGACAAGCGAATGGATCGAGATCTCGGCACCGGCCAAGGCCGCGCTGGAGCGGTGGCACCCGATCCGGCAGGACCTGGTCGAGAGCGGACGCACGGCACGACCAGGCTGTGGGTGTCGCTCTGGATGAACCGCTACGGGCTTCTCGACGAAGACGGCGGCACGATCATCAAGCCGGGCGGGATGCCGCTGGAGGAGAACGGGCTGACCCCTTGTGCGCCCGAGTCTCGTACTGTCCAAGTCACCAGCGCATAGTGTCAGTTGTAAGGCCTAACGCTGACGCCTGGTGCGGCCAGTGTTGTCGGACCGTGCGGAAGATTTCAGTAGCGCGCGTTTCATTTCAGTACGCCGACTGTGCGGTGGGATCGGCAACCATCCGGCCGTGCTTGATCGTCCTTCGGGTATGTCACACCTGAGCCCCGAACCGTCCTTGACCTCGCTGAGTTGGGTGCCCTGTGGTCAAGGCACCACCCCCGAGGACCCGGTCGGCTGCCGCGGTGCCGACGTGCCCGGTCATACCGCGTGCCTAGCCCATCTGGCCGACGCCGAACGCGACGCCTACCTGTACAGCCTGCCCCCCGGCGCCGACATCGACCACAGCGGCACCACCTTCACCGACCCCCTTCTCGACTCCCTCCTCGATGCCCTCCGCGACCCCGCCACCGGCTTCCCCCGCCTCGGCGACGCCCGGTTCATATCGGCAACCTTCCAGGGCAACGCCGAGTTCGAATTTGTGACCTTTCAGGGCGAAGCCACGTTCCGGTCGGCGATCTTTAAGGGCGACGCTGAGTTCGGGGCGGCGACCTTTCAGAGCGACGTCGAGTTTCGGTCGACGACCTTTAAGGGCGACGCCGTGTTCCAAGCGGCGATCTTCGCGTGCACCGCCAACTTCACCGTGGCGACCTTCCAGAGCGGCGCCCGGTTCGATGGAGCGAACTTCCAGGGCGGCGCCCGGTTCGATGGAGCGAACTTCCAGGGCAACGCCGAGTTCGCATCGACGGATTTCCAGGGTGACACCGGGTTCGTATCAGTAGCTTTCCAAAGGGATGCCCGGTTCGAACTAGCGGTCTTCCAAGGCGATGCCCGGTTCGAGATGGCGGTTTTCGAGCGGGCGGCTAGCCTCGGGCCGTTTGTGTGTGCCGGGCGGGTGAAGTTGTCCGGGGCGGTGTTCGGCAGCCCGGTGACCCTCTCGTTGGCCGCGCGCCGCCTGGAGTGCCGACGGACCCGCTGGTCGTCAACGGCCGAGATACGTCTGCGCTACGCCACAGTGGACTTCGCCCAGGCGGTCTTCGAATACCCACTCACGATCGCTGCGGAGGCCGAGCCCTTCTCCCTCCCCGCCGGACAGCCAGTGTCCGAACAGGCTCTTGCCGACGCCCCCAGCGCCACGGTGCGAATGATCTCGCTGCGGGGGGTGGACGCGGCCCATCTGGTGCTCTCCGACATCAACCTGGCGATGTGCATGCTGACCGGAACCGTGCATCTGGACCAGATCCAGCTGGAGGGCACCTGCTCTTTCAATGACGTCCCCCGCACCCAGTGGCGGCGCTGGCCTCCCGTACGGTTCACCCAGCGCCGCATCCTTTTCGAAGAACGTATCTGGCGTGTGAGCGAGCCAGCAGCAGCTCCGGGCTGGAACGCCGCCGTATCCGGCACCGTGCGCGTGGGGCCGGCGCAGCTGGCGCCGGTGTACCGGGCGCTGCGCAAGGCGTTCGAGGACGGCAAGAACGAGCCGGGGGCGGCGGATTTCTACTACGGCGAGATGGAGATGCGCCGCCATGACCGCATCAACACCACCCGCGCCGAACGCGGACTGCTGTCCGGCTACTGGCTGCTGTCCGGCTACGGCCTGCGTGCTTCCCGGGCGCTGGGCTGGCTTGCTGCCGCCATGCTCGTCACTGTCGTGCTTCTGGTGGGCTTCGGGCTCCCCAAGGACTCCCCGAAGCAGGAAGCGACCGGCACCGTGCCGCCCGGCGGCGGCAAGGTCACCTTCGAGATCGGCAAGGCTGATCCCCAGAACCCCACGGGGGAAAGGTTCACCGGCGAGCGCTTCGACAAGGCCATCAACGTCACCCTCAACTCGGTGGTGTTCCGCTCCTCGGGCCAGGACCTGACCACCACTGGCACCTACATCGAGATGACGTCCCGCGTGACCGAACCCGTCCTTCTGGGCCTGGCGGTCCTGGCCGTCCGTAACCGTGTCAAACGCTGACCCAACCCGTCCCCAGCCAGGGCCGACGCAATGCCGCAGCCACCGAACACTGAAACAACTGGTGTAACCGAACCCGCCATGAGCCGCCGCACGGAAGATTTCAGTGCCCAGCTCACAGCCCCTGCCCACTGACATCTTCCGTGTGGTCCGACAAGTGTGGCGCCATGGTCCTCCCCTAAGCTTGACTCTGTCGGTGATCTTGGGGTTTCCCAGTGCGCGAGCATGATCGGCGGGCATGCTCAGTGCTGTTTCGAAGGCCGATACAGCTGCCGAGGTGTCCGTTGTCGCTCCATCCCCGCTCCGGTGAGCAAGTCCCGCCTCTGACCGCCCAGATCGCACGGGCAAGCAATCCGGCCGGTACGACGGCGATGTGGGTCAGAGACCGGCTGGACGGGTTGTGGTGCGACGAGGACTTCGCCGGCTGGTATCCGCGCGACGGGCGTCTCGGGCTCTCGCCTGCCCAACTGGCCACCGTCTGTGTGCTGCAGTTCCTGCTTGGTCTGTCGGACCGGCAGGCAGCGGAAGCGGTCCGCTGCCGAATCGATTTCAAGTACGCCATGGCCATGGAGCTGGACGATCCCGGCTTCCACCACAGCGTACTGGCCGACTTCCGCGAGCGCGTCGCACAGGACGACCGCGCCGACCGACTCTTGGATCTGGTGCTCGCCCGTCTGAAGGAGGCCGGCCTCGTGGGCGAGCGCACCGCGCAGCGCACCGACTCCACCCACGTCCTGGCCGCGGTGCGCGACCTGACCCGGCTGGAACTGGTCACCGAGGCGGTCCGTGCCGCGCTTGAAGAAGTGGCCCGCACGGCTGGGCATCTGCTGATCGGCCTGGTCGACGAGGACTGGGGGCGCCGCTATGGCCGCCCGGTCCGCCTGGGCAAGAACCCCACCCGGCCCAAGACCAGGATCCTCGCCGCCGGCAACGACGCCTGCCGACTACTGGAACGCCTCCACCGGCACGGGTCCGCCTACCGGCCCGGCCCACAAGCCGAGGCCCTACGGCAGATCGTGGTGCAGCACTACTACCGCGACACGGCAGGCCGCCTGCGCTGGCGCACCACCGACGACGGCGGTCTGCCGCCCTCCTCCTCGGCAATCGTCTCCCCCTACGACACCACGGCGCGCTATGCCCGTCACGGGCACATCACCAGTTGGAAGGGGTTCGCCGCGCATGTCACCGAGACGTGTGCCTCCGACAGCGCCAACGTGATCACGGACGTGGCCACCACGTCGGCCGCTACGAACGACGGCCAGGCCCTGCCCGGTATCCACAGCCGCCTGGCGCGTCGCGGGCTGCTGCCGGCCGAGCACTTGGTCGACGGCGGCTACACCTCTCTGGTCCACCTGGAACGAGCCGCCCGCGAACACCAGACCACTGTCAGCGGGCCACTGCCGGGCAACCCCACCCGCCAGCACCGCAGGAACGAAGGCTTCGACCGGGACGACTTCCACATCGACTTCGACCGCAAGCAGGTCACCTGTCCCCGAGGCCAGGTCAGCCAGGGATGGCACGGCCCCTACCCGACCTCCTCGCCCACCGCGGCACCCCTGATCGTGGCGCGGTTCACCAAGAGCCAGTGCCAGCCGTGTCCGGACCGCCCTCGGTGCACCAGCTCCCGCGACGGCGCCCGGAACGTGGGCTTCCCTCCACGAGAACCCCGTGACCTGCAAGTCCGCGTCCGCGCCGAGCAGCAGACACCCGAGTGGAAGGCTCGCTACGCGGTCCGCTCCGGCGTGGAGGGCACCATCAACGAGTTTGCCCACGGAACGGCATGCGCCGCTGCCGCTACCGAGGACAGCCGAAAGCCCACCTGCAACACGTACTCACAGCCATCGCCGTGAACATCGAACGACTCAGCACTCGGTCAGTGACCCAGGAAACCCCTTCACCGAGACCGCCGACCGCCTTCCAGACCTTCCTGGACCAGCAGGGAATTCCCCGATCGAAGTCCTGGCGCACCCTCGGCACCTAACCTCGACCATCCAAGATCACCGACAGAGTCAACCCTGTGCGCCAGTCCCTTCCTGCTGAGGGTGGGATCGCCCGACGCTGGCACGGATCACCTCGTCGCTGCCCCGCAGAGCCTCTGTCATCCTTGCGAGCCAGGGCGCGGGGAGGTTTCCGCTGCCCAGCGCGCATGCACGGACGAGTTGTCGGGCCGCCTCGACCTGGCGCGGCTCGGCGAGGCTGGTGAACCGGTGGTCAGCCAGGCACTCGCGGGCGGCATAGCCGTCGGTCGCCACGACGGCCCGGCGGTGGAGCTCTGCAACCATCCGGTGCGCTTCGTCTTCCTGGTGCGGCTCCAGCAGGTCCAGAATCGTCAGGCCGAGGCGCGTGTCGAAGACGGTCATGCCTTGGTCGGGTTGGTGCTCGACGTAGTCCTCGACCAGCGTGTCGAGGAGGGGTACGGCCGGGCCGCGAAGGGCCTTTTTGCACATCACGTCGAGGCAGCCGGTGACGGCGTTCTCCCAGCGTTCTCCGGGTGTGGTCATGGTGATGAGCGCGGCGGCGTCGGTGGGGGTGTGGCTGAGTGCGGCCAGGAAGGCGACCTGGCGGCCGTCCAGCATGCGCTGCCCGATGCCCCGGTGTTCCTCGATGTGGGCCAGCGCCTCCGCCCAGCGGCCGGCCGTGGTCAGGGTGCGCGTGCCGTCGGCCAGGACTACCTTCCACAGCCAGGTGCGCACCTCGTGGCGGTCGGTGTCGGTGAGGGTGAGGTCGGCCGGGACGTGGACTCCCTCGAACTGAGCGTTGGTGCCGTTGGTGACGGCGTCGAAGAGGTGCAGCAGACGGTGACGCCCGTCGTCGGCGGCGCCCGCGCGGATCTGGAGGCGGGCGAGGTTCACCACGGGTTCGAGGGCGCGGATCGCGGTCATGCCGGGCAAGGGGGTGGCGTGGAGGTAGGCGGCGGCGTGCTGGTGGCACATCTTCCGCGCGAGGTCGGGCAGCCCGAGGTCGGAGGCGATGAGGGCGGCCTGGTTGTAGACGGCCGAGGCGAGGCCCTGGTCAGCCTTTGCGGCTGCGGCGTCGGCGAGTTCGGCCAAGCCGTGCACGCGCCGGGGCAGGGGCAGGCACGCGGGTCGGAATCGGTAGATGAGCGGGAAGCGCTGCGCTATGGGTCCGTTCGGGTCCATGAGATCCCCCGGGGGTGAAGACGACGAGGAGCGGGGAAGGGCCGCGTGGTGCCCGCCGGCCGGTCGGGCGGGCACCACGCAGGCGGATCAGCTACTGCCAGGTGACGCGGACGCAGTTCAGCGGGGTGTCGAGGACGAAGACACCGGGCTGCTCGTCCGCGGGCGCGTCGAGCGGCAGGATCTCGGAGGCGGCATCCCGGCCGCGGTACCCGCGGTCCCAGGTGCGGACCGCGTCGGCGACCTTGGCGGCCAGCTCATCGCTCCCGGGGCCGTGGCCGATGACGCCGAACTCCCAGAGCTTGTCGCCCTCGGGGGTCTTCTGCTCCGAGGGACGCCGCGCGAGGTAGGTGAGGGCGCCCTTCTCGACGGCGGCCGTGGCCGAGGGGTAGGGGTCCTCGGTAAGCACCGTGCCCTTGGCGGTCTGGAGGAAGAGCATCCGGATCAGCCCGGACGGCATGACGCAGGAGACGAACAGCTCCATCCACTCCGGGGACTCCCCGGCGCGGACCGTCATCCCCGTCCACTCCTCGACGCGCGGCTGGTCAAGAACACCGGCAAGGGCATCGGCGTCAAGCGCCAGTCCGGCCGGGGCCTGGAGGCGCACGGCGCCGTCCGTGCTGAGCGGCACGGCGCGGCGGTCGTCGTCGGCGATGCCCCGGCGCAGCGGCATGAAGGTGTTCATCTCCGAGCCGACCGACTGCCACCGGCCGTCGCGCTTCACGTAGATGATGGAGCGCGAGACGCTGCCCGTGAGCCGCTGCGGGGTGACGAGTCGGCCGCCTTCGGCGAGTTGGTCGAGCCAGGCGTGGGGGATGCCGTGCGCGCCGACGGTGGCGATGATCCGGTCGTACGGGGCGCCTTCGGCGTGGCCGAGGGCGCCGTCGCACGTCAGGGCCTCGACGTTGGTGGCTCCGGCGGCTGCGAGGTGGGCTCGGGCGCCTTCGACCAGGTCGTCATCGACGTCGATGGTGGTGACGTGTCCGCTCGGGCCGACGAGGTGGCCGATCAGGGCAGCGTTGTAGCCGGTGCCGGCGCCGAGTTCGAGGATGAGCTCGCCCGGCTGGGCTTCGAGCTGGTCCAGCATGAGGGCGACGACGGCGGGCTGGGAGGCGCAGGAGATCGAGGTGCCCTCGGGGTCGTACTTCACGTTGACCGGGTTGTTGGCGTAGGCGTCGGCCAGCGGGGTGTCGGGGACGAACAGGTGCCGGGGCACGGCGCGCAGGGCGGCTTCGACCGCGGGGGTGCGGGCGTGGCCGTCGGCCTTGATCTGGTCCACCAGGGCGTGGCGGAGCTGTTCGGCGTCGGCCTCGGGGGTGGTGAGTGTGTCGGTGTTCACCGTGCTGACGCTATGAGCCGCGGAGCCCGATCCGGGTGCTGACGCGGTGTTTTCACTCGATCCCATGACTGCCTCTCGTGCGATGTGGAACAGGGTGTGCTGGTCGGCGGACGGCAGACCGGCACGGTTGGCGTGGAAGATGGTGTGGTGTGCGATGACGGCGCGCAGTCCGCGGGTCAGGTCGCCTTGGGCGGCGAGGTAGGCGAGCGTGGTGCCGACGCGCTCGAAGGCGGCGATCCAGTCGGCGTGGCCGTCCAGCGGCCTGTGCTCGCGGCACAGGCTGCGGGCCTCGGTGGTCATCAGGCTCCTCATCGCCGAGGTCAGGCGCGTTGACGCGGGCGTGATGTTACCGGGGCGTAGTGCGGAGATCTTCGCCCATACGTCGCCTTGCTCGAACCAGTCGAGACCCGAGGCGCGCATCAGGCTGCTCATCAGCAGGATGGCGGTCTCGCGCCGCCCCAGGTGCCCGTCCTTGACGGGATAGGCGAGCAAGTGGCGGCTGTCCTCGTGGAAGAGGGCGTGCGCGGCCGTCATGGCGTCCGCCCCGCCGAACGCCTCGGTCTCCGGCTCGTAGATGCCGGTCATGTGGGACTGCGCGGTGCCGTCGGCCACCCAGTCGTCCAGCAGGGCCAGCACGATCGGGGCGGGCTCGTCGGCGAGGTACCGCAGGCGCCAGGGCTGCTTGTTCATGAACCACCAGCCGCTGAGCTGCCCGTCGGCCTCGGCGGCGAGCAGCGCCGGGGCGAGGCGTTCGGTGACGGCGCGCTGTCCCGTGTCCCGGTCGGGGAAGGTGATGTTGTGCTGCTGCCAGCGGTCGGGGCGCATCGAGAAGTCCTTCGGTCGGATTCAGGCGGTGAGTAGGCAGGCGTCCCAGGCAGTGCGGGGCGGGTCCGTGCTGTCCGCGGTGAGCAGTCCCAGCGCGGTTCCGGCGGCGCCGTCGAGGAGACCGGCGCCCGCCGCGTCCTTCAGCAACAGGGCAGCGGCGTCGTCCGGGGCGGTGCCGGGCAGGACCAGCATGGTGAGAAGGGCGGGGATGATGGCGCGGAGCTGGCCGGCGGTGGCCCGGTCGGCGTCGGCGGCGGCACGCGCCGCGATGTGGATCAAACCGGCGAAGCCGTGGCACAGGCCGCTGTCCGTGGTGACGCGAAGCTGCACGCGGTCGCTCAGCGCGTCCAGCAGGGCGGCCTCGGCCTCGACCTGGAGGTCGCTGTCGCCGAGGGCGAGCGCGGCGAGCTGCTGGGCACGGGCCAAGGCCGCGGTGCCGTAGCACCAGCTCGGCCGCCGTGGTGCCGCGGCCGCGGGCCGGCCGCTGCGCAGTTCCTCGCGGCTGATCCAGTACGGCCAAGCCGTGCCGCGCCCGGTGGGCGCCTTCCACTGCTCCAGCCAGGCAAGGATGGTGCGCATCGCCTGATGGTGGCCGGTGACGGTGGTGCCGCGGCGGGCGGCAAGCGCCAGCAGCGCGAGGACCGCGCCGACGCCGTGTGCCATGCCGTGGTTGGCGTGCCCACCGGGGAAGCGGTCGTCCGGCCTGCCGGACGGCCCGGTCGGTACCCACCAGCCCGGCAGGCGTTCGCCGCTGTCGGTGACCGGGTCGGTCAGGCGCACGCAGTAGTCGAGAACGGCCCGGGTCACCGGGCCCGCAGGGTCGCGGCGCAGCAGGTAGGCGCCGTACCCGCTCAAGCCCCGGATGGCGTCGAACTCGGCGAGTGCCGGAAGCTGCCCTGCTTCGATCCGGCGGTGCGCGGCGTCAAGGCGCCGCCGGGCGTCTGCCGTCACCTGCCGGTCCAGCACATCGAGGCCGCGCCGGTAGGAGTCCGGAAGCTGGTCGGCGGCGCACGCCACGGCATGGGCGAGCGCCGGGGCGCCGTAGAAGGGGTGGCTGTCCGGGCCGCCGGTGAAGGGCTCGCGGGTCGAGGCGGCCAGCCAGTCGTGGGCGCGCTGCCAGGGGGCAAGCCCGGCCGCGGCGCGTTCGATGTGCAACAGGGCGATGCCTGTCGGGCCGTAGGCGAGGTGCTGCCGGTTGGCGTCGTCAGTGGCCGCCGTCGGCGCCTGGTCGGGGTGGGCAAGCCGGTCGGCGATGGCGGCGGCCACCGCGGCTGCTGTGTGGGTCACGGTCGCCTCCCGGCGCGGGCGGTGAAGGCCAGGGCGGCGGCGCGGGCCAGGTACAGGCAGACCTCTTCCTCAGGGAAGTCCACCGCGACATGCCGCACGAAGTGGACGTGCAGTAGGGAGGTCAGCACGCCGTCCACGGCGATGCCGTCGGCGTGCGGGCCGGACAGGTGCGGCCCGTACGCGGCGAGCGCAGCGGTGCGCTCGGCCCAGGCGTCCACGATCGCGGCGCCGCCGGGCGCTGACCGCAGGGCCGCCCAGTCACCGCGCGGGTCTGCCAGCCGCACGGCGTCGGTGAACTGGGAGCGGGGTACCGGGTTCGGCGCGGCCGGCTCGATGTGGTCGATCAGCCAGCGCGCGCCGGCGTCCGGGCTGCCGAGGAGGGCGGAGGCGATGGCGAAGAAGTGCGCGGCCACGAGCGTGCGCTGCGCGGGCCGGACGGGCTGGGCGAGCTGCGCCACCGTGGCCAGGGAGTCCGCGCGGAACACGGCCTCGGCCGCGTCCCATGCCGGTCCGGAGCCCCACCGGCCCGTCTCGCGGTAGGAGGTGGGGTAGCGCAGGTCCGCCAGCAGCCCCGCGGTCCGCAGTTCGTCGGCCCAGGCGCTGACCGTGTGGGTGGTGTCGGCGAAGTCCTCCGGGTCCGGCAGTGCGATCCGCAGGCGAAGGTGCTGCTGGGGGTCGCGGAAGCGGACGTACCACCAGGGAGGAGAGCCGAGGCGCCGCATCAGGTCGGGCACGTGCCGGGTCAGCAGGGCGTCTTGACGCCGCGGGTCGCCGTACAGGGCTACGAGGAGCACCGGGGAGGTGGCCGGGGTCTGGATCTGGGCTGGGGAGAGCGTGCGGGCGGTGGTCGGCGTAGGCAGCGCAGGCCAGGCCGGAGGACGGACCGCTTTGAGGGGGACCGCGATCTCGTGGGCCCGGCCCCCGCTCCAGCCGTCCGCCCCGGGAGGAGCGGCTTCCGTCAGCAGCGCCGTACCGGTGCGGTCGAGGTGTTGGCGCAGCAGGCTCCGGTGGCCGGGCTCATCGAGGTCGAGCGGCAGGCGCCGGTCGTCCTGGACGAGGTGCACGTGCTGCGGCAGGCGCCGGCGCTCCCGCCAGCCGGACAGCGCCGCGTCCCAGTCCGCGCCGGGACGATGGCGGTTGGGGAGGTCGCCGGCCTCCAGCCTCCAGCGGGCCGCGACCAGCACGATGCGGCCGTACCGCAGGCGGGGGAGGAACGGCATTGCTGCAGCGGCGCCCCAGTCGAATCGGGTGACCTGGGCGTTCTGCGCCCGGGACGCCTCGGTGATCAACCGCGCCAGGGGCGGGGTGTGCTCGGCGAGGTTCAGCGCGTTCATGCCGACGGCCTCGACGCGCAGCCCGCGGCCCGGAGCCGCCAGGTACATCCGGCGCCCGTCGCACGCCACCGCCAGATCCGCCGGCGAGAGCACTGTGGCGTCGGGGGCGCGGTGCTCTTGCAGGCTGATCACCAACGGCAGCACGCGCGGGGTTCGGGTGACGTGGGCGGTGTCGGGCAGCAGCGCGGGGAAGGAAAGCTGCGCCGCCACCGTGCCCTCGTCAGCCGTGGGTAGGTCAGCCAACTCCGCGCGCAGGCACTCGCGTTGTGTGGCCGGGAGGACGCTGAGGAAGCGTCCGGCGGTAACCCCGGCTCCGCGTGACACGCTGGTCAACTCCACGGTGAACCGCCCACGGCGGACTTCGGCGAGGGTGGCCGCGTGCAGCCGCACGCCCACCTCCAGGTGGCACGGTATCCGCAGCTCCTGCGGGCCTCGGTCCAGGGCGGCCACGATCTCGTCGGTCAGCACGACCTCGTCGCGGCCGTCGAGCGCCGCGGCCTGGGCGAGGCGGAGCAGCACGTCGTCCCGCGGCGACAGGCGCCGGCGGCCTTCGCCGGTCGGCCTGCCCGGGTACCCGTCCGGGTAGCCGACGCCGCTGTCTGCGACAACTTCCATAAGCGGCACCATGGTGCCGACGCCGAACCGCTCGTAGAACCGCTGGTGGTACTCGTTCCACGGCTCGGTACCGTACGGGCGGGCGCAGAGACGGGTGAGGATCGTGGCGGCGCGCTCGACCTCGCGGGCGACCAGATCGGGGAGCACCACGGTGGCGTCCAGGCACAGGTCCAGGGCGAGCGGGTGACGGCGGAGGCCCGGCACCAGATCGCGCATCCGGGTCGCTACGGCGTCCCGGCCCTCTGTGGTGCCGCACTGCTCCAGCCCGGCGTGGACGGCGCGCAGCTCCCGGACGACGGGTGCCAGGAGACGAATGTCCTCGGCACGGACCGCGTCGAGCTGGGTGACGAGGTGACCGAGCGCGTCGGTCTCGGTCGCCGGCGCGTGGAGGTTGGTGATCAGCACGCGCCGCCGCACCAGGCCCGCGAGGAGCCGCTTGACGCGCTCCGGGGCCACGGCCGGGAACTCGGCCATCAGCTTCTCGGCGAGTTCCCCGATCCGGATCGGCGCGTCAGCCGCGCGGAGGATAAGCCGGACCGGCGCCGACAGCTCGACGGACGCCTCGACCGCTCGCCGCTGACCAGTCGGCCCGTCGTCCTGGTAGGGGACGACGAGACTGCCGTCGCGCTCGAAGGTGGTGTTATTGACGACGACCGACAGGAGCGGCAGCAGCTCTCCGCTCCTTTCTAACTGCTCGATCAGCCTCCCCACCCACTCCGCACCGGCGCGGGCCACGACCACGTGGTTCTGGCCCCAGCGGGCGTGGGGCTCGGCGTCGAAGGTGGTGGTGGTGACTCCGGCGAACAGTCCGAACGGTGTGGGCCGGTGCAGCGCGCGCAGGAGGTAGCGCGCCACCGACACTCCAACGCGGCGGACTTCGCGGGTAGAAGGGGAGTTAGCACTCTCTAGGACCTCGACTTCGGCGGCGAGAACCGGGCTGGCATGGCGGAGGGCCTGTGCGATGCCCGGGTCGTGCCAGATGCTGCGAATCCAGGCGAGGCGTCCGGTGGTGACCTCCTCCAGTTCCTCGGCTCGGAAGGACCGGTCGTCGAAGTCCGGTAGGGGAAGCTGGGTCATCGACGGTCGAGCGGCTGCGCGCACCAGGGCGGTCGTGCCCGCCTTGAACGCTGGGGGTATAGCCACGTGACGTGTCCCTTCGTGCGTCTGGAGGGGCGGTCGGAGCCGACGCGCCAAGTAGCGCGACAGCACCGACCGCGGTTCATGACCTGATGACCGGGTTCAGACGGTCAGGGTCAGTCGGTGAAGGTGACGCAGGCACCGCAGGAACTGCCGCACCCGTCGTCGGTCAGGACGGTCAGCCCGGCCGCATCGGACACCTCCAGGAGGGAGACGTTCAGGTCGAACCCGTCCGACTGGCCGCCGGCCGTCGGCTCCTGGACCTGGGTGGTGCTCTTGGTGACGATTCGCGTCATAACAACTCCAGGTGATTCGTTGGTGTGTAGGACAGGTGGTGCTTGCCAGCGCACTGAGGACCGTGGCGTCGCGACGGGGCTACGCCATGGGGTCAGGTTCTGGCCATCCCGGTCCGATGGTCGGGCCGGGAAGCTCTGGGGTGCCGCTCGACGGTCCGGTCTTTTGCCTAGGACCGTCGAGCAGCCGTCTATGCGGCGGGCACAAGATCGTCCAGGCTGACGACCTCGTAGTCCCGCAGTTCGCGTACGAGCTGAGAGGCGAGGAACCAGTCGATCTGGGGGTGGTTGTAGGGCAGTGGAGCGTCCGAGGCGGCGAGGGGCTGGATGCCGTCGGCGGTGTACTGGTACGGGGTGCCGATGACGCCGTAGAGCGGGAACCGCGTGGCCAGCAGGGCGACGTGGCCCTGGCTCCTGAGCCGGGGGCACCGCCGGGCCGCCATCCGGGCGTGCTCCAGACACACCGGCGGCTGCGCGGTCTTCACCGGCCCGGTGTAGTCGTCGCCGTCGTCGGCCGTCTCTACGAAGAGGATGCCGTCGCTACGCTTCAGCGGGACCGTGCACACCTGGCAGCGCAGGAGCGCCATCGTGATGCGCTGGCGGAGCGGGTGCACCAGCCGCCACCTCGGGTTCCCGGTGGGCTGTCCCGCGAAGCCGAGTGACATGGAGTACCGGGCCCACAGCACGCCGCGGAGATCTCGGTCGGGCCCTGCCTCGTCCTTGTACCCGAGCCGCGGGCGCCGGTCAGGACCGATGCGTACGTTCAGGTTGAGGAGGGAGTCCGCCTCTTCGCCTTCACGGGCGGTGACGTACGGAACGACCAGGTCGGCTGCGGTGATCGTCATGCCGCGCTTCCGACCGTGAGCGCGAGCGGCCGGTGGGGGGGCGACCATACGGCCGTCGGGGAGGAGTTCTCCGGTGTCCTCGAAGACAAGCACACCGTTGCACAGCAGGCTCCTTCTCTGCACTTCAGCCGATCGAGTGGTCAGTGGCTCTGGTGACCAGTGCCTGGCTGGAGGCAGAATCGCGTGGACCGCCGTTGCCCGGCCGTGATCCACTGAGGTCATGAGCTTGTCGGTGGATGTTTTCGTAGTCGGTGAAGACGGCCAGGTGGATGTCCTGGACGTTCCGAGGGGTAGTTCGGACCTCGCCGGCTTCGAGCGCTGGCGTACCTCGGTGTGGGGGTCCGATGCCGTTCGCTCACTGGGCGCGAGTTTCTTTCCGGCCCTGGCAAGCGGTGACTTGAAGGTGTTCCCGGACCAGGTGACGGATTTTCTGGCCGAGTGTTCCTTGATCCGCAGCAACCTCGAAGTCGTCGCTCCGCGCACCGATCCGTCAAAGACGCATGCCGAGTACGTATGGCAGATCTCGGAACGATTGAGGAACATCGAGGACGCAGCTGAGCGCGCGCAAGGCGTCGCCGGAGGCGTACTCATCTGGTAGTGCGTGCTGCCTTGAACTCTGCTCATCTGGAAGGCGATCACGGGGTCTCCTCGGGGCGGGGACGTGGGATGCCGAGGTCGGTGACGGGCCTCTTGGTCAGGCGGGCGGCTTCGGCTTGCTTGGCGCGAAGGAAGGTCAGGGTCGAGTCGATGCCTTCGACCTCACCCAGCCACTGCTCCTCCTGGGCCCGCTTGCGGCGGAGAAGGAGGTCTTTCTCGATCTCCGCGAGGCGGGGCAGCATCTTGGGGTTGACCTGGAGCATCGGGCAGCGGATGCATGCGTGCTCGTGGTTGCAGGGGGTTCCGTAGGGGCGGGCGCAGTTGCCGAGTTCGACCTTGCGTTTATCGAAGTGCTCCTCGAAGTCGGCCCATTCCTCGCGGGTGACCTCGGTGTACTCGATCTCGGGGCGGAGGGATCGCCGGTGGTTGAGGAACCGCTGGTAGTTGGTGACGATGTCCTCTGCAAAGACCGCGACGTAGCCCTGAAGGGTCTGCAGATTGAGGTGTCCGAGCAGGGCGGCTCCGATGTGGATGGGGAGGCCGCCGTTGACGATTTCGGTGGCGAAGAGCCTTCGGAAGTCGTGGGGCGTGAAGGTCATGTCCGAGAAAGCCCGGTGCGTCTCGGCCAGTTCCTCGCAGCTGCGGGCAAACATGTGGACGAACGTGGTCGGTGAGATCACCGAGCGTTGGGTGCCAGTCTCCCGCTGCATGAGGAAGGGCATGGGCTCTGACCAGGTCCTCTCGTGCGGGTCGTAGCGGTGGAGCAGACGGACGGGCCGACCGTCGGGTGTGAGCCGGCGGATCACCTGGGCAACCGCGTGGAACAGGTCGGCGGACATCGGGATGACGCGCTCGCGCTCGCTCTTGGACGGAGCGATGACCAGGAGCGCGATGACCTCGCCGTTGGGCCGACGGTACTGACGGATGCTCATGTGGGTGAGCTCGCAGAGCTCCTCGACCCGGATGCCGCTGTGCCGCAAGATCTCCAGCCCCGCCCACTCCCAGAAGGCGGTGTCCTCGACCAGGGTGACGTTGAGGGTCTGGCCGTCCTCGTCGATCACGCGGACCGGTGGCTCGTCCTCGCTCTTGGCCCAGGCGTGGTCCCGGTCGCTGTTCGTGCGCCGATAGGAGTGTCCGTCGTGGACTAAGTTCTCGCCGAGCTGGGTTCCGCGGGCGGTCTTGAGCAGGGTTGCGAGATGCTCGTAGCGCCCTTCGACGTGCGCGACCAGGGTGGGCAGCAGCGGCTGGCGGACTCGGATGCGGTCCGCCATGCGCTGGTTGATCTCGCGCTTGCGCTTGGCGAAGCCCTTGAGTTCTCTGGGGCGGATCGGGCGGGGAACGACCCACTGAGCCCAGCGTTCGGGCTCCTCGATCGCCCAGCTGTGCAGGTCGATGTAGAGGGCGCGGACGGCCAGGAGGATGCCGGAGTCATCCGCTCGGGCCCGGCGCTCGTCACGGTCCCAGCGTTTGACGGCCTCGCGCCACTGGGCGTAGACCTCCGGGCTCAGGGCCAGGTCCTGCTGGCCCGGATTGATCTTCTCGATCTTCGCCCAGAACGTGTTCGCCAGCTGACGGGCCAACGCCGTGATCGTGGTGTAGTCGGTCGAGGCCCGGCGGCGGGTCAGGTAGTCGATCAGCAGCTGCCGCACGCCCTGGTGCTGGAGGGGGTAGCGGTCGACGAGCTGGGTGATGGTGAGCTGGCCGCGGTAGACGTAGGCCCGCAGGGTGGGCGGGGTGCCGGGCGGAAAGTGGCCCATCTGGTGAAGCACTTGCCAGGCGCCGAGGCCGGCGAAGCGTGTCGCGCCGGACGAGCTGCTGTGGGTGAGCCCCAGTCGCTTGGATTCCAGACCGTGGTGCAGCAGCGCTGCGGGCGTAAGGTCTTCCAGTGCGATGCCCTGGGTGGTCAGCGCGGCCGTGAGGTCGAATTTCGCGCGCAGGCGGTGCATGTGGTTGAAGCCGAAGGCGTCGGCCGCGGCGAAGTACTTGTCCAGGTAGGGGTCGGACTGCAGTTCGCGGAACCGGTCGGGGTAGTCCAGGAACCTGTTCGCGCGAAACCCAGAGATCGACGGCCGGATCACGCGCAGACAGAAGGCGAGCTTGATGCCCGCGGTCAGATCGGCGCTGAAGACGCGGTCTCCCTCGGGTGCCAGGCTCCGCACCGGTCAGGCGCCCTCACTGTTGAAGCCGCTGGCTTCCCACCGCTCCTGCCAGGTAGTCCCCGGCGTCTTTTCGAGGAATGCGAAGGTCCGCTGGACGGCGTGCCGCCGACGGCCCGGGTTGGGCCGCCCCTTCGTCTCCAGCTCGGCGATGCGGACGATCTCACTCGCCGGAGTCGTGGACAGGTCGCCAAAGGGCCTCGGCGGAGTGCTCGGCACTGGCGCAGGCGCCGCCTTCAACTCCGCGCCTGCGAAACGTGAAACGGGTGCCGGGATGAACGGCCCGTCCTGGTAGTCGACGCGGCGGTTGCGGGCCGTGAAGGTCTGCGTCTCAGCCACCGAACACCACCTTGAAGTCGTCCGGGTCGTAGCCCGGCGCGATGCTCGGCCCGACCCGTGGCCGTTGGTAGTGGGCCTGAAGGGCATCGAAGAGGTCCTCGACCCCGGCATGCAGATAGCGGCCGGTGGTGGCCAGGTCGGCGTGCCGCAGGGTCGCACGGACCTCTACGAGGGTTAGGTTGGGGTCGTTCGCCATCCGCTCGGCCGCGGTGTGGCGCAGATCGTGAAGGCTCCAGTTCGTCCTGAGCTTGTCGTTGGCGCGCTGGATCACCCGGCGCATCGCCCAGTAGGTCAGCGGCCCGTCGGGGCCGCGGCGAGTACGGAAGACCGGCTCGTGCGGGGCGGGCATGCCCATCGCGTCGAGATAGCCGGCCAGCACCACCAGGGACTGCGGGCTTGCAGGGACGGGCTCGCGCAGCCTCGTGCCCTTGGAGACGACGTAGACGATCTGGCCCGACCAGTCGATGTCGGCCGGGGTCACCCCCAGCAGTTCCGAGGCGCGGGCACCACTGGCGACATAGAGCAGCACCGCGGCGCGGTCGCGGTCATGGTTCATGGCCTCGAAGAACTCGTCCCACATCGCGTCGGGCATCGCCCGCGGCTCGGTGTCCGGGACGCGCTGACGCAGCCGTGCCCGGCGGAAGACCGGCATGGCCTCCATCGGACCGCGATGAGCCAGGGCCCGGCGGCGTGCCTCCGAGACCGGCACCGGGTTCATCAACGGGCCGCGGCCCAGGTCTCGGTGGAAGTCATAGAAGCTGCTGACAACGGTCAGGGCATGGTTGATCGTGGATGGCGCGTACCCGGCCCTCAGGTACCGCTTGCCGGTGCGCGGATTGACTGACCCCGGCTCCGGCGCATCCGTCCGGGTACGGCGGCGCTGCGGATTCGGCGCGGCACGAAGCCATCCCACTATCACTGCCACCTCCCCTTCCGTTGCCTTGTCCCAGGACACGTTCAGCAGCCACAGAAACCGAAACCAACGCAGCAGATCGTTGGCGTAACTGCGGCCGGTGGCCGGGCTGTTGTCGTTCAGAGCGAGATCCCGCAGGTACGGCACGACGGACACGACCGGCTCGCTGTCCGGGCCGAGTACGGCGTACGGAGGGTGCTGGGTCTCCAGCTCGACGACGGAGCCGATACGGGGCAAGAGGGTTCGCCCCTCCATCAGCTCGTTGCGCAGATGCGACGTCACACAGAACTCCCTGGGCAGTTGGACATCGCAGTGCCCAACGACCTCAAGAAGGTGCAGTTAACACACCAGCCCTGCTCAGGGCGGTGCGCGACGGGTCGCGCGGCCTCCCTGTCGGGAGCCATGGCCGTGGGGCACGGCGGGTTGTGCGCACACATGGTGCTCGTCCTCTCGGGTGGGAAGTTGGGCCCTCTTCGGCCAGCTACGGTGCCGTGGGGGAACACGGTTCGGGCACGGCCGAAGAGGGGGACTTGTGGCACCACCCCATGAAGGCCGCTATGGCTGCTTCGCTGTAGCCGTAGAAGCGCCCCAGGGTGGTGGCAGTGCGGTCGCCCTCGAGCGTGAGTGGTCTCTCTCCCCCCACTCGACAACGAAGCAGGGATCCGGGTGAGACGACCACTGCACGCGCAGGTCTCTTTGATCGCGGTCATGCCGCGCCCTGCGGGTCACCTGCAGGCACGATGCAAAGGTCGAGTCCCACCCCACGGAGCGGCAGGAAATGTGTCGCCTGGTTGGTGTATCCCTCGAACGTCAAAACGGCCCTCCGATCAGGCGGATTGGTAGACGGTGACGAGCACTGCGAACACGGTGACGACGAGGAGAACCTGAGCGCTGGCCTGTCTCCAGCCCCAGCCCTTCGCATCCATCCACCGCAACGGTCGCCTTCAAGTCGGACCGGACAGCTCCTCGGGGATCACGAGGTGAATGAATGCCTGGTACCGCTCACCCAGTTCCTTGATCACAGCGCGATACTCGTCGTCATCGGAGCTGATGTTGTGCCGGTCGAGGACGATCACGCCGTCCGCGAAGCCGCCTCGGATCAGTCGCTCGACCTCCCCCCAGCCAGGGCGCTTCCAGGGCGGCGTGTAGACGCCACAGCCGGCACCCGAGCCGGGGAGGCACGTCGTGGTCACGGGAACGGCTACGTCGTGAAACCTCGCTCCCATTGCATAGCCACGCTGCTCAGCCTCGGTCTGGAGGGTGTTCCAGTCCTCATCCGGCCTGGCACTCCTGCTGAGCACCAAGCTGTACGCCAACACCCGGAGACGGCGATCACCGGAGCGGCGGTCGCACCTTTCGGTCGCCTCGCGACGGAACTGCTGACGGAGCCGGACGAGCTCGCCGCTGCGCGCCGGACGCTCCAGCGGGGCGGGTTTGCGGTGCCACTCCTGGGTTCGAGCAGTGTCGGTGTCCGTTCGGTCCCGGGATCCCATCAGGCTGATCCGTGGACTGGAGACGGCGATCATGTCGCCCAGGCTTCTACGTGTCTTCATGGTCGCCTTCCCCTAGATCGCGCTCCGCCCGCGCAGGGCTCATCCGACGGTTGCGCAATGCGTTCGGTCCGACCGACCACTACGTTCGCCACTGACGTGAATCAGGTCCGTGCCAGGCGCCGTTCGGATACCGTGTGATCAGCTCGTACCGACGATGAAAGCGGTACGGAACCCCGGTGGGCAGGCCCTAGATGGAGCCTCACACGCTGGCTCCGCAGGCCCCATGGAGAGCCGCCCCTGTCGCTGACATCGACCGCGGGTGAACGAAAGTCCACGGTGGAGGAGGAAGCGTGGGGCAGCAGCCGAACGAGCTGACTCCGGACGCCGGCCCATGGCACCGCTGGGGTTACGAGCTACGCCAGTTCCGCGAGGCCCGTCAGCTGTCGCAGCAGGCTCTGGCTCGCCGGGCGTTGATCGACCGTTCACATCTCGGGCGCTTCGAGCGCGCTGAACGTCCCGTCCCGAAACATGCGGCCATCACTCTCGACGACATCCTCGATGCCGCCGGTGCATTGGTTCGTGGCTGGGACAGCGCGGAGCGCGAGGCCCCCCAGGATTGCTCTGTCCCGGTGTCCAGAGCCGAGACAGCGACTCATGGGGCCAGTACACGGGGTCATGGGGCCAGCGCCCCGGAGACCCTGGCCATGAACGCGGTCGTGCGGGCAGGCTCGCTTGGAGACGACACGGACACGGTCGTCGTCCCCGCCCGCATCCACGGAAGGATCCTCTTCGTGCCCGTGCCCCGCCGCGTTGTTCTCGCATCAGGGATCGCCGGGCTGGCTGCGACAGCCATGCCGGCCGCGACGCCGGCGGCTGCCACCGAACTCGCCGACATGGGGTCTCCCTTCGAGCACTTCGCGCAACTCCGCCGGGTCATGTTCCAGACCGACAACCTCATCGGCCCCCGGCACGTGTTGCCCGCCCTGCAACAACACCTCGTCTCCCTTGCCACAAGACGTCGATCCGCTCGTGGCACCGACGCCATCGAGCTTCTCGCCTTGGAGACGCGATACGAAGAGCTGGCAGGCTGGTTCGCCCAGGACATCGGCGACGAGCGCACCGCCCACGGCCACACCGCGAAGGCACTGGACGCTTCCCACATCACCGGCGACACCGATCTCACCGCGTACATCCTCAGCCGTAAGGCACAGCTGGCTGTCGACACCGGTCATCCTGCCGACGCTCTCGGCCTCGCCGCAGCCGCCCGACGCACCGCCCGACCCGGGAGCCGCCTCGAAGTCATCGCCGTTCTGCACGAGGCCCACGCGCGTGCCGTACTCGGTGAAGGCAGCGAAGCCCACAGGGCTTACGACACCGCGCTTGCTCTTCTCGGGCGGGCGGGCTCCGACGGTGTCTGGGGTTCCTGGCTCGATGCGGCGTACATCAGCACCGCCCGAGCTCGCTCCCTCTCCGCACTCGGCGAGTATGAGCAGGCCGCGGCAGGCTTCGACAGCGCCCTCGCAGTGCTCCCGTCCGCATATCGCCGGGACCGCGGTGTCTACCTCGCTCGCGCTGCACGTGCCCATGCGGGCACAGGCAACGTGACCCTCGCTGCCCGAATCGGTGGGCAGGCCGTCGGGATCGCCGCCGAGACCGGATCTGCCCGCATCTTCGGACAGCTCGACCGGCTCGACCAGGCACTGGCCCCCGCAACCGGCGAGGACGGCGTCGCCGAGTTCCGCGCCTCACTCGACCGCATCGTTCTGCATCCCGCCTGACCCACCCGCGCACACCGCCTGGAGATACCTTGCCCCGCCCGTACGTCCTGCTGTCCGCAGCTGTATCGATCGACGGCCACCTCGACACCCGCCCGGGCGAGGACCGGCTCCTGCTCTCCAACAAGCAGGACTTCGAGCGCGTCGACTCCGTACGAGCCGGTGTCGACGCGATCCTTGTCGGCGCTGGCACACTCCGCGCCGACAACCCCCGCCTCCTCGTCAACTCGGCGGAACGCAGGGCGTCCCGGGTCGCCGCCGGTGAGCCCGAATACCCGCTGAAGGTCACCATCACCGGCACGGGCAACCTCGATCCCGGCTGGAAGTTCTGGCACCACGGCGGAGACAAGCTCGTCCTCGCCGTGGGCCACGAGGCCACCGCGAAGGCTCGCGCCAACCTCGGTGACCTGGCTACCGTTCAGAGCGTCCCCGCCGAGGCCGTATGGCCGGCCGCGCTCGACATCCTCGGCGACGAGTACGCCGTCAGACGGCTCATGGTCGAGGGTGGCGGAACCGTTCACACACAGCTCCTCGAAGCAGCTCTAGCCGACGAGCTCCAACTCGTCATTGCCCCGCTCCTGGTCGGTCAGCCCGATGCAGTGCGCATGCTCGGCCCAGCGAGCTATCCCGGCGGGCCCGCCGCCCGCCTCCGACTTCTCGAGACCCGCCAGATCGGCGACGTGGTACTCCTGAGGTACGCCCCCAAGGAGACCTCAACGGAGTCCCGATGAGCACCACCCCTTCAGCCGGCGCCCCCGGCACCGGCCGCGAGCCCAACACCGCAGACCGCAACTGGCTCGCCCTCGCCTGTGAGCTGGCCGCCCTCTGCCCACCTTCGGAGACCGCTTTCAGCGTGGGGGCAGTCATCGTCGCGGCCGACGGGACCGAACTCGCCCGCGGCTACTCCCGCGAGAGCGACCCCCACGACCACGCAGAGGAAGGAGCCCTCGCCAAGCTCCCCGCCGAGGACGCCCGGCTCGCCACCGCCACGATCTACAGCTCTCTTGAGCCCTGCGCCAGGCGGGCATCCCGACCTTACCCCTGCGCCCAGCTCATCCGCGACGTGGGCCTCCGCCGCGTCGTCACCGCCTGGAACGAGCCCGACACCTTCGTCGCCGACGCCGAAGGCGTCGAGACCCTTAAAAACGCCGGCATCACGGTCGTCGCACTGCCTGAGTACGCGAGCGCAGCACAGGCTCCTAATCTGCACCTGCTCTGACAACTCAAGGCTGGACCCCCTTGATCGTCACCGGGAACCTCATCGTGTGGGAAGACGGGCCCGAGCAGCGTTCCGGCGGGCAGCTCGACATGGAGTACATGCTCGGCATACCGACCAGGGCCGCAACGCCAAGACACGTCGCACCGTTCGGCGGGCACGAAAAGACGTCATCCAAGTAGTCCGTGGCATTGCTCACCGGCTGCACAAGCCGCCTAAAGCGCTGCCAATAGCACCACCCGGAAGCAAAGCGCGATTTATACCGCTGAGCGGCCAGCCCTGAGCTAGTGCTGTTCGAACAGCGAACGGGTTGCTCCCACTGAGCAAGGCTGAACAACAACGGGGGCCGAAGCACCACGGGTCGCGAGACCAGCAGTTGTTACGCCCACCAGGCGCAGCCTCCGACCCGCTCGATCTGCGACAAGAGCCTCACCACCCTGACCTCCCATCCTGCTGGCACCCCTTCGGCGCTCCCACCCGGCGGCAGTCGTGAAGACGACCGCCAGCAACCGTGCACGGCCCATCCTGACTGGTGCACTGAGGCCGGTATTCACGACGCACACCGCGGAGCCAGGCATGTCGTCATGGGCAACGACGGCCGTGAACCTCTCGACGCGCGTCTGCTGGACTTCTCCGGTTCGCAGCCGGCCATCGGTCTGGGCGAAACGGATACGGACGCGGCCGAGGCCCGCGCGAAGGCTAAGGACTTCCGCAAGTTCGCCGACGACCTTGAGACCCTCGCGGACATGATGGACGCCACCACCAGCAGCGACCGGGACGTTGCCTCCTGCCCCGGCGGCGTCTCCTTCTGCACGGGGGACTCAGACTGATCGCCCCGGCCACGACGGCCGGGTCCGCCACAGCTACTTCACCCACAGGACCATGCAGCGTTTGAGGACATCACGCTCCATGACCAGCTCCTTGTTGTCCTTCTTCAACTGCGCGTTCTCCCGCCGCAGCCGCGCCATCTCCGCATCCACCTCGGCCGGCTTGCCCTTCTCGGCCCGCTTGGCCCGCGAGACCCAGCTCGCCAGCGTCGTCTCGTTGATCCCCAGGTCATCGGCCACCTCGCCGATCGGCTTCCCGGTCTCGGTCACGATGCGTACAGCCCTCTCACGAAACTCAGGCTTGAACACCCGACGCTTCTCCGCCATGACTCTCAACTTCCCCTGCAGTCAAGGACTCCACACTATGAGGGGAGACTCAGGTCACAGAATCCCTTCAACTGGCTGCTGGGGATGCCGTGTTTGCGGCGGAGCCAGATCGCGACGCGGTGCCACGCATGGTGATCGACCGCGTTGAAGGTCCGCTTCGCCGCGCCGTGGCGGAAGTAGGTCGCCCACCCTGTCAGTGTCCGGTTCAGGCCCTCCAGGAGGCTCGATGCAGGCCTTCGACGCGCTGATAAGATCACTTGTCTGTTGTATCGGGGGTGCGGCATGGCGGGGGCTGAACGTATGCGGGTTGCGGCCACGCGGTCTCGCAGGTCGGCTACCTGGCGTAGGACAGTCACGGACCGTGCGCTCATGGAAGCCCGTGGCTGCCTGCGAGACTGGCAGGACGGCCGGCAGTCCGCCCGGGAACTCAAAGCCATCGCCGAGACGATCATCGCCCCTGAGTATCAGGGGCGCGTACTGATCGAGTTGTTGCAGAATGCCCACGACGCGCATCCCGCACGTACTCTCGACGGGCGCGTCGAGATTCTCCTCGACGAAGACGAGGGCGAGCACGGCACCCTATATGTGGCCAACGGGGGCAGGCCCTTGGGCACGCGGGACTTCACCGCCTTGTGCAGCATTGGCCTCTCCGGCAAGCGCCCCGACGAAGGCATCGGGCACAAGGGCGTCGGCTTCAAGAGCGTCCTCCAGCTCACCGAGGCACCCGAGCTGTACAGCGTCTCCCGGGCCGGATCCAAGACCTTCGATGGCTTCTGCTTTCGTTTCGCCCTGCCTGGCGACTTCATCTGGCTGGCCCGCCAGGTCGACCCCGACCGGGAGGACCTGGCCGCGCACCTGGAGGACAACCTCTTCCGGCTCAAGGTGCCGATCCCCCTGGACGAGGTGCCGCTGGCCGCCCAGCGCTTCGGGCGGCGGGGCTTCGTCACCGTCGTCCGACTCCCGCTGCGTTCGCCGGAGGCGGCCAAGACCGCCCGGGCGCAGCTCGATGAACTGATGGACGATGCGGCCCCCTTCGAACTCTTCCTAGACCGTCTGGAACGGGTGACCCTCGGCCGCAGGGCGGCAGGCAAGACCCAGCGCAAGAGCTACGACCGCTCGGTTCGCCAGCTCTACCGCTACCAGGGGATCACCGTTCAGGAGGTCGTCCTGCGCCGGGGGATGCGCCTGATCCTGGTGCGGGCCAAGGTCGATGAGCAGCTGGCCCGGACGGCCATCGCGGCCTCCGTCGACGAGGGGGCCCTGCGCCCCGACTGGGCGGTGTGGGAGAAGAAGGCCGAGGTCAGTGTGGCCGTACCGGTCGGCGATCCGCTGGACCGAGGCCGCTTGTATACGTTCCTCCCCATGGGGCATCAGATCGCCTCGCCGCTCAACGGCTTTGTCAACGCGCCGTTCTTCGCCGAACTGAACCGGCGGTCCTTCAACGAGGCCATGCCCTGGAACGACCTTCTCCTGGACACCCTTGCGACGGCCTGTGCCCGTGCCGTCCTACTCGCCGGCGAGGGGCGCCTGCAGCTTCCGGCGGAGGCGTTGGCCGACCTGATGTGCTGGAACAGCAGCGGGTTGGACCGGCTGGAAGAGGCGTTCGACGCCCTTGGCCAGAACCTGGACCACGTCGAGTTCATGCCCGTGCTCGCCCCGGTCGGCGTGCGAACCTCCTTCCGGTACGGATTCCTGTGGACGTGCCAGGACACCGCCAGGGTGTTCACCCCGGACTCCGTCGCCGCCACCGGGGTGATGCATCTCGTCGACCCCGGGCTCCACTCCGGCCGGCTGCGCCGCCTCTCCGCGCTGGCCGACGTCCGCGGGCTCTCTCTCGCCCCGGAGCCGGCGCGGGTCGCCCGGTGGGCCGAAAGGCTGGCGAAGCAGACCCTGAAGAACCTCTTCGACCCCGGCTGGTGGGCCGACTTCTACTACGACCTGTCCGTCTGTTTCCCCAACGGCTCGGCCCTGAAGGGCAAAAAGATCATCCTCAGCTCCGCGATGACCCTCGCGGCCGCCGGCGGCGAGGGTGTCTTCCTGGAACGAGGCGCCGACGTCGCGTCCGGACTCCCGGCCCTGCCGACGGGACTGGCGGACCACGTCTCCTTCGTGCACGAGTCGGTCGACTGGTCGGGAAAGCGCGCCAAGCGCCGGGCCATGGGGCGGCGTTGGCTGCAATCGGAGCGTCTGGTCCAGGAGTACGGTTCCGACGCCGTGTTCCGTGTGGTCACGGCGGCCACCGGGGCGAACGGCCAGGACGAGGGCGTACGGCTCCAGTGCCTTCGGTACCTCTGCTCGGTGGCGACCGCACTGGAGCGGGCCGGGCGCAGGGTGCCCACCCTGCAGAACCTGCACGTACCGACCCGTGGTGGCTGGCTGGTCGCCGTCCAGGCCATGTTCGGGACCGGCTGGCCCGGGGACCACCGTTCCATCGACGAGACCCTGACCCGCTTCCTCGACGGTGTAACGGGCATTCCCGTGTTGGCGACGACCGCCGGCCGGCTCGTGCGGACGCCCGAGGAGATCTGCGGGGACACGGAGCTGCCGCCCCAGACCATGCTGCGGTTCCTGGAGCGCCAAGGCGTGCGCCACGGGCTACGGCCCCGCTACGAGGTGTTCTCGGGCGGCGTCCGGGGGGAGGTGCTCAACACGCCCCGATGGTTCGCCGGCATGTGGCATAAGGACGCGGGCGTCGATTTCCTGGAGCAATGGCGCGCCACCGCCGCACGCTGGCCCAATCTGCGGTCCGTCGCCCACGCCACCGTCCAATACCATCCGTATCGCAAGGCGCTGCCCGTACTCCCCGGCCAGTACGACTACGCCAAGTTCGACGAGCAGAGCCGTCGCCTGTACGCGGAACTCATCACGCACGGCCTTGCGACCTGGCCGGACAGCGATCTGGAGACGAGGTTCGTCCGTCCCGTGTCGGACGGACACGGCACTCCATGGCCGACACCCGTATCCGCCTTCCTCACCCAAGCGCCGTGGATCCCCCAGATGCCGGCTCAGGGAGACGGGATCACCTTCGCCCCGGCCTCGACGGCGTGGTGGTGGCATTCCCAGGAGACGCCGCCGGAGTACCTCACCGTGGTTCCCCCCACGCTGCGTCGACGGCATTCCCCCGCGATGCCCGACAGGCTGCGCCTGCTGGGCATCCGCGCCTGGGACGATCCGCGGACCGCGGCCGACCGGATCCGTCACCTGCCCGCCCTCGTGGAGGAGCGTGGTCACCTTCGCCAAGGGGTGCACCGGTACGCCATGAGCCGTGCGTACGAGCAGGCGTGGTCTGAGGTACTCTCCGCACCGGACGGAACCTCGGCCTCTCGCCTCGCGCATCCGCTGGACGTCCTGCTCGTCGCGCGGGCCGGTGTTCTGGAGGCCCTGCGCGGTGAGCCGCAGGTCGAGACCGTCTACGTACCCGATCCACAAGGGGCACAGAACGGGAAGCTCCTCGAACGTGTCCCGGTTCCCCTCCTTCCGATCGAGGACAGGTCTCTCGGCCTACGGATCCACCGGTATCTGGAGGCGCGAGCGGTATTCACCGTTCGCCGGGCGAGCGAGGCCGAGACCGACATCCGCGTGGGAGCCCTGCTCCTCGACCAGGCGTCCCGCGCATCGCTGCTGGCCTACGCCGGGCCGTGGCTGCGCACGTTCGTCGCGGCGGCGGTGGACCTCGACGAGGAGCGAGCCTCGCGCCCTGACCCCGTTCCGCTGCCGGAGGTGCTCCGGCGCTTGCAGGCTTGCGAGTTCACCGTGGCCCGGGAGGCCGTCGTCTGGGTCGCGGGACACCGCGTCGAGGAGTCCGCCGCGGACGGCTCGCTGCTGCATCAGGACCCCGAGCGGCCCTGCCTGGTCGTCCTGCACACGGGAGAGCCCACCAAGTGGCGGCTGCTGCGGAACGCGGCGACCGGGCTGGCCAGTCTGGTCGGCGCGCCCTACCTGGCCAAGGGGTTGCGCGCGGCGCTCATGGAACTGCAGGAAAGCTGCCCGCAGACGGAGGAGATCGATGACGAGCGGATCGCGGCCGCGCTCGACGTGCCCCTGCGCAGGCTGGAGCTCGTCCTGGCGGACCGCGCCTCCCAGCGCTCTGGCAGCGCCCTGCTCGTCCCGCTACTCGCCTGCGTCGACCTCGACCTCGCGGAGGAGCTGCAGCGTTGCCTGGAGAGCTTCCACGACCGTTCGGAACTGCGTGACTGGCTGACGGGCCGGCTCGATCCCGACCGTGCGGAGCTGTTGCTGGGGTTGCTCGACGATGACGACCGGCAGCGACAGCTGAGC
Organism: Streptomyces sp. NPDC087845; assembly: GCF_044742755.1. NCBI lineage: Bacteria > Bacillati > Actinomycetota > Actinomycetes > Kitasatosporales > Streptomycetaceae > Streptomyces > Streptomyces sp. NPDC087845. The sequence continues at coordinate 466,150 of NZ_JBIUVC010000003.1, forward strand.
GAGCTTTCGATCCCGCTGGCCGACGCCAACCAGGCATGGCGAACGCTGGGGCTGCCCATGCTCGACAACCAGGCTCGCCACCGACAGCAGTTCGAGGCATGGCTGCAACGGAACCGGGCGGCTCTCGCCGAGCGAGTCCGTGACGCGCACGCGGGCGTGTACCGGTCGGGTCGCTCCCTTGCCGGGTACCTCCGCCTGCGCGCCCTATCAGGACTCGAGCCGGACCCCGGATGGCACACGACCTTGTGGAACCTGTCGTCCGAGCTGCTCCAGGTCCACGCGGACGCCTGGGCTGCGGCCCGGCTTCCGGCCCCTCCCCGCCGCCGGATCGTCCTGCGCCCCCTGGCGGAGGTCCGCGAGGCGTCCATCGGTGCAGTCCACCGGTCGCTGCCGAGGCTGCGCGGCCTCATCGACGAGTGGACGCGGCGCGAGGGCTCCGCGTCGGTGCCCTCCCTGCCGGGTGCCGCCGACCTCGTCCAGGAACTGGACGAGGAGGGTCTACTCGACTTCGAGGCCCTCACCTCGCCGGTGCTCGTCGACTGGCTGAACGGCCACGGCTACTGGCCACAGGGGATGCCGGCGACGGACCGACGAGCCGAGCTGGGACTTGACAAGCCCCACGTGCCGCTTCCCGGGCAGCGTTCCGGGCCCGGAACGACCTCGGGGTCCGGCTCAGCTGCGGGGGGACCGGGGCCGCACGTCATGCTGAACGGCAGGCCCCTGCCGACCCGTCCGGACGAACTGAGAGAACTTGCCCGGGCGGTCGCCGGCGACCTGACGGCTGAGCAACTCGCCACCCCCGCCCAGCCCACAGGAGCCCTCCCCCCGGTCGTGCCAAGGCCCCGCAAGACACCGGGGTCAGGTGGCAAATCCGGGGGCTACCGTGCCCCAGCCACCGATCAGGACAAGACCACGGCCATCGGTCTCGCCGGTGAAGCGGTCGTGGGCGCCTGGCTGAGGGAGCGGTTCGGGGTTCCCGAGGAGACCTCCTGGAAGTCCGGCCTGCGTTCCCACGTCATCGCCGGCGGCCAGGGGGACGACAGGCTGGGATACGACTTCCGCATCCATGACGGGGAGCGGACGTATCTGTACGAGGTCAAGGCATCGGTCGGCAGCAGTGGCGAGATCATCCTTGGCGACTCCGAGGTGGAACGGGCCTCTCACCTGGGCCCGGATGAGACGTACATCATCGTGTACGTCTCTGATGTCCTGGACCGCACTCGCCGCCGAATCACCCCTCTGCCTAATCCCTTCGGCGCCCCGGGCCTGGCTGGTTACGAGCTCGTCAGCACGAGGATGCGGCTCCGCTTCGCCCTCCCGCAGTAGTGCTCAATTGAACTCAGGCGGCGCGGGGATTCCGGTAGGTCTCGATGACGAGCGCTGCAACCCGCTGCGCCCGGCTCCCACAGGCCGCGCCCTGAGGCCAGAGGAAACATGATTACCCCAGGCCGGAGGCGTCCTCCGCGCCCCCGCGCCAGGGATTTTTCAGGGACTTTCAGTGTTGTCCGAGGGACTTCCGAGGGACTTTTCACCGCCTAACGCGGCAAGCCCCCGAAAGACCAGAAAGGGCCTCCGACGCAGGTCGGAGGCCCTTTCCAAGGCAAAGCCGCAGGTGGCGTCAGGCGAGTCGGGCTGTACGCCGGGTTCTGTCGCCCGACCAAGGACAAGGGCACCAGCCAATCTTGGCCGATCAGGTCGCGCGATTCACCACTTGAGCTTCCAGCCATGCCTCTACCTCCGGCCAGCGGTAGCGCAAATAGCGTCCGACCTTGTGGGCTCGCGGCCCCTGGCGTCGGTGATTCCATATATAGACCGTGTTCAGCGGTACGCCCAGGAATTCAGCCAACTCCTCCGCGCTCATCAAGGGACAGCGGTCCCCCGCGCCGCCAGCGGCTTCTTCCGCGCGGGCAGTGGTTCGACGCATGGGCACTCCAGAACGGTTCGAAGTAGGCAGGAAAGAACCACGTGAGCGATATTCCGCCGTGGTGGTGCACCGAACGTTTGCATTAGATTCCGGCCGGACCAAACAGAGGGCCCTTCGACGAAATGCCTACGACTCTTGCGAAGCCTCGAAGGACACAAGTGAATCTTCGCTGAGGATTCGGCGAGCCCTCGTCGAACCCTCAGCGAGCATTCGCCTAGGTGAAATCTTCTCTACCACTCTGCACCCTTTGTCGCGAAGACCCCAAGAATGCATTTGACATCTTCAGCTCGCTTGGATCAACATCCAATTCACTCAGGGCGCGATGAACGGGCAGACAATCTCGCCGTCGATGACGGCCCTGATTAGAAAGAGTCCACAAATAGACCCAAAGGGCCGTTGGAAACTAGGAGTTGAGTCGATGCCGTACGACCGCTGGCACAAGTCGCGCCCGAAAGACGGGGAGTCGACCTGCAAGGAACACGGCAAAGTCCCGACGCGGGATCACGGGACGGGGAAGCGGTGGCAGGCCCGATGGCGCAACCGGGAAGATGTCCAGCAGACGGAGCTGTTCCGCACCGAGGTCGAAGCCCGCAGGCACGAGACCAAGATGCGGTCCGGAGTGGACGACGGTTCATATATCAACCCTCGCGCCGGAGAGGTCAGGGTCGGCGAACTCGCCCTTACGTGGCTCAAGGGGCACGAACACAAGAATCCGCGCACATACCGACGCCACAGGGAGCGGGTTCACCTACACATCGCTCCTACCGCAGTTGGGAAGATGCGCGTAAAGGACGTGAACGCGTCGTCTTTGCTGGACTGGCTGCACGACCGTCTTCGGCTGCTCGAAAGTTCCACACTGCGCCTGGTCTTCGACAATCTCCGGGCTGTCTTTGACCTGGCCGTGGACGACAGCCTGATACACAAAAATCCATGCCTCGCCAAATCGGTGCAGGACGCCAAGCCGAAGCGAGGAGGTGGCGGCCGCGCAGAGCTGACCCTGACATGGGAGGACACCGAGAAAATCCGTGCCGAACTTCCCGACCGCTACAAGGCACTCGTCGACTGCGGTCGCGGCCTGGGCCTTCGTCAAGGAGAAATATTCGGCCTGTCACCAGAAGACATCGACTGGGCGCATCCGGACGGCGCCATGGTGCACGTGCAACGGCAAGTAGTCCACGACGGCTCGTTCCTGGCATACGCCCTCCCCAAGGGCGGAGACGACGAGGACCCGAAGGACCGGTGGGTCGAACTGACCGACGACGTGGCCATCCCCCTGCGCGAGCACATGGAGAAGTACCCTCCCGTCGAGGTGACCCGACCGTGGGGCAGCAAAGGCGGCGACCCGGTCACGGTGCGGCTGATCTTCTACACCCGGGAGAAGACCGCCATTCAGTCGAATTGGTTCAACTCCTACCGCTGGAAGCCCGCCCTGGCGTCGGCCGGCCTCATCAAGCCCCTCGAGCCCGACGCGAAGGGACGACGCTGGGAGAAGTCCCGCGACGTGATGATGCACGCGCTCCGACACCTGTACGCATCGATGATGATCAACGGCGGGGTAGACGTGTACACGCTCGCGGACCGCCTCGGACACGCCGATCCCGCGTTTACCCTGCGTAAATACGTGCACCGGGTTGTGGGAGCCGGTTCCAAGGTCCGCATCGCGGTCCGGAGCGCCTACACCAGGGCCGCGTGACTCCTGCTCCGTTCGGCTTGTGCAACAACCGTGCAAGATGATCTTCGCGAGGTGTCATCTACGCAGGTCAGAAGCTTTGTCCATGAGTTCCGCGACATCTGATCGACGAAAGCCGCCGCCCCCTTCCTGACCAGGCATAACGCGGGTTCGGAAGGGGGCGGCGGCATCTCTGGGACTTCTCTGGGACTTTGCGCCCGAGCGGGGGCTGCTGCGAGCTGCGGTCCGGCCTCGGCGCTGTCCGGGCCGACGCCACGTGAAGATCGCGTCGATGGCGGCGGTGCCTCGCGCGCCCGCACGGGGCAGGAAGTGGGAGTACTTCCGCAAGGTGAATCCAGGATCGGAGTGGCCCAGCCAGCGTGCCAGTGAGACAACCACCTACGCAGCACACAAGGGCGATGGCGGCAACGTCCTTGCCGCCATCGACTTCCTGAACTGGCTCGACACCCAGCACCTGAGCCTCCACCAGCTCCAGCAGCGGCATCTGGACACCTGGGCGATCGACCGGCCAACCCTGCGCTCCCGTTCCATTCCCTTACCGCTCGTACGCCCAAGGCCTGCACCACCTGCTCGACCGCGGGGAACTTTCGAAACCGGAGAAAACCGCGCTGTTCGGCGGCACCGCGCGCCGGGTCACGGGATGGGCGGGCACGCCCCCCGATGCCGGCTCAGCCGTCGCCACTGGAGCATGCTGACCACGGCCAGCCGCCAATCGCTACTCTTTCCATGACAGTTCGAAGGCTCGCAGGATGTTGCGTTCGCGGGTGCGGTCGAGGATCGCGAAGACGATCTCGTCGAAGTGAGCCGCGAACCGGCCGCCGCCCGCACGGTGGCCGTGCAAGACCGCGGCCACCCGCACCGGATCGTTTCTGGAACACCCCGCAGCCCCACGCCCCGAGCACCAGACGCCGCTGGGCAGTTTTCGTCTGGATCACCGGGAGGACCAGAGGAAGATGCCCGCGATGTGGAGTCCGGCCAGGTAGACGGTGGCGGTCTTCTCGTAGCGGGTGGCGATGCCGCGCCACTGCTTCAGACGGTTGATGCACCGCTCGACGGTGTTGCGCTGCTTGTAGGTCTCGCGGTCGAAGGCCGGTAGCCGGCTGCCCCGTCGCAGTCGGTGCCCACGCCGGTCAGCGGGGACGAGGATCACTGCCCGGATTCCGCGCTGCGCAGGTGATCGCGGATCGCACGAGATGAGTACGCCTCATGGGAAGCGAAGCTCGGCGGGAGCCGACCTTCGGAGGCGCGAGCCGAGTCTTTGAATACGCCCGGGCTTGGGAGTCCTGTTGACAAGACGGGGCCGGCTCGCGCTCAGCAGCGTGGGATGTTTTGTCACCGCTGACGTGACCGGGCCGGGTGCGGGGCTGCTCGCCCTGCGGGCGAATACTGCAACTCTCGGATACCGACACTCCACCAGTGCGCCTGTCTCACCCCGGCCGAGACCAGGCAGCGGCATCAGCACACCCTCGCGGCGTAGAAATCGAGTGCCCAAGATCACGGGGAAACTTCACCGAAGACCTCTCCCCAGCGGCCCGACGGTTTGTTGCTGGTCACGATCACGGACGCGCGTTCATAGCGGCCGGAGATCAGCTGGAAGAACAGGTTCGCTGCTTCATGACAGCCACCCCTCTCTCACGGCAGCCACCCCCGCCGCGCCGCCTGCCACACCAACTGCGTCCGCGTCGCGGCGCCGGCGCGCTGCATCAGCACCTGGATCCGGCGCTGCACCGTGCGCTGGCTGACTCGTAGCTGCGAGGCGATCGCCTTGTCCGCGACCCCGGCGACGACCAGGGACAGCAGATACCGCTCGTCGTCGGCGACGTTCGCACCGGGCCGCGGACTGCCGCCGAAGTCGGCCAGCTCACCGGAGTCCGTGACGTGCAGCGGCGACGCCGCCGCCCACTGGCTCTCGAACAGCGCGATCAGCGCGTCGAGCAGGCTGCTGCCGTGTACCACCGCGGCCGTCGGCTCACCCAGCGAACCACCCGAACCGCCGTGCATCAGCGGGCAGATGGCGATCGAACCGTCCGCGATCACCATCCGCACCGGCAGCGTCCCGGTGGCCCGCGCCTGCTCACCCGCGCGGATGCTCCGGGCAACGTTGTCGACCATGCCGGGCTCCTCCAGCAGCGCGCGCTCGTAGATAGCCTCGTACCGCACCCCACGGGCGAGCAGCTCCCACTCCTCGTCGTTCTCCGCCGCAGGCATGGCCACATGGCCGGCCTTGCAGAGCCACCGCATCTCACTGGCCCCGTACGCCATATGACGCAGCCGCTGCCGGATCACACTCGCCCCCGTGATCACCTCGACCAGTTGCCCTGCGTCATACCGCCGCCCCCCGGCCCGGTACTCCTCGGTGAGCTGCTCCACCCCCCGCCGCGCCGACTCCAGCGCCTCATGCCCACGCAGCAGCAGCGGACGCAGCGCGGCATCGGGCGCCACCGGCACATAGCGCACCGCGCCCCCCGCCGGCGAAACGGCCACCCGCCCCACCAGCCCCTTGTCGTGGAGCGAGGCCAACAGCCTGTGTGTCTGCGCCACGTCGAGCCCCAGCTGCTCAGCGATCACCGCGGCATCAGCCTCACGCACCCCGACGAGGAAGCGGTACACCCGCTCCTCCCCCGCCCCGATCCCCGCGGCCTCCAGCATGTGTCCGCCTCCCACGACGCCCCCACCCCAACCGATGTACCACCCACCGGACACAGCGTGATCTAACCACACCCGCACACCGGAACGTTGTCCGCGTTATCACGCACGCCGACCATCCGACTTCGATATGCGCGAAGTGTCGGCGAGCGGACATGTCACTTCTTCGACAGGCGCGGCCGTAGCGTCGGTGCCCCTTCCTGCCGAGGCTTGACCCGCCGGTCGCGGAACCCTCCCTGCCGGCGGAAGGAGAACGTTCAGCATGCGTTTCAGGCGAAGAGCCGCACTGCTCAGCTTCACCTTGGCGACCACCATGGCCACCACCTTGGCCGGCGGCGGCCTGGTGTACGGTGCCACCCCCGCACCGAAGACCGGGGAGGACGCGGTAACCACCCCGTCCCAAGCAGAAGTCCGCACCGCGAAGGTCACCCTCGTCACCGGAGACCAGGTGACGGTGGCCACGAGGGCGAGCAAGACCCTCGCCGTCAACATCACCCCGTACCACCGCAGTGCGGCCGAGCTGCGGACGTACACCGTCGGCACCGATGTGTACGTGATCCCGCGCGACGTCGAAGCGCTGGTGCACAACGGCCAGGTGGACAGCCGGCTGTTCAACGTCACCCAGCTCATCGCCCAGGGGTACGACGATGCCCACCACGCGTCGACCCCGATGATCGTGCGCTACGCGTCCGGCGCCAAGGACACCGCACCCGGCGGAGCCCGCCTCACACGGAAACTCCCCGGCGTACGCGGAGCCGCCGTCAGCGCCGACAAACGCAAGGGCGCCGCGTTCTGGGAGGCCGTCGACGACGATAGCGCCCGCGCAGGTACCCCCAAGGCCCGCCTGTCGGGGGGCGTCCAGCGCCTCTGGCTGGACGGGCAGGTCAAGGCGCTGCTCGACAGGAGCGTCCCGCAGATCGGCGCCCCGGAGGCGTGGAAGGACGGTTTCGACGGCACAGGCGTGAAGGTCGCGGTGCTGGACACCGGTGTCGACGCCACCCACCCCGACCTCGCCGACCGCATCGTGGAAAGCCGCAGCTTCGTCCCCGGCGAGACGGCGCGCGACGGCCATGGCCACGGCACCCACGTCGCCTCCACCATCCTGGGAAGCGGAGCCGCCTCCGGCGGGAAGTACCGGGGCGTGGCACCGGGCGCCGGGCTGATCGTGGGCAAGGTGCTCAACGACGCCGGCAGCGGCTCGGAATCCTCGATCATCGAAGGGATGGACTGGGCCGCGCACTCGGGGGCGAAGGTCATCTCCATGAGCCTGGGCGGCTCGGAAGGCGCCGACGGCACTGACCCCATGTCGATGGCGGTCAACGAACTGACGGCGCAGACCGGCGTGCTGTTCACCATCGCGGCGGGCAACAGCGGCCCCGCGGCGACGTCCGTCGGTTCACCCGGAGCCGCCGACGCGGCCCTGACGGTCGGCGCCGTGGACTCCACCGACGCGGTCGCCGACTTCTCCAGCCGGGGCCCACGAGGCGGTAACGGCGGGCTCAAGCCGGAGATCACCGCGCCGGGCTCGCGGATCGTTGCCGCCCGCGCCGCCGGCACGACGATGGGCACACCGGTGGACGGCTCGTACACCACCGCGAGTGGCACCTCCATGGCCACGCCGCACGTGGCCGGCGCCGCCGCGATCCTCGTGCAGCGCCACCCCGACTGGACGCCGGCCCGATTGAAGAGCCAGCTGATCAGTACGGCCAAGACCACCGCCGCCACCTCCGTCTACGCCCAGGGCGCCGGTCGCGTGGACGTGGCACGCGCACTCCGGCAGCCCGTATCGGCCAGCGGCACGGCCGACTTCGGACTGCGGGACTGGGACGCCACCGCCCCGGTCGGGAAGAAGATCGAGTACGTCAACGACGGCGACCAGCCGGTCACCCTCGCCCTGAAGGTCGAGAACGCGGGCGAGGAACTGCCGGCCGGAGTGCTCAGCCTGGGAGCCGACTCGGTGACCGTGCCGGCGCACGGCACCGCCGAGGTCGGCCTCACCCTCAACACCGTCGGCGTGACGACCGGATCCCACGGCGCGCACGTCACCGCGGTCTCCGCCGACGGGCGGACGGCGGCAGTGACGGCGGTCGGCTTCGGCCGGGACGTACAGCGCTTCGACGTTACGCTGAAGGTGCTCGACCGCGACGGCAAGCCGACGAGCGGCATCGCCGCGGTCACCGCCTGGCAGCTGGACCGCTACGAACTGCCCGAGACGTACCCGGTCGCAGCGGACGGGACCGTCGTGGTGCGGGTACCGCGCGGCGAGCACGCCTTCATCTCGGAGATCTTCCACTACAACTCCGACTTGAGCCGGCTTGAGGAGTACACCTACGCCGCCCAGCCGGGCACGATGATCGACTCCGATCGGACCTTCACCCTGGACGGCGCCAAGGCCGGCCCGGTCACCATGACCACCTCCCGGCCGACGGAGACCAACCGCGCCCGCATCGGTCTGAACTTCCAGGCCGTGGACAGTGACCTCGTCCACGACCGCGAGACGTGGCTGGACGGCAAGACGGCCGTGTACTCCATCCCGTCGCAGACCGCGAACGAGCGCTTCGAATCGCGCGTCGGCTGGTCGCTCGGCGCACCCGCACTCGACGCCCGCCTCGTCGGGCACGGCAACCGGACCCTGGACGCGTCCTACTTCGAGGGCTGGACGGGCTCCGCACGTATCGACGGCACCCGCGTCCTGCGCGTGGCGAAGGCCGGAGAGGACGTCCGGGGCAAGCTCGCCCTGGTGAAGCGGAGCGCCGAGCGCACGGTGGGAGAGCAGGTCGACGACGCCGCGAGCGCCGGTGCGCTCGCCATCCTCATCTACAACGACATCCCCGAGAACTGGCTCACAGGCAACTGGGGCCCGACGGCCACCAAGATCCCGGCGATGACCCTCTCCGGCACCCAGGGCGAGAAGCTGGCGGCCCTGGACAACGCCGTGATCAGGATCTCCGGTACGGCGGTGAGCCCGTACTCCTACGAGCTGCTGAAGTACCGCAAGGGCGGCATCCCCGCCGACCAGCGCTACCGGGTACGCAACGAGGAACTGGCCACCGTGGACTCCTCGTTCCACGCCTCGACGCCGGCCACCGAAGGCGGATACGCCCGGCTGACGCGCTCGCCGATGCAGCCGACGGCGTACTTCGGCTTCGACCGGGTGGTCCTGCCGCGCTCCCGGACCGAGTACGTCTCCGCGGACGTGCCCACCTGGGAAGCGGTGAAGGCAGGTCCTGTGTGGACGTCGGACGGCTCCTGGAAGCTGACGAACACCTCGACGCTCAAGGCCGGACAGCGCGTGCACCGCGACTGGAACAAGGCCGTGGTACGCACCGCGCTGCCGGACGCACAGTCCAACTCGGCCGTTCGGCAGGGCGATGTCGGTGTGGTGGCGTCGGGCGGTCTGCTCGACACCGCGCCGGACCAGTCCTTCTCCGCCGAAGCCGGCAGCGACAAGGCGCTGTCCACCGTCTACCGGGACGGCCAGCTCCTCGGCAGCATCCGTTCGGCGCCCGTCGCCTTCCCGATGACGGCACAGCGCGCTGAATACCGCGTGGTCACCGACGTGCAGCGGGACGCCCCCGGCTGGACGACCTCCACCAAGGTGCGCACCGACTGGCGCTTCCACTCCGAGCGGAAGGAAGAACTGACCCTGCTCCCCGTCCTGTCGGTCGACTACCGACTCGACGTCGACCAGGCCAACAGCGCCCGGCCGCACTCCACCACCCGCATCGGACTGGGCGTGCGCTACCCCAAGGGCCTGAATGGTCTGAAGCTCGCCGGGGCGAAGCTGTGGGCCTCGTACGACGACGGCACCAGCTGGCGGCAGGTCCGCCTCGACGGCGGCCTCAAGGGCACGATCGGCAACCCCGCGAACGCGGGCTTCGTGTCGCTGCGCGTGCAGGCCACCGATGCCGATGGCAACACCATCGAGCAGACGGTGACCCGCGCCTACCAGATCCGCCGCTGACCGATGCCGGGGCGCCTGCACCGCAGGCGCCCCGGCGTGCGCGCCCAGCAGCGATGCCCTGCCGCTGGTGGTTCCGTCGGCGTTGACTACGGTGAGCCCGGACGTCCCTTCCCCACCGACGCGGCAACGTCGGCCTTGCTGACGCCGTCCGGATCACGGTCTCCACCCTCCGCCGCAAGCTCGCGAACCGCCCCTGCTGCGCACCCTCACCGGTGCTGGTTACTACCTGGCGCCTGCCCGATGAGCCGGGGCCGCCCAAGGGACACCCTCCGTACCCGGCTGACCCTCGCCTACGGGGCCCTCTTCGCCGTGGTCGCCATGACCCTGGTGGCGCTGCTGTACGGGTTCATGATGCACGTCCCGATCTACAGCGAGAATCCGGTCACGGCGGGTATCCCGGCGAGAGGCCGGAGCCCGGCGGGCCAGTCGGCGCAGAGCGGGGTGCCTGCCCCCGGGAGCGGCGCCGTCTCCCCGGACTGCGGCAGTCCCCCCGTCGCTGGCCGACCGCGCCCGTGAGCTGGCCGACAGGGTGACGAAACCGGACGAGGGTATCTCCCGCCTCAAAACATGCCTGCGGTCCGCCGCGAACGGCGACGGGTCCGACAGCTGGGTACAGTCGTTGGTGGTCTTCGCCGAGGACGACTTCCTGCAAGCGCTACTGCTCTTCAGCGTCGTGGTCCTCGCCGTCCTGCTACTGATCGCCCTGTTCCTCGGCTGGCTCGTGGCCGGACGCATGCTGGCTCCGCTGCAACAGGTCACCACCACCGCCCGGGGCATCGCCGGGTCCACTCTGCACGAACGCATCACGCTCGGCGGCCCGAAGGACGAGATCCGGGAGCTCGCCGACACCTTCAACGACATGCTGGGACGGCTCGACCGCACCTTCGAGGCCCAACGCCGGTTCGCCTCCAACGCCTCGCACGAACTGAAGACACCGCTCACCGGCATGCGAGCCCTCCTGCAGGTGGCGCTGGCCGCCCCGGAGGAACACCGGCTCCAGGACATCGGCCCCAAGCTGCTCACCCTCACCACGCGGTCGGCCGAGATCCTCAACGCGCTGCTGACCCTGGCGCGCGCCGATCAAGGAGGTGTCGCGATGGAGGACGTCGAGCTGGACGACGTGGCCCGGGAGGTCACCGTCCAGACACGGGCGCAGGCGGACGATCTCGGTGTGGAGGTCACCGTCACCTGCGCCCGTGCGGAGGTCAGGGGTGACCGGGTGCTGCTTCGCCAGCTGACGGGCAACCTCGTGGAGAACGCGATCCGGCACAACCACCGGGGCGGAACCGCGCGGGTGTGCGTGGAGGAACGGACGGAGGAGGGCGTCGCCAGGTTCGTGGTGAGCAACACCGGGCGGCGGTTCAGCAAGGAGGAGACGGACCGGATGCGGGAACCGTTCCACCGCCTCGACACCCGGCAGGCCGGGCAGTCCGGCCGGGTCGCCGGACACGGCCTCGGCCTGGCCGTCGCCGAATCCATCGCCCGCGCGCACGCTGGCACCCTGCGGATCACACCGCTGGAGAACGGCGGCCTGGAGACCTGTGTCGAGCTGCCGCTGACCACCGCCGGCTCCTGATTCCGTTGCTGCTGGCGTTCTCCTCGGTGTCGTGTCGCCCGGCAGGTGGGGTGGACATCGGGGGGTGGTTGAACTCCACCCCCGATTCCACCCATAGGTCCAGGTGCTGTGAGCCTCATCGCAGCAGTCTTGAGGGCATGACAACGACCGAGTGGATCACCGATGTCGCCCTCATCCTCGTCGTCTTCCGGCAACTGCGGGAAGGCCGACTCGACCTGAAATCGTTCCTGATCCCGCTGGGGATCGTGACCTTCGTGGCCTACTCGTACCTGGACACCATTCCTACCGAGGGCAACGACCTGGTGCTGATCGGGGTCCTGATGAGCGTGGGTGCTGTGCTCGGCGTCGCCGGCGGCATCTACACCCGGATCCGGGCTGTTGGCGAGCACGTCCTCATCAAGGCCGGTGCGGTGTCGGCGATCCTGTGGGTATTGGGCATGGGGGCGCGGATGGGTTTCCAGATGTGGATGGAGCACAGCGGTGGCGCCGACGACGTCGCCCGGTTCAGCAGCACTCACCACATCACCAGCGGCCAGGCCTGGGTAGCGGCGTTCGTGTTGATGGCACTCACCGAAGTGGTCACGCGGCTGGCCACGATCTTCATACGTAGCCGGACCCGGATGGTGACCCGCCCCGTGCCCGTCTTCGACCGTACGGCCTGACCGTGCGTTATGTTTTGCCCGTGTCCGCAACCGAGAGCGCCCCGCCCCCTGGCAAGGCCGTGGCCCAGGGGGCGGGCCCGCGGCCGGTTCCTGGACAGGACCCGCGTGTGCAGTGGGTGCTGAGCCTTGCGGTCATCGTCGTCGGAATCCTGACGATCCGGCCCATGGGCTTCAGCGGCCGGGGTCTGGCCGTCGCCGCCCTCTTCGTGATCAACTCTGCGACACTGATGGCTCGGCGCCTGCCTGAGAACAAGGTTCCCAAGCACCTCGCTGTCGTCTGGCTGACCCTCGGCATCGTCGCGGCGGCCGCCCTGATCGGCGTCAGCCGCAGCGGAACGAGTTACCTTTTCGCCTTCTTCCTCGCCGGTCACGCCGGATACCGGCTCGAGACCAAGCCGGCCCTCGTTCTCGCGGGGATCTGCAGTCTGCTCTGCGGCGGTGTCCTGTACTTCCGCCTCGGGCCGGGGCACCACCTGTTGCCCTGGGCACTCGGTCTCGCCACCGGCGTTCCGGTCCTGGTCGGCATCGTCAACCGCAGCCAGCGCCGGGCCGTACTGGCGGCGTTCGCGGCGGCCGAGTCGGCCGAACGCGCCGCCCGGGCCGAGGCCCAGACCGCCGTGCTGACCGAGCGCAGCCGGATCGCCCGGGACGTGCACGACGTTCTGGCGCACTCGCTGGCCGGGATCAACATGCAGTTGGAACTGGCCGATGCACTGATCGACACCGGTGACCTGGAGAAGGTCCGGGAGGCCAACAACAAGGCCCACGGCCTGGTCAAAGAGAGCCTGAAACAGGCGCAGTGGACCGTGCACGCGCTGCGCGAGGACTCGCTGCCACTGCTGGAGAGCCTGACCGCGATGCTCGAATCGTCGGGCCGCCGTGACGTTCTCACCGTCACCGGGACCGTCCGTGAGGTGCCGGCCCAAGTGACCCAGAATCTGCTGCGGATCGCCCAGGAGGCGCTGACCAACGCCGCTCGGCACGCTCCCGGGGGAGATATCGGCGTGGAGCTGACGTTCGCCGCCTCGTCGACCACACTGAGGATCTGCAACCGCCCCGCCACTCGTGAGGTGAACGCGGATGTCGGCAGCGGGATGGGGTTGATCGGAATGCGCGAACGCGTCGCTCTGCTGGGCGGAACCGTCACCGCGGGCCCGGTCACCGAGGGGCCGGATCAGGGCGGCTGGCAAGTGGAGGCAGTGATCCCGGGATGAGTGAACCGACCGAGAAGCCGCAGCGGTTGAGGGTGGTCGTCGCCGACGATCAGGCCGCCGTCCGGGAGCCGCTCGCCGCGGTGCTCGGGCTGTCCGAGGACATCGACGTCGTCGCGGCCGCCGCGGACGGAAGCGAGGTGCTGGCGGCTGTTGCCGCCGGGCCGGTGGACGTCGTGCTGATGGACCTGCGAATGCCCGTGATGGACGGGATCGAGACAACCCGTCGGCTGGACGAGGAGTACCCGGAGGTGGCGGTGGTCGTGCTGACCACCTTCGCCGACGACGACTCGATCCTGGGCGCGCTGAGCGCAGGGGCCCGCGGTTACCTGACCAAGAACGCGGGACGCCAGGACATCACCCGGGCGATCCGGGCCGCTGCCGCCGGTCAGTCCGTGCTCGACCGCGAGGTCCAGGACCGGCTGCTCGCCACCGTCAGGACCAGGACGCCGGTGCTGGGACAGGCCCTGCCCGAGGACCTCACACCCCGCGAACGCGAGGTACTCACGCTGATCGGCCAGGGCCTGCCCAACCGGGGCATCGCCGAGAAGCTCTTCATCAGCGAGGCCACAGTCAAGACCCACATCAACAACCTGTTCGCCAAAGCGGGGATCCGCGACCGAGCCGACGCCATCCGTCGCGCCATCGAGGCAGGCATGGCCTGACCTGCCGGAGACACCGCAGCCGACGTGCACCGGGCAGCAGTGCTGCCCCTCACACCGGGGCCCGCGCCACTCCAGAGAGTGCGGGCCCCGGCGACACCCGGCGGAGGGAGCCGACGGTGGTGCCAGGCCCGAAGCCCACACCCTTCCCCGGCTGACAGGTGTTGCGCCCTCCGGCGAAGCCGATACTGGCCCAGCAGCGGCCCGGCCGTGACGCCGCCTGCCGGAAGTGGATTCCGCGGCATCGCGACCGCGAGCACCGCTCCCGCATCAGCGCGTACGCGAGGTCGGCGAACATGCCGGCCATGGCGGAGCAGTGGCGGGAAAACTGCCAGTCGCCCAGTGGGAGCAGGGCCAGCGGCGCCGTTCGACACCGCAGGCGTGGGCCCTGCGGTGTCGGATCATCCTGGCCTGCGTCCACGGTGCCTCGAACAAGGACGTGGCTGCTCAACTCGGGTCCACGCCTCATGCGGTGGGCCGCTGGCGGGCCCGGTTCGTGCAGTATCGAATCGCCGGGCTGGGTGATATGCCGCGTCCGGGTGGCCCGCGGACAGTGACGGACGAGCAGGTGGCCGCGCTGGTCGCCAGAACGCTGGAGTCCACGCCGAAGAACTCAACCCACTGGTCGACGCGTTCGATGGCGAAGGAACCGGGCTTGTCGCAGTCGACCGTGTCGCGGATCTGGCGGGCGTTCGGCCTGCAACCGCACCGCTCGGAGACGTTCAGGCTGTCGACGGATCCGTACTTCATCGACAAGGTCCACGACGTCGTCGGCCTCTACCTGGACCCGCCTGAGGGAGCTTTGGTGTTCTGCGTCGGCGAGAAGTCGCAGATCCAGGCCCTGGACCGCTCTCAGCCGGTGCTGCCGATGATGCCCGGGGTTCCGCAGCGGACCACCCACGACTACGTACGCGCCGGCACCACCACCCTGTTCGCCGCTCTGGCGGTCGCCACCGGCAAGGTGATCGGTTCCCTGCCCCGCCGCCACCGCGCCGAGGAGTTCAAGAAGTTCCTCATCAAGCTCGACAAGGAAGTCCCGGTCGGCCTGAAGGCTGCCCCATCACAGGACAGCCATCAGCCTCCCAGAACCCACCGGGCCACCGCGATCGCACTGAGCATCAGCGGCGGCGCCAGCCACCAGGGGCCCATCGCGCGCCGAACCGTGGGAGGGACGACCGTGACGAGCAGTCCGAGGCCGCTGACCACGATGGCGAGAAAACACATCAGTGTGATCGCACCGTACGCGTCCTGGTCCCAGCTCCCCGAAGGGCGAGTGATCAGCGCCGTATAGCAACAGAATGCTGCGATCGCATAGAGGAGTGTCAGCGGTACAGCCATGACCCGTCGAAGGCAGCCGCTGTCGTCCCCGGGCGCACGTGTGGTTTCGAACTGGTCGGACATCAGCGCAGTGCTTTCCTGGCGTTATCGAGGTCGTTGTTGAATCCCCGGCCGTACGCCTGGGCCTTGTCGCCTTCCCAGTAGGGCCCACCGTTGTACCGCGCGGCAAGTTCTTGGTACTGGGCGGACGTCATCTCCTCTGCGGGCACGTTGGCGAACTCACTCTCCGCTTTGAGTTGCGCCAGGTATTCGGACGCGATGAAGATGTTCTGCCCGGGGTCCTGGAGGGATTCCTCCACGACGGCGCGCTGGTGTTCGGTCAGGTTGTCCGGATCTTAACCGAGCACTTCAGCACCACGTCGGACCCGGATCGCGATGGGTCCGGAGGAAGTCTCGTCGGGGCTACCACCGAGACGACCCGGCAGATTCTCCGGTGAGACAGGGATCAGCCCCCAGGGTGCGTCGGCCTGCTCACGGATCGTGTCGACCACGTCGTCCGCGTACCCCGGCCGGCCTGCGATCTCCTGCCATGCGATGCCCGCGACCATGTCCGGAGGCAGTGCGGAGTTCTTCGCCGCAGCCTGGATGATCTCCTTGTTCGCCGCGATCCACTCCTTTTTCTCCTGGTCCGAGGGGCTACCGCTTCTCCCCGCGTTTCAAGGACCTTCAGGACCAGCGGTTCCGGAAGGCCCAGATGCCCGGCGCCGAGACGGTGGGCGGGTACGGGCCGCTGGAGGCCATCGCGCGCAACAAGGTGAAAGTGAAGAAGGTGCTCACCGCGTGGCCGGACATGCTGCGGGTGGCCGGCTCTCTGGTCACCAGCCAGGTCCGCGCCTATGACCTGCTGCGGATGTTCGGCCGCGAGGGCCACCCGACCCCGCTGGGGCAGGCGTTCGCCGAGTACGGGCGCATCGCCAAGACCCTGCACCTGCTCGCCGTCGTCGACCCGGTCGACGACACCTATCGCCGCCAGATGCACAAGCAGCTCACCGTCCAGGAGTCCCGCCACAAGCTCGCCCGCGACATCTGCCACGGCAAGAAGGGCACCATCCACCAGGCTTACCGGGACGGAATGGTAGATCAACTAGGGTCACTGGGACTGGTTTTGAACGCGGTAGTTCTCTGGACGACACGCTACATCGACGCCGCCGTCGCCCAGCTGCGCGCCGAGGGCCACGGCATCAGGGACGAGGACATCGCCCGGCTGTCCCCGCTCAAGCACAAGAATCTGAACTGCCTGGGCCGCTACAACTTCACCGCCTCCCAGCCCGTCGATGGCCTGCGGCCCCTGCGCGACCCGGACGCCGTCGACCTCGACGATGACGGCGGAGAGGAGGAGTGAGCCGGGTGCCGTCCGCACCCGCAGCAACACCGAGGACCTCGGCACAGGGGGCGCAGGGGTGCGCTGGTGAGGCTGGGGCCTTGTCGCCGGATTCGGGTCCGGCCCTCCGTGGAATGCGGAACAGGAATCACGCCAGGAGCGAGCCAAGGGTGTGTCCCGTAGATCAAGGTGAGGTCGACGGTGCCCTGGTAGATACGTTCTCGCTTGCGTCTGCCGACACACTGCGGGATAGGCCGGATCGCTTGCCGAGGAGCGTCAACGCGGTGATCAAGGCGAGAGCGGCGAAGACGCCGGCTGCCCCAAACGCGGCATGCTGCCCGGTGGTGAGTGCGAGCGGTGTCGGACCACCGATCGCGGACGTGCGGGCGGCAGCGACGCTGGTGCAGATGGCAGTGCCGAGGGCGGTGCCGACGGCGAAGGAGGTGTCGGCGAGGCCGGCGGCCAGGCCTGAGTCCTTTTCGGTGACGCCGGTCAGCGCGGCGATCTGTGCGCATACCGTGACGGCGCCCATTCCCGCCCCGAACAAGAACAGGGCCGCCGGCAGAAGACTCATCGGGCCACCGGCCGGTATGCGGGTGAGCAGCAGGCAGCCACAACCGAGCAGGACGGTCCCGGCGGCAGCTACCCGCCCCAGGCTGAGCCTGGGCACGATCCGTTGGCTCAGCAGGGCGCCTGCGGCCGCGGTGACGGTCATCACCGCGGCCGCCAGCCCGAACTGCGCCGCCGGCCAGCCGAGCACCTGCTGCACGAAAGAGGTGAGGGTGACGAGCATGCCGTCGACGGTCATGCCGGCGATGAGCAGGAGGAGGTTGCCGCCGATCAGCATGCGCGAGCGCAGCGACTGAAGGGAAACGAGCGGGGCCACCGATCGCTTCTCGATCAGGATGAACATCCAGACCAGCACGGCCACGGCGGCCAGTAGCCCGATGCTCTGCCCATTCGCCCACCCGGATGTCGGCACCCGGGTGATCACGTATACGAGCAGAACGAGTGCCGGGGCAATGGTCAGCGCACCAGGGATATCGAAGGAACGGGAGCGTGCTCGGCCCCGGCTTTCGCGCAGCATGGCGGGGGCGAGCACCAGCACGAGAGTCCCGACCGGGACGTTGACCCAGAACACCCACTGCCAGCCGAAGATATCGGTGATGATGCCGCCCAGTAGTAGACCGGCGGTGGCGCCGAACCCGCCGAGGCCGCCCCAGATACCGAGCGCCCTGTTCCGCTCGATCCCTTCGGGGAAAGTGTTCATGACCATCGACAACGCGGCCGGAGCGATGATCGCGGCCGAGACGCCCTGCACCGCCCGGGCGGCCACCAGGGCCTGGATGGATGGAGCGAGCCCGCACGCCAGCGAGGCCACGACCCGCAGCACCATCCCGGCGATGAACACACGCCGACGGCCCAGCAGATCCGCAGCGCGGCCGCATAACAACAGCAGCCCGCTGAAGGCCAGCGCGTAGGCCGTCACGGTCCATTGGACGGCAGGACCGTGCAGGCGAAGGTGGCCTTCGATCGCGGGCAGAGCGGCGAGCAGGCTGGTGCCGTCCAGAATCGTCATGAAGAACGCCGTGCCCAGCAGCGCCAGCACCCGCCAACGGCGGGTCTGCGAAAGGTTGCTCGTGGTCATCACTGTTGCTCGATGCTTCGCAGCAGTTCGGCGGCGAGCGCGTCAAGCCACTTGCCGGTGCCCTGCTTCCGCCAGCTTGGTTCTTCGCGGCCGTCGAGGAAGGTGCTCTGCTCGGTGAGTAGCAGCCGGGTGCCACCCCCCTCAGGGTGGAACTCCACCGTCGTCAGCGACACTGTCGCAAGTTCTTGCCCCTCGGACAGAGTGGAGGTGTAGACGATCCGCTCGTCCTGGACGATGTCGCGGTACCAGGACTCGAAAGTCAGCACTGGCCCACCGCCAGAGCGGCCGCGGTTGACCTCCCGCCCACCGACGCGGAAATCAAGCTCGTGCTCGGCGTCGGGGCCGGCGAACCAGCGGGCCTTTGCTTCGGGGGCGGCCCACGCGGCGAACACTGTGGCCGGTGAGGCCGCGTAGAGGCGTTCGAGGGTGAACGTGGCATGCGTGACCACGTGATCGGTCATTGTGCGCTCCCTTGATCTGGGCTGTCGCAGTGTTCGGTCAGGTAGTCGCCGAGGCGATCGAGGCGGTGTTCCCAGACAGTGCGCTGCGCAGCGATCCAGTCCTCGGCCATGCGCAGCACACCCGGTTCGATGTGGCAGGTGCGTACCCTTCCGGCTTTCTCAGACCGGACCAGTCCGCACGCCTCCAGTACCTGTAGGTGCTGCATCACCGCTGGCAGCGACATGGCCAGCGGCCGGGCCAGCTCACTGACCGAGGCAGGCCCGCGGATCAACCGCTCAACGATGTCCCGGCGAGTCGCGTCCGCCAGCGCTTGGAACACCCGGTCCAACGAACCAGCTTGGTTAAGCATGTGCCTAACTATTCGATGCCGACAGCGAATAGTCAAGCATTTGGTTAACTTTTCTTCCGTCGGCGTTCCCTCGCATACGTCTCGTCCGGGAGTACGCGCCCGGGCCCCACTTCTCACAAATGGTCATCTGTGAGAGTTCTGCGAGAGGCCCGGAAGCGATCACGTTTCACCAGGTCGCCATTCGCAAAAGTCCTCTCGAAACCCGCACGTTGTGCGAGGCACTTCTGAGAGGCTGCCGTCATGGGTTTGACACCCGATCAGGCCGCATTGGCGGTAGAACGTCACGACTGCCCGAACTGTGACGCGCCTGCCGGCAGCGCCTGCCGTACCCGGGGCGGCAAGACCGCCGCGAAGTACCACACCCCGCGCTTCGTTCTCGTCCCCGCGCTCCGCGAGGAACTGGAGATCCCGGTGCCCGCCGACCGCGGTCCCGGCCGCGCATGGAAGCAGGGGCCCGCGCTCGCGGTGGTGCCCGCGCCCCGCACCGAGCGGCCGGTGCGAATCGGATACGCCCGCACGTCGACCGCCCGGCAGGAACTGGCGAGCCAGCTCGAAGCCCTCCGCCGGGCGGAGTGCCACAAAGTCTTCTCCGAGCAAATCAGCACCCGGGTCAAGGTCCGGCCCGAGCTGGAGAAGGCGCTCGCGCTGGCCCACCAGTTCAAGGAGGCCGCGCCCGAGACCCCCGTCATCTTCACCGTCCACGAACTCAAGCGCCTCGCCCGCAACGCCGCCGAGCTGATGACGCTGTCCGCCGAACTCCAGGCCGGCGGCATCCAGCTCGAACTCCTCACCGGCCCGCTCACCGGCATCTACGACCCCAACGGCATGGGCGCGATGTTCTTCGCTGTCCTCGCCGTCGCCGGGCAGATCGAGCGCAACTACATCCGGGAGAAGACCCTCGAAGGCCAGGTCGTCGCCGCGTCCAAGGGCAACCACGGAGGACGCCCGAAGGTCATCGACGACGACATGCTCACCTTCGCCGTCGCACTCAAGGACAAGGGCGTCCCCGTCCCCGAGATCGCAAAGAAACTCACCATCAAGGTCGGGAAGAACGCGGGCAAGTCCCCATCGGTCGCCTCGCTCTACCGAGCCCTGGCCGAAGCCGAGGCCGCCACGGTGGACGACGGCCTGCCGCTCAGGCCCAAGCCCGTACGCATCCGCCGCCCCGAGGACCCGCTCACCCCCGAAGAGATCGACCTCCGCGGTCCCTTCCACCTCAACCGCGCGTTCCTGGCCCCGTGAGCCCGGCACGGGCCGGTCGCCGAGTGGTGTTGCGTATCGGGTGCTCGGTGGTCGTGATCACGCATTCGCCCGGACGCCAGGGGTGGGGAGCGGGGAAGCCTCGTCGTGTGCGGGGCGGGGGGACGCGCAGGGGCGCGAAGTCCGGGAACCCGGGGTGAGCCGGTGAGCACGCATCGTCGCCGGAAGGGTGGACGATCGCGTGGCCCGACCGTGGACCGGCCGCGCCCCGAACCCTGGTCCAGCCGGCAATGTGCCGCCCGAGGGACCGCGGCAGGGGCGGCCCCTCCTCCTGGCACCCGCTGATACCGCGTGCACTCACCCGCTCCGGGGTCGAGACCGGCTGGGGAAGGGGTAAGGCTTGCAATGACAAGCCGACGTCACTTGATTCAATGTGAAACGACCGGGGGTCGACCGCCCAGCTGGTTCTCTTTGGTTCGGCTTCCTCCCGGCAGCGCCGCGCGTTACTCCGTGCCCGGCGTGCGCTCCAGGCGCCGCCGTGCGGCCGAACCTGCCGTGTCCCGGGCTGTCAGTCGGCACCGCCCCGGGGCGTCGGAGCAGAGAAGGAGCCTCCGGTGAAGTTCATCAATGAGAAGCTGCGTGCCCCGCCCCAGTCGGCGGCCGGCGTGCCGGCAACGCCTTCGGTCTCCGCCGGCGACTGCGGTCTGCTCCTTGTCAGGATCACCTTCGGCCTCCTCATGGCAGGGCACGGATGCCAGAAACTCTTCGGAATATTCGGCGGTGAAGGTCTCACCGCAACGGGCAAGGGCTTCGCCGGTCTGGGCTACCACCCTGGAATGGTGTACGCCGCCGTCGGCGGCGCCTCCGAGTTCTTCGGGGGCCTCGGCCTGGCTCTGGGACTGTTCACCCCACTGGCGTCGGCCACCCTGATCGGCGTAATGATCAATGCCATGGTGACCGTCACCGCGGCACATGGCCTGTGGGAGACCGAAGGCGGCGTCGAGCTCAACGTGTGCATCGCGGTCGTGGCGCTGGCCGTCGCTGCCCTCGGCCCCGGCCGGCTCGCCCTCGACAGACCCTTCCGCTGGGGAAAGGGCGGCTGGCCGGAAGCCGCCTTCGCCCTGTGTGCCGGCGGCATCGGCGCCGCCATCGTCCTGAGCCTTTGAATTCCGGACAGAAGAGGGTGACGCGGATCGTTCCGGCCCATCAGGCGCCCGCACCCTGCGTGCAGCCGGCCTGCCGCACCGTCGGTGAGTCCGGGGTCGGTTCCGCAGCCGTACGGCGTCGGGGCCGGTGAGCGAGCAGGCGGACGCCGATCGGAATCAGTCACCGCCCCGCCGCCCCCTTGTTGCCCCGTGCACCCCGTGCACCCCGCAGGGATGCAAACGGGAGGCGGTCTCCGCGCGGTGCGTGTCCGGCGCGTCCGTCACTTGGTATGACGGTCGAGCGGCGAGTCGTAGGCCCGGCCGTCCCCAGGCAGGTTTCCGGTTGGGCCGACCGCGGCTGGTCACCAGGCGCGGTGGTGAGCTGCCCCCGCCGTTCACCCGGCATCTCTGGAGGCGCCGTGACAGAGCTGGACCAGCCACACACGCGCACACCCCTGGACGGCTCGAATCCACGGGTGAGTTCGGGGATCAGGATCAGAAACTACCTGTCCACGACCGATCACAAGACGATCGGCAACATGTACCTGGCCACGGCGTTCGGATTCTTCCTGCTCGCCGGCATCCTGGCGATGCTGATGCGCGCGGAGCTGGCGAGGCCGGGGCTCCAGGTCGTGAGTCCGGATCAGTACAACCAGCTGTTCACCATTCACGGCACCGTCATGATGCTGTTGTTCGCGACTCCCACGTTCGCCGGGTTCGCGAACGCCGTCATGCCGCTGCAGATCGGCGCGCCGGATGTCGCGTTCCCGCGCCTCAACGCACTGACGTACTGGCTCTATCTCTTCGGCGGCCTGATCGTCGTCTCGGGACTCCTGCTTCCGAGTGGCGCCGCCTCCTTCGGGTGGTTCGCCTACGCTCCGCTGAACGATGCCATCCACTCGCCGGGAGCCGGTGGGGAGCTGTGGGCCATGGGGCTCGTCCTGGCCGGGCTGAGTACGACGCTGGGTTCGGTGAATTTCATCGCCACCATCGTCAGCTTGCGCGCCCCCGGCATGACGATGTTCCGCATGCCGATCTTCACGTGGAACATCCTGTTCACCTCCATTCTCGCCCTGCTGGCGTTTCCCGTGCTGACGGCGGCTCTGCTGGCGCTGATGGCGGACCGGAAGTTCGGCGCGCACGTCTACGACCCGGCCAATGGAGGTGCGCTGTTGTGGCAGCACCTCTTCTGGTTCTTCGGCCACCCGGAGGTATATATCGTCGCACTGCCGTTCTTCGGCGTGGTCACCGAAATCATCAGCGTCTTCAGCCGCAAACCCGTCTTCGGGTACATCGGCATGGTGGGGGCGACGATCGCCATCACCATGCTGTCCGCGGCGGTGTGGGCGCACCACATGTTCGCGACGGGCGCGGTTCTGCTGCCGTTCTTCTCGCTGATGTCGTTCCTCATCGCGGTGCCGACCGGGGTCAAGTTCTTCAACTGGATCGGCACGATGTGGGGAGGGAGCCTCTCGTTCGAGACGCCGATGCTCTGGTCGGTCGGTTTTCTCGTCACCTTCCTCCTGGGCGGGCTGAGCGGCGTGCTCGTCGCCTCACCGCCCATGGACTTCCACCTCACCGATTCCTACTTCGTCGTGGCCCACCTGCACTACGTTCTTTTCGGCACCATCGTCTTCGCCACGTTCGCCGGGTTCTACTTCTGGTGGCCCAAGATGACGGGGCGAATGCTTGACGAACGCCTCGGCAAGATTCACTTCTGGACGCTGTTCGTCGGCTTCCAGACCACTTTTCTGGTCCAGCACTGGCTGGGCGAGAGTGGAATGCCCCGACGTTATGCGGACTACCTCGCGGCCGACGGCTTCACCGCCCTCAACACGATCTCGTCGATCGGCGCCTTCCTGCTCGGCCTTTCCACCCTTCCTTTCCTGTACAACGTCTGGAGGACCGCCAAGCACGCGGCGAGGGTCGACGTGGACGATCCGTGGGGGTTCGGCCGGTCGCTGGAGTGGGCGACCTCCTGCCCGCCGCCGCGGCACAACTTCGAGGCACTGCCGCGGATCCGCTCCGACTCCCCCGCCTTCGACCTCCACCACCCCGAGGTGCCCCGGTCGGGGACCACTGATCGTGAGGTGCCGACCCCTGGTACGTCTGATACATCTGATACGTCCGGAGGATCTGGCGAATGAAATCCGAGGCGTATCTCTTCGCGGGTGTCGCGCTGTTCTTTCTCCTCACCGACGCGGCCTACATCGTGTTCGCCCGTGAGCCCGTGGGGGGAACCGCTCTCACGGTGTCCTTCGTCATGTCGGCGGTCATCTCGTTCTTCTGCGCCATGAACTACCGCCGCAAGGGCGAAAGGCCCGAAGACCGCCGGGATTCCCAGATCCAGGAACGGACCGGTGTGCTGGACTTCTTTCCGCCGCACAGCTTCTTCCCGGCACTGACGGCCGCCGGTATGGCGCTGCTGAGTCTCGGCATCGTGTACGGGCTGTGGCTCTTCCTCATCGGGCTCGGCATCGCACTCGCCGGCGTCTTCGGGATGACCTTTCAGTTCGCCGGACGCGACGACTGACATCTGGTGTCCCGGACGGTGCGTGGTCGGGCCCGCCCGGCGCCGGCCCGGTACGGGAGCGCTGTCAGCGCTCCTTGTCCGCCCCCGCGGTCGGCTTCTCCTCCGCTGCGGCGGCCGGGTCCTTCACCAGCTCCGCGATCCGCGCGCGTTCCTTCGCCGTCGCCGGCATGTCGACCCGGTCGCGGTAGTACCAGGTGCTCAGCGCGGAGCGGAGTCCGGCCGTGTGCGATGCCCGCGTGCGCGGCGGGGCCGGCGGCTGCGGGACGTCCCTGACCAGCAACCGGTAGCGCCGTTCGGCGGACAGCGGCTGATGACTGTCGCTGATCCGCCCGTAGACACTCTGGCTCACTCTGCCTTTCGCCTCGCCCTCCTCCAGCAGCCGGCGGTCATGTGCTTGCATGGCCAGGCACACGCGCTTGGTGACCATGAAGGCGATCACCGGGCCGGCGATCAGGGCGGTCCTGAGGATCCAGGTCAGTGTTTCGACGGAGACGCGGAAGATGAACGCGCTCACGTCATTGCCCCCCGCGACGAGCAGAACCGCGTAGAAGACGATCGCCGCCACGCCCAGACCCGTACGAGTGGGGCGGTCGCGCGGCCGGTCGCACAAGTGATGCTCCATCAGGTCGCCCGTCACCCATCTCTCGAAGTACGGGTACAGGTAGAGGACCATGAAGAGCACTCCGGGCAGCACCACAGCGGGCAGGAGGACATTCCACATGATGGTGTGCCCGACCGCCGTGGTCTCCCAGGGCGGCATCACCCGCAGCGCGCCCTCCAGGAAGCCCACGTACCAGTCCGGCTGCGAGCCGGTGGAGACGTGGTCGGTGCGGTAGGGGCCATAGCTCCAGACGGGGTTGATCTGGACGGTGGCCCCCAGCCAGGAAAGGACACCCACGACCATCAGGCTCAGGCCCGCGGACTTCGCGGTGAAATGCGGGAACATCGGCTGCCCGACGACATTCCGATTGGTCTTTCCCCGGGACGACCATTGCGTGTGCTTCAAGTAGACGACCAGCAGCAGATGCACGACGACCAGGGCGATCAACACGCCGGGCACGAACAACACATGAACGATATAGAGTCGCGGAATGATGACATCGCCTGGAAAATTCCCGCCCCACAGGAAGAAACCCAGGTAGGTACCGACAACGGGAATAGCGGTCACAATCGTGTAAGCGGTACGCAAACCGGTACCGGACAACAGGTCGTCCGGCAGGGAATACCCGGCGAATCCCTCCACCAGGGCGAGCATGAACAACGTGACGCCGATCATCCAGTTGATCTCGCGGGGTCTGCGGAACGCGCCGGTGAAGAAGACCCGGAGCAGGTGCACGCCCAACGCGGCGACGAAGATGAGGGCCGCCCAGTGATGCATCTGCCGAATCAGCAGCCCGCCCCGCACGTCGAAGCTGATGTCCAGCGTCGTCGCGTACGCCTGTGAGACCAGAACCCCTTGCAGAGGGACGTGCGAGCCTTCGTAGATTTCCTGCTCCATGCCCGGGTCGAAGAACAGTGTGAGGTAGCTGCCCGTCACCACGAGAGCGATGAGGCTGTACAGGGCGAGTTCACCCAGCAGAAACGACCAGTGGTCGGGAAATGCCTTGCGCAGGAGCGCTCCGCCCGCCTCGGACACCGGCGCCCGGCGATCCATCGCAACGTATCCGGCAACGGCTGCCTGACGGACCTTCCGTTCAATCCTTTGCTTTCGTCTACGGAACATCAAATCCGTCAGCTCCTTTCCTCTTGCGAGCCGTGTGTGGGGGGCAGCGGCAGCGCCCGGGGCACGGACGGATATCGGCACTATGCGCGGTCGGGGGAGCACCGTTCCCGCATTAGGCAGAACATGGGCACGGCCTTCCTGCCGCATCGGCACGGGCCGCGCGCCGCGCGATTCTTCCGGGGCAGCATTCTCCGGGGGCAGCACCGAATCCCGCGTACACCGCTACGGGCGGCCCGATCCCCGGTCGGCACTCTGGGCCTGCCCGGCTACGCGGGCGGCTGCGACCGGGGCACAGAAGGTACAGCCTCGTTGTGTTTCAGCGGGGTGTCGGCCCTTCCGGGATGTACTGGTGGCCGACGTCACGGACGAGGTCCAGGCCGAGGACCCGGTCGAGGTGGGCGAAGGTCTCGAACTTGGCGCCGGACGGCACATCGGAGCGTTCCGCCACATCGGCGAGCAGGTCCAGTACGGCGGCGACATCGAGGTCGTCGACGAGCGCCGCGTGCGACTCCCGCAGCAGATCGGCGGGGATCGGCCGGGACGGCTCCTGCGCCCAGTCGGCCACCTGCCGACGCCATTGCCGCAGCGTCCGC
This sequence comes from Streptomyces sp. NPDC087845, assembly GCF_044742755.1. Classification (NCBI taxonomy): domain Bacteria; kingdom Bacillati; phylum Actinomycetota; class Actinomycetes; order Kitasatosporales; family Streptomycetaceae; genus Streptomyces; species Streptomyces sp. NPDC087845. The sequence continues at coordinate 492,797 of NZ_JBIUVC010000003.1, forward strand.
CGGGCCTCGGCCAGCGCCGCACCGGTGACCGTGACCGGAGTGGCGTAAGGACGGTGGAGCAGCAGCAGCCGCACGGCCAGGGGATCGGCGGTCTCGGGCACGAGTACATCCGGCCGGTCCGGGGACAGGAGGTGGCCGGGGTCGGGGACGCCCTCCTCCAGCAGGACCGTGCCGACCCGGCCCACCTCGATCCGGCCCCCGCCCGTGGCATCACCGATGTCGGCGCCCTGGGCGACCACGTGCACGTCGGCGGGGCCGCCGAGTGCCGCGTCCGGGTGGTGGGCTCCGACGACGACAGGGGGATGGATGCCGAGCACCGCCATGACCCGGTCGAGCGCCGTGGCCCGGTCGGGGGTCAGCTCCGGGGTGGTGAGGACCGTGACGACCTGGAGGCCGTTCAGCTCCGCGATGCGTGCCAGTACGTCACCGACCAGCGGCACACGCAGGTGCACCGGACCGATCCCGGTGCCGGCGCCAGTGCCGGTCCCGGTACCGATGACCGGCAGATGGACACAGCTGCGCAGCAGACGGCGGGGCGCGGCGGGGATTTCGACGAGGTGACCGGTGCGGGTGTCGGCGATACGCAGCATGGTCGGAGGCTAGTCGCGGGTGCCACCCGCATGTGGGAGAAACCCGTCGGGGAGTCCGGCCGTCGTCCCGGCGCGGGGCCGGGGCACCCGTCCCCGCGGCGACGCCCGTTCGTGGACTCACCGGGATCGCCCTCGGCCGCCTGCTGTCCACCGTTGGACGCGGCGCCGTGCGCCCCGCACGGCAGCGGTCTCAGTTCTCCTCGGTCAGTTGCTCGTCCAGTTCGTCGAAGAGCAGCTCGCCGTGGTCGACCTGGCCGGTCCGGTAGGCGGATCGTGCCACCAGGTGGGCGGCGACCGGGCCGGTCATCAGCTGGAAGAACCCGATCAGCGCGAGGGTGGCGAGATCCATGCCGCTGCGCAGCCGCAGGGCCACCCCGGCGAGGACCAGGAGCATGCCGAGGGTCTGCGGTTTGGTGGCGGCATGGCTGCGGGACAGCACGTCCGGCAGCCGTAGCATTCCGATCACACCGAGCAGGCAGATCGCCGCACCGATGAACACCAGCGCCGCACCGGCCGTGTCGAGGATCTGGAGCCAGAGGGTCATCGCGCGTCCTCCTGGGTCCCGTTCGTACCGCCGTTACCGTCACCGCGTTCGGTTCCGACCGCGTCCGCTCGCAGCGCCGGCCGGTCGCGCGCGGCGATGAAACGTGCGATGCCGACCGATCCCGTGAAGCCGAGGAAGGCCAGGACCAGCATGATCGGGAAGTAGAACGGGTCGCGCGCGAAGGCGGACTTGGCACCCAGGCCCGCGATGATGAGGGCGGCGCACACGTCCAGCGAGATGGCCCGGTCCAGCATGGAAGGGCCTCGCCAGATCCGGGTGAGGAGCCCCGCTCCGGCGATGACGATCACGACGACGGCCGCGGTGAGCAGCACCCGGTCGACGGTCTCCGGCGCGCTCACCCGCCCTCCCCCCTGCCGGGTCCGGTCGGTGGGGGCGGTTCGGCGACGCGGGCGATCTCGTCGGACGTGCCGAAGGCCCGTACGGTCAGCTCCTCGATCCGCCATACCGAGCGCCGCGCCGCGTCGAGTACGGCGGGTCTGTCCGCGTCGAGGACGTGCAGGAAGACGGTGGCGGTGGCGCGGCGGACCTCGACGATCGACCCGCCGGGCACATTCGACACCGCGACGGCGGTGGCCGCGAGCATCAGGTCCGAGCGGCACCGCAGCGGTACGGCGATGACGGCGGCCCGGTGCGGATGGTCGACGAAGATCTGCCGGGTGACCCGTACGCCGGAGGTGTACATGTCGTAGAGCAGATAGCCGGCGAGCATGATGATGCCCCACGGGTGCAGGCGGAGCCCGAGGTCGACCCGGGGCAGCGGGAACGCCAGACAGACCGCGACCGCGACGACCGCGCCGATCAGGATGTTGGCCCAGTTCAGGCTGGACCAGAGCAGCACCCAGATGAAGGTGAGCCAGGCGATCAGCGGGAGATCCAGCACGCGTCCCCGCCCGCCGAACTCACAGCTGAAAGGGGGCAGGTCCTTGTTCCGGAAGGACAGCTTGACGAGGCGTTTCACCGGCCGAGCACCGCCTCTACGTAGGGGGTGCGTGCGATGAGTTCGGCGGCCGCGCGGTCGGTGTAGGAGGTCAGCGGTCCGGCGAACACGGTGAAGGCGAGTCCGAGGGCGACGGCTGCCGCGGTGGCCGCGGTCATCGGCCGCGGCAGTTGCGTCGTGGTGGTGACGGCGTGTCCGTGCAGGGTGGCCGCGACCGCGAGCCCCGCGGGCTGATGGCGGTGGCGGACCGGTTCGTCGCCGCTGCCGCGGATGTGGTCGGGGCCCGCGTCGGCGTCGTTGTCCTCCTCGTCGGAATCGGCCTCCAGAACGGTGCCGGCCACGACCTGTCCCGGGGGCGCGGCCCGCCAGAACGCCAGGTTCCAGACCTTGGCCATCACGTACAGCGTGAGGAGGCTGGTCACCGCCGACCCGATGACGAGGAGCCACGCCCAGACGCTGCCGTCGGCGACCCCGGCCCGCATCAGCCCGAGCTTGCCGATGAAGCCGGACAGCGGCGGGATACCGGCCAGGTTCATGGCGGGCACGAAGAAGAGGACGGCGAGCAGCGGGGAAGCCTTGGCCAGTCCGCCGATCCGGGTGAGTTCGTTGGTGCCGCCCCGGCGTTCGATGAGCCCGGCCACCAGGAAGAGTGTGGTCTGGACGGTGATGTGGTGGGCGACGTAGACGATCGCGCCGCCGTACGCGTCCCGGGTGGCGAGGCCGATGCCGAAGACCATGTAGCCGATGTGGCTGATGAGGGTGAAGGAGAGCAGCCTCTTCAGGTCGGTCTGGGCGACGGCTCCGAGGATGCCGACGACCATCGAGGCGAGCGCGGCTGCCATCAGCAGGTCGCCGAGCCGGTTGCCGGGGAAGAGCAGGGTCTCCGTGCGCAGCATGCAGTACACGCCGACCTTGGTGAGCAGACCGGCGAAGACCGCGGTGACGGGGGCGGGCGCGGTCGGATAGGAGTCGGGGAGCCAGGCGGCGAGCGGGAAGACGGCGGCCTTGATGGCGAAGACGGTGAGCAGCATCGCCTGGATCAGGGTCTGCACCCCGAGGGGGAGCGCGGCGAGCCGGCCGGCCAGCTGCGCGAGGTTGGCGGTGCCGGTCGCCGCGTAGGTCATGGCGATGGCGGTGAGGAACAGCATCGACGAGAACAGCGAGATGATCACGTAGGTGGAGCCCGCGCGGATGCGGGATCCGGTGCCGCCGAGCGTGAGCAGGACGAAGCTGGCGACCAGCATGATCTCGAAGCCGACATAGAGGTTGACGAGGTCACCGGCGAGGAAGGTGCAGGAGACCCCGGCGACCAGGATCAGGTACGCGGGGTGGAAGACCGCCACGGGTGTTTCCTCGTCCCGGTCGGCCATGCCCTGGCCCAGGGAGTAGACCAGCACGCAGAGCGTGATGGCGGAGGAGACGGTCAGCATCAGCCCGGAGAGCCGGTCGGCGACCAGGGTGATGCCGAGCGGCGGCGCGAAGTCCCCGAGGTGGACGGTGAGCGGGCCGCGGGTGTCGGCGACGATCATCAGCGTGACGGAGAGCCCGAGCACGGCGGTGAGCACGGCGACGCTGACGAGGCGTTGGATCTTCTTGAGCCGGGTGCCGACGGCGAGGCTCAGGCCGGTGGCACAGAGCGGCAGCAGCACCGGCAGGGGGACGATTGCGTTCATCCGGTGTCTCCCGGGTCGGCGTCGGGGCGGGAAGGTTTCTGTGTGCGGTCCTCGGGGTCCGCGTCGGGGCGGGAAGGTTTCTGTGTGCGGTCCTCGGCGTCGGGGCGGGATGTTTCCTGCGCATCGTCCTCAGGGTCCGCGTCGGGGTGGGACGTTTCCCGCGCATCGTCCTCGGGGTCCGCATCGGGGCGGGACCGGCCCTGTGCGTAGTCCTCGGGGTCCGCGCCCAGTACGTCGTGCCAGAGGTCGCCGGTGGCGTACCGGCCGCGGGCCTGGAGTGCGCGGTCGGCGCGCAGCCTGGCCCGCAGGCGGCGCCGCTCCTCGTGGTACCGGGCGCGTTCCTCGTCGGTGACCTCGGGGGCGGACCGGTACCGCTCGCGCAGTTCGTCCCGCTCCCCCAGCACCTCGGCGCGCAGGGCGATGCGCCGGTCCTCCAGGTCGTCATGGACCTCGTCCGTGCCGGTCAGTTGGTGGCCGCGGTAGGCCATGGCGAGGAGGAACGCCGTGGTGGCGAGGGTGATGACGATCGCGGTGAGCGCGATGGCCTGCGGCAGGGGGTCGGTGACCTTCCCCAGCGGGACTCCGTAGAGGAGCGGTTCCCGGCCCGCCGATCCGGTCGCGGCGAGGATGAGCAGATTGATGCCGTTGCCCGCGATCACCGCACCGAGCAGGATGCGGGTGAGGGGCCGGGTGAGCATGAGGATGCCGCCGACCGCGCACAGCACCGCGGCGGTGGCCAGGAGCGAGAAACTCACCGTCATCCGGTGGTGCCTCCCGTCCCCGGTGCGGGTCCCGGTGGGGTGCCGGTCCTCGCGGCGGCCGCCTTCTCGACCGCCGCCCGCTCGATCTGCCGGTCGATCTTGGCGCCCAGCGCGCGCACGATGTCCAGCACCACACCCAGGACCAGCAGATAGACCCCGAAGTCGAAGAGGACCGGGGTGCCCAGGTGGTATTCACCGATCAGCGGCAGCCGGCCGTGGTGGGTCCAGGCGTGCAGGACCGTTCCGTCGATGAGACCGAGCAGGGCGACGCCGGTGGAGATGAACAGTCCGAGGCCGGTGAAGAGTCCGGGCTGCAGCGGCGCGGCCTCGGCGAGTTCGAAGCGGCCGCCCGCCAGGTAGCGGGTGATCAGGGCGAGTCCGGCGACGAGTCCGCCGACGAAGCCGCCGCCCGGCATGTTCTCGGCGCAGAACAGCAGGTACAACGAGAGCACCAGGACCGGGTGGAACAGCAGCCGGGCCACGACCTCGAAGACGATCGAGCGGTGCTCGGGGGCGAGCGTGGCACCGGCCGCGAGCCAGCCGCGCTCCGGCGCCCCTTCGTCGCCGTGCGGAAGTCCCGTCATCTCCGGAGCGGTCAGCGACCAGGCGGTACGCCCCCGCACCTCTTCCCGCAGTGACGCTCCCTCGGCGCGGCGGTGCAGATAGATCAGGCTCGTCACCCCGATCGCCGCCGCGGCGAGCACGGCGGACTCCCCCATCGTGTCCCAGGCGCGCAGGTCGACCAGAATGGTGGCCACGACGTCCTTGAGGCCGTGGTGGGCGGTTTCCTCCACCATGGCCGCGCCCGCCGGTCGTGCCGTACGGGCGGCCGCCGCGACCCAGACCACCACGCCGAGCGTCGCCGCCGCTGCCAGCGCCACCGGAATGCGTACGGCACGCCGCCAGGTGCTGACCGATTCCTGGAAGTACACCGGCATCCGCCGCAGCACCAGCACGAACACGATCATCGACACGGTCTCGACGCAGAACTGGGTGAGCGCCAGGTCCGGAGCGCCCTGGACGACGAACAGCAGCGCCGCGCCGTATCCGGTCAGCCCGGCCAGGACCACGGCCTTCATCCGCCGGCTGACGGTGAGGCAGAGGAGAGCGGCCGCGCAGGTCAGCACGGCGATGGCGCCCTGCAGCGGGACGTCCCAGGCCCTCGGGACGACCGCCCCGTGCCAGGGCCGGTCCACACCGAGGACGGTGAGCTGGCCGGCCAGCATCACGAGCAGGGTGGTGGCGAGGTACACGGAGAGCGAGCCGCGCTGGACGAAGCCGGTGAGCTGGAGGGAGAGCCGCTCCAGGCCGAGCAGCAGATGCCCGAAGACGCTGTCGGCGGTCGGCCAGGCGATCCGCCGGGACAGCCCGGTCACGGTGGTGCGGGCCATGAAGAGCACCACGCCGGCAGCCGTGGCGACGGCCGAGAGCAGCAGGGCCGTCCCGAGTCCGTGCCAGAGCGAGAGATGGTAGGGATGCGCGGTCGGCGGGAACGTGTCCGCGTACGCGCTGAGCAGCCGGTCGGCCCATCCGGCACCCGGTCCGAGCACCAGCCCGCCGACCGCGAGCAGCGCGGGCGGTGCGAGGAACGCCGGGCCGACCCGGTGCACCGGGGTGTCCTCGACCCCGGGTTTGCGGGCGAAGGCGCCCCAGATGAACCGCACGGTGTACGCGACGGTCAGCGCCGAGCCCGCGACCGTGACGCCCAGCGCCCAGCGGTCGGCCGTGTCGCCGTGCAGCAGCGCGTCGAACGCGGCCTCCTTCGCGGCGAAGCCGAGCAGCGGGGGCAGGGCGGCCATGGACGCGGCGGCGAGTACCGCGACCGTGCAGACGTGCGGCAGCGCCCGGCCGACGCCGGAGAGCTTGCGCAGATCGCGGGTGCCGGCCGCGTGGTCGACGATGCCGGTGACGAGGAACAGCGGGGCCTTGAACAGGGCGTGGCCCAGGATCATGGCGCCGGCGGCCAGGGCCGTGTCCCGGGTGCCGGCCCCGGCGAGCAGGGTGAGGAAGCCGAGCTGGCTGACGGTGCCGTAGGCGAGGACGAGCTTGAGATCGTTCAGGCGCAGTGCCCGCCAGCCGCCGAGCAGCATGGTCGCGGCGCCGAGGACGATCACGACGGGCCGCCAGACCGGCACGTCGGCGAAGCCGGGGGCGAGCCGGGCGACCAGGTAGACACCGGCCTTCACCATCGCGGCGGCATGCAGATAGGCGCTGACGGGGGTGGGCGCGGCCATGGCGTTCGGCAGCCACAGGCTGAACGGCCAGATCGCCGACTTCGACAGGGCCCCGCACAGGATCAGCACGACCGCGACCGAGACGGCGAGGCTCGCCCCGGGCGGGTCGGCGAGGATGGCGGAGATCCGGTACGTGCCCGCCGACCGGCCGATGATCAGGAAACCGACGAACATCGCGAGGCCGCCGAGCGTGGTCACGACGAGTGCCTGGAGGGCGGAGCGGCGGCTGTGCTTCTGCTCGCTGTCGTACCCGATCAGCAGGTACGAGAAGACCGTGGTCAGCTCCCAGAACACATAGAGCGAGATCAGGTCGTCGGCGAGGACCAGGGCGAGCATGGCGCCCGCGAACGCGAGGAGGTTCCCGGCGAATCCGGCCAGTTGGGGGGTTCCGTCGGTGAAGTACGAGGCGCAGTAGAGCAGGACGAGCGTGCCGATTCCGGCCGCGAGCAGCACCATGAGCTCGGCGAGCGCGTCGAGCCGCAGGTCGACGGTGACGTCGTAGGCCGGCATCCACCGCCAGGACCAGGTGACCGAGCCGCCGGATGCGGCGGTGCTCCATTGCGTGGCCGCCCACACGGTGGCGGCGGCCGGTGGCAGCGCGAGCACGACGAAGGCACGCCTGCCCAGCGCTCGTACCAGTGGTCGCGCGCAGGCGGCCAGGACGAAGTGGCAGACGATGAGCGCGGTCATACGGCCCCGGGGGGCGTCCCGCGCCCGCCCCGGTCGGGCGTCCGGGGCCTGGACGATGCATCACGAACAAAGGGCACTAAACAGAGATATATCCCTGAACCCGCTTCACCCGTACGGCGCGCCGCGCCCGGCACGCCGCGCCGAGTTCACCGGTCCCCCGCACCGGACCTCGCGGGCACCGGCCGACGGGCTCTCCCACCGGGCCTCTCCCGCGCTCTCGCGCTCACTCGTGCTCGCCGCAGACCCCGCTGTGGTCGCAGTACGGCGTGTTCCCGGTGCGTCCGCAGCCGCACAGCATCACCCGGGTCTCCTGGCGCGGCCCCCGGGGAGTGGCCACTTCGAGGTCGCCGCGCAGATGGAGTACGCCGTCGGCGTGCAGCGAGACATGGGTCGGCACCTCCGGCTCCTCGTCGGGGGCACCGTCGGTGCGGTGGTACTGCAGGGCACCGCTCGGGCAGCGGTGGATGACGTCGGCGACGGCGTCGGCCGGGGCGTTCCCGGGCTGGATCCACGGCTTGCGGCCGGTGTCGAGGACCGACGGGAGACCGCGGACGCATTCGGCGGCGTGCGGGCAGCGGCGGACGCCGTAGCCGACGGTGACGCCGTCACCGTCGTACGACCGGGCTGCGGGGTGCGGGGGCTGTTCGGTGGCCACAGGTGGCCTTCCTGGGCCGGTTCGTGACTCCGTACGGACCGTTCCAGCGTCCCCCTTGGCCACCCCGTCCGCTACTCGAACCACCCCGGATCGGCCCGAACCGGGCACTCCAGGCCACGGTGATCGAGTTGTGCGTGATCAGTGATGCACTTGTGAGCCCACTTTCTTTTCATTTTTGCAGTGTGACTACTATCGATGTGTCGAAGTTCTCAACGGATTTGACCAGTCGTGAGGCTGGCATCATCGTCAAGGAGCACGCCCTGCGCACGCGCGCCTCACGGCGGACCGAATCGACCACCATGTCGTTGCGGACAGCCCTGCTCGTCCTGGCCATCGTCCCCGGCGTCGCCCTGGCCGCCCTCTGGGCCGTCACCAGTGGCCAGACCCTGCTGGACTTCCAACGCCAGGCAACTCAGGGGAAGTTGGCCCAGAAGGCGGGCCAGCCGTCCAACATCGTCTATTACAACCTGCAGGAGGAGCGCCGGCTCAGCGCCGAGGCGCTCTCCCGGCACAAGGGCCCCACCGACGCGCTGGAGCGGCAGCGCAAGAAGACCGACGACGCGATCAGGAGTTTTCAGTCGCTCTCCGACGTGGCGACCGACGACGCCCCCGCCGAGGTCCGTGACGCGGTCGGCAAGGCCCGCGCGGAGATCAACCAACTGCCCGCCCAGCGCACCCTCGTCGACAACGGCGGCAGCGACCAGCAGAAGGCCGTGTACGGCTACTACACGGACCTGATCGAGGTCGACCTCGAACTCTTCGCCGCGCTCAGCCATGTCGACAACGGCCGCATCACCACGCTCTCGCAGCCGCTCGTCGACCTCTTCTGGACCAAGGAGATGATCTCCCGTTCGGACGCGCTGCTGGCGCGCGGCTGGTCCAAGGGGAAGCTGAGCACCGAGGATCTGGCGCTGATCCGGGAGGCTGTTTCCGGCCAGTCGCTCCAGTACTCCACCAAGGTCGTCCCCTATCTGCCGTCGGACGAGAAGGCCATGTGGGAGAAGATCACCCACAGTCCGGCCTGGCAGACCAAGACGCGGGTGGAGAACGAGGTGCTGCGGCCGGCCGATGCCGACGCCGGCGGCTTCGTCGATGTCGGCGTCCAGGAGAGGACCTGGCGTGGCGCGATGGACGAGGTCTCTCCGCAGATCGAGAAGCTGCTGGAGCACCGCACCGCCCTCGTGGTCGAAGAGGGCAAGGGCAGTGTGATGTCGCTGCTGTTCAAGATGGTGCTGACCACGGTGGTCGGTCTGGTGGCCGTGATCGCGGTCATCTGGACCACCTGGCGCCTCACCCGCAACCTCCGCCGCCGGATCAGCAGGCTGCAGGAGCGGGCCGAGGAGCTGGAGAAGGACCTGCCCGATGTCGTCGAGCGGCTGGGCCGCGGCGAGCGCATCGATGTGGAGGCCGAGGCCCGCGCCATCGAGCACGACGGCAAGGGCGCCAAGGACGACGAGCTGACCCGGCTCGGTGAAGCGCTCAACCTGGCGCGCACCAGTGCGCTGGCGGCTGCCGTCAAGCAGGCCGACCAGCACCGCGGCTTCGAGCGGCTGCTCCAGCGCATCGCGCGCCGCACCCAGCAGTTGATCGGCCAGCAGCTGAAGAAGCTGGACGAGCTGGAGCGCAGGCACGAGGACCCCGAGGTGCTGGACGGCCTCTTCGACCTCGACCACCTCACCGCCCGACTGCGGCGGTACGAGGAGAACCTGGTGATCCTCGCGGGCGGCTCCCCGCACCGGCGCTGGCGCAAGCCGGTCCCGCTGCTGGACGTGATGCGTTCCGCCCAGGGCGAGGTGCAGGACTACCGGCGTGTGGTGCTGGACCTCGACGGCAGCCCCTGGCTGTCGGAACGGGCCGTCGGCCCGGTCTCGCACGTGCTGGCCGAGCTCATCGAGAACGCGCTCAGCTTCTCCCGGCCGCCCGCCCCGGTGGAGGTCAGGGCCGCCAAGGTGAGCCGCGGTCTGGCCATCGAGGTCGAGGACCGGGGCCTGGGGATGGAGGAGGACCAGCTGGCCGCGGCCAACGAGCTGATGGTCCGGCCGCCCCGGATGGACGTGCTCGCCCACTCCGACGACATCCGGCTCGGTCTGTACGTGATCGCACGCCTCGCGGACCAGCACGGCCTGCGGGTGGAGTTCCGCTCCTCGGCGTACGGCGGTACGCGGGTGGTCGTACTCGTTCCCGACGAGCTCACCGTCTCCGAACCGCACTCCGGCCCGGTCGGGGTGCCGTCCCCCGCTGCCGCGCCCGCCGCCCCCTCGGCAGCGGCCACCGCGGCCCCCGCGGCCGGTGACGCACTGCCGACCCGCGTCCAGGGCCAGGCACTGGCCGGAGTCACCGCGCTGAACGCGGCGGGCGCGCCCTACGCCACCGAGGAGCCGCCGTACGCGGCACCGGAGCGGGAGCGGGGACACCAGCCGTACCAGGCGTCCGACCAGCCGTATCGGGCCCCGGACCAGCCGTACCCGGCTCCGCAGCAGCCGTACGCGGAACCGGAGAACGCGGTCCCGGCACCGGACGATCCGTACGGGGTGCCCGTCGGCCCGTACTCCGCGCCGACCGCACCGGCCGGGCCGTACGCCGCGCAGGAGACCCCCTACGACGCGGCCGAGCAGCCGTACATGACGGCCGCCGGCCAGTACCCCGTGGACCGGCCGCCGAACTCGACGCCGGAGAACCCGTACCCGGTGTCCGAGGAGTCCTACTCGACCCCGCAGGGGTCGTACGCCGCCCCGTACCCCTCGGGCGGCATCGGGGCGGACCGTTCCGCCCCTCCGGTCCACGGTCTCCCGGTCCCCGGGCCCCGGCAGTCCGGTTCGGACGTCGCCCGCCCCGCGCAGTTGCCGGTGTCCGTGCCCGACCATCCCGCGCCGCCGGAGCCGGACGCCGTCCGCCCGGAGGGCGGGTCCGGCCGGCTCGCCCTTCCCGCACCCGGTGCGGAGCCCCCGCTGCCGCGCCGGGTGCGGCAGACCAGCCTGGCGGACGAGCTGCGGATCGCCCCGGCCGCCCGGCCCGCCGCGCCCACGCCGCCGGGCCACGACGAGAACCCGCAGCTGCGACCGGCCCCTCGGCGGGCCGGAGCCGCGATCGGAGCGTTCCAGCGCCGCTCCCGCGCGGCCCGCGCGACCGACGAGACGACGACGCAGCCCACTCCGCCCGCCACCCCCCTCCCCACGAGAGAAGAACGGTCATGACACGCACAACCGCCACTCACCAGGATCTCGACTGGCTGCTCGACGGCCTGGTGGACTCGGTGGCCGAGACCCTGAACGCCGTGCTGCTCTCCGACGACGGTCTGGTGGTGAGCCATTCGCGCACCATCGACCGTGCCGACGCCGAGCGGCTGGCCGCCATCTGCACCGGCCAGCAGAGCCTGGCCCGCGGTGTCGGCCAGCTCTTCAACGGCGGCGGCGTCCACCAGGTGATCGTCGAACTGGCGGACCTCTGGCTCTTCATCATCTCGGCGGGTCAGGGCACCCACCTCGCGGTGATCGCCTCCCAGGAGGTGGACGCCGAGATCATGTCGCTCGCCATGCACAACCTCGTACAGCAGGTCGGCAAGAAGCTCAGCACCCCCGTCCGTGGTGAGTTCGACGCCTTCGGTACCGGGGACGGGCAGCGCGCGTGACCCCGTACTGGGAGGAGGAGGCCGAGGAGGACGGGGCGGGCACGATGGTGCGCCCGTACACCATCACCCGGGGCCGGACCGCTCCCGAGCGGGACGACTTCAGTCTCATCACCGTGCTGACGACCGCCCAGGACCCGCGGGACGAGCACGGAGCGCCGATCCTGCCGGGGAGGCTCCAGCCGGAGCACCGGCTGATCCTGGAGCGCTGCCGCCGCCCGTCCGCGGTCGCCGAGGTCGCGTCCGACCTCGGCCTCCCGGTGTCGGTGACCAAGATCCTGCTGGCCGACCTCGTCGCCCAGGGCCTGCTGCTGGCCCGTGCCCCGCTCTCGGTGGCGCGGGCGGCGGGCGGGGCCGACATGGGCCTGCTGGCCGCCGTTCGTGACGGACTCCGGAGACTCTGAACCAACATGACAAGCAGTCAGGCGGCCCCCGCCGCAGTCAAGATCCTCATCGCCGGAGGTTTCGGCGTCGGCAAGACCACCCTGGTGGGAGCGGTCAGCGAAGTCGCACCGCTGCGCACCGAGGAGTACCTGACCAAGGCCAGCATCGGTGTCGACGACCTGGCCGGTGTCGGTCAGAAGGACACGACCACCGTGGCCCTGGACTTCGGCCGGATCACGGTCAGTTCCGAGCTGGTGGTCTACCTCTTCGGCACCCCCGGCCAGGAACGCTTCTGGTTCATGTGGAACGACCTGGTCAACGGGGCGCTCGGCGGTGTGGTGATCGCCGACACCCGCAGGCTGGAGACCAGTTTCGCGTCGATCGACTTCTACGAGAGCCGGGACATCCCGTTCGTGGTCGCGATCAACTGCTTCCACGGCCACAACACCCGCACGCCGGACGAGATCAGAGCCGCCCTCGACCTCGATCCGCACGTTCCGCTGCTGATCGGCGACGTGCGCGAGCGGCCGTTCGGACGGGACGTGCTGCTGGCCCTGGTGGACCACCTGATGAGCCTGCCCGCCGCGGTCGGCTGACCGTTCACTCCCCCGTACCTTCCGTACTTCTTCTCGTTCTGGAGAGATCTGAGATGGCATCACCCCTGCGCGTCCTGATTCACGGCGGCGGCATCGGCGGGCTCACCCTCGCCACCGCGCTGGCCCGGCGCGGCCACACCGTCGAGGTCGCCGAGCTCCGCGACGCACTGGAAGCGCTCGGTGTCGGCATCATCCAGCCGTCCAACGCCCTGCACGTCATGCGGGAGATCGGGGTGCTCGACGACTGCCTCAAGGCCGGCTTCGAGTGGGAGATCCTGACCATCGCCGACCCGGCCGGCGCCACGCTCGCCGAGATACCGCAGCCGAGGATGGGCGACGCGCCCTCCAACAACGGCATCCCGCGCCCGGCCCTCGCCCGGGTGCTGAACACCGCAGCGGTCGCCGCCGGGGCCACCGTCCGCTTCGGCACCACCATCACCGAGCTGGCCGACGACGGCTCCGGCGTGGACGTCACCCTCTCCGACGGCTCCACCGGCCGCTGGGACCTGGTGGTCGGCTTCGACGGCATCGGTTCGCCGCTGCGCACCCGGCTGTACGGGGACCGCTACGTCCCCGAGTACACCGGTTTCGCCAACTGGCGGGTGACCGTACCCCGGCAGCCCGGGGTACGGGGTGTGGTGATGGGCACCGCGGGCAAGGAGGCGAAGGCGCTGCTCACGCCGATCACCGAGGAACTGATGTACCTGGGCGCGGTGTTCGCGGAGTCCGAGGACTTCCGCCCGGACCCGGAGCGGGCCCACGAGCAGCTCACGGAGCGGCTGGCGATGTTCTCCGGGCCGGTCGCCGAGGCGCTGGCCACGGTCACCGACCCGACCGCGGTGGTGTACTCGCGGATCTCCCAGGTGACGGTCGAGGAGCCGTGGCACGTCGGCCGGGTAGTGCTGGCCGGTGACGCCGCGCACGCCTCCACCCCGCACATCGCGCAGGGCGCGGCGATGGCCGTCGAGGACGCGCTGGTGCTCGCCGAGTCGCTGGACGCCGAGGCCGACGTGGCCGCGGCCCTCGAATCGTGGGAGGCGCGCCGCCGGCCCCGGGCCATGTGGGTGCAGGCCATGTCCCGTGCGGTGCTGAAGGCGGAGACGGGCAGCGAGACCACGCCCGAGGAGGACGAGCTGCTGAAGGTCGGCATTCCCGGCGCGGCGCACGTGCTGGTGAAGCCGTACTGATCCCCGCCGGTCGGCGCCGGAGCGCATCCGTCCGCACCGGCCCGCGCCGATCGGCGCGTCACCGGAGGGGCCGGACCCGGTGGGTCCGGCCCCTCCGGCCCGTTCACGGCAGTACCGCCACCCCGTCGATCTCGACCAGCGCCTGTTCGTCCCAGAGCCTCGCCACGCCGATGACCGCCATCGCCGGATAGTCGCGGCCCGCCAACCGCCGCCAGATCCGGCCCAGTTCCCCGGCGTGGGCGCGGTAGTCGGCCACGTCGGTGGCGTACACGGTGACCCGGGCCAGGTCCGCCGGGGCGCCGCCGGCCGCGCGCAGGGCGGTGAGCAGATTGGTGAGCGCCGTCGCGAACTGCTCGGGCAGGCCCGCGCCGACGACCTTGCCGTCCTGGTCGAGGGCGGTCTGCCCGGCCAGGAAGACCAGTTGGCCGCCGGTGACCGTGACGGCGTGCGAGAAGCCCGCGGGCGGCGACAGCTCGGTGGGGTTGATCCGGTGGACCGGACTCATGCGGACGCCTCCCGGTTCGCGTACAGCTCCTTGGCGATGATCGTGCGCTGGACCTCGCTGGCGCCCTCGTAGATCCGTGGGGCACGGACCTCCCGGTAGAGGTGTTCGAGGAGGTGGCCGCGGCGCAGGGCGCGGGCTCCGTGCAGTTGGACGGCGGTGTCGACGACGTACTGCGCGGTCTCGGTGGCGTACAGCTTCGCCATGGCCGCGCGGCACGGTACGCCTGCCTCGCCCGCGTCGTACGCGGCGGCGGCCGCGTACACCAGGAGCCGGGCGGCTTCGGTACGGGTGGCCATCTCGGCCACCTGGTGGGAGACGGCCTGAAGGTCCTTCAGCGGGCCCCCGAAGGCCGTACGCCGGGCGGTGTGCGTCACCGTGGCGTCGAGGGCGGCGCGGGACATGCCGACGGCGAACGCGCCGACGCTGGGGCGGAACAGGTTGAGGGTGTCCATCGCGACCCGGAAGCCGCGGTCCGGTTCGCCGAGCACATCGTCGGGGGTGACCGGGACGCCGTCGAAGACCAGCGCCCCGATGGGGTGCGGGGAGAGCATGTCGAGGGCCGTGCCGGTCAGCCCCGGCCGGTCGGCGGGGACCAGGAACGCGGTGACGCCACGGGATCCGGCGCCCTGGGTCGTGCGGGCGAAGACGGTGTAGAAGTCGGCCTCGGGCGCCTGGGAGATCCAGCATTTCTCGCCGGTCAGCCGCCAGCCGCCGGGCGCCTGTTCGGCCTTCAGGGCGAGGGCCGCCGCGTCGGAGCCCGCGCCCGGTTCGCTCAGTGCGAAGGCGGCGACGGCGCGGCCCGCGCGCACTTCGGGGAGCCAGCGCTCGCGGTGGGCCGGGGTTCCCGCCCGGAGCACGGGGTGGGTGCCGAGGCCCTGGAGGGCCAGTGCCGTCTCGGCCTCCGTGCAGCCGCGGGCCAGGGACTCGCGGAGGAGGCAGAGGTCGAGGGCGCCGGAACTCAGCAGCCGGTCGAGGAGGCCCGACTCGCCGAGTGCGGCGATCAGGGGGCGGTTGACACGGCCCGGGTCGCCTTTCTCGGCGAGGGGGCGCAGTTGCTGCTCGGCAAGGACTCTCAACTCCTCACACCAAGCGGTTTGTGCCGGATCGAGCGAGAATGCCGTCATACCGGCGCCTCTCTTGTCGCGTCTCGTCTTCTCGTCTTATCGCGGACCGTTGACTACCGTCACTCAAACGATACGCTCCAGAAGCGACAAGGGGGCGATCCGTCATGGAACCGAAGACCTCAGCGCACCTCGACACGTTCGCCAGGGAGCACCTGCCACCCACGGACCAGTGGCCGGAACTGCTCTTCGACCTTCCCGAACTGCGGTACCCGGCCCGCCTCAACTGCGCGGCCGAACTGCTGGACCGCACGGCCGACCGCCTCGGCCCCGACCGCCCCGCCTTCCGTACCCCCGACGGCGGGGTCTGGAGCTACGGGGAGCTGCGGGACCGGGTGGACCGGATCGCCCACGTCCTGACGTCCGGTCTGGGGGTCGTCCCCGGCAACCGCGTCCTGCTGCGCGGCCCCACCACACCCCATCTGGCCGCCTGCTGGCTCGCGGTGCTGAAGGCGGGCGCGATCGCCGTCACGGTGCTGGCCCAGCAACGGTCCGCCGAGCTCGCCACCATCTGCTCGATCGCCCGGGTGAGCCACGCGCTGTGCGACATCCGGTCGGTCGACGACCTGGTGGGGGCTCAGGTGCCGGGGCTGCGGATCACGGCGTACGGAGGTGACGCCCCGGACGATCTGCTCCGGCTGGCCGAGACCAGGCCGGGGCCGTACCGGCCGGTGGACACGGCAGCGGACGATGTCGCGCTGATCGCCTTCACCTCGGGCACCACCGGACGCCCCAAGGGCTGCATGCACTTCCACCGGGACGTGCTCGCCGTCGCCGACACGTTCTCGCGCCATGTGCTGCGCCCCACGCCCGACGACGTCTTCGCGGGCAGTCCGCCGCTCGGGTTCACCTTCGGGCTCGGTGGTCTGGTGGTCTTCCCGCTGCGGGCGGGTGCCAGTGCCCTGCTGCTCGAAAGGTCCGGCCCGGCGCAGCTGCTGCCCGCGCTCGCCGCCCACCGTGTCTCGGTGCTGTTCACCGCGCCGACCGCGTACCGCGTGATGCTCGACCACCTCGACGAGCACGATCTGAGCGCGCTGCGCCGCTGCGTCTCGGCCGGCGAGAACCTCCCGGTCGCCACCTGGCGGTCCTGGTACGAACGGACGGGTCTGCGCATCATCAACGGCATCGGCGCCACCGAGCTGCTGCACATCTTCATCTCCGCCGCCGGCGACGCGATCCGCCCCGGTTCCACCGGCATGCCCGTGCCCGGGTGGCAGGCCCGGGTGCTGGACCACGAGGGCAGACAGGTGCCGGACGGCGAGCCCGGACTCCTCGCCGTACGCGGTCCGGTCGGCTGCCGCTATCTCGCCGACGAACGCCAGCGGGACTACGTGGCCCACGGCTGGAATCTCACCGGCGACACCTATGTGCGCGACGCGGACGGCTACTTCCGCTACGTCGCCCGCGCCGACGACATGATCATCTCCTCCGGCTACAACATCGCGGGCCCCGAGGTCGAGGACGCCCTGCTGCGCCACCCCGCGGTGGCCGAGGCCGCGGTGGTGGGCCGGGCGGACGAGCTGCGCGGCCGGATCGTGGTGGCATACGTGGTGCTGCGCGAGGGCACGGAGCTTTCGGCCGACGAGCTGCGTACGTACATGAAGGGCGAGCTGGCCCCGCACAAGTGCCCGCGCGTCGTCGAATTCCTGCCGGAACTCCCCCGGACGGCCACCGGGAAGCTCCAGCGCTTCCGGCTGCGGGACGGATGACCCGGTCCGAAGACCCGACGAGACGGCCGGCCCGGAAATACGGGTGCCGCCCCCCGCGGACACCCGGCAGGATGAGGCATGCCCTGGACCTTCACCGATGACGTCGATGTCTTTCTCGATGCGGCGGGCGCCTCGCTGGCCGCCCGGCCCGCCGACAACACCCTGGTTCTCACCGTCACCGCGACCCTGCGCACCAACGGCCCGCACGCCTACGGCGACGCCGCCCCGCTGCTGGGCTGGTGGCGCGGGGCGGACGGCGAGGTCGCGGGGACGCTGGTGCAGACCCCGCCGTATCCGCCGCTGCTGGGAACCGTCGCCCCGGAGGCGGTCGCCCCGCTCGCCGCCGCGCTCCCCCTGACCGGAATCAACGCGGACCGGTCCACCGCCGAGGCGCTGGCCGCCCTGTGGCCCGGCCACCGGGTCGACCAGGAGCAGCGGCTCTACCGGCTGGAGACTCTGGTTCCGCCTTCCCCGGCCCCGTCGGGGAGGCCCCGGGCCGCCGTCGCCGCGGACCGGGAGCTGCTGGTGCGCTGGCATCTCGCGTTCGCCGACCAGGTCGGCCAGCCCGGCACCCATGCCGAACGGATCCTGGACGAGCGGACGGCGTCCGGCAGGCTGACCCTTTGGGAGGACGACGGCGTCCCGGTGTCGATGGCGGGCCTCTCACCGCGGATCGCGGGCACGGTACGGGTCGCGGCGGTCTACACGCCGCACGAGTACCGCGGCCGGGGGTACGCGGCCGCGGTGACGGCGGAGGTCAGCCGGGCGGCACGGGAGGCCGGCGCACAGGAGGTGCTGCTCTTCACCGATCTCGCGAACCCGACCAGCAACGGCGTGTACCGGCGCATCGGCTACCGGGCGGTCTCGGACCGGCTGCTGATCAGCGTGGTGGAGGAGCGGTGAGCGGACCGCCCGCACCGGCGTGGCCGCTGGATCACCGTCGGCCGTCACGGGCCCCGGCCCCCGTGCCTCCGCCCCGCGTGCCCGTCCGTCACCCCAGAGTGAGCCGGGGCTTCGGTGCGTCCGTACGGCCCGTCGGCGGGGTGCGGCTGCCCGCCCGGTACGGGAGCGGCCAGGGCGCGCCCGGTCCGCTGTAGCCCTGGTCGGCCGCCGCGTGCAGCGTCCAGTGCGGGTCGTAGAGATGGGGGCGGGCCAGGGCACAGAGGTCGGCCCGGCCCGCGAGCAGCAGGGAGTTGACGTCGTCCCAGGAGGAGATCGCGCCGACCGCGACGACCGGCACGCACAGTGTGTTGCGGATCCGGTCGGCGTACGGGGTCTGGTAGGAGCGGCCGAACTCCGGGTGCTCGTCGGGGACGACCTGGCCGGTGGAGACGTCGATGGCATCGGCTCCGTGGGCGACGAAGGCGCGGGCGATCTCGACGGCGTCCTCGGCCGTCGTGCCCCCCTCGGCCCAGTCCGTGGCGGAGATGCGGACGGTCATGGGCCGGTCGTCGGGCCAGGCGGCGCGGACCGCGTCGAAGACTTCGAGGGGGAAACGGAGCCGGTTGTGCAGCGGTCCGCCGTACTGGTCGGCGCGGTGGTTGGTGAGCGGCGAGAGGAAGCCGGAGAGCAGATAGCCGTGGGCGCAGTGGAGCTCCAGCAGGTCGAAGCCGCAGCGGTCGGCGCGCCGGGCCGCCGCTGCGAACTGTTCGCGTACGGCGTCGAGTCCGGCTCGGTCCAGGGCGTGCGGGACCTGGTTGACGCCGTCCGTGTACGGGATCGGGGAGGCGGCGGTGAGCGGCCAGTTGCCGTCGTCGAGTGGCTGGTCGATGCCCTCCCACATGAGTTTGGTGGAGCCCTTGCGTCCGGAGTGGCCGAGCTGGACTCCGATGGCCGTCCCGGGCGCGCTCGCATGGACGAAGTCGGTGATCCGGGTCCAGGCCGCGGCCTGTTCGGGGGTGTAGAGGCCGGTGCAGCCGGGGGTGATGCGGCCCTCGGCGCTGACGCACACCATCTCCGTCATGACGAGCCCGGCGCCGCCGAGCGCGCGTGCGCCCAGGTGGACGAGGTGGAAGTCGTCCGGGACGCCGTCGACGGCCGAGTACATGTCCATGGGCGAGACGACGACGCGGTTGCGGAGGTGGAGGCCGCGCAGCCTCAGCGGGGTGAACATCGGCGGGGTGCCCGGGGCGCAGCCGAACTCCTCCTCGACGGCGGCGGTGAAGGAGGCGTCGCGCAGCCGCAGGTTGTCGTGGGTGACACGGCGGCTGCGGGTGAGGAGGTTGAAGGCGAACTGGCGGGGCGGCTGGTCGACATGGGTGCCGAGCTCCTCGAACCAGCGCAGGCTGGCCGCGGCGGCCCGCTGGGTCGATTCGACGACCGGGCGGCGCTCGGCCTCGTACGCGGACAGCGCGGCGGGCAGGTCGGGCTGTTCCTCGATGCAGGCGGCGAGCGCGAGGGCGTCCTCGACGGCGAGTTTGGTGCCGGAGCCGATGGAGAAGTGCGCGGTGTGGGCGGAGTCGCCGATGAGAACCGTGTTGCCGTGCGACCAGCGGTCGTTGACGACGGTGCGGAAGGTGAGCCAGGAGGAGTGGTTGGAGCGCAGCGGCCGGCCGCCGAGCGCCTCGGTGAAGATCTCGGCGCAGCGCACGGTCGAGTGCTCGACGTCGCAGGTGTCGAATCCGGCGGCCCGCCAGACCTCCTCGCGCATCTCGACGATGGCGGTGGAGGAGCCGGTCGAGAAGGGGTAGGCGTGGAGCTGCATCACCCCGTACGCGGTCTCGGCGATCTCGAAGCGGAAGGCGTCGAGGGCGAAGTCGGCGGCGAGCCAGATGTAGCGGCAGCGGTGGTCGGTGAGGCGGGGACCGAAGGTTTCGGCGTGCGCGGCGCGGGTGAGGCTGTGGACTCCGTCGGCGGCGATCACCAGGTCGTGGGTCGCGGCCAGCTCGGCGGCCGGCGGGGCCCCGGTGCGGAAGCGGAGGCGTATGCCGAGGGAGTCGCAGCGTTCGTGCAGGATCTCCAGGAGCCTGCGGCGGCCCAGCGCCGCGAAGCCGTGGCCCCCGGAGGTCTGGGTCACACCGCGGTGGACGATGTCGATGTCGTCCCACCGTACGAACTCGTCCTGGAGGGCCCGGTGGACGACGGGGTCGGCATGCTCGATGCCGCCGAGGGTCTCGTCGGAGAGGACGACGCCGAATCCGAAGGTGTCGTCCGGGGCGTTGCGCTCCCAGACGGTGATGTCCCGTTCCGGATCGAGCCGCTTGAGCAGGGCAGCGGCGTAGAGCCCGCCGGGCCCGCCGCCGATGACGGCGATCCGTTTCACGCCGGGCGGCTTCGTGGCGGACGGGCCTGCGCCGGGCGCCGTCACCGCCGCGCCGGACGGGCTTGCACCGGGCGCCGTCACCGCCGTGCCGGACGGGCCTGTGCCGGGCGGCTTCGTGGCGGACGGTCCCGGGTCGGTCGCGCTCGGGTCGGTCGCGCTCGTGTCGGGTGGCATCGCGCTACCGGCCCTGCCACTTCGGCGGCCGCTTCTCGGTGAAGGCGGCATGGAATTCGGCGTAGTCCTCGCCGTGCATCAGCAGGGCCTGGGTCGCGGCGTCCATCTCGACCGCGGCGGCGAGCGGCATGTCGAGTTCGGCGGTGAGCAGCGCCTTGGTCTGGGCGAGGGCGAGGGCCGGTCCGTCGGCGAGGCGGCGGGCGAGCGCCGCCGCGCGTACATCCGCCCCGCCTTCTTCGGTCAGTTCGCTGATCAGCCCGATCCGTTCCGCTTCGGGAGCCCGGACCGGTTCGCCGAGCATCAGCAGCCGGGTGGCGTGGCCGAGGCCGACGACGCGCGGCAGCAGGTAGGCGGCGCCCATGTCGCCGCCGGAGAGGCCGACCTTCGTGAAGAGGAAGGCGAAGCGGGCGGACGGGTCCGCGATCCGGAAGTCGGCGGCCAGCGCGAGAACCGCACCAGCGCCCGCGGCCACGCCGTGTACGGCGGCGATGACGGGGAAGGGGGTTTCACGAAGGGCCCGCACCACCTGCCCGGTCATGCGGTTGAAATCGAGGAGCTGGGCGGTGTCCATGGCGAGTGTCGCGCCGATGATGTCGTCGACATCGCCGCCCGAGCAGAAACCGCGGCCCTCTCCCGCGAGCACCAGAGCGCGCACGGTGCGTTCGCGGGACAGCTCGGCGAGCAGATCACGCAGGTCGGCGTAGGCGCCGAAGGTCAGCGCGTTGAGTTTCTCGGGACGGGCGAGGGTGACGGTGGCAACTCCGTCGTCCGTCGTCAGCCGGAGATGACGCCAGTCGTCCGTACGGGGGGCGGAGCTGGGAAACGGACTCATGGAGGGGGCTCCCCTTCAGCCGTCGGGCCGCTGCCTGCAACTACCTGCGACCGAACTTATCACTCGCGCGTGACTCCCGTCACGAGCGCGCGATACGTGGAGCGGGAGAATCGCGAGACGAGGAGTGTGAGAACGCAGTGCCGAACGTCCCTTTCATTCCGGTCGGCAGACCCTTGTCCGACTCGTTGCACTTCGTAAGGTTGAAACCGAGAAGAGCTGTCGTCCAGAAAGCCCGCGAACTCCGGAACGGAAACGCCGCTGTGCCCCCCGATGTCCCCCTTCCCGCCTCCTGGCGGATTGCCCTGCCGCACTCGACGGTCGCCGTACCGGTCGCCCGCGCCCTGATCCGTACGGCCCTGGCGGACATCGACGCACCGGCCGATTCCGACACCGCCGAGCTCCTCACCGCCGAACTGGTCACCAACGCGGTGGAGCACACGCGCGGCGAGGAGCCGATCGAGCTGGTGGTGGAGCTGCTGCCGACCGGCTGCCAGGTGGAGGTGCACGACCGCGACCCCGCCCCGCCCGGCGATCTCTCCCATCCGCGGCCCGGCGGTGAGCCGGACCCCTGGCAGGAGCACGGCCGGGGTCTGCTGCTGATCCGGACGCTCAGCTCCTCGTGCGGTCACCGCACGACGGAGCACGGCAAGGCCGTGTGGTTCACCCTGCCGTCCCCTGCGCCCCGGAGCTGACCGGCCGCCCGCACATCACCCCGGGCCCCCGGTCACCCCGCCTCCGCAGCGGCCAGCCGGGAGCGGCCACGGCCGTAGAAGGCGTACACCGTCGCACCGACGGCCAGGAAGGCGGCGAACTGCACCCAGGTCGCCCAGCCCGTCCCGTACATCAGGTAGAGGCAGAAGCCGACCCCCAGGAGCGGGCTCAGCGGGTAGAGCGGCACCCGGAACGAGCCGGTCACCTCCGGGTTGCGGCGGCGCAGCACGATGACCGCGATGTTCACCGCGACCATGGTGGCGAGCGCGCCGATGGTCGTCAGGTTCACCACCACGTCGAGCGAGGAGAAGGCCGCCGGGACCGCGAAGACGACGGCCACGATCCAGGTGTTGGCGACCGGCGTCGCCGTCCGCGGCGAGACCCGCTCGAAGATCCGCGGAATCAGGCCGTCGCGGGACATCGACATCAGGATGCGGGTCTGTCCGTACATCACGGCGAGCACGACGGACGCGATCGCGACGACCGCCCCGAAGGCGATGACCCCGCCGCCGACGTTCGAGCCGGTGACCTGGTCGACGACGATCGAGAGCGCGGCCGGCCGGCCGGCGACGGCCTTCGGGCCGAGTGCTCCGATGGCGGCGAGCGCGACGGCGCAGTAGAGCAGGGTGACCAGACCGATGCAGATCAGGATCGCGATCGGGATGTTCCGCCGCGGGTTCCTGACCTCCTCGCCCGCGGTGGTGATGGCGTCGAAGCCGATGTACGAGAAGAACGCGAGCGACGCACCGGCGGTGACCCCGCCCGCCCCGTGGGCGAGGAACGGCGTGAGGTTCCCGTGTTCGAAGGCCGTGAACGCGATGCCGCAGAACATGACCAGAATGGTGATCTTGAGGACCGCCATCGCGGTGGTGGCCCCCGCACTCTCCCGGACACCGCGCACCAGCAGGGTGGCGGCCATCGTGACCACCAGGACGGCGGGCAGATTGATCACTCCGCCGTCGCCCGGTCCCGCCGAGAGGGCCGCGGGCAGCTGCCGGCCGAACAGGCTGTTCAGCAGCTCGTTGACGTACTGGCTCCAGCCGACGGCGACCGCCGAGACCGAGACGCCGTATTCCAGCAGCAGACACCAGCCGACGAGGAAGGCGACGCGCTCGCCGAGCGTCGCGTAGGCGAAGGAGTAGGAGCTGCCGGAGACCGGGATCGCGCTGCCCAGCTCGGCGAAGGAGAACGCGGTGAAGATGCAGGTGATCGCCGCGAGCACGAAGGACAGCACGACGGCGGGGCCCGCCTCGGCGACACTGTCGGAGAGGCCGACGAAGATGCCGGTGCCGACGACGGCGCCGACCCCGAAGCACACCAGCTGGAAGAGGCCCATGGTGCGCTTGAGGCCGTGCCCCTCCAGGTCGGCGCCGGACTCGGCGATCAGCTGGTGAGGGCTCTTGATGCGCGGCCCGGACGGGCGCGGGGGGCTCGGTGGGCGCAGCGGGCTCACGGGGGGGTCTCTTCTCTGGTGGAGCATGTGGGGGGAGGTGCGCCCCGGCGCCTGTGGGGGGCTCCGGGCACCGTGGGTGGCACGCACGAAAGTGGGGTTCGAGCGTGCGAGCTCGAACCCCACCAAGAGGCACCATATTAGTCGCCTTCGCGCATGTTCACCCAATTGGGCGCATGATCATGCAGTCACTGCCGCAGTCGCAGTCGTCAGCTCGCGGCCGCCGGGGTCGCGTCGCCCGGCACGCCCGCCAGGGTTGCCACCAGGACGGCCTTGATCGTGTGCATCCGGTTCTCGGCCTCGTCGAAGACGACCGAGTGCGCGGACTCGAAGACCTCGTCGGTGACCTCCAGCTCCGTCAGCCCATGGGCCGCCGCGATCTCCCGCCCGACCTCGGTGCCGAGGTCGTGGAAGGCGGGGAGGCAGTGCAGGAACTTCACGTCGGCGTTGCGGGTGGCGCGCAGGACGTCCATGGTCACGGCGTACGGCGCGAGGGCCTCGATACGCTCGCCCCAGACCTCCTTGGGCTCCCCCATGGAGACCCAGACATCGGTGGCGACGAAGTCCGCCCCCTCGACGCCTTCGGCGATGTCCTCGGTGAGCGTGATGGTCGCACCGCTCACCCCGCCCACCCGGCGGGCCTCGGCGACGATCTCCTCGGCCGGCCAGTACGGCTTCGGCGCGACGATCCGCACGTCCATACCCAGCAGCGCGCCGGTGACCAGGTAGGAGTTGCCCATGTTGAAGCGGGCGTCGCCGAGGTAGGCGAAGGCGATCCGCTCCAGCGGCTTCTCGCTGTGCTCGGTCATGGTGAGGACGTCGGCGAGCATCTGGGTCGGGTGCCAGTCGTCGGTGAGTCCGTTGAAGACCGGAACGCCGCCGTGGGCGGCCAGTTCCTCGACGGCCGCCTGGCTGTCGCCCCGGTACTCGATGCCGTCGAACATCCGGCCGAGGACGCGGGCCGTGTCCTTCACCGACTCCTTGTGGCCCATCTGCGAACCGGAGGGGTCGAGATACGTCGTGGACGCACCCTGGTCGGCGGCGGCCACTTCGAAGGCACAGCGGGTGCGGGTCGAGGTCTTCTCGAAGATGAGCGCGATGTTCTTGCCGCGCAGCCGCTGCGCTTCGGTCCCCGACTTCTTGGCGGCCTTGAGCTCGGCCGCGAGATCGATCAGGCCGCGGAACTCCTCGGCCGTGAAGTCCAGCTCCTTGAGGAAGTGGCGGCCTGCGAGGTCTATGGCCATGGGACTGCTCCTGGGTAGGGCGAGGATCGCACGTACGGTGACTTTGGAAGTCTATACGACACAATGCATCGCTATACGGAGCGCCTTCCTCGCGCCGCCCCCTGCCCGCCGCTGTACCGCGTCCCCCGGGACTACACCGGGTCGCGCACCACGGGGCAGCTCATGCAGCGGGGGCCGCCCCGTCCCCGCCCGAGTTCGCTCCCGCGGATCTCGATGACCTCGATGCCCTCCTTGCGCAGATAGGTGTTGGTGGTCGCGTTGCGTTCGTACGCGACCACGACGCCCGGCTCGACGGCCAGCACATTGCAGCCGTCGTCCCACTGTTCGCGCTGGGCGGCGTGCACGTCCTGAGTGGCCGTGAGGACCCGGATCGAGTCCAGGCCCAGGGCGTGCGCTATCGCGTCGTGCATGTGCTCGGGCGGATGGTCGGTGACCTTCAGGTCCCTCGGCCCGTCACCGGGCTCGATGGTGTACGAACGGAGCATGCCCAGGCCCGCGTACTTGGTGAAGGTGTCGCCGTCGATCATCGTCATGACCGTGTCGAGGTGCATGAACGCCCGGCGCTTGGGCATGTCGAGCGCCACGATCGTGCGCGCCGAACCGGCGTCGAACAGCCCTCGGGCCAGCATCTCCACCGCCTGCGGGGTGGTGCGCTCGCTCATCCCGATGAGTACGGCGCCGTGGCCGATGACCAATACGTCGCCGCCCTCGATGGTGGACGGGTAGTCGTCCTGCCCTTCCGACCAGTGGTGGAAGGCCCCTGCTTCCGGACCGGTGAAGAGCGGGTGGTGGCGGTAGATCGCCTCGAAGTGGACGGTCTCGCGCTGCCGGGCCGGCCAGCGCATCGCGTTGATGGACACGCCGTCGTATATCCAGGCCGAGGTGTCCCGGGTGAAGAGGTGGTTGGGCAGCGGGCCGAGCAGGAAGTCGTCCAGGTCCATGACGTGGAAGCGGACGGAGGTCGGCTCGCTGTGCCGTTCCAGGAACTCCCGTTTGGTCATCCCGCCGACCAGCGCCCCGGCCAGCTCGGCGCTGGACAACTCCTCGAAGGCGGCCCGCAGATGCTCGGTGGCGAGCGGGCCGTACTCCTTCTCCTCGAAGACCCGGTCCAGGACCAGCCGCCTGGCCACCGGGATGTCCAGCGACTCACGGAGCAGATCGCCGAAGAGGTGCACCTCCACTCCGCGGTCGCGCAGCACGTCCGCGAAGCCGTCGTGCTCCTGCCGGGCGCGGCGCACCCAGAGCACGTCGTCGAACAGGAGTGCGTCCTTGTTGCTGGGGGTGAGCCTCTTCAGTTCCAGATCGGGGCGGTGCAGGATGACGCGGCGCAGCCGCCCGGCCTCGGAGTCGACGTGGAATCCCATGTCTCCATCCTCACCGTGCGGAGCGCCGTTCACCCGGTGAATCGCCAGCGGGTTTTCCGTTGATCTCACTGTTGGTCCCACCGGAGAACCCGCTGACGCCGCACCCTACAGCCGGGGGTCGACCGGCTCCGACTCCAGGGCCAGCACCGCGAACACCGCCTCGTGCACCCGCCACAGCGGCTCCCCGTCGGCCAGCCGGTCCAGTGCTTCGAGTCCCAGCGCGTACTCCCGGAGCGCCAACGAACGCTTGTGGCCCAGGAACCGGCCGCGCAGCCGCTCCAGGTTCTCCGGGCGGGTGTACTCGGGGCCGTAGATGATCCGGAGGTACTCCCGGCCGCGCACCTTGATGCCCGGCTGGACCAGCCTGCCCTTGCCGTCCCGTACGAGCGCGGCGAGCGGCTTGACGACCATGCCTTCGCCGCCGCGTCCGGTCATCTCCAGCCACCAGTCGACGCCGGAGCGTACCGACGCCTCGTCACCGGTGTCGACGACGAGCCGGCGGGTGACCTGGAGCAGCCCGGTCGGGTCGTGCTCCACCAGCCGGTCGAGCCAGGCCAGCTGCTCGTCGTGCGGTACGGAGGCCAGTGAACGGCCCTGCACTGCGAGGATCTGGAACGGCGCGAGCCGCACCCCGTCCAGCCCCTGGGTGCTCCAGCAGTAGCGGCGGTACGCCTCGGTGAACGCGGCCGCGTCCTCGGCCCGCCCCCGCTGGCGTTCCGCGAGCGTGCCCACGTCCACGCCACGGGCCGCCGCTGCCGCGAGAGCTGCTTCGGCCTCCGGGAGGACGGCGCCGGAGGCGGCGCCGACCGCGGCGTACTGCGTGCGCAGCAGCCCGGCCGCCTTGAGGGACCACGGCATCAGCTCGGCGTCGAGCACCACCCAGTCGGTGTTCCACTCCTCCCAGAGTCCGGCGGCGCTGACGGCGGTGCGCAGCCTGTCGAGGATCACCTCGGTGAGTGCGACGTCGTCGAGGAACGGCCGTCCGGTGCGGGTGTACAGCGCCCCGGTCGGGCCTCCCCCACCGCCCGGGGCGCGGGAGGTGTCCGCCACGCCGAACCGCTCGCGGGCGGCGTTCGCGTCCCGGCAGACGAGCGCCACCGCACGCGAGCCCATGTGCTTCTCCTCGCACACGACCTGGGTGACGCCGTCCGCCCGGTACTGGGCGAAGGCCTCGGCCGGGTGCTCCAGATAGCCGTCCTCGTGCGAGGTGGCGGTGGGCGCCATGGTCGGCGGGAGGTAGCCGAGCAGCCGCGGGTCGACGGCGAACCGGCTCATGACTTCGAGCGCCGCCGCGGCGTTCTCCTCGCGGACCGCGATGCGGCCCAGGTGCCGGGTCTCCACGATCCGGCGCCCGTGCACATCGGCGAGGTCCAGCGGCCGGCCCTCCCGGCCCCCCGGGGCCTCGGTGGTCAGCGGCTTGACCGGCTCGTACCAGACCTTCTCGGCGGGTACGTCGACGAGTTCGCGCTCCGGCCAGCGCAGCGCGGTCATCTTCCCGCCGAAGACCGCGCCGGTGTCCAGGCAGATGGTGTTGTTGACCCAGGAGGTGTGGGGCACCGGGGTGTGGCCGTAGACCACCGTGGCGCGGCCGCGGTACTCCTCCGCCCACGGGTAGCGCACGGGCAGGCCGAACTCGTCGGTCTCGCCCGTGGTGTCCCCGTACAGCGCGTGCGAGCGGACCCGTCCGGAAGTGCGCCCGTGGTACTTCTCGGGCAGTCCGGCGTGGCAGACGACGAGGTCACCCCCGGCGAGCACGTAGTGGCTGACGAGCCCGTCGATGAACTCCCGCACCCGCTCCCGGAAGGCCGGGTCCTTCTCGTCCTCCCGGTCCAGCTGCTCGATGGTCTCGGCGAGTCCATGGGTGTGCTGGACCTGGCGGCCCTTGAGATAGCGGCCGAGCTTGTTCTCGTGGTTGCCGGGCACGCACAGGGCGTTGCCCGCCGCCACCATGGACATGACGCGGCGCAGTACCCCGGGGCTGTCGGGGCCGCGGTCCACGAGGTCGCCGACGAAGACCGCCGTGCGCCCCTCGGGGTGCGCACCGTCGACGTAGCCGAGCTTGCGGAGCAGGGACTCCAGCTCGGAACTGCAGCCGTGGATGTCGCCGATGATGTCGAAGGGGCCGGTGAGGTGGCGCAGGTCGTTGTAGCGGCGCTCCAGCACCACTTCGGCGTGCTCCGCCTCCTCCTCGGTCCGCAGGATGTGCACCTTGCGGAAGCCCTCGCGCTCCAGGCCGCGCAACGAGCGGCGCAGCTCGCGGCGGTGGCGCTGGATGACGTGGCGCGGCATGTCGGCGCGGTCGGGGCGGGCCGCGTTGCGCGCGACGCAGACCTCTTCGGGCAGGTCGAGGACGATCGCGATGGGCAGCACGTCGTGGCTCCTGGCCAGTTGGACCAGCTGCCTGCGGCTCTCGGACTGGACGCTGGTGGCGTCCACGACGGTCAGCCGCCCGGCGGCGAGCCGCTTGCCCGCGATGCAGTGCAGGACGTCGAAGGCGTCACGGCTGGCGCTCTGGTCGTTCTCGTCGTCGGCGACCAGGCCGCGGCAGAAGTCCGAGGAGATGATCTCCGTCGGCTTGAAGTGCTTGCGGGCGAAGGTGGACTTGCCGGAACCGCTGGCTCCGATGAGGACCACGAGGCAGAGGTCGGTCACCGGCAGTGTGCGCGAGGTACTGGTCATGCGGCTTTCGCCTCCTTCTCGGTCTTGTTCCCGTTCTGCTTTCCGGTCCCATCGGCTGCGGTCATCGTGAACACGGCCATCTGCGTGGGCGGTCCCACCTCGGGGTCGTCGGGCCCCACGGGGAGGAAGCCGACCCCGTACCCATGCCGCTGTGCCACCTCACGGGCCCAGGCGCGGAACTCGGCCCTCGTCCACTCGAACCGGTGGTCGCCATGGCGCACCTGTCCGGCCGGGAGGGTCTCCCAGCGGACGTTGTACTCGACGTTCGGCGTCGTCACGAGCACGGTCCGCGGCCGGGCCGAACCGAACACGGCGTACTCCAGCGCGGGCAGCCTCGGCAGGTCGAGGTGTTCGACGACCTCGCTCAGCACAGCCGCGTCATACCCCTTGAGCCGCTTGTCGGTGTAGGTGAGCGAGCCCTGCTGGAGCGTGACACGTGCGGCCTGCCGCTCGCCCATCCGGTCCAGCTTCAGCCGGCGCGAGGCGATGGTGAG
This sequence comes from Streptomyces sp. NPDC087845, assembly GCF_044742755.1. Classification (NCBI taxonomy): domain Bacteria; kingdom Bacillati; phylum Actinomycetota; class Actinomycetes; order Kitasatosporales; family Streptomycetaceae; genus Streptomyces; species Streptomyces sp. NPDC087845. Next base: position 522,239 of record NZ_JBIUVC010000003.1, read on the forward strand.
GGCGCGCATGGAGACGTCGACGCCGACGATCTCCGTGAAGCCCGCGTCCTTGAGCAGCGCCTGCACCAACTGGCCCTGCCCGCACCCCAGGTCGAGGACCCGGCTCGCGCCCGCGCCACGCAACGCGTCGAGGATCGCGGTCCGCCGCTGCTCGGCGAGCGGCACCGGCTTCTCCTCGGTGTCGGTCGTCTCGTCCACCGCGTTGTCGATGCTCTCGACATCGAGGTCGTCCGACTCGGCGAGCCGTACCAGTTCGAGCTGCTGCATCGCCTGCCGGGTCAGCCCCCAACGCCGGGACAGATAGCGGCTGGTGATCAGCTTCTGCTCGGGGTGGCCGGCCAGCCAGCCCTCACCGGCCCGCAGCAGCTTGTCCACCTCGTCCGGCGCGACCCAGTAGTGCTTGGCGTCGTCCAGCACCGGCAGCAGGACGTACAGCTGCCGCAACGCGTCCGCGAGTCGCAACTCGCCCTCCAGCACCAGCCGTACGTACCGCGAGTCCCCCCACTCCGGGAACTGCTCGTCCAGAGGTACGGCCACGGCGTCCACGCTCGTCCAGCCGAGCGGCCCGAAGAGCTTGCGCACCAGTTCCGCGCCACCGCGCGCCGGCAGAGCGGGTACCTCGATGCGCAGCGGAAGAGGCGCTTGCACCCGGTCGGGCAGCGCGCGGCACACACCGTTCAGAGCGGACTTGAAGACGGCGCTCATCGCCACGGCGAGCAGCGAGGACGCCGCGTACGGACGATCGTTGACGTACTGCGCCAGCGCGGCGTCGGGGGCGCCGCCACGGCCCTTGCCCTTGCCGCGCCGCACCAGCGCCACGGGATCCACCTCCAGCAGGAGCGCCGCGGTGCAGAGCTCGGCGGATGCCTCGGGATAGAAGACATGCGCGGTGCCGTGGGAGGTGGAGAACGTCTGCGCCTTCCCTGGGTGCTTGTGCAGCAGGAAACCGAGGTCGGTAGCGGGACGTTCCGGGTTGCCGGTCGTGCTGATCGTCAGGAACACACATCCGAGTATGGTCCGGTTCGCTCGCGTCCCACCAGCGCATTTTCATGTGTCCGGACGCCGCCGGCCCGCCCGTCCCCCCGGCCCGCCCGTCCCCTCGGCTCCCGCGGCCCCCTCGGTTCCCGTCATCCCCCTTCTCCGCCCCGCTTCCCTTCGTCTGCCGTCGTTCCGCCGAGCAGCCCCGCCAGCTCCGCTACGGTGTCCGGGCCGACCCGGCAGCAACCGCCCACCAGCCGGGCGCCGGCGTCCTGCCAGGCCCTTGCCCTTCCCGGATCGAACGTCGAGTCCCCGATCCACCCCCGGCCCCCGGCATCCCACCGCTCACCGCTGTTCGGATAGACGACCACCGGTTTCCCGGCCACCTCCGCCGCCACCCGCACCGCCCGGTCCGCATCCGCCGGATCACAGCAGTTCACCCCCACGGCCAGCACACGGTCGTTCCCCGAGGCGAGAGCGAAGGCCGTCTCCAGCGGCTGCCCCGCCCTGGTCCGGTCCCGCGCCACGCTGTAGGAGAGCCAGACGGGCAGTCCGCATCCCTCGACCGCCCGCAGCAGCGCCTCGGCCTCGTCGATGTCCGGCACCGTCTCCAGCGCCAGCGCGTCGGGCCCGGCGGCGGCCAGCGCCTCGATCCGGGGACGGTGGAACCGCTCCAGCTCCCGGACGGAGAGCCCGTAGCGGCCCCGGTACTCGCTGCCGTCCGCCAGCATCGCCCCGTACGGGCCGACCGAGGCGGCGACCCACACCTCCCGCTCCACCCCTCCGGCGGCCCGCCGTGCCAGCCGCACACTGCGGGCGAACAGTTCCGCCGCCCGGGCCCGTCCGATCCCCCGCCGCTCGAATCCCTCGAACGTCGCCTGGTAGCCGGCCGTGATGAGCACCTGCGCACCCGCCCGCACATAGGCCGCGTGCGCCGCCTCGATCTGCCCCGGCCCGTCGACCAGCAGCCGGGCCGACCACAGGGCGTCGGACAGATCGCAGCCCTGCGCCTCCAACTGGTTGGAGAGACCGCCGTCGAGCAGGAGCGTCCTCTCCGCGAGGGCCTGATCGAGGGCGCGGGCGGGCGGGTCCTGGGCCGACCGGGCGGTGTGCACGGGTGACTCCCCTCAGGTGCCGGGCTCCGGCGCGGCGGGCGAACCGGGAACGGACGCCGGCTCAGGTGGGCCGGAACCGGCATCCGGCCCGGGTGGGCCGGAATCGCTCCCGGCTCAGGTGAGCTGGGACTGGACCTGGGAGGAGATCAGCTCCAGGTGGTCCAGATCGTCCAGGTCCAGGACCTGGAGGTAGATCCGGGACGACCCGATCGCGCCGTACCGGCCGATCTTGTCGACCACCTCGGCGGGCGAGCCCGCAAGGCCGTTCTCCTTCAGCTCCGCCACCTCACGGCCGATGGCGGAGGCACGACGTGCCACCTCGGCATCGCTCCTGCCGACGCAGACCACCAGGGCGTTGGAGTACACCAGATCGTCCGGCCCCCGGCCGGCCGCCCTCGCCGCCTCCCCGACCCGGCCGAACTGCTTCTCGCTGTCCTCCAGCGAAGCGAAGGGGACATTGAACTCGTCCGCGTACCGGGCGGCCAGCCGCGGTGTGCGCCTCGCGCCGAGACCGCCGATCAGGACCGGCACCCTGGCCTGCGCCGGCTTGGGCAGCGCAGGCGAATCCGTCAGCTGGTAGTAGGTGCCGTCGAAGCTGAACGTCTTGCCGACCTCGGTCGCCCACAGCCCGGTGACGATGGCCAGTTGCTCCTCCAGCCGGCCGAACTTCTCCTTGGGGAACGGGATGCCGTAGGCCCTGTGCTCCTCCTCGAACCAGCCCGCACCGAGGCCGAGCTCGACCCGCCCGCCGGACATCTGGTCGACCTGCGCCACCTGGATGGCGAGCACTCCGGGGAGCCGGAAGGTCCCCGCGGTCATGAGCGTGCCGAGACGGATCCGCTTGGTCTCGCGCGCCAGCCCGGCCAGGGTGATCCACGCGTCGGTCGGGCCGGGCAGCCCGTCGCCCGATCCCATGCGGAGGTAGTGGTCAGAGCGGTAGAAGGCGTCGAAGGCGAGATCCTCGGCCGCCTTGGCGACGGTGAGCAGGGTGTCGTAGGAGGCCCCTTGCTGGGGTTCGGTGAAGATTCGAAGATCCATGCACCCATCCTGCACCTCCGGACGCCGGTCCTTCCTCCCCTCCTCCCTCCTCGGCGCCACCACCGCCACTCGCCGCCGCCGAAGGGCTGTACGGTCACGGCTGGCCCGCCGCCGAGCCCGCCGGTCCGCGGACCGCACCGTACGGGCCGTCCCGCTCCCGGCCGCGCTCCAGATCCTGCTGCCGCTCCCGCTCCTGCTCGTCGAGGCGCCGGAGCATTCCGTGCACCCGGTCCATGGACTCGTCGGCCGCGTCGATCGCCTCCATGCACTGCCAGTAGAGCCCCTGCTCGTCGGTCTCGCAGGCCACCCCGACCAGGGCCATCCCCACCTCCCCGAGCAGCGTGCCCAGTCCCGTCAGCGTCGCCCGCGGTTCGGCGAGCGCGGAGAGCTGTGCGGCCCGTGCCACCCCGGCCCGCGCCGCCGGGTGGTCCAGCGCCCCGCTGCTCCTCCCCCCGATTTCACTGAGCCCGCGCGCCTCGCCCCGTAACTCCTTGGGTCCGTCCACGGCGAGCCGACTGCCGATCGCCTGAGCGAGCGCCTGGGCCTGCCATGCCTCGGCGATGATGTCCGGCGTGCCCCGGCTCTGCGCCAGCGCACGTCGACTGACTCCTACAAGCCGCTCCGCTTCCATGCGTTACCCCCGTCCGTACGAAAAGCCGCTCAACTCATTCATTACCCACAGTGAGGGCGTCAGCACCGAAAAGCCAGGGGAATTCGGAAATCTGTGGACACGAAGTCGACTGTGGATAAATCGATCACTCCGAAGAGTGACGATCCGGGGGTTCGGAGGTGTCCAGGCGCTCCGGCACCGGGAATCGGGCCTCATTCCGCTCGATCTTCTCCGACAGCGCCGCCAGCGCGTCGATCCCCAGCACCTCGCAGAACTGCAGCAGATACGCGAGCACATCCGCGACCTCGTCCGCCACCCTGTGCGCCGTCTCGGGCCTCTCCATCACCCGCGCCGACTGCTCCGGCGTCAGCCACTGGAAGATCTCGACGAGTTCGGACGCCTCGACGCTCAGCGCCGCCGCCAGGTTCTTCGGGGTGTGGTACTGCTCCCAGTCCCGTGCGGCCGCGAACGCGGCGAGCCGTCGCTGCAAGGCCCGTACATCAAGTTCTCTCACGGCTCCAGGTCTACCACCGTCACCCCGGGCGTCTCCCGGGCCCGCGCCGCACCCGACTCCGTCACGGTCCCCACCAGTCCGAGGTGGCCGGCCGCCCCGGTCGACACCGCCAGATCCAGCAGTTCGCGCGACTGCCGTCCGTCCAGGTCCCGGTCGAATCCGTCGGCCAGCACGGTGAGCGTCTGCATGGCCGACGGCACCTCGCCCGCGGCGTCCACCGCGAGCGCCCCGGGGCCGGTGAGCAGCACCAGGGCGAGCGCGAGATACCTCAACTCGCCGTCGCCGAGCCGGCCGACCGGCGTGACGCGTCCCCCGCCGCGCCCGACCACCGCGCACAGCAACCCGTCCGCGAGCCGCTCCACACCGAGCCCGGTCACCGGCCCCGCGCATCCGGCGTGGGCGGCCGCGACCAGCCGGGCATGCCGTGGGGCGTGCTGCGTGTGCGTACGCCCCAGCACGGCCGCGAGGTTGCCGCAGTCCCTGCGCAGCCGGCCGTCGCCCGCCGGTACCGGGGCACGCATGCGCGACGGCTGCGGATCGCAGGCGAAGACCGACCGCAGGGCCACGACCGTCTGTTCGGCGGCGGCCAGGACCCGTAACTGCCCCTCGGTCCTGCCCGCCACCCGCAGCGGCAGCAGGGACGTTCCGAGGCGGTCGTCCGGCAGCGGCGCGCGCGTCACCGGGACCGCGCCCGCGGTGTGCCAGGCCGCCTGGACGGTCGAGCGCCCCGGGTCGCGCAACGCGGTGGTGAGCAGAATCTCGCCGCCACCGGTGAGCCGTTCGCCGACGATGCGGAGGGTGGGCTCCGTCTGGACGGCGACGTCGAGCCGTACCGGGCCCGCCGGGCCGTCCGTCGTGCAGCCGATCCGGAATCCTCGGCGGCCCTGGGCATCGGCCGCGGCCCCTTCCGGCACACAGCCCGCCGGGTCCGGGAACACCTCGTCGAGCACGTCCCCGCTGCCCAGCCGCGCCAGCGCCTCGTACGCCCGCAGGGCACTCGACTTGCCACTGCCGCCGGGCCCGGCGAAGAGAGTGACGGGGCCGACGGGGAAGGTGGCGCCCCGGTGCGAGGCGAAGGCGGACAGCCGCAGTTCGGTGACGACGGGCCCGGCGGAACGGACGGACCCGCGGGAACGCAGCACGGATTCCGGCCGGGCCGACGTACCGGATGAGGCAACGGCGGACACGGGTGTACCGGCCGCACCGGCGGTGGCAGCGGCACCACCCGGCGCGGACGCACCCGCGGCGAGGGAAGCGTCGGCGGACATGGACGTACCGGCGAGTGGTGGAAGGGGGGTGGTTTCCGGGCGGAGTGCAGTCATGGGCGGACCGTAAGCAGGCCCCGGGCAGGAGAACCGTTCCGCCTGAACTACCTTCCTACGATCGGGCTACCTTCGCGGCGACTGTCGCGCCCGCACGGCGTTCCCGGACGGCGTTCCCGCACGGCGTTCCCGCACGGCGTTCCCGCACGGCGTTCGCACGAACGGGACGGACCTGCCTTGCCGGTCCCTCCCGGCCACCCCCGCCCGCGTTCCTCCTACGAACCGGGTACGCCCGCCGCCGTGACCCCTTCGACCTCCATGCCGACCGGTGACAGCAGGAAGACATTCCGGTCGACCCGGTGCATTCCACTGCCGAGCCCGAAGACAACCCCGCTGGTGAAGTCCAGGATGCGCTTGGCCACATCCGTCTCCGCGCTGGTCAGATCGAGCAGCACCGGGATCTGTGCGACCAGGTACTCCGCCACCTCCCGCGCGTCCGCGAAGACCTGGACCCGCAGCACGACGAGGCGCCGCTGTTCGGCTTCCGCGCTCTCGTCGGGGACCGTGCGGTGATCGACCCGGGAGGGCCACTCGTTCCGGCTGCGCAGAGGCACGACCTGGGCAAGCCCCTCCCACTGCTCGTCCGTGACGTCGTACCTGTCGTACCTGCTCACCGGACCACCCCGTCTGTGCTTCGGTCGGCGTTGCGCCGGCTGCGCTCGCTGTTCATCGGGCAATTCTCTCGTCCCTCACCCGTTCGGCGTACCACCGACACGGTTCACGGGCCGATCGACACCGCCGACGGGCCGTCCGACGCGCTCTCGGCGGCTTCGCGCCGGTCCGTTTCCGCGGTCATGTCGACGGGGGTGAAACGTACCGGAAGCCGGACCAGCGCGCGGTGGAACGACCCCTGCCGCCACTCCAGTCCGCTGACCGGAACGTCCAGTTCTGCGTCGCACAGCTGACTGGTCAGCTGCTCGATCGCGGTCATGGCGATGAGCAGCGCCGGCTGCTTCGCCGGGCACCGGTGCGGACCGGCCGACCAGGCCAGATGGGCACTGGCCCCGGACCGGATCCCGGAGTCCGAACGTCCGGGCACCGACTGGGAGTTGGCCGCGGCGTAGGAGACCAGGACCAGCTGTCCGGCGCGCAGCCGGACGCCGTGGAACTCCGTGTCGTGGCGTGGGTAGTGGGCCGCGAGATTGGCCAGCGGGGGGTCGTGCCAGAGGACCTCGTCGATCGCCTCGTGCGCCGTCATCGCGCCGCCGTGCAGCGAGCCCGCGTAGCGCACGTCGGTGAGCATGTGCAGCAGCGCGTTGCCGATCAGATTGGTCGTCGGATCGTGGCCCGCGCTCATGATCAGAGTGATCTGACGCACAGTCTCGTCATTGTCGAGATCGGCGGGATGGGCGAGCAGGTACGAGGTGAGGTCGCGCCGCGGCCTGGCACGCCGGTCGGCGACCAGCTCGGTGACGACCTCGACGAGATCGGCGTACGCGGTGGCGGCGTCCTCGGCGGAGTTGAACATGCCGGCGATGCCGTTGACGATGCGTTCGCTGTCGCCCGGCGGGACACCGAACCAGGTGACGAAGACATGCACCGGGAGCCGTCGGGCGTACTGGGCGATCAGATCGCCGCTGCCGGTCGCGGCGAATTCCCCGATGAGCCGCTGGGCGACCCGGGCGACCTCGGCCCGCAGGACGTGCGGCTCGATCAGGGCGAGGCTGTCGTTGATGGCGTCGCGGTAGCGGGTGTGCACGTCGCCGTCGCTGAAGAGCGCGGTGGGCCGGTAGCCGAGCATGGGCAGGACCGGTGAGTCGTCGGGCACGGTGGCCTGCCAGGCGCGCGGGTCCTTGGTGAAGGTGTGGGGGTCGCGCAGCAGGTCGACGGCGGCCTGGTAGTCGGTGACCAGGAGGGCATCGATGCCGGGGGCGAGCCGGACGGGGGCGAGGGGGCCGTGTGCGCGCAGGCGCCGGTAGTGGCTCTGCGGGTCGGCGGCGAAGTCCGGGCCGTACAGCGCGAGGGGCTGCGGCGGCTGTACGGGCGGTGTCATGAGGGGTCCTCGGGCCGGGGCATTCGGGTCAGCACGTGCTCGGCCAGCGCGATCAGCGCGTCGATGCTGCCGCGGCGTTCGCGGGCGTCGCACTGCACCAGCGGGGTCTCGGGGGCGAGGTCGAGGTGTTTGCGCAGGACCTCGTCCGGGTGGGCGGGGGCGTCGGGGAAGCGGTTGACGGCGACGGCGTACGGCAGCCCCTGCTCCTCGACCATGTCCATGACCGCGAAGGAGTCGGCGAGCCTGCGGGTGTCGACCAGGACGAGTGCGCCGAGCGCGCCGCGTGCGATGTCCTCCCAGAGCGGAAGGAAGCGCTGCTGTCCCGGGGTGCCGAACATGTAGAGCACCAGGTCGTCGAGGACGGTGAGCCGGCCGAAGTCGATGGCGACGGTGGTCGTGGTCTTGTCCGGCAGCCCCGCGGTGTCGTCGAACCGGGTGCTGGACTGGGTCATCGCCTCTTCGGTGTGGAGCGTGGCGATCTCCGACAACGTCCGGATCAGGGTGGTCTTGCCCACGCCGAAGGGCCCCGTGACGACGAGCTTCATCAGGGTCCGGGCGGCGGGCGGCAGGTAGCCGATGCCGGCCCGGTCAGTGGAGGGAGCGGAGTCCAACGAGCAGCCTCTCGACGAGCGACCGGTCGATCTCCCCGGCGCTGGGGATGGGCGGTCGGGTGTGCAGGTGTCCGGCGGCCGCGAGGTCCGTGGCCAGGAAGACGGTGGCGCTGACCGGCAGTTCCAGGTGGGCCGCGCATTCGACGACGGTGAGCGCGCCCGGTTCGAGCAGCTCGCACAGTCTGCGCTGTTCCGAGCCGGTGTCCGGGGGCAGGTCCGTGCCGGTGCGTACGAGTACGGCGAGCCGGTCGAGCGCGGGACCGGCGGGCCGGGTCCGGCCGCCGGTGACCAGATAGGCGGGGATCAGACGGCGTCCGCGGCCGGAGGTCATGGCCGGGCGGTGGTGTCCGGTTGGCGGGCGGGCGCGTTCATCGCCCGGGTCAGGGCGGTGACCTGCACCTGCATCTGGTAGGCGATGTCGCCGAGCTTGGCTCCGGGTTCCGCGAACAGGGCGAGGGTGGTGTTGTTCCCGGCCGGTACGACGATGGCGAAGCCCTGGTCGGACTCGACGACCGTCTGGGCCAGGCTCGGCGCCTCGACGTCGGTGAAGGCCGTCGTGAACGCGCGGGCCGCGGCGTGCAGCGTGGCGGTCATGGCGGCGACCCGTTCGCCGGATGCCCGGTCCAGGCCCGGCGACGCGCCTTCGACGAGACCGTCACCGGTGGCGACCACGGCGTGCTGGACTCCGGGCAGTTCCAGCAGGGGGGTCAGCACCCATGCGAGGTCACCGGTGGTGGGGGTGGGGGCGCTCACGTCTCGTCGTCTCCTCGGTCGTTCCGGTCGTTCCGGTCGTTCCGGTCGCTCTGGTCGTCCTGGGGGGCGGGGTCGTCCGGTGCCGGTGCGGTCGGCCGTCCGGCGGTGCTCCTGCCGTTGAGGGTGCCCTGCTGGAGTGCCGCCCAGGAAGCCCCGGCCTCTTCAGGTGTACGGGACACCTTTTCCCGGTCCGGGGTGACGGTGGCGGGCGCGGGCCGGGCCGGGGTCGGACGTGGTGCCCGTCGGCGCCGGCTGGGCAGTTCGGCGGGGTGCCCGCCGGCGGGGCGCGGCGCGGGGGCTGGCTCCGGCCCGGCGGGGGCGGAGGCGGACGAAGTGGCCTGTGCCTGCACCGGCTTCGGGGCGAGGGCGGAGAGGGTCCGGTCGTCCTCCAGCACGGTCAGCAGGTGGGCGGGGACGCGCAGGATCGTACGCATTCCGCCGAACGGCGAAGCCTCGATGTGGCAGCTGAAGCCGTACTGCACGACGAGCCGGCCGACGACGGCGAAGCCGGTCTGCGGTGGATCGCCCAGCTCGGTCAGGAGCACTTCGGACGGACCCGCCAGCAGGGCGCGGGCCCGGTCGAGCGCGTCGTCGTCCATGCCGATGCCCGCGTCGTCGACGACCAGGAACGCGCCGCGGCCGCCGCTCTGCTGGACGGTCACCTGGACATCGGTGTCCGGGTGCGAGTAGGCGGTGGCGTTGGCCAGCAGTTCGGCGAGCGCGATCGCGAGGGGCTCGGCGGCGCGGGCCACGAGCGCGAGCCGTTCGTCGCGCAGATGGTTGGCGACCTTGATCCGTTCGTAGCCGGCGACCCGGGACTGGGCGCCGAGCACGATCTCGACGAGCGGCGAGTTCCGGCGGGCGAGCCCCGGCCAGGCGTCGCAGAGCACGGCGGTGGACTGGGTGCGCCGCAGCGCCAGTTCGTTGCGGAAGTCCAGTTGCAGGATCCGCGGGTCGTCGTACTCGTGCTGGAGCTCGTGCAGCAGTTGCTGGGACTGGTTGAGCAGGGACTGGATCTTGGCGGAGGTACCGCGCATCGCCGCACGGGCGGCCGCGTCGACGCGCCCGCGTTCCTCGACGACCGCGGTGCGGGCGGCCTGTACGGCCTCGGTGAGCAACCGGGCGGCATCGCCGTCGACGTCGGCCGCCTCCCGCAGTCCGGGCACCCGGGCGGTGGGATGGGAGAGGGCGAGCGCGACGGCGGGTATCCGCTTGCGGGCCAGCTGCCGGATCTCGTCGGTGAGGGCGGCGGTACGGGCCTCGGCGGCCTTCGACTGTCGTTCGGCCAGCTCGACGCGGGTCAGGGCCAGGTACTCCGAGCGGGCCGCGTTCTGTGCGCGGGCAGCCGCCGCCACGGCAGCAGCGACGGCGATCACCGCCACGATCCATCCCATGCCGTCACCGCGTTTCTGTTGTCGGATCGGTCTTCCGGCCGAAGCGGCGGCGGAAGCTCCGCTTACTTCTCCGCAGGGCCCGCCGGCTCACGGGACTGCTCCACTTCTTGAGCGACCACGGCGACGTCGGTCATCACCTGGAGCACTCCGGGCAGTTCGGAGCCGTCGAGCTGCCGGTACTCGCTGCCGATGGTCACCACCAGCCGCTCGGGGAGGCCCAGCTCCGGATAGCGTCCTTCGCCGATGACCCGGCGGGCCGCTTCGAGGGCCGGAACCCCGGCGGCGTGGAAGGCGTGGGCACGCTCGCGCACGTACTCCAGGTACACGATGTGATCGCGCACCCCGGCCCGGTCGAGGACCGGTCCGTGTCCGGGGACGACGGTCTCCGCGCCGGTGGCCAGCACCCGTTCGCAGGCCGCGATCACGTTGCTCAGCGGACCCGCCCAGTGCACCGGGTGGTCGCCGGGCCGGGCGGGGGTGGAGGAGAAGATGATGTCCCCGCTGAACACCGCGCTCTGCGCGGGCAGGTGGACCATCAGGTCGCCGGTGGTGTGCGCGGACGGCAGGGCGGAGATCTGGACCGGGTACTCCCCCAGGGTCAGTTCGAGCTCCCCGGTGAAGTACGTGGTCGGCTGCACCGGCTCGGTGTGGGACCAGTCGAAGGGGCCGAAGTGGCGTCCGAGGTAGGCGCCCAGCGCGGTGGCCGGATCGCCGGTGGTGACGAGCGCGTGCTGCTGCTGCGGCGTGGGCTCGTAATGGATGTGCTCCCGGGCCTCGCGGGTCGCGATGATCTCCGCGTCCGGGAGCACGCCCGCGCCCCAGAAGTGGTCCCCGTTCGCGTGGGTGACGATCACCCGGTCGATGGAGACACCGTCGGGCAGCCGCTTCGTGGATTCGGCCAGGAACTGGCCGGCCAGCACGGCGTCGTACGGGGTGTCGATCCAGAGCGCGCCACGGGGCGAGACGAGGAGACCGCAATTGGCCAGCCCCCAGCCGCGCTTCGGCGGAAGCCATGCGTACAGGCCCCGCCCCAGGTCAACGACGTCTCCACCCGTGATCGACATGGACGCGATTATGCCGACCGCGTTCCGGCCATGCGTTCGAACTCGGCCATCACGGCCTTCCATTGGCGCAAAATCGCCTCTCGCATCCTTCGGTCACGGCGGCTCGGTGACCCTGCGAAACCGGCACTTCGCACCCCCATGGGGCACCTTTCGGACAATCACCTTCACAGCACCCGGTGAGGTCACCCATCGCGGGCGACACCCCTCGGGCGGGCATCAAACCGGAATGCGCCGATTACCCACCGAGCATGGCTGAAAACAGCCGTACCGCGACCTCCGGTGACCGCGCCGGACAGCGCGGTCGCCGAAGGTCGCCGGAACGCCTCGTGCCGTCTTCCTAGCGGACCTGACCGCGTTCGAAGTAGGCGACGAGCTCGGGGTCGAGGGCCGGTACGTCGTACGGCGCACCGCCCTCGCGCAGGGAACGGGTGGCGAGCACACCGGCGGCGACGCTCATCCGGGCGGCGACCGGCGAGGTGTCGGTGACGCCCCCGTCGCGCACGAACCGGCAGAACTCCTCCATGATCCGGGTGTCGCCGCCGCCGTGCGAGCCACCGGCGTCCGGCACCCGGTAGGTGATGTCGGCGTCGCCGCGGTAGCCGCTGGGGCCGGTGTTCCAGACCTTGACCTCGTCACCGGGGCCGTCACCGAAGTTCTCCAGACGCCCCTCGGTGCCGATGACGGTGTAGTTCCGCCAGTAGTCCGGGGTGAAGTGGCACTGCTGGTAGGCGGCCACGACGCCGTTGTCGAGCTGCATGTTCATCACCGAGACGTCCTCGACGTCCACGATGTGGTGCAGGTCCTTGCGGGCCGTCGGCGGCCAGTCGAACTCCCGCAGCCAGTTCGCCGGGCGCGGGGTGTCCGGTTCGCGCCGCGGCAGGTCGCCGTAGACGAGGAGGTCGCCGAGCGCGTTGACACGGCGGGTGTAGCCGCCGGCCAGCCAGTGCAGGACGTCGATGTCGTGGGCGGCCTTCTGGAGCAGCAGACCGGTGGTGCGGGTCCGGTCGGCGTGCCAGTCCTTGAAGTAGTAGTCACCGCCGTAGCCCACGAAGTGCCGCACCCACACGGCCTTGGGCTCGCCGATGTCGCCGCGGGCGATGATGTCGCGCATCAGCCGCACGACGCCCATGTGGCGCATGTTGTGTCCGACGTACAGCCGCGTCCCGGTCTCGTACGCGGCACGCAGGACGTTGTCGCAGCTCTCGACGGTGATGCCGAGCGGCTTCTCGACGAAGACGGCCTTGCCGGCCCGGAGCGCGTCGATGGCGATGGTCTCGTGGGTGTCGTCCGGGGTGGCGACGATGACCGCGTCGAGGTCGTCGCGGCCGAGGAGCAGCTTGTAGTCCTCGACCGCGACATCGGTGCCGAACCGCTCGGCCTCACGCCGGCGCACCTCGGGGTCGAGGTCGCAGACGGCGGTGATCGCCGAACCCTGTCCGGGGTGGTGGGCGGACATCGCGATGGAACGGCGCAGGCCGAGCCCGATGACGCCGAGTCGCAGGTCTGACACGGTGGTCCCTTCTGTCTGTACTGGTGGTGCGGGCGGTTCCGTACGGATGGTGCGGGCAGGGACTACTTGCCGGCGAGCGAGGCCTCGTACTCGGCCCGTATCTTGTCGCCGCCGCCGGAGCGCCACTTGCGCAGCTCCTCCTTGTAGGCCGAGATCGGCTTGCGGCCCGCGATGATGTCCTTCTGGATGTCGCTCATGGCCGTGGTGAGCGAGGCGCCCTTGCGGGTGTACGTGTCGGAGAAGTGACCGCTGACCGGGCTCGACTGGTTGATCTTGAGGAGCTCCTGCTGCCAGCCGTGGATCCGGCCGGCCAGTTCCGCCTTGCCCGGCAGGTAGATGTACTCGGGCCCGGCGGCCAGGAAGGCGAGCGGCATGGCGGTGGTGACGGCCTCGGCCTCGCCCTTGGGGGTGAGCTCGACGTCGCCGCCGGACGTGCGGGTGAAGTGCTTGCCCTCGATGCCGTTGTCGAGGAACAGCCGCTCCTCGGTACCGAAGGGAGCGGCCAGGTAGTCCAGCACGCCCAGCAGCATCTTGACCCGCTTGTCGTCGGCCTTCTTGCTGATGGCGGTGTAGCCGACGGAGCCGTATCCCATGCTGTACCGGGGCTTCGCGCCCGGCTTGGCGGCGAACGGCACGATGACGCCGAACGGGAAGTCGTACGTCTTGGCGTCCACCAGGAAGCTGGGGAAGGACTGCACGTAGGCGCCCAGCGAGCCCTGCGCCATCTTCTCCATGGTGGTGGAGAGGTTGGGGTCGGGCCAGAAGAGACCGGCCTTGGCCACCTTGACGCCGAACGCCAGGGCCTCCTGGTACTCCTCGGTCTCGTACATGTGGGTGAGCTTGCCACCCTCCAGCCGCCAGCTGCTGGGGGCGCCGAACCACTGGCCGAACATGCCGACGTGGTTCACGTACGCCGGCTCCAGGACGTACTTGTTGCGCTTGGCGTCCAGGAGCTCCTTGCCCTTGGCGAGGAAGTCCTCGGCGCTGGTGAACTTGGCGCCGCCGACCGGCCTCCAGAAGTCCTCGTTGACGACGTAGACCTGGCCCATGGAGCCGTAGGCGACGGTGACGCCGCGGATCTTGCCGTTGATCACGGCGGTCTTCCAGGCGGTGGTCGGCAGGTTCGCCAGGTTGGGGTACTTCTTGACCGCGTCGCCGGACAGGTGCGGTGTGAGGTCCTGGAACTTGGCGTCCAGCAGCTCGGGCACCCGCTGGATGCCCTGGTTCGGCGGGAACCAGACCAGGTCGGGAATGTCGCCGCTGGCCATCATGGCGTTGAACTTGGTGAGGTACGCATCGACGCCCTGGTCGACGACGATCGTCATGTCGAACTGCGCCCCGAGGCGCTTGTTCAGCTCCTGCCAGTAGGCGTTCTTGGCCTGCGGCGGCGCGGGCGTCGTGAACGTCTCGGTGAGGGCCGTGATCCGGCTGCCGTCGCCGGGCACCTTGGCCACGGACCTGGTCAGCTGCTTCGGGTAGCGCAGGTACGTGGCGTCCAGCCCGGCCGCGTTGCCCGCGAGGTCCGCGGGGGCGGTCTGCGCGGCGACGTACGCCGGGAGCTTCAGCTTGGCGGACGCCTTGGCTCCGCCCTTGCTGATGGTGGCGCCGCTGCCGCACGCGGTCAGGGACGTCAGACCGGCCGCGGTCAGGCCGGCGATCCCCGCCGCGCCCATGAAACCGCGCCTGGACAAGTTGGTGGACATGGGTGCTCCTTGAAGTGTGTGAAGTGCGTGGGGCGGGGTCCGGGCGGGCGGATCAGCCCTTGATCGCCCCGGTCAGAACGCCCTTGACGAAGAACTTCTGCAGGAAGGGATAGACGCAGAAGATGGGCACGATGGCGATGATCAGCACGGCCATCTGCAAGGAGGTCGCGGGCGGCACCGCGTGGACGCCCATGGCCTGCGCGTTGATGCTCTGGCCGTTGAGGACGTAGCTGCGCAGGATCACCTGGATGGGGAACTTGCTGGAGTCGTTGAGGTAGAGCACCGCGTTGAAGAAGCTGTTCCAGTAGCCGACCGCGTAGAACAGCCCGACCACCGCGAGGACCGCCTTGGAGAGCGGGAGGACGATCCGGAACAGGACGGTCACCTCACCCGCCCCGTCGATCCGCGCGGCGTCGTACAGCTCCTCGGGAATGCTCTGGAAGAACGAGCGCACGACCACGATGTTGAACGCGTTGAGCAGTACCGGAAGGATCAGCGCGGCATAGGTGTCGAGCATCTTGAACTGCTGGACGGCCAGGTACGTGGGGATGATGCCGGGGGCGAAGAGGAAGGTACCCAGCACCAGCAGCAGGATCGGCTTGCCGAGGACGGTGCCGGGCCGCGAGGTGCCGTACGCGATCATCACCGTGCACGCCAGGCTCAGCGCGGTGCCGATCAGCGTGATGCAGATGGAGACCAGGGCCGCCTGGGTGACGACCCCGCCGGAGAGGATGACCCGGTACGCCTCCAGCGTCGGGTGCTTGGGCAGCAGGACGTAGCCGCCGTTGGCGTTGAGCTCTTCGCGTCCGGCGAGGCTGGTGCCGATGGCGAGGACGAACGGGTAGAGCACGATCACGGTCAGGACGACCAGGGCCGCCGCCTTCGCGCCCTGTCCGTACCAGTGGGGGCGCTCCATCCACGGCGGGCGGCCGGACGAGGCACGCCGGGGGCCGGACCGGGCGGTGCGCAGCCGTGACGAAAGGGTCTGCTGACTCATCGGTACACTCCCTGCTCACCGAAACGGTGGGCCAGCTTGTTGGCGGCGAGGATGAGGGCGAATCCGATGACGCCCTTCATGAGACCCGCGGCCGTGCTCATCCCCCAGTCGCCGTCGATGACGCCGTGGAAGTAGACGTAGGTGTCCATGACTTCGGAGGCGTCCGGACCGACGGCGTCGCGCTGCAGGATGATCTGCTCGAAGCCGACCGAGAGGATGTCGCCGAGCCGGAGGATCAGCAGCATGAGGATCACCGGCCGGATGCCCGGCAGGGTGATGTGCCAGATCCTGCGCAGCCAGCCGGCTCCGTCCATGGCGGCGGACTCGTACTGGCCCATGTCGATCGAGGCGATCGACGCCAGGAAGATGATCGTCCCCCAGCCGCAGTCCTTCCAGATGGCCTGGGCGGTGATCAGCAGCTTGAAGGTGCCGGGGTCCGTCATCACGTTGCCGATGGTGACCCCGTGCTCCATCAGGAGCGTGGTGACCGAACCCGCGCCGCCGAGCACCTGCTTGAACATCGCGACCACAACGACCCAGGACAGGAAGTGCGGGAGGTACACGACGGTCTGGATGAACCGCTTGATCTTCTCGCTGATGAGCGAGTTGAGCAGCAGCGCCAGGGCGATCGGTGCGGGGAAGTAGAGGAGCAGCTGGATCGCGGTGATCTGCAGGGTGTTGGAGACCGCGCTCCAGAAGTCCGGTTCGGCGAGCAGCGCGGTGAAGTTCGCGAGGCCGACGAACGGGCTCTGCTTGAAGCCCAGGAACGGCTGGTAGTCCTGGAAGGCGATGACGTTGCCTGCGAGCGGCAAGTAGAAGAAGAGCGCGAAGTACAGGACGCCCGGCAGGCAGAACAGCAGAAGTGCCTTGTCCCGCTTGAGGCGGTGCCGGAGCGGCTGCCGTATTCGCAGGTCTTTGCGCTTCTTCCCGGCGGGGCGATCCGCGTCGTCGCGGTCTTGGGGCTGCGGCACAGGCGACCGCACGGCCGAGACCGGCGCATCTGCCATCGTCACAGGCACCTCCAGGGCTGATGGAGCAAGGGAGTGTCCCGCATCCGTGGAGACGGCCCGCACCACCGTGGGTGTGCGACCGGCGCTCCTTCGCGGCGACAGGCACATAGTTCACGACGGTGCACCCGGATGGCAAGAGTTGTTCATTTCACAGAGGTAACGAACATCTATTGACACAGAAAAAGTTTCTATACGGGTGCCACGAACACGGCGAGCGACCACCCAAGACCCGAAATAGGGCACAGAAGCAGCATGTAAGCGCCACCGAAGTGACCGTCAGGAGGCCCTGCTCGTGACCCCGCGTCCGGGCCGCGGGCGCTCCACCATGCTCGATCATGCGTTCAAGATCACTTGTACCGACATTCTCAAGCACCCGCAGGGCGCCATCCTCGCGCCCTCCGCACGACCCGCACCCAGCACGCAGCACGCAGCACGCAGAAGCGGCGGGCCGCCACCTCGATGGTGGCAACCCGCCGCTGCGTCGGCGCTGTTCAGACGGCGATGACGGTGACGCCGGCCTCCGTGAAGCGGGCGGTCGCCTCGGGCGTGATGCCCTTGTCGGTGACCAGGAAGTCGACCTGCCCGAGATCGCAGACCCTGGCGAAGGCCCGCTTGCCGATCTTCGAGGAGTCGGCCGCCACGACCACCCGCTGCGCCTGCTGGGCGAGCAGCCGGTTGATGCTGGCCTCGCCCTCGTGGTGGACGTACGCACCGCGTTCGGTGTCGATCGCGTTGACGCCCAGCACGGCGACATCCAGCGTGATTTCACCCAGTACGCCGCTGGCCAGCGGGCCCGTCAGCTCGTACGACTGCGGCCTGGCCACCCCGCCGGTCACCACGATCTTGATCTGCGGCCGGATCACCAGCTCGTTGGCGATGTTGAGGGCGTTGGTGACCACCGTCAGTGTCGGCTGACCGCCCATCCCCGCCGCGGTGTCACCGACGACGTCGGAGCGCACCGCCAGCGAACGGGCCACCTCGGTCAGTGTCGTACCGCCGGTCAGCCCCACCACTTCGCCCACCGCCACCAGTTCGGAGACGGCGCGGCCGATGGCCTGCTTCTCGGGGGCGTGGCGGCCGGTCTTGTAGCGCAGGGCCAGTTCGTAACTGACACCGTGCGCGACCGCGCCACCGCGGGTGCGGGTGAGCAGCTGCTGCTCGGCGAGCTGGTCCAGGTCGCGGCGGATGGTCGCGGCCGAGACATCCAGCGTGGCGGCGGCGTCCTCGACCTCCACCCGGCCGTTCTTACCCACCAGTTCCAGCAGCGCGTTCCACCGGGCATCCCTGGACAAGAGAACTCTCCTTACGGGCCCGGGCTTCGGGCACCCATCCCCTTGGGTACGGTCACCGGACACGCGCAAGCGTCGCACAAGGCTCCGCCCAGTCAAGCCTCCTGCACGCAGAATGCTTGATAATGCTCGTAGATCGCGTATAGCGTGCGCAAACGAGCATCTCACTACGAGTACGGAGTGCAAAAGTGTCATTTGTCGAGATCGAGACAGCCAGTCAGCCGGAGTGCTGGCGCCGCGCCGCCGAGCTGGCCCAGACCCAGGCCGCCGCTCTGCCCGCCGCCGGTGAGCGCATCGCGGTCGTCGGCTGCGGCACCTCGTTCTACATGGCCCAGGCCTACGCCGCGCTCCGTGAGGAGTCCGGGCAGGGCGAGTCCGACGCCTTCGCCGCCTCGGAGTTCCCCTTCGGCCGCCGCTACGACCGGGTCGTCGCCCTCACCCGTTCGGGCACCACGACCGAGGTGCTGGCCCTGCTCGACCGGCTCCGCGGTGTCACCCGCACCGTGGCCATCACCGCCGACCCCGACACCCCGGTCATGACGTCGGCCGACGAGGTCGTCGTGCTCGACTTCGCCGACGAGCAGTCCGTCGTGCAGACCCGGTTCGCGACCACCCTGCTCACCCTGCTCCGCGCCCACCTCGGTCTGCACACCGACGCCGTGGCCCGCGACGCGGAGACCGCACTGGCCGAGCCGCTGCCCGAGGGTCTGCTGGACTGCACCCAGTTCACCTTCCTGGGACGCGGCTGGACGGCGGGGCTCGCCAACGAGGCCGCACTGAAGATGAAGGAGGCGTCGCTGTCCTGGACGGAGGCGTACCCGGCGATGGAGTACCGTCACGGCCCCATCAGCATCGCCACCACCGGCACCGCGACCTGGATGTTCGGCACCGCCCCCGAGGGGCTCGCCGAGCAGGTGCTCGCGACCGGTGCCCGCTGGGTGGAGAGCGACCTGGACCCGCTGGCCGAGCTGGTCCGCGTCCAGCGGCTGGCCATCGCCCGCGCCGCCGCCCGCGGCCTGGACCCGGACAGTCCGCGCCACCTGACCCGCTCGGTGGTCCTCGCGGACGCCTGACCGCCCGATGGACATCGTCGAGCGCACGTTCGGCGGCGCGGACGGGGACGCCCGCGTTCATGAGGGCTTCCTCGCCATGCCCGCGCGTGGCCCCGTACGCGGCGGCGTCGGGGTGCTCGTGCTCTCCGGGTCCAGTGGACGCATCGAGGACGAGCGGTGCCGGATCCTGGCCCGGGAGGGCATGACCGCGTTGTCGATCCGCTGGTTCGGCGGCCCCGGGCAGCCGCCCGGGATCTGCGAAGTCCCGCTGGAGACGTTCGGGTCCGCGATCGAGGTGCTCCGCGCGGGCGGTGCCCGGCGGATCGGCGTCCTGGGTGTGTCCAAGGGGGCGGAGGCCGCCCTGCACCTGGCCGTGCTGCTGTCCGGTGTCGACGCGGTGGTGGCGCTCTCGCCCACCTCGACGACCTGGGCGAACGTCGGCCCCGGCCGGGACGGCCGGAACCGGCCCTGCCGGTCTTCCTGGTCCTGGCGGGGCGAACCGCTGCCGTTCGTCCCGTACGACGACTCCTGGGCACCGGTGCCCACACCGCCGACGGGCGCTCCCGTCGCCGTCCGTGACTGGTACGAGCGCAGTCGGCGGACGTTCGCCGACCGCGTCGACGCGGCGGCCATCGCGGTGGAGAGGTCCGCCGCCGAACTCGTGCTCGTCGCGGGCGGGGACGACGCGATGTGGCCTTCGCTGCCCTGGGCCGAGGAGCTGGCCGCCCGTCGCAGGGCGGCCGGCCGGCCCGTACGGGTGATCAGCAGCCCCGACGCGGGTCACCGGCCACGGCTTCCGGGCGAGGGTCCGGCCGCGGCCTCCGCGCACTTCCTGTACGGGGGCACGCCGACGGCGGACGCCGCACTCGGGACGGCGGCCTGGCCCTGCATACTCGATGCGCTCCGCGGAGCACATCGGGGCGGCGTCTGACGGCGCCCCGCGGACGGGCGTCCACCGTGGCCGCGGCCCGGCCGGGCGGCCGGGACGGGGCCCGCGGCCGCGACGGGACCGACGGCCGTCATGACCGCCGGCCCGCCCTCCCGCCCGGCACCGCCTCGGTCAGGACTCCTCGAAGTGGACGTCCAGGACCGCGTCGAGTTCCTCCGCCCACTTCTTGAGGTCGCTCCTGGCCGGCGCCTCGACCTCGGCGTTGAACCACCGGCGGGTGGACATGTGGACCGTGACGGTGAACCGGCGGCCGAACCGGGGGGTCTTCACCTCGACCGCACCGATCTCGTCCCAGTGGAAATCGGCCTCCTGATCGTCCAGCCGGAACCGGACCCCCTCACGGTCCGCGGTGATCGAGCCACGGCGGTCGCTCACCTCGAATACGGGGCCGTCCTCCGCCTCCTTGCCGTCGGCCGCGGCGCCCTCGGACACCGCCTCCGTGACGGCGTCGTCGGGAGCGGCCGCGTCGGACACCCGCTCGTCCGTCTGCTCCTGGCCACTTGGCTCCTGGCCTGTCGTCTGCTCCTCGCCTGTCTGCTCCTGGTCCGTCCGCTCCTCGTCCTTCTCTTCCTGGGCTCTGTGCTCCCGGCTCGTATCCGGCGTACCGGCAGGGGCGGGGGCCGTGAGACCAGGGATGTACGCCGGGTCAGTCCCTGCGGCGTACCCGGGCTGGGTGTTCGGATCTATGCGCTGCTCCACGGCGGGCAGTATGGCCGACGAACCTGTACGAGACCAGTGACCACCGCGCCGCGCGCCTGTCTCTCCCCGCCGGGCCCGCGTACCGCGTCACCGATCCCGCGCCGCCAGCAGTTCCGTCACCCGGTCCAGCGGGAGCGCCGGGACGTGGTGGCCCGCCCGGCCGGTCATCGCGTGTGCGCCGGTGAGCACGTTGAGCACCGCTTCCTCCACCGACTCGACCACCGCCCCGTAGAAGGGATCCATCCGGCCCCATGGCACGAAGCGCATCGACTCGTACGGTGCACTGCCGTCGTCCTCGGGAAACGTGCTGGTCAGTGCGGACGGGTTGGCCGTGGAGAAGGCCAGGAAGAGGTCCCCGGAGAAGTGGCTGCCGGTGGTGCCGGTGCGGGCCAGGCCCAGCGTGACCCGGCGGGCCAGCGCCTTGCACTGTCCGGGCAGCAGGGGTGCGTCGGTCGCCACGACCACGATCACCGATCCCGCGCCGGGCGGCACCGGCCGCTCCCCACCGGGCACCGGTCCGGGCGCCGTCTCCCCGACCGGGTCGGACAACTCGCGCCCCACCGGCACGCCGGCCACCACCAGTTCGCGCCGCGCGCCGAAGTTGGCCTGCACGAAGGCGCCCACGGTGTAGCGGTCCTCGCCGTACTCCACCACCCGCGAAGCGGTCCCCGAGCCGCCCTTGAAGCCGTAGCAGCGCATGCCGGTTCCGCCGCCGACGCACCCCTCCTCGACCGGGCCGGACCCGGCCGCCTCGATCGCGGCCGCCGCGTGCCGGGGCTCCACGGCCGTGCCGTGGATGTCGTTGAGGTGGCCGTCCCAGGTCTCCGTGACCACCGGCAGCAGCCACTCCGGCGCCATGTCGCGGCGGTTGGCGCGTACCCACTCGACCACACCCCGGTGCACCGGCCCCACCGCGTACGTATTGGTGATGACCACCGGGACGGCGAGCGATCCGCTCTCCTCGATCCAGGCCGTTCCGGTCATCTCCCCGTTGCCGTTGAAGGAGTGCCAGCCGGCCGCGCAGGGCGTACCGACTCCGTCCCGGCCGCGTGGCAGGAGGGCCGTCACCCCGGTGCGCACGTCCTCGCCCTCGACGAGGGTGACGTACCCGACCTCGACACCGGGTACGTCCGTGATCGCGTTCCAGGCACCCGGCTCGCCGCTCAGCGGGATGCCCAATTCACGTGCACGCCTGCGGTCTTCGCTCATGTGATCTCCGCTCATGCGGACAGAGCGTACGGGTGGACCCGCATCCTGGACGAGGGGAGCGGCGGCGCTCGTCGTCTCCGCCTTCCCCGCGCTACCCGGCGGGCGTGTCCGGCTCGTTCTCGACGGCGATCGCGGTCGCCACGAGACCGTCCGCGACCAGCCAGCGGCCGCGGAACCCTGTCGGGGCCGGGTTCGCCGCCGGCCCGGTGGCCCGGTCCGGCTCCGGGGCGGAGATCAGCAGCTCGGCCGTGAACGTACCGTTCGAGTGGAGCACGATGTCGGCCTGTTCGAAACCGAGCCACCGGTGGGTGAGCGGGAACCACGCCTTGTAGACGCTCTCCTTCGCGCTGAACAGCAGACGGTCCCAGTGGATCTCGGGGGACATGCCGCGCAACTCGCGCTCGCGCCGCTGTTCCGTCGCGAGGGCGATGGTCTCGTGCACCCCGTCGGGCAGCGGCTCGTGCGGTTCGGCGTCCACGCCGACGGAGAGCACGTCCTCCCGGCGGGCGACCACGGCGGCCCGGTAGCCGGTGCAGTGGGTCATGCTCCCGACCACTCCGCCCGGCCATATCGGCGCGCCCCGTTCGCCCTTCAGGATGGGCGCGGGCGCGAGACCCAGCGTGCCCAGCGCGCGGCGGGCGCACCAGCGCGCGGTGGTGAACTCCTTGCGCCGGGACTCCACGGAGTTGCGGATCAGTTCCTCCTCGCCGGGGAAGAGCACCGCGTCGGACGGGTCAAAGAGCGCCTCGGCCACCGCGACCCGCGACGGCAGAATCTTCTCGATCATGTTCTCCCTCGTCCCGGCTGGTCGATCCATCCTCTGCATCGTCTCCGAAGCCTGCCCAAAGTGTGCGGGGTTCCGCCAGTGCCCCCGGTGCTTCCGACGGCGTTCTCGCACCGAGGAACGGTGCATACCGGCACAGTTGTCACATATCGGACCGATGTGGCACCGCTCAGGTCGCAACCGAGGGATCGGGTTCCGTCTCGGCGAGGCTCGGCCAGCGGATCTGCGTGGCACACAGGGATACGAGGACGGCCGAGGCCGCGACGGCGCCCATGCCCCACACCAGGCTGCCGGCGCTCGCTATGAAGCCGATCACCGCGGGGCCGGCCAGCAGGCCCGTCGTTCCCATGGCGGCGACCAGGGCCAGTGCGTCCGTGCCCTGTCCCGCGGCGGCCACGTAGATGCACGGTGTCACGGCCGCGACGCCCAGACCGACGCAGGCGAATCCGATCAGCGTCGGCACCACGCCACCGGCCAGCAGGGCCAGTGCCAGTCCCGCACCGGCCACCGCGCCGCCGACCCGGACGATGCGTCCGTCGCCCCAGCGGCTGCGCCAGCCGTCGGCGAAGATGCGAGCCAGCACCATCATGACCGAGACGACCGCGATGCCCATGGGCGCCAGCGACGGGGCCGCGTCGACGACGTCCTTCATGTAGAGCGCGGACCAGTCGTTCATGGCGCC
Source organism: Streptomyces sp. NPDC087845 (assembly GCF_044742755.1). Taxonomy (NCBI): domain Bacteria; kingdom Bacillati; phylum Actinomycetota; class Actinomycetes; order Kitasatosporales; family Streptomycetaceae; genus Streptomyces; species Streptomyces sp. NPDC087845. The sequence goes on from NZ_JBIUVC010000003.1 coordinate 545,515, forward strand.
TTCGGTCACCGTGCCGAACACCATCGCGAGGCCCATCCAGATCGTCACGCGGGACGGCAGGGTCAGTTTGCGGCGGCTCTTCTTCTGAGCCTGCGGGTCCTCCGTCAGCAGTCCCGACCGGGTGAGTCCGACCAGCAGCAGAAGGAGGACGGCGGCCACACCGAAATGCGCCGCGATGGCCGACGTCACCATGTTCATGCCGGACGCGAGCAGCGCGGCGAACAAGGAACCCGCGCTGAACGTCGCGTGCAGCTTCGCCATGGCGGTTCGCTGGTACGTGACTTCGAGAGCCGCACCCTGCGCGTTCATCGCGACGTTCAGGCTCCCCACCGCGATGCCGTCGCAGCAGATGACCGCGAGTGCGACCGGGTAGTTAGGTGCCACGGACAGCGCGAGCAGGAGCAGGCTCAGGCAGACGGCCGACAGAAGCGCGAGGCGCCGGGATCCCAGCCGCTTCATCAACACCGCCACGAGGGGGAACGATGCCGCCGCGCCCGCACCGCAGGCCATCAGCAGAAGGCCCAGTTCTGCCTCCGTCAGGTCGAGCCGTGCCTTGATCGCGGGGAGCCGCGAGGCCCAGGTGGCGTACTGGAATCCGAGGAAGCAGAACAGTGCCGCGATCGCCAGTTGCGCCCGGCGGAATTCATCACGAACGCCAAACACAGGGAATCAGCCCACTTCGTCTTCGAGAGGTGCCCCGTACAACAGGTCGTGGGCGAGGTTGGTCTTCTTCCCGGTACGGCCGCCGCCCGGCACCGTCCTGGACATGTACACCGCATCCGCGCCGTAACCGGCCGGGGGTGCGACCTCATGGCGGGCCGTGTATCCGTTCGCCGACCAGAAGGTGTCGCTGCCCGAGACGGCGACCAGAGAGATCTCCTCGTATCCCTTTGCCGCGGCCGTTCTTGTGAAGTGGCGCAGGAGACGCTTCGCCAGCCCTCTGCCGCGAGACTCCTCGGCGACGACGAGATCATGCAGATGCAGATTGCGCGAATGGAAGACGACGCCTTCCGCCCGGTTCAGATCCGGATACTCGGACACCGGGTAGGGCAACGCCAGCAGATAGCCCGCCAACCGCCGCTCGACGTCCAGCGCGAAGCACGTGGCCGGCGAGGCGTGGGCCTTGGACCTCAGCGCGGCCCGCCCCTCCGACAGCCCGTCCTTGGCGTACACCCCGGCTTCCAGCGCCGTGATGCCGTCCCAGTCGCCTTCGGAGATGTGCCGTATGCGTACGTCGTGAATCATCTACTCCTGCCCTTCCGGGGCTGGTTCGGCACCGGAAGGCCCGCCGTGGCGTTCTCCGTGTGTCCAGGTGTACGGAAGCGGGTCGAACCCGTTGAACCCCTGCGTCATGTAGCTGGTGACGTAGGCACCGCAGGAGAGGACCCAGACCGGATCCCCCGACGCGAGCGACTCGGGCACGGAGACGAGACGGTGCTCATGGGCGTAGGCGTCGTCGCTGTCGCACGTGGGCCCCGCGACAACGGCCGGCACGCATTGCGCGTCGGTGTGGGAGGGAAACCACAGCCGGTACTGCAACTGGTCCATCTCGTACAGGCCGTTGAACTTCCCACAGCTCAGGTACAGCCAGTGCTGCCGTTCACCGTCCCTCTGCTGCCTGGACGACAGCCGGGACACATGCGCTCTGATCGCACCGTGGTCGGCGACGAGATGGCGCCCCGGCTCCATGCGGAATTCCAGAGGGGATTGCGACACTTCTCCGAGCCGCTGCATTCCCTCCCGGATCACGGCGAAGATCTTGTCCACCGGGGGATCCAGAGGCCTGCCCCGGTTGTCGAGGTATCCGAGTGCGGGGAGGCCCCCGCCGAGATTGACATGGTCCAGCAGGATCTCTCGCCGGTTCAGGGCCGTGATCACCTCGGCGAGGTGATCGAACGCGTCCTGCCAGGCCTCGGACGTCATCTGCTGCGAGCCGACGTGAACGGACAGGCCGGACGGTGTCAGACCGGCCGACCGAGCCGCTTCCATCACGCGCACCGCGTCGGTCCCCGAGCATCCGAATTTCCGGCTGAGCCCCCACAGCGCCCCGTCACCGCTGGTGGCGAGCCGGCAGAAGACCCGGGAACCGGCGGCGTGGGCGGCTATCGCGGCCACGTCCTCCAGGCTGTCGGTCGCGAAGTCCCGGATGCCCAGCCGGTACGCGTCGACGATGTTGCGGTCGGACTTGATGGTGTTGCCGTAATGGATCCTGCCGGTCGGTACACCGGTCCTGATGGCTTGCGCGATCTCCGCCGGACTCGCCGCGTCGAAGCCGGACCCCTTCTTCGCCAGACAGGCCAGAACCTCGTCCACCGGACATGCCTTCATGGCAAATCGGACGGAGATGGCCGGCAACTCCCGTACCAGTGCTTCGTATTGCGCTTCGATCCCGCCGAGGTCGAAGACGATCCGGTCCTCGGTGGCCGCCGCCAGGGCGGCGCGCATGTCCGCGTTCAGTCGCATCGTATGGGTCCTGGCCCGGCTACCGGCTCGACCGGCGGACACCGGTGGACCCGCTCGCCCGCATCAGCGGCCCCCATGCCTCGATCAGCAGGGCGAAGTCCTCGATGTCCTCCTGGGCCTCGTCGAGCAGTCGTCCACCGCGCGCCGCCAGCAGATCGGCGAACTCGGCGTATCTGCCGCCCAGTTCACGATACGAACGGTCGAGGACGCTCAGCCGGTGCACGTTCTCCGCGCGGTCCAGCCGGGCGCTCTCCCTGACCAGTTCGACGACGGCGTCCGGCCGGACGTGATGCCGGTCGTCGAGCAGTGACGCACCGGCCGCCGCCATCCTGTCGTAGATGAAGTTGAAGTAGAGCATGGACAGGAAGAACTTCGTCAACCGCATCTGATAGGCCAGGAAGCCCGTGTCGGTTCTGCGTTCGGCCGTGTAGAAGTTGACGATGTTGCGGTTGTGCAGGACGCCCGGCAGCGTGCCGTCGTGCACGAGGTGCATGAGGAAGTAGTCGCTGCCGATGGTGTCCGTCGCGGGCGGCAGCGGCACGCGCTCGTACACCTCGTGCCGGAAGGAGATGTTGCACATGTCCACGCGCATCGGGTCGACATGGGCCAGGATCGAATGATCGCGGACGAACGGCTCGTTGCCCGCCCCTCTGAAGGACTCGTCGACCAGTTCCCTCTTCTGTTCGTCCGACCACTGACGAGGGGCCCACAGGCTGACGACGTCGTAGTAGATGTCGCCGTCCAGCCGGGCGATCTCACCGATGTCCACCGACAGTTCACCGACGAAGGAGCTGCCCACCATCACCACCGGCTTGTGTGCGTGCTCCGGGGACAGCGTGGTTTCGGACACGCCGTGCGCCGCGTCGATCGCGGCCTTTCCGAGCGAGGTGAGCTCGTGGTGGATGGGAAAGACGGGCTCACCGTTCAGGACCTGATAGGTGCTGTCCGAATCCCTGCGGTGGATCGACCGGCACCCGAGCGCGCTGCCGATCAGGAACGCGCGGTTGGTGCAGGCACCGTAGGAGACGCCGGCCGGAAGCATGAGGTCGAGGACGAGCTCCGGCTTGCTGACACCGGAACGCCGGATCACCCGCCGGAGGAAGTCCCGCTGCTCCGCTTCGTCGAGGTGGTGCACGATCACGTTCGGTGCGCGGCGGGAGTTGCCGAGGACTCCGGCGTGCTCCGCGAACGCCTCGGCGTCGGAGGAGTCCAGGATCAGCAGGTGCACCTCGACATCGAAGTGACCGGCCGCGTAGTCCGCTTCCTCGCCCAGGGCCGAAATCGTCGCGGCGCAGGCCCTGTTCGTGGGAAGGGTCAGGCAGATTTTGCGCATGCCGGCTCTCCGGTCGAGCGTTCGGGTTCCTGTCCGGTCCACGAGGTGAGTCCCAGCAGCTTCTCGCCGAGTCCGTCCAGCGCGGCGGTGCCGTACCTGAGGGATTCGTGTCTCGTCACGTCCCCGACCAGCGTCTTGTTCCAGTCCGGCGTGGTGAGACGGCGCCACGACTCGACCCTGGACCGCCGCAGCGCGTCGTGGGATTCCAGGGCGGGCATCATCGAGAGGTACTGAACCGCGCGCACCCCGTTCTCCGAGGTGTTGCGTGCCACGCCGTGCGCGAGCAGACCGTTCCAGATCAGCAGGTCGCCGGCCTTGAGCTCCGGTCGCACCACGGGGAAGTCCGCCCGGTCGGCATCCGGCCTGATCGGATCCCGGTCCGTCGGCTGAGCCACCTTCCACTCCTCGAACTGCCGGAACAGCTCGGGCGAGCACTGGAAACCACCCAGCTCCGGCCGGGTGTCGTTCAACGCGATGATCCCCTGGACCCGTTGCGGCAGAACACCGAGTGTGGTGTCGACATCCCAATGGAGCTCGATGTCGAAGCCCTTGTCCGTGGGGGCGATGAGGGCTCGGTCGCGGTTCTTGACGTTGGGCGGGTTGAGGTTGAGCCGGTCCAGGGTCACCCACAGTTCCTCGCAGTCCCAGACGTCGACGAACGCGTCGTAGACGCGCCGCGCCTGGCGGCTGTCCCACTGGAGCTGGTGGTGGTACGCCTCGACGAATCCGTAGACGTGCAGCTCTCTGTCCAGATCCGACCGGAACGGCCTGTCCTCGTACCAGCTGTCGGGCCGGGCGGGATCGAGGCCCTGGAAGTCCCAGGTGAAATCGAGCAGCCGCTTCGCCGCGGTGGCGGGAATCGCCTCCTTAACGATGACGTAGCCGTACGTCTGCCAGAAGGTGTAGTCCTCTTCGGAGAGCACGCGGAGCTCTCGCGACTTGACGATGTCCCTCAACGGCGTCCGGGCCAGATACGCCTCGCCGTCGGAGCTGAAGTAGGGACGGCCCGAGGGGGCTCGATGCAGATAGGGGTCGGGCGTCGGCATGCAATCACTCCAGGGCTCGAAGTTCTCAGTGGCTCTCAGCGGGGCCGAGCGACTGACGTGGCCCGGTCGCCCGGCCATGGCAGAGCGATGGCGGGACCGCGGCGCGTGCCGGCTGTCGCCGCCTCGTCGTCGAGGATCACGACACCGGCAGGGACGGTGTTGTCAGAGGGTCATGCGGACGGTGTTGCGGTGACCGCGGGAGCCGGGGACGGCCGAGGCCCTTCCTTCCGTCTGGCGCGACCGGGCGCCGGGCACCGTGTCAGGTCGGTACGGCGACGCGTTCGGGCTTGTGGAAGTGGACGGTTCCCAGTGTCTTGCTCACGTCTTCGCGGTCCTCCGGTCGAGCAGTTCCCACCTCGACTTTTGTCGACCGCCGGGCAGGCAACAACCCTTTCGGTGCACGCCGAATCGCCGCAGTTGCGCCCTGCGTGCGCGTGGGCGCCGCGAGGAATCAGGCCATGATCGGGCCTCGACCCGAAGAAGGGGCCGTTTTCCATCAATTGACTGCCCATCACCATGATCGACATGCCCATGCCAATCATGACGGTGCGGAGATCCGCTACCGGGATCCGGGCCGGAACCCGAGGCGGTCGCGCTACCCGACGCCGCGTCCGTGCGCCAGTTCCGCACCGTCCGCCGGCTGTCGATTCATGAGGCACTCCGCCAGCGCCATGCCCTCGCGGTTGAGTTCGTAGAGGACGCGGGTGCCCGCCCGGTGGCGTTGCACCACGCCGGCGGAGACCAGGGCCGCGAGGTGCTGGGAGACCGTGCTGGCGGCGAGTCCCAGATGGTCGGCGAGTGCGGATGTGGTGATGGGTACGGCCAGTTCACGGACTACGGAGGCACGCCCCCGGCCCAGCAGGATCGCCAGACGGTCCGCACGCTGCGGCCGGTCCGCGCCGTCCCGCTTCGGTTCCGCGCGCAGGAGGCCCGCTCCCCGTGCCGCGAAGGAGACCACCGTCCGCCCCTCGGCCACGGACCACCAGTGGGTGCCGTCCGCGAGCAGCATCGGAACGGCGGTCAGGCGGTCCGCGCCGTCCGTCCGCTCACGAGGCAGTCCGAGTTCATGGAGCAGCGCCGCTCCCCCGCTCATTGCCAGGGTGCGCGAGCGGAAGAGGATCTCCTCCTCCAGAGAACGCGCCAGACCGACCCCGCGAGGCTCGATGGCGGCCCGCCAGAAGTTGGCGAACTCCACGGCCAAATAGCGTAGTTGCGACTCGGGATCACGGATCAGCGCGGCGATCAGCGGATCGGCGAACGCCCGCGGGTACTCCCGGGCGAGTTCGTCGCGGACCAGTCCGGGCGCCGTGCGCGCGATGCCGTCGAGCTCACCGGCGATGCTCGACCTGCGCGAAGTGACGCCCGCGGTCAGGAACGAGGGGATGCGCCCCCGGGGCCGGGCCAGCGCGACAACGGCCCTCAGGCGCGGCGTCAGCGCCCCGTACGCCTCACGGGCCCACGCCGAATGCGGCCAGGGCACGTCGGAGCCGTACCGGCTCAGCAGTGCGATGCCGCCGAACGCCTGCCACAGCTCGCACAACGCCAGCCGCACGTCCGGGGCCTGCCGGTTCACCGGCTCCCCCGGCCTTCGCGCACCCGGGCCTCCGCCTCGGCGACAGGATCCGGCACGAACGCCAACCGCGCTGCATCCAAAGGACGTTCATCTGGAGGAAGATACGCGCCCACGACGGAAGCACGTGCCGGCTCGAACATGAACCCCGCCCATTCATCGTGGTCCAGACCAATGATGAACGAGCTTTCGACAACCGCCCGGCGACTGTCAAGGATCTTGTGCCCCAGGTCACACGACCATTACGCATGGTGCGCCAGTGCACACTTTCAGCGAGACGAGTTGGTCTAGACATGTTGACCCAACGCCTGTTAGGTTCACGCCCGTGACGCACCCCGCAGACGACGGAGCGCCGGGCCCACCCGCCTTCGGCGTACGGTGAACCCGGCGCTGGTGCCGGACAACTACCCTTTGGGATCAGATCAGTTCGGCGGTGAAGAGGAAGTTGCGCGGAACGTCCGTCACCTGGCGCGGCAGGACGAGATAGGGCCAACGGCCGGAGCCTTCCTCGCCCGGCTGCTTGATCTCCCGGACACTCCAGCCGCACTCGTCGAGCAGCTCCTCCGGCGTATCGGTGCCGAAGAGCCAGGGGGCCCCGTCCTCCTCGAGCGCCTTGATGAACGGGCGGGCCACCGGGTTGCTGAGCGCCGCGGTACTGATCAGGTCGCCGGCCACCAGCGCCCCGGGGGCGGAGAGCCGGGCCAGGGAGGCGAGCAGTCCGCGTACGGAACTCTCCTCCAAGTAGTACAGCAGCCCTTCGACGATCCACAGCGTGCGCGCCCCACCGCTGAACCCGGCGTCGTGCAGCGCCGACTCCCAGGAACCGGCCAGGTCGACACCGACGGTCGTACGGGTCAGCCCTTCCGCCGGCTCGGCGCCGGCCAGCAGTTCGTCCTTGACCTCCAGCAGCGCGGCCCGGTCGAGTTCGAACACGGAAGCCTTGCGGCCCCAGTCCAGCCGGTAGGGGCGGGTGTCCATGCCCGCGGCGACGAACACGACCTGATCGATGTCGTGTGCCGTGAGCGAGTTCAGCAGTACCTGGTCGAGATAGGCCGTGCGGAGCGCCAGATACTCGACGGTGACCGGACTCGCGTAGCGCTCAAGCAGGGTGAATCCGGTGTCGCCCGCCACGGTCCGCGCGTACGGGTCGCTGAACAGCGCGTCGTCGCGCTCGGTTTCGAGAGCGCGGGCCGCGGCGGTCCACTGGGCGGTGTAGGAAACGGCTTCCATCACGGTGGGCTCCTCGGGAAGGGGCGGGCCGGGTGTCACTGCGCACCACGGCTCGGTTCGAAGTCGGGTCGGTCGAGAACCGCGGACAGCACGGCGGACAGGCTTCGGCCGGGGTCCGGCGCGCCGTCCCGGCTGCGCCAGGCCACGAAACCGTCGGGCCTGGCCAGGAGTGCGCCGCAGGCGCCGATACCAGCCGCGCGTTCCCAGTCGGCCGTCGGGTCGCCGGTCGCGGCGCCGTCTCCGCCGACCCGGTGCACGCCGAGATCGAGCCCGGCCGCCGCCGCGATCTTCTCGGCGGCTTCGCACCAGTCGCCGCCGTCGGGTCCGGCGAGCAGCGTCCAGCGCGAGGCCGCCAGGTCGAGGGTCGAGACGCGCTCGCCGGCCACGGTCACCCAGTGATGCGGCAGGCGGGAGCCCGGGGCGCCGTCGAGCGAGACGGCGATGTCCTCGGTGGACGGGAGCTCGGGCCGGGGATCGACGACGGCGGCCGAGTCGTACCGGTAACCGAGGTGCACCAGGGGCGTGTTGGCGACCCCGGCCTCCTGGCGCTGCGCCCCGGCGAACGGGTTCCAGTGCAGGGCCGGGTTCTTCAGCCGGAGCATGGCCTGCCGCAGGGTGAAGGCGGCCACGGGGTGCCGTTCGGCGTGATACGTGTCCAGGAGCCCTTCGCCCGCCGTGCCGCGCAGCACCTGGGCGAGCTTCCAGGCGAGGTTGTGGGCGTCGGCGATTCCGGTGTTCATGCCGAAGGCGCCGAGCGGCGGGATGGTGTGGGCGGCGTCGCCGGCCAGGAAGACCCGGCCGTCCCTGAACCGTTCGGCGACGCGGGCCGTCAGCCGCCACGGGGCGGTGCTGAGGATCTCCACGTCCACGTCGGGCACACCGATGGCGGCGCGGACCAGTTGCTCGCACCGCTCCTGGGTGAAGTCCTCGGGCCCCTGGCCCTTCGCGGGGTCGTAGTCGACGTGCAGCATCCAGCGTTCTTCGGCGTCGACGGTGATCAGCACGGCCCAGGCGCCGGGCGCGGTGATGTCGGTCATGAACGGGATGCTGCCGAACCTGCCGTACAGATCGGCCCGGAAGACGATGTTCATCTTGGGCACGCCGAGGACGCCGGGGCCCTCGGCTCCGATGCCGAGTGCGCGTCGGACGGTGCTGGACGCGCCGTCGGCGGCGACCACGTAGTCGGCGCGCACGGTGCTGCCGTCGGCGAACCGGACGACGGCTCCGTCGTCGTGGGACTCCACGGATGTCACGGCGGCGTCGTGGCGCACCGTGGCTCCGGCGGCGCGAGCGGCCGGGGCGAGCAGTGCGTCGATCCGGTCCTGGGGGCAGTTGCCCGCCACCTCGACGGGGGTCACGGCGGCGAGCGCGGGGTTGCGGAAGTCCAGGGGGCCACCGCCCGGCGGGAAGGACGCCTCGGCCAGGGTGGGTACGGAGTCCCGCCAGGACGCGGTGCGGGGCCGTACGGACGCCGCCGCGATGTCCCGCTCCAGGCCGGCTTCGCGGAAGAGTTCCATGGTGCGCTCGTTGATGCCGAGCGCCCGGGGATGCTTCGTCGGTCCGGGTCGGCGTTCCACGACCAGCGCGGGGATGCCGTGGCGGCCGAGGAAGAGGGCGGTGGCGAGTCCGACGGTGCCACCGCCGACGATGAGTACGGGGACTCTGGTGTCGGTCATGGGTTCCTCACTTGTGGCCTGCGGGGGCGCCGCCGCCCCCGGGAGCGGCGGCTCCGGCGGGCCGGACGCCGGGGGGCGGCCCCGGGCGCCGCATCTCCTTGGCGAGCCGGGTGCTCACCAGGACGCCGATCACGCAGATGATCGCGGTGACCATGAAGACGCTGGTGAGGGCCGAGCTGAGGCCGGAGCGGAGCAGTTCCACCAGGTCGGCGGGGAAGGCGGACTTCTCCGAGAAGAGCATCTCGCTGACGCCCCGCGGTCCGGCCTGCCTGACGAGTTCCTCGGCCTGGCCCGTGAGCTGCTTGGTCTCGTTGACGAACAGGTAGTACTGGAGGACACCGAGCATGCTCACCCCGATCATGCCGCCGAACTCACGGGCGAGCTGGGTGATCGACGATCCGATGCCCATCAGATGCGGCGGCAGCGCGGACTGGACCGCGATCATGAGGACCGGCAGACCGACCCCGGTGCCCGCCCCGATCAGCAGCGTGTACGCGGCGGTGGTCCAGGCGGACGTGCCGGTGTCCATCGTCATCAGGGTGCCGAATCCGACGGCGAGCAGGAACATGGAGAGCATTCCCATCGCCCGGATGCCCACCTTGAAGATGGCGCGGCCGGCGAAGAGACTGCCCACGATGCTGGCGACCTGGAAGGGGAAGAGGGTGAGCCCGGTCTTCCCGATCGAGCCGCCGGTGACCCCCTGGGCGAAGACGGGCACGAAGAAGATCGCGCTGTACATCACCAGGCCGATGACGAAGTTCACGACGAACGCCGCGGTCAGGGTGCTGTTGGAGAACAGCGAGAGGGGGATGATCGGTGATGCGTGCCTCCGCTCGACGATCAGGAACACGACGAACGCCGCGATGCCGGTGACGAGGGCCGCCCATACGGTCCACTCCCCCAGGTCCCGCTTCTCCCCCGCCTCGTAGAGGGCGAAGAGCACCCCGGCGATCGAGTAGGTGATGAGGACGGCGCCGAGGATGTCGACCTTCTGCCCGGTGGCCTCGGTCCGGTGCTCCTGGTAGTTGCGGTGGATGAGCCAGGCGGCGATCAGCAGCAGCGGCGGGTTGATGAAGAACGCCCACCGCCATCCGACGTACTCGCCGATCCCGCTGCCGACCAGCGGGCCGAGCAGACTGCTCAGACCGAACACGGAGGCGAAGACGCCCTGCAGCCTGCTGCGCAGCCGCGGCGGGAACTGGAGCCCGATGGCCGCCATGCCGATGGGGAAGAGCGCCGCCGCGCCGAGGCCCTGCACCGCCCGCGCCGCCACCAGCTCGACCATCCCCTGGGCGACTCCGCACCATACGGAGCCCACCAGGAAGATGGTGATGCCTATATAGATCATGCGCTTCCGGCCGAAATGGTCGGAGAATTTTCCGTAGAGCGGGAGCAGAGCAGTGAGCGCGAGCATATAGCTGCCGAACACCCAGGCCGACAACTCCACATGTCCGAACTCCGCGACAACGGTGGGAGTTACGGTTCCCGCGATGGTCGAGTCGAGCGCCGAGACCGTCATAGCCAGAATGAAGCCCCATACAGGGGTCAGCAAATGACCTATCGGTTCCTTCTCGGTCTTTGTCGCAGCACTCATCCGCAACGGTTTCCTTTCCCCTGTCAACAAGCTCTGAAGGACCTCCCGCCCAGCCTGCCGGGAGCATCCGCACTGATCAACTTCCCAACGACGCAGTCTCCGTGACACCTCTTCCCGGTTGCGCACACCGTGACACACGGACGGAATGGCGACTACCGTTTGCCGCGACACATACATGGAAGGGGCACTTTGATGACCGGACAGAGCGGCACCGCCAGGGGATTCGGTACGCGGGCCGAGGTCAATATCCCAATTATCAATGAATACCGGGCAAACCGCGCAGAGAAGGGGCCCGACGAGCGGGGCGCCGGCCTGCTCCTGCTGACCACGACCGGGGCACGCTCCGGGCTTCCCCGCACCAGCCCGCTCGGCTACACCACCGATGCGGGTCACCTGGTCGTCGTGGGGGCCAAGGGCGGCGCCCCGGGCCATCCCGACTGGTACCGGAATCTGCTGGTGAACCCCGAAGTCACGGTGGAGCAGGGGCCGCAGACCTTCCGCGCGCTGGCCACCGAGGCCGAGGGCGGGGAGCGGGCCCGGCTGTACGAACGGCATGTGAGCCTCTTCCCGGTCTACCGCGGCTACGAGAAGAAGACCGACCGCCTCTTCCCGGTCGTCGTGCTGAAGCGTATCGACGGCTGACGGGAGCTCATCGCGCCGCCGTAGGGGCAGCGGAAATAGGGGGCAGGGGCCGGGCGTATTCGCCGGGCCCCTGCCCCTTTTTCACGGTGCCCGTCCGGGCCCCGCTTCCCAAAGACGCAAGCTCGCGCGTTTCCCGTCCAGAATGCGCAGCGGACCACTCCTGTTCCCCGGCCAATACTTGAGCACATCAGCCAGTGGAGGAGCAGGTTTCAGTGGACGTCATACGCGACCGAATGATTGCGGGACAGTCCTCCATCCTGGGGGTCTACAACTTCCTGGAGGAGAACGAAAGCCTGTCCGCGGAACAACTCGCGGCACGCCAGCGGCATCTCATGCGCGCACAACTAGAATTTGCACGGCAGGAGTCGCCCTACTTCGCGAATATCCTGCGCCATCACCCGACTGACGATCTGCTGAACTCTCCGGAACGCTGGGCCGATCTGCCGTTCATGGACAAGTCCGTCCTGCTCAAGAACTTCGACATGCTCAGGACCCGGACGGACATCTCTTTCCCGCACGTGGCGCAGTACCTGTCGGACCGGTCCCTGGTGGACGAGCCGTTCAACGGTTCGGACCTCCTGGTGGTCAGCACCGCCGGCACCTCGGGCAAGCCCGGCTACTTCGTCTACGACCCGCGCGAGCAGGCCCACATCCGCGCCCAGTACTTCCGCTTCATGCGGGCGATCCTGGCCGGGATCAAGCCGCAGGGCCCGCTGCGGTCGGCGGCGATCATCGTCACCGGAGCCCACATGATCGGGTACAAGATGCAGCAGCATCTGCCGACCGAGTTCTTCCGCATGATTCCGGTCCTGCGGGAGGGGCGCGCGGTCACCGTCGAGGAAACCGCGGCGGAGCTGGCGGACTTCAACCCGCAGGTACTCACCTGCTTCGGTTCGACGCTGCGCATGCTCACCGAGTACAAGGAGGCAAATCCGGACTTCTCCTGGCGTCCGCTCGCACTGATCAACACCGGCGCGACGCTGGAACGGGATGTGCAGCGGCGGGCGCTCGCGGCCTTCGAGGGCGTGCGCATCTTCGACCTCTACGGCTCCACGGACACCGGTTACATCGGCTGGACGTGCGAGCAGGGTTCGATGCACCTCAACACGGACTGCATGCGGATCGAGATCCTCGACGAGGACAACCGCCCCGTCGCGGAGGGTGAGTTCGGGTCGATCGTCATCAGCACCTACTGGCACCGCACCCTGCCGATCATCCGGTACCGGCTCGGCGATCTGATGTCGGTGAGCACCGGCGGCTGTGCCTGCGGCCGGAGCCTTCCCGTGGTCAAGGAGCTTCTCGGCCGGGAGAACACCCTGCTCTACCGGCGTGCCGAGACAGGTGTCGCACCGGTCCCGCAGGGCGTCTTCATGGAGATGTTCGAGACGATCAGCGGCGTCCGGCGCTTCCGTCTGGTGCAGGAGACCCTCGACCGGGTGACCGTGTCCGTGGTGCCGCTGCCGGACAGCGCGCCGGGGCTGGCCGAGCGGGTCGCCGAGCGGGTGACCCCCGTCTTCGGTGAGGGCGCCTCGGTGGACGTCCGGGTCGTGGACGCTCTCGTACCGCCGGCGTCGGGCAAGCTCCTCCCGGTGGAGCGGCTCTTCGATCCGGCCGCGGAGCGCGCGGGCCTGCGATGAGAACGGGCTTCGCCGACCTCCACCACGCGGTCCTCAAGACCGACCTGTGCAGCTACTGCGGTGCCTGCGTACCGGCCTGCCCGGTCGACGTGCTCTCGTACGCGAAGGAGCAGCCGGTCATCGACGGGTCCTGCGCGTCCGGCTGCCGGGTGTGCTTCGACGTCTGCCCGGAGAACCGGGCGGGCGGCACGGTGCTCCAGGACTACATGGCGGACCACCGTCCGGATGAGGAACGGCAGTTGGTGGGCCGGCTGACCGACCCCGAGCTGCTGGCCCGGACCGGTTCGGGCGGACTGACGACCGGGCTCGCGCTGTATCTCCTGGAGTCCGGTCGCGTCGACGGAGTGGTCATGACGGGGTTCGGCGGGGACTCGGCCTGGGAACCGCGTCCGCTGATCGCGACCACGCGCGGCGAGGTGATCGCGGCGAGCGGTCCCAAGTACGCGCTCAGCCCCACACTCTCCGTGCTGGACCGCATCGCCGAGGAGGGACACGAGCGGGTCATGCTCGTGGGGCTGCCCTGCCACATCGAATCGCTGCGGCAGCTCCAGGCGGCCCAGGACCGGCTGGAGGAAGGGCCGCGCCGCGCGGTGCGGGCCATCACCCACGCGGTCGGACTGTGGTGCGGCAACAACTTCCGTACCGAAGGGACCGAGCGTTTCATCTCCGCCGTCGGAGTCGACCCGGCCCGGGTCACGGAAATGGGGTACACACGACGCGACGGCAGGCTCGAATTCAGCGTCAGCACCCCGGACGGCTCCACCGGAACCCCGTTCGGCCAGTACCTGGGCTATCTGCTCGCCGGACAGACGGCCCCCTCCTGCCAGGGCTGCCGCCGCTGGCACGCCGCCTACGCCGACGTCTCCGTCGGTGGCCTGGACACCCCCGGACTGAAGTGGTCCGGATTCATGGTGCAGACGCGCGAGGGCCACGACCTGGTCAGCGGCGCCGAGGCCGCCGGCTACATCACCGTGCAGGACATGTCGCCCGACGAACGCGCCTGGCTCGCACGGAAGAACCAAGGATCCCGCGGGTTCGGAACCCCGAAACCGCTCTACAGCAAGGGGAACCAACGTTGAACGAGGGGAAGAGTCTGCGCACACGCCGCCTGATGTCCGAAGCGGGACGGTCACTGATCGTTCCCATGGACCACGGCATCAGCGTCGGCGCGACCACAGGGCTGCGTGACATCGCCGCGACGGTCGAACAGGTCTCCGACGGAGGCGCCAACGGTGTCGTCCTGCACAAGGGGCTGGTCCCCACCGTGCAGGGCAGCCTGCGGCCCGAGACGGCACTGATCGTGCACATGAGTGCCTCGACCTCACTGGGCGCCCACATCAACCGGAAGGTGGCGGTCTGCACCGTCGCCGAGGCGGTGCGGCTCGGCGCGGACGCGGTGAGCCTGCACATCAACGCCGGCACCGAGACCGAGCCCGAGCAGATCGTGGACACCGCCAAGATCGCCGAGGAGTGCGCCCTGTGGGGGGTGCCCCTGCTGGCCATGGTGTACGTCCGCAGTTCGCCGGAGGACGAGCACAACCCCGTGAAGGTGGGCCACGCGGCCCGGATGGCGGCCGAACTCGGCGCCGATCTGGTCAAGTGCCACTACACCGGGGATCCCGAAACGTTCTCCCGGATCGTCGAGGGCTGCCCGGTCCCGATCCTGATCGCCGGCGGGGCGGCGCACGGAGACGTGCGCAAGCTCTTCACGACCGTGGCCGAGGCGCTCGACGCCGGCGCGGCGGGGGTGTCGATGGGCCGCAACATCTTCGAGTCGCCCGACACGACGGCCCTGACCCGCCATCTCGGCAAGCTCATCCACCACGGGTGGTCCGCGGACCGGGTCTACGCCGCCTACCAGGAACACCTCTCCTGCGACGCGCCGCTCGCGGCCGTGTGAGCCGCAACGTCCGGCCGTTCCGCTCCGACCGTCTCCTCTCCCTCTCCTCTCCTCTCCCTCTCATCGAACAGAAGGCGAACATGACTGACGTCATCGACGACAAGACCAAGGCCGCTTCGAACAAGCAGCGGGTTCCGGCACCGGCCAAGAAGGCGACCGTCGCGGAGCCGGCCCCCGTGCAGGCCCCGCTGCCCCCCGGCAAGAAGTACACCTGGCACGACTTCCGCAAGATCGCCGGACGCCCCGACACCGCCGAGATCTTCGAGGCCGTGCAGCGCCTGCACGGCGACGGGGGCGGCGTCGTCATCGACGAGGAGCACCTGTCGCTGGTGCCCGCCGGTCTTCAGAAGATCAAGCTGTTCTCCGGTGTCCCGTCCCAGGAGAAGCTCGACCGGATCCGCAAGGACTACGACGTCCTCGTGCTGGACGCGGCGGTCGTGGCCAGCAACTGGTTCGTCGAGAACGAGTCCAGGATCGGCATTCCGGTCGGTGCCTCGGTCGACGTCGTCGACCCGCGCTCGCTGGAGCAGGCCGTCGAGATGACCCGTGTGGTCAAGCTCCTGCTGGTGACGTTCAAGGACACCACCAAGATCCCGCTGGAGATCGTCCTCGCGGACGCGCAGAACCACGGCTGCCAGACGGTCATGGGTGTGCGGGACAGTGTGGAGGCCAATGTGGTCTTCGGTGTCCTGGAGATCGGTGCCGACGGTGTTCTCGTCGACGTCGACGATCTGACCGCCGTCCACCGTCTCCACGAGGTGCTCGTCGCGGCACAGCGCACCCACGGACAGCAGCTGCAGAAGCTGACGATCATCGAGACCCGGCACGTGGGCATGGGCGACCGGGCCTGCCTCGACTTCACCTCGTACATGGGGCTCGACGAAGGGGTGCTGCTCGGCTGCTTCTCCGGCGGCGGCATTCTCGCCACCAGCGAGACCCACCCGCTGCCCTACATGCCGACCCGGCCGTTCCGGGTCAACGCGGGTGCCCTGCAGATGTACGTACTGGCACCGGACAACCGCACGTGGTACCTGTCCGACCTGCGGGCCGGCATGGAGGTGCTGGCGGTCCGGACGGACGGCACGGCACGTCCGGTCACCGTGGGCCGCGTCAAGATCGAGCGGCGTCCGATGCTGCAGATCATCGCGGAGGCCCCGGACGGCACCCGGATCACCACGATCATGCAGGAGGACTGGCACGTCCGGGTGTTCGGCACCGACTCCAAGCCGCGCAACATCACCGAACTCAAGCCCGGCGACGAGGTGTTCGGCTTCACCCAGGAGCCCGGCCGGCACGTGGGCGTCAAAGTGGATGAGCTGATCATTGAGCAGTGACGCATGGGACGGCATCGAGGTGGTCGACGCCCATGCCCACGCCAATCGGGCACTGGTACCGCGACTGCTCGCCACCATGGCGGCGGAGAACGTCTCGGCGGCCTTCCTGGTCGCCGGGGGCGTCGTCTCCCCCATGGAGCTGTCCCACACCATCGTGACGGAAGGTCCCGGCCGGGACGTCGACGCCGACAACGCCGAGCTGCTGGAGGCCATCGAGGGCGAACCCTCGCTCGCCGCCTTCTGCTTCGTCAACCCGCACCGGGCGGCCGGCGAGGCCGACCGGAAGCTCGTCGAGGAGTGCGCCGGGATCAAGTTCGCCCCCGGGGTGCACGGCATCGGTCATCTCGACCCCCGGGTCCAGTCGTACGTCGACCTCGCGGCGGAGCGGGGCCTGCCCGTCTACTCGCACTGCATCGGCAACGGTGCGCTCTCGGTCGAGTCGTACGCACGACTCGCCGGCCGCAACCCCGAGGTGACATTCATCCTGGGGCACGCCGGGCGCGGCAACTTCGATCTGGACGCCGCGCAGGAGATCCGGGGCGCCGAGAACGTGCTGTTCGAGACGTCCGGCGGATTCGACTTCGTGATCAAGAACGCGGTGGAGACGCTCGGTGCCGAACGGGTCGTGTTCGGCTCGGAGTTCCCCATCCAGCACCCGAGGGTCGAGCTGACCAAACTCGCCCTGGCCGTCGCCGAAGCGGATCTGCCGGCGGTCCTCGGGGGCAACATCCGCCGCGTCACACGCACCAGGAAGGGAGGAAGCACATGACGGATCAGGACCTGCTGGCCGGCATCGTGGGCCACGCCTACCGCAACGCGCCGTACCTGCGGGCGAAGTACCGGAACGCGGGCGTCGATCCGGCGGACTGGTCGGATGGGCTCTTCGCCCGGCTGCCGTTCACCACGAAGGACGATCTGCGCCTCGCCTATCCGGAGGGCCTGCTCGCCGTCGAGCGGTCCGAGATCGCGGTCGTCCACGAGTCCAGCGGTACGACCGGCGAGCCCACTCCGGCGTACTTCACCCGGGGCGACATCGACGAGTGGCTGGAGCGGATGCTGTTCAACGGCGTCGCGCTGACGGAGCAGGACGTCGTGCTCGTCAAGACGCCGTACTCGATGCTGACCACCGCCCATCAGATGCACGGGGCGGCGCAGCGGGCCGGTGCCACGGTCGTCCCGGCGGGCAACCGGACCGAGTTGATGCCGTACAGCCGCGCACTGCGGCTGTTGCGCGACTACCGGGTGACGGTCGCCTACTGCATGCCCGTCGAGCTGATGCTCTTCGCCCGTCGGGCCCTCGACGCCGGTCTCGACCCGGCCGAGGACTTCCCGGACCTGAGGGCGGCGGTGGTCAACGGCGAGGTGCTCAGCCCCGCCAAGAAGCGCTTCCTGGAAGAGCTCTGGTCCGTCACGCTCTTCCCGGACTACGGCTCCACGGAGACCACCACGCTCGGTGGCGCGTGCGCGTGCGGCACCCTGCACCTGTGGTCGGACCGCTTCCGCTTCGAGGTCCTCGACATGGCGAGCGGCCGGTGCACCCCGCACGGCACGGGTGAGCTGGTCGTCACCTCGTACCACCGCCGGGCCATGCCGATCGTGCGGTACCGCATGGGGGACATCGTGACCGTGACCGACGCGTCGTGTCCGTGCGGCAGCGACCGGCCGCAGGTCCGGGTCCACGGCAGGGAGGCCGACCGCTTCTCGGTCCACGGGCGTGAGCTGTTCCCGATCGATGTCGAGGACGTCGTGTACGGGGCGCTGTACGGCTGCGAACCGGTCTTCTGGTCCGGCGAGGTGGACGGCGACCGTCTGGCCCTGGAGCTGGAAGCCACGGAATCCGGGATCGCCGAAGTCCGGCGGCGGTCCGGAGAGCTGGCCGCGGCGCTCGAAGGGCGTCTCGGGATGGGCTCCACCATCAGCGTCGTCCCGCCGGGCACCCGGATGACGCTCGACCGCCGCACCGAGCAGGAAGCCATGTTCAAACCCGTCTACCTGCGCACGCGTGGTCAGAGCGGGCGCGGCCTCGACTACACCGGTACTTCCCAGGAGAACTGACATGACTGACATCAGCGCACGGCCGTCGATTCCGGCCGAGGCCAAGGCCGAGATGTGGAAAGCGATGTACTTCCGTGCCCAGGCCGGCATGGAGCGGTACATGGTCTCCAACTACGGCTACGGCGCCATCGACGAGTGGATCGACTTCTCCTCCGAGGCGACCGCCAAGCAGTCCGACCGCTACAAGACCGAGGGCGCGCTTCCCTTCACCGAGAACCTCACCCGGATCCTGGGCGACTGCTGGGGGTCGGACGTCACGGTGCACGAGGCGTCGGTCGAGGCGTCGAAGCTCGACATCGACAACTGCGGAATCCTCTCCTACCGGCAGGGCGCGGCGAAGCTGGGCATCGAGCTGACCTTCGACGACCCGTGCCGCGAGTACTGCACGAAGCTCCAGTCGTCCATCGCCGCCAAGCAGGACCTCACGGCGACGTTCGAGCTCAGGCCCGGCGGCTGCTCGTGGTGCTTCACCAGGAACGCGGAGACCGACGCGGAGGCGTCATGACGTCCGCCCTCCACGACGCGCCGGCCGGTGCCCTCGACGCGGACCGGCTGCGGCTGCTGCGTACGACACTGGCCCAGGCCGCCAAGTCCCCGTTCTACGCCCCGGTGCTGGCCGGCCTGGGGGCGGCCGAACTGGCGGAGGCGGACTTCGGCCTGCTGCGACGGCTGCCGTTCACCGACAAGGCGGATCTGCGCGAGGCGGGGCTGCGCATCCTGTCCGTGCCGCTCGCGGAGACCGTCCGCTACTACGAGTCGTCCGGCACCACCGGTACACCCACGCCGACGCCCAAGACGAAGAAGGACATCGCGGCCAACACGCGCGGTCTGCTGCTGAACTGGCAGCGCATCCTGCGGCCGCACCAGGACAAGGCGATCCTGCTCGTGCCCTCGGACATCGCGCCGGTGGCCGACGCGATGGTCTACGGCCTGGAGTCGATGAACGTCTTCAGCGTCCGTGCGTTCCCCTTCACCCGGGGCGTCTGCGGGTGGGACCAGATCGTACGGATCTGCCAGCAGACCGGCATCAACACCGTCCTCACCACCCCGGGTCTGAGCCTGCACTTCTACGCGGAGCTCAAGAACCGCGGCATCGACCCGACCACCTTCGGCATCCGCAACATCCTGCTCCTGGGCGAGCTGCTCACGGAGCCCATGCGGGCCATGCTGGAGCGGATGTGGGACGCCCAGGTCTACATCAACTCCTACGGTTCCTCGGAGATGGGGACCTGCTCCACCTCGTGCCCCGAGAAGCGCATGCATCTGCTGGAGCACATGTACCACTTCGAGTGGGTGGACCCCCAAACCGGTGCGCCCACGTCGGCGGAGGTCGCCGAGCTCGTCGTCACCACGCTGACCGCGGACGCCCGGCCGCTGCTCCGCTACCGCACCGGGGACCTGGTGCGCCGCCGGCCCGGCGGCTGCGCCTGCGGTCTCGAACTGCCGGTGGTGGAGGTGCTGGGCCGCACCACCGACGAGCTGGAGATCGCGGGCCGCCGGCTGCGTCCTTACGACATCGAGGAGATCGTCTACGCGATTCCGGGCCTCCTCGGCTACTGCATCCGCTTCGAGGACGACGGCCGGCCCCTGCTCTGCCTGGAGGTGGAGCGGGACCACCAGGACGACGCCCGGTGCGCCGAGATCGTCCGGCTCGCCGAGACGGCCCTGGCCGCGCGCGAACTGCCGCTGGAGGTCGAGCTGTCCTTCGACTTCAACGAACTCACCAAGCGGGGAGGTGGCTTCAAGAATTGGAAACTCACCCACGTAGTGCGGAAATGACCGTCCGGAGATCGTGGCAGCTCGACGGCTGGGTCACCACGGTCCGGCTGAGCAACGACCGGGTGGCTGCGGCCGTCGCCCCCGGGCGGCTCGCCCTGGGCAGCTGGGGAAGTGCCGCACCGGACCATCTGATCGGTTTCGACAGCGCCGTCACCGACATCGCCGTCCATCCGGACGGCTGGCTGCTCTCCCTGGAGGCGGGGGCCGTCGTACTGGTCTCCCCCCAGGGCCGGCGGCTGGAACGGCGCAACGGGGTCGGCGGCTGGCGCCTGGCACCGGACGCGCACGGCCATCTCGCGGTGAGCCGGAACGGTTCCGTCGCTCTGATCGACCGTCATCTGAACGTGCTGTGGGCCGAGTCGGGGCCCTCCGCCTGGGACATCTGCCTCGGGCACGACCGGGTCACCACGCCGAGCACCGAAGGCTCGGTGACCTGCCGTGCCCATGCGACCGGGGAACTGCTCTGGCAGCGCACCGAGGGCTTCCCGGTATACGGATGCGCCGCGGTCGACGAGGGCTTCGCGGTGGGCACGGCCGAGGGCGCGCTGATCGTCCTCGACCTGTCCGGCGCACCGCTGCACCGCCGGGAGACCCACGCCGTACGCATGGTGACCAGCGACGACGGAGGGCTGCTGGCGGCCTGCGTGGACGGGACCCTGCGGTCGTACGACTCCGGGCTCTCGGAGCGCTGGCGCTTCACCACGGGGTCCTGGGTGAAGGGCGTGGACGCCCGGTCCGGCACCATCGCCGTCGCCTCCGCCGACCATCATCTCTACCTCCTGGACCGCGAGGGCCGTGAACTCGGCCGCCACCGGGCCGGCCACACGGTCCTGTCGGTCGCACGGGAGGGCGGCCGGCTCGCCGCCGGTTCGGCCGACGGGCTGCTCTACTTCCTCGTTCCGCCGTCCTGACCTCCGCCGCCCGCCGTCACCACTCACTTTCCAGCCCGACATTCAAAGGAGCACCACACATGTCTGACTACCTCGCGTCGAAGGTGGACGCCTGCGTCGTCGGTGCCGGACCCCATGGCCTCGCGCTGGCGAAGGCCCTGCTGGACGCGGGCCACAGCGTCGCCGTGGTGGACCGGGAAACCGACCGTTCGAGCAAGCGCCAGACCATGCTGATACAGCCGGGCGCCATCAAGGTGCTGGACTCCCTGGGGGTGCGCGAGGCGGTGGAGGCGGACACCCACCGGCTGGACGGCTACGACTACTACGTCGACGGGGACCGCATCGCCGCGCTGCGCTACGCCGACATCGAGGACAGTCCGTTCGCGTACGGCCTGGGCGTGCCGTACCGGGTCATGCAGCACGCGTTCCTCGACGAGCTCCTCAAGCACCCCGGCTTCCAGATCTTCGACGGGTCGGTGGTCGGTTCCCTGCTGAAAGACGCCTACGGCGTCCTCAACGGGGTGGCCTTCACCCAGGACGGCGCCGAGCGCGTCCTGGAATGCCGGCTGGTGGTGGCGGCGGACGGTGAGGGCTCCCCCACCCGTGACCTCGCCGGCATCCCGGTACAGCCCGCCGCCTGGGACTACGAGGCGATCACCTTCCTCGCGCCGCGCCCCGACGACTGGCCGTCGGTGCTGAGCAACTACCGGGCCAGCGACAACCGCTACCTCGGTCTGGCCGCCTACTCGCCCGACGAGGTCAGTGTGCTGTGGGGCATCCGCAGCGGTTCGTTCGACGAGGTGAAGGCGCAGGGGTTCGAGACGTTCCTGGAGCGGATCCTCTCGGTGGAGCCGCGGCTGCGCCCGAGCCTGAAGGGTCTGCGCGGCTGGGAGGACGTACGCCACCACACCTTCCCCGGGCACATCGCCGACACGTGGGTGGCCGACGGTGTGATGCTGATCGGCTCCACCGCGCACAGCCTGACCACGTTCGGCGGGCAGAACATGAACCTGGCGCTGTACGACGCCCAGTCCGCGGCCAGGACGGCCGCTCGGGCGCTCGCCGAGAACGACGTCTCGGCCGGCTCGCTGGCCGAGTACGAGAACGAGCGCCGGCCGCTGGTCGAGAACATCGCCAAGTTCCAGACCCAGGCCGCGGCTCCGGACACCGACGGTTCGGGCGGCCCCGCAGCGCAGGCCGTCGCCGCCGGACTGCAGCAGATGTTCCGTTCGATGGCCCTCGGCCCGAGCGCCTGGCAGACCGCGCCCGCCGCATCGGCCGCGGGGTCTTCCCGGGGCCCGGGAGCCTTCGACCCTTCGATGATCCCGACCGAGATCTACCGCTTCGACTTCCGCTACGACGCCGCGCTCAACTGGGCCTGGAAGAAGGCTCCGAAGAACGATCCGGTGATGACCGAGATCGGCATGTACGCCTGGGAGAAGAACGTTCCGATCATCGGTCCGCTGTCCGGGCGCCTGCTGTGGCAGCTGGCGAAGATGTCCGGCGCCAAGCGGGTGTTCGAGTTCGGTTCGGCGGTCGGGTTCTCCACCATCTGGCTGGCCCGCGCCGTCGGACCCGAGGGCAAGGTCTACTACACCGAGTCCGATCCCGAACTCGCCGCCAAGGCCGCGTCGTTCATCGAGAAGGCAGGTGTCTCGGACCGGGTCGAGATCCTGGTCGGGGACGCGATGGAGTCCTTCCGTTCGGTCGAGGGCGACTTCGACCTCATCCTGTGCGACATCGACAAGCGGCTCTACCCGGAGGTGTTCGCCGTGGCTCTGCCCCGGCTGGTCCGCGGCGGACTGTTCGTCGCCGACAACATCTTCTGGAACGGAGACGCACTGAGCGGCTACACGCGGGACCCGATGGGCAAGGCGATCGGTGAGACGGTCGACGCGATGCTCGCCGAGGAATCCCTGTTCACCACCCTGATCCCGCTCGGGGACGGGCTCGCGGTCGGATACAAGGAATGACCGTCCGGCTCGTCGCGCTCGGCGGCAGTATCGGGCACTCCGGCCGGCCGTCGCGGACCGAGACCGCGCTGCGGCGCGCGGCGGCCGCCGCGGTCGGCGCCGGGGCGGAGGCGGAGTTCTTCGTCGGGGAGCAGCTGCGGCTGCCGCTCTACGATCCCTCGTCGTCCGTCCGGGACCCGAAGGCACGGCGGATGCTGGAGGCCGTGCGGCAGGCCGATGCGCTGCTGATCGCGTCACCCGCCTACCACGGCGCGGTCTCCGGTCTGGTCAAGAACGCGCTGGACTACTTCGAGGATCTGCGCGAGGACTCCCGTCCGTATCTGGAGCAGCGGGTGGTCGGCTGCATCGGGGTGGGGGCGGGGCCGCAGGGTCCGGCCGCCGCGCTGCGCAGTCTGCGGGACATCGTGCACGCGCTGCGCGGCTGGCCGGCACCGCTCGGGGTGGTGATCGGCGCGGCGGCCACCGATCTCTCGGGCGGTCCGGAGGACCGCACGGCGGACCAGCTGAGTTCCATGGGGATCGAGGTCACCGATTTCGCCCGCACCCGGGCGGCGGCACGGCCGCTGCTCGGCTGACGGGACGGCAGAAGGAACCATGGCGCCGAGCGGGGCCATGCCAGCGACGGAAAGGGGGCTCACTCGATGGAACACCCCATCATCTACGGCGTGTGTCATGACCTCCGGGTTGCCCGGGTAACGGTCCGCGGCGCTCCCACGCAGTCATGGGTCGTCGCGGAGATCTTCCGGACCTTGGCCGATTCCGGCATCAGGTCGGACATGGCTCAGAACACCTCCGCGCCCGGCGGCCGGAACGATCTGTCCTTCGTCGTCGACGAGCGCGACTCGGCGACGGCGATGGCCGTGCTGGAGCAGGTGCGCGACACCCTGTGTTTCGACTCGGTCCGGGTGGACATCGGCGTCGGCAGGGTCTCGCTGGTCGGCGCCAGTCTGCGGTCCAACTCGGAGATCATCGCCCGGTACTTCGAGTCGCTGCGCGATGCGGATGTCGCGGTGGAGATGGTCGCCGCCACGGACAGCTTCATCGCGGTGGTGACCCGGGAACGGGACGCGGACAGGGCTTCCAGACATCTCAAGTCCACTTTCCAGCAAGGCGAACCGAGTCCGCTGCTGAAGTAGGCGCCCTGTCCTTTATGTTGAAAGTACAGACATGAGAACGGGCGGCCGTGCGGGCGGGCCGGCGACGAGAGGGCTTGAATGCGAGACCAGCACAGCACCCCACGGCATGTCCCCGTTCTGATAGTCGGAGGGAGTCTGAGCGGTCTGTCGGCTGCTCTGTTCCTCGCCGCCGAGGGCGTCGAGTGCCTGCTGGTCGAGCAGCGACCGGGTACGTCGGTGCATCCGCGGGCGCGGCTGGTGACGGCCCGCTCGATGGAGCTGTTCCGCTCGGTGGGGATCGAGGACGCGGTCCGCGAGGCGGGTGATCCCGGACCCATCGGTTTCGTCGTGGTGGACACGCTGGCCGACGAGCACTATGTGCCGACCGGCAACCACCACGACGAGACGCTCGACATCAGCCCGACCGGGATGCGCCTGTGCGATCAGCAGCGGTTGGAGCCCCTGGTGCTGGGGCGCGCGCGGGAACTGGGCGCCGAGGTGCGGTTCGGGACCCGTTTCGACGGCCTCGTCCAGGACGCGGACGGGGTCACGGCGACGCTGCACGAGACCGACGGTTCGGGGAGCTGGACGGTGCGCTGCGACTATCTGCTGGCGGCCGACGGGATCCGCAGCCCGGTACGGGAGGCGCTCGGCATCGGACGTCATGGGCCGGGGGCTCTCGGACGCTCGGTGAGCGCGATCTTCGACGCCGATCTGGAACCGGTGCTCCGGGGGCGGCGTGCGATGGCCGTCATCGTCAAGAAGGCCGGCGCCTTCCTGTTCGCCCGCGGCAGCAGCGAGTCCCGGATGTGGCAGCTCGGCTTCCCGCTGTTCGAGGGCATCGACCCTTCCGAGGACGGTTTGCGGGAGAGCACCCGGGCGTTGGTCCGGGTGGCCGCCGACGACCCCGGGACCGAGGTCACGGTGCACAGCGCCATGGCGTGGGAGAGCGCGGCCCTGGTCGCCGACCGCTTCCGGTCCGGCCGGGTCTTCCTGGTGGGTGACTCCGCGCACGCGATGCCGCCCGCCGGTGGGTTCGGCGGCAACACCGGGGTCCAGGACGGTCACAACCTCGCCTGGAAGCTGGCCGCCGTGCTGGCGGGCGCCGCGGGCGAGGCCCTGCTCGACACCTACGACGCCGAGCGCCGTCCGGTCGCGGACTACACGGTGCAGGAGACCCTGGCCCGGATCGGTCAGTCGTCGTCCGAGTCCCGAGCAACTGTGCAACTCGGCTACTGCTACCCGTCTTTGCTCACGGCCGCCCGTGAGTGCGGCGGCTCGGACGAGCCGGCCGGTGACGCCGCGGTGTCCGAGGACCCGCACCGCCCATCGGGGCGTCCGGGGACCCGGGCCCCGCATGTCGTGCTGGAGCACGAGGGACGGCGGATCTCGGCGCTGGATCTGTTCGGCGGCGGTTTCGTCCTGCTGACCGCCGCTCCGGGCGGCGCCTGGGACGTGGCGGCCGAACCGCTCGACGCGCGGGAACCCGCCGTGGCCGTGCGCCGGATCGTCGGACCGGAACACCGGGCGGCGCCCGGTGAGGGGCCGGTGTACGTCGATGTCGAGGGAACGTTCCTCTCCTCCTACGGCATCGGCGCCGAGGGCGCCGTACTGGTCCGGCCCGACGGCTTCATCGGCTGGCGGACGTCCGAGGAGTGCTCGCGTGCGCGTCGGCGGCTGAGCGCGGCGGCACTCGGTCTCATCGGTCACGCGGCGTCCGGCACCCCGCGCTGATCCGCGGCCTGCCGCCGCGGCCCCCCGAGTCCGTCCGGATCACCGGACGGACTCGGAGGCTTGGGCGGTGCCGGGGTCAGGCGCTCTCGGGCACGGCACAGGACGAGTCGAGATCCCGTGCGGCGAGCGCGAGAACGAACGCGAGAATGCCGCGGGTGCGTACGGGGTTGATTCCCGTCAGCTGTTCGATCCGTTCCAGACGGTAGGTCAGGGTCCGCCGCGCGACGTTGAGCCGGCGGGCCGTCCTGGTCCTGTCCAGGTCCATGAGGTAGAGCGTACGGAGCGTCTTGAGGAGCTCCGGGGTCTCCACGATCGGATCGATCAGGGAGATCAACTGCCTGCGGTACTCGCTGTCCCTGGAGATGGCGAGCTCGCTGATGACCTGGTTGCTCTCGACCGTCTTGCCGTCGAGCCCGGCGATGTTGGCGAGCGACTCGATCCTGGCGGCCTGCTGGATGGCCACGGCGAGCTCCGAACGGGGTGCGATGACCGCACCGGCGGGCGCGGCGAAGGTGATACCCACCCGCTTGAGCGTCTCCACGATCTGTCCGGCCTGTTCGTCCGGGCCGCTGTGCGAGCGGATCGGAGCCAGGATGCACAGATGGCGGCCCGCCTGGCAGCTCAGTCCCAGGTCTCCGGTCGTCAGTGCGGCCGAGGCACGCGCTACGGTGGCGGCGCTCGGCGCGATCTCACCGACCACCCGGCCGGCCACGGCCACGTACTCCTTCGCCGGTGTGTGGTGCGCGGTGGCCGCGAGTTCGTCGGTCGTGGCTCCGTTGAGCATGAGATCCGCGAGTACCCGGCGCGAGGTGTCGAGCCCGGCCTGCTTCTGGGCGTGGACGTAGGCGAGGCTGATCGCGGCGGTGATCTCCTTCACTCCGGTGGATGCCCACTGGGTCAGGGAAACCAGTTCGCTCTGCTCCCCGGGCCGGGCCGAGACCCAGCAGTCGGCGACGGCGACCGAGCAGCCGACCTCCCAGGCGTGCAGCAGGGGTGCGATGCGCTCCCCCCGCTCGGCGAGCTGCACGGCGAGCGCGGTGCACCTCGCGATTTCCTCCGCGGGCAGGTGACCCCCCTGCCGGTAGAGCTCCAGTCCCCTGTCGAGGACCGAGCGCACGAGCTCCGCGCTGCCGGCCGAGCCGACCAGGCCCCCGCCCTCCGCATACATCTGCACCTTCAACCAGATTTCCTGGGCGATTTCTTCCGTACGCGCCGCAAGCCTGGAAAGTATGTCTCCGCGAGAAAGCTCCAAAGTACCCATCACATGCCCCCATACATGTAGCGATACACTCCGGCCGTCCAAATTTCAACCACGTCAGACCAACCACCGCCGACCCCACAGATGAGCAGAAATCCTGCCGGGGTGACTCGAAGGGCGCGGAGCACGAAGAGCCGAAAACAGCGCCCAATCTTGCACAGATTCGAACTGACTTCCATCCGGTTGCCTCCACCCCCCACAGCAGCGACTATGACCTGCATCACACATACCGATTGTTGTACTTCCCTTGGCCATTCCTTTACGGAGTACCGGGAACTCTGCGCCAGCGTTCGGCCGCGCCACTGAAACCCACCACCGACATTCCGGATCCGCTCACCACTCCCGCAATGCCATGCAAAACCGGCCACGACGGCACCGACCGCCGTCCGAGAGCTCCGCCGCAACGCATCCGGCCTGCCCCAAGGTGCTTCCCAGGTGTGCAGGCTCCCCCACCCGGCTTCGACACTGAGCATGCGGAGCAACCCGCGGCGGAGCCGATAGTGGAACCGGTACAGCGGCCGCATCGGCACGCGATGACTGCGGCAGGCTGCCGTTGCTCATAAGGGCCAAGGGGGGACCGCAGTGTTCTTGGATCACGTAACTTTCGCTGTACACGATCTTGACGAATCAATTACGCAAATAGAGGACGCGCTGGGCGTCTCCTTCGAGGTTCCCACCGCCACCATCCCGGGAATAACGGGCCGGGTCGTCGCCCTGAACGGAAATTTCCTGGAAATCATGGCGGTTTCCGAACCCGAACAGGCCACCCTTTCCCCGTTCGGGAAAAAATTCGTCCAGTACCTGGCAGAGCGAGGTCCGGGCATCTTCTCGGCCACGCTGTGCACCGAAGATCTCGCGAACCTTCAGAAGAATCTGCCGGACACCGTCAAGAACTGTGGCCCCATTTCCACCTGGGTGCCTCAGCCAGACGGCTCAAAAATTCATTTCTCCTCGCTGTTCTTCGGTCAGTACCACCTGATGCCGTGGGTCATCGAGTACCACTCCGAGCTGCCCGACGTGCCGATCGACATGCGGCTGCGCTCCGCCACGATCCGGGTGTCGGACCTGGCCTCGGCGGTGCGGCACTACCGGCTGGTGTACGGCATTCCGGAGGACCGGGTGCGGCTCGACGGCGAAACCGCCGTGCTCCTGCTCCACAACAGCTCCCTGGTGTTGGAGCAGGCCGCCCCCGAGGGGCTGTCCGGGGTGGAGATCGAGGCGCCCGGCAGATCCCTCCGGCTGACGTTCGACGACAACGGGCTGGGCTTCACCGCGCTGTGATTCCCGCCCCCGCGCCCGACGCCCGGCACCGAGAAAGGAACACGCACGTATGAAGAATCGATTCCTGGAAGGACGCATCGGGCCGGTCTCCGAGGAGATAACCGCGCTCGACCTTCCGGTGACCGGCCGGATTCCCACCGAGCTCAACGGCCGCTATCTCCGCAACGGCCCCAATCCCGTGGGTATTGAGGACCCTCAGGCCTATCACTGGTTCACCGGCGACGGCATGGTCCACGGTGTGCGGCTGCGGAACGGCAGTGCCGAGTGGTACCGCAATCGCTGGGTCCGCTCCCGGAGCGTGGCCGAACGGCTCGGCGAGCCGTGGCCGGCCGGTCCCGTCTTCGCCGACCGGGACGCGGCGGCCAACACACATGTCATCGGACACGCGGGCCGCACCCTCGCCCTCGTCGAGGCCGGTATCCGCCCGTACGAGATGAGCTACGAGCTGGACACGCTCGGCCCGTTCGACTTCGGCGGGGGCCTGCCGGGCGGATACACGGCACACACCAAGCGCGACGTGGTGACCGGTGAACTGCACGCGGTGGCGTACTACGCGGGCTGGGACCACGTCCAGTACATCGTCATCGACGCCGGGGGCACCGTCACCCGCACCGTGGACGTGCCGGTCGAGGACGGGCCGATGATGCACGACTTCGCCCTCACCCAGAAGTACGCGGTGATCTACGACCTGCCGATCACCTACAACGCCCCTCTCGCCAGGACCGGGGCCCGGCTGCCGTACGCCTGGAACAACGACCACCAGGCCCGCATCGGTCTGCTGCCCCGGCACGGCGGCTCCGACGAGGTCCGCTGGTTCGACCTCGAACCGTGCTGGGTCTTCCACACCCTCAACGCGTACGACGAGGACGACACGGTCGTGGTGGACCTCACCCGGTTCCCGCGCATGCTGCAGAAGGGCGGACTCGACGGCAACTCCGCTCCCGTTCTGGACCGTTGGACGATCGACCTGAAATCCGGCAAGGTGCTCCAGGAGACGCTCGACGACGAGAACCAGGAGTTCCCCCGGGTCGACGAACGCGTCGTGTCGCTCAAGCACCGGTACGGCTACACCGTGGCGTCCGACGCGGTGTTCGACACCGGATCGGGCGAGGTGATGCTCAAGCGCGACTACGCGAAGGGGACGACGGAGCGACGGCTGTTCCCCGTCGACTCCGCGGTCGCCGAGGCGGTCTTCGCTCCTGCCGCGCCCGATGCCCCGGAGGACCACGGCTACGTCATGGCCTACGTCTTCGACCCGGAACGCGACGCCACGGATCTCCTCATCCTGTCCGCGCAGGATTTCACCGGCGAACCCGTGGCCCGGGTGCATCTCCCCGTACGCGTTCCGCCCGGCTTCCACGGCAGTTGGGTTCCCGACCTCGACTGAGCACGCAGCCGTCCCGGACCGGCCGGCCCTCCGCCCGCCCGTCGTTCCTGCCGAAGGCAGCGGCGGGCGGGCGCCGTGGCTCTGTCAACCCCTTCTCCCGGGGCGCCGCCTGCCCACAGGTGAAGAACCCTCACCGGCATTGCGCACCTGGGAAGTCCCGGAATCGACTGAACCAGGCGGTTGTTGCACCTCATCGATTCGAGATGCAATCATCCTGAAGTCTGTCTTCGTACGCGTCGACTTTACGTCTCTCTATCAGTTCTCGGAGGTACGGAGAGTGTTCCATCCGCGATATTCCTCGCCTCCTCGTACCGAAAAAACGACGGCACACGACGACCCGCGTTCCGAACAGGACGGGGCGGCGAAGACACTGTCCGAGCGCGCGGCCCCGCTGGCCCGGCTGACGGACGCCTTCGCCCTGACACGCACCCGGGCCGGACAGATCGTGCAGGTCAGCGGGGCAGTGGCGAGCGGCAAGACGGAGTTGCTGCGGGTCTTCACCACAGCCGCCCGGGAAGAGGGCGCCCTCGTCCTGTCCGCGACGGGCCGGGCCGGGCCGTCGAGGGGGCGCAGCCCCAGGGGGTACTGGCGCAGCTACTGGATTCACTGCCCGGGGAATTCATTGCCGATTCCGGGGGCGAATCAACGGCACAGGGCCGGTCGGCCGCTTCCCGGATCTTCAGCGAAACCGTTCTGGAGATCTCGCGTCATACCCCGGTAATCATTGCTGTCGATGACGTGCAGCACGCGGACACGGCA
Source organism: Streptomyces sp. NPDC087845 (assembly GCF_044742755.1). Classification (NCBI taxonomy): domain Bacteria; kingdom Bacillati; phylum Actinomycetota; class Actinomycetes; order Kitasatosporales; family Streptomycetaceae; genus Streptomyces; species Streptomyces sp. NPDC087845. The sequence goes on from NZ_JBIUVC010000003.1 coordinate 576,171, forward strand.
TCGCTCGACATTCTCATGTCCCTGCTCCAGGGCTGGGAGGGCGCCCGGATCCTCACGGTGCTGGCCTGCCGTACGGGTGAGCCGGCCGAGAAGCTCGCCCTCTACCGCACCCTGCCCTCGCACCGGGAGGTGACCCAGGTCCGGCTGTCGATGCTGTCGGCGTACGGTACGCGCGATCTGCTCACCCGCGCGCTCGGACCGGTGGCCGGCGCGCGGCTCGCACCCGCCTGGCACGCAATGACCGGAGGAAACCCCTTACTCCTCGGCGCACTTGCGCAGTACGGCACACCGTCCGGCGGCGAAACGGCGGGAGTACGGGAGGACGCCCCCGGCCACGAGGCGTTCGGTCACGCCGTGATGCGCTGCCTGTGGCGGGCGGGGACGGCCGTCCTGCATACCGCTCAGGCGCTGGCCACTCTCGGCGAGGTCGCCACCCCCGTCCTGCTGGCCAGGCTGCTCGGCACCTCCCCGCAGAGCGTCCGGCGCGCTCTCGCCGAGCTGACGAGCATGGGGTTCACCGACGGAGGGCGGCTCAGGTCGCCCGGGATCGGGGAGAGCATCCGCACCGGAGTCCCGTCGACAGCCCGGTCCCACTTCCCGTTGCGCGCCGCTCGGCTCCTCTACCACGACGGCGCCGACGTGGAGACCATCGCCCCGCTGATCGAGGCCGCGGGAGGCAGCAGCGAGGACTGGGCCGTGCGCGCGCTCCTGGAAGCGGCGCAGCGCCACACAAAGGGCCCCCGCTCCGAACTGAGGATTCGCTATCTGCGGCTGGCTCATCGCACCGGCGCCGACGGACCGCAGGCCGAGCGGGTGACCGTGGCACTGGCCGAGGCGCTGTGGCAGACCGACCCGGCTCTCGCCTTCCGGTACGCGGCCCAGCTGTCCGCACCGGACCGGCGCGGCAGCCTGCCGGGCGGCGCCGAACCGTTGCTGGCCAAGTGTCTGCTGTGGGGCGGCGAGGTCGACGAGGCCGCCGCGCTGCTCTCGTCGGCGCCGCCCGACACGGCGCCGGACGCCTTCAACCAGGTGCGGGTGTGGTTCTCGTACCTCTATCCCGGCTTCGACACGTCGGCCGCCGTCGGCCCGTACCGGCCACGGGGCAGGGCCGCCAGGGAGCCGGCCGGCCGCGGGGCGCACGCCATGGCGGCGCCGTTCCCCCCGGGCGCCGCTCACTGCCACCCGGGCGGGGCCGCCGAAAGGCTGCGCGGGGTACGGCTGACGGAGGGTTCGCTTCCGCATGTGGCGATCGCGCTGGCCGAGTTGCTCGCGGCGGGGCACACCCGTGAGGCCGCATGGTCGGCCGACCGGCTCCTGGAACAGGCGGCGGAGAACCGGGTTCCGTTGTGGACGGCGATCCTCACCGCCTGCCGGGCGGAGATCGCGCTGCGCCTGGACGATCCGGCCGAGGCGGAACGCCTGGCGCTCCTGGCACTCGACGAGATCTCCGAGGCCGGCTGGGGAGTCGCCCTCGCCGGTCCGCTGTCCACCCTGATCACCGCTCTCGTCGAGCAGGGGCGGGCCGAGGAGGCCGCACCGCTGGCCGACCGGGTGCTGCCGCCCCACACCTTCCGGGGCAGCGCGGGGCCGGGGTTCCTCGCGGCCCGCGGCCGCTACAACCTCGCGGTGGGCGAGCCCCGGCGCGCGCTGCTGGATTTCGAACGCTGCGGCGAGCTCCTGCGGACCTGGTCCGTCGATCTTCCGCTGCTGTCGGACTGGCGGGTGGGTGTGGGAGAGGCGCAGCTGCGCCTGGACCGGCCGCACGACGCCCGCCGCATTCTGAAGGCCCAGCTCCGGGAGTCCGACGGCCGCTGCCCGCGGATCGAGGGCCAGATCCGGCATCTCCTGGCCGAGGCGGCGGCGGTCGCCGGCCGGGTACCCCCTCAACGGACGGCGGGCGAACAGGAATCCGCGTCGCGTCTCAGCAAGGCCGAGCTGCGCGTGGTGGCCCTCGCGTCGTCCGGCCGGAGCAACCGCGAGATCGCCGGTGACCTGTTCATCACCGTCAGCACCGTCGAGCAGCACCTCACCCGGGTCTACCGCAAGCTCGGCATCTCCGGCCGCGCCGAACTCGTCGAGTACGCCCGCGCCTGGAACAGCGAGGTCCCCCTCCTAGGGGGCGCCCCGCAGGATTAGGGGTTGGTGAGCCCAGAACGGCCCACTTAACGTGGAGACCGTTTGCACAAATCGATCGTTGCCCAGCGACGGAACGGGAGTGTGCTGATGGAGGACTTGGCTGCCGCAGCTGAGATACGGCTCGGAACGTTCGGCGGGGGCGGGGTTCCTGGAGCCCCCGGTGCCCCGGCGCCACCGACCGGGATCAGATACGAGGTACTGGGCCCCCTGCGGGTGCGAGGCCCCAGGAGCAGTGGGTTCATCAGCGCTCCGAAGATGGAGGCGGTGCTCGCCCTCCTCCTGGTACGAGCGGGGCAGGTCGTGTCCATGGACACGCTGGTGGCGGAGATCTGGGGAGACCGGGCGCCCCGCAGAGTCATCGCGTCCCTGCAGGTGTACGTGTCGAACCTGCGGAAGCTGCTGGCCGCCCCGGGGCGGGAGGAGAGTCCGATCGTGACGCGGGCACCCGGCTACCTGCTGAATCTCTCCGACGACGAGCTGGACCTGCACGACTTCCAGCGCTTTCTCCAGCTCGGCAAGGAACACGCGCGCGCCAAGCGTCACGAGCAGGCCGTCGAGTCGTTCGAGCACGCTCTGGCCCTGTGCCGGGGCACCGCGTTCAGCGGGATCGAGGACATCCAGGCGATCAAGTCCTTCGCCACCTGGTGCGACGAACTGCGCCTGGAGTGCTCGGAATTGCTGTTCGAATCGAAGCTGGCGCTCGGGGAGCACCGCGATCTGATCGGTGATCTGCACACGCTGGTCACCGACTATCCGCTGCGGGAGGCGTTCCACCGTCAGCTGATGCTCGCCCTGTACCGTTCGGACCGTCAGGCCGACGCCCTGGCCGCCTATCGATCTCTGCGCGACAATCTCTACCACGAGCTCGGCCTCGCGCCCTGCCGGGGCCTCCGCGATCTCCAGCAGGCGATCCTGGTCTCCGACAGCAGGCTCGAATATCCGGAAGCAGTGTGAACCACGAGGGGAATCGATGACCGACAGCGACCTGTGGATCAGGCGCTTCCAGCCCGGCCCGCCGTCCGGCCCCCGGCTGGTGTGTTTCCCGTACGCGGGTGGGGCGGCCAGCTACTTCCATCCCCTGGCCACCTCGTTGCGGCAGACCGCCGGGGTGCTGGCCGTCCAGTACCCGGGCCGGCAGGAGCGCAGGTCCGAGGAGACGCTGCGCGATCTGCACACGCTCGCCGACCGGGTGGCCGCCGCGCTGTCGCCGTACCGCGACAGGCCTCTGGTCTTCTTCGGCCACAGCATGGGCGCGGTCGTCGCCCATGAGGTCGCTCTGCGTCTCGCCGAGGACGGCGAGGGCCCCGTGGAACTGTTCGCGTCCGGGCGACGCGCGCCGTCGCGCCACCGCGACGACAAGGTGCGGCTGCTCGACGACGACGGGCTGGTCCGGGAGCTGAAGAGTCTGGCGGGTACCGCCCCCGCGCTCCTCGACGACGAGGAGATCCTGCAGATGGTGCTCCCGTCGATCCGTGGGGACTACTGGGCCGTGGAGACCTACCGTCACCGTCCCGGAACGATGCTCTCGTGCCCCGTCACCGTGCTCACCGGTGACCGTGACACGCGTGTGTCCCTCGATGACGCACGGGCCTGGCGGGAGCACACCACGGGCCGGTTCGCCCTGGAGACGTTCAGCGGCGGGCACTTCTTCATCAATGACCACACGGAGGCCATCGCCGGGCTGCTGCGCCGTCGGCTGTCCGAACTCGCCCCGCGCCCGTCCGCCGCCGCGCACGCCGTCCGGCCGGATCGCTGACCTCTCGCGTACCGCCTTTCTTCCGGACAGCCCTTACGGAGGCCGGCCGACTGCCCGCCCGCGGATCCCGCGGGCGGGCAGTTCCGTGTCACCGTGCTATCCGTCCGTCCGCGGCTCCGCCCCGGGCACCGGCTCCCCGACGAGTTCGGTCCGCAGATATCCGGCCAGCCGCTCCAGCGTGGGGTGGTCGTACACCGCCATCGGCGTCAGGGTGAGTCCGGTGACCGTGCACAGCCGGTTGCGCAGCTCCAGTGCGGTGAACGAGGAGAACCCGAGCTCAAGGAAGTCCGTCGTGGTGTCCACCAGGTCGGCCGACGGGTAGCCGAGCACGGTGGCGGCGTGCTTCCGGATCAGCTCCAGCAGGAGCGTCTCCTGGGCGCTCGGGGACAGCTCCGCCAACTGGTCCGGCAGGGCGCTCGGTCCCGGTTCGGGACGCTCGGACCGGGCCGTCAGGAACGGCTCCGCCTCCGGTACGCCGGCGATCAGCGACTCCGGTCCCCGGCCGGAGAACTCCGGCACGAACCGCTCCCAGTCGATGTCCGCCACCACCGACGTGGCCTCGCCGCTCGCCAGCGCCTGGCCGAGGGCGCGGACCGCCATCCTGGGGCGCATCGCGTGGTGCCCGGACGCCCCGGCGGATTCCCCGTCGCCGGACCAGCGGCCCCAGATCACCGAGGTGCCCGGCAGGCCGAGCCCCCGGCGGTGGTGGACCAGCGCGTCCAGGAAGGCGTGCACCCCGGCATCCTCGCCGGGCCCCGGAGTGCCGAAGAGCCCCGAAGCCGAGGAGAACAGCACGAACGATTCGAGGTCCGCGCCCCGGGTCAGCTCGTCCAGGCGTACCGCGGCCGCCACTTGGGCGTCCGCTCCTGCGCGGAGGCCTGTACGGTGCGCGTCCCGCGTCCCGCCGTGCATCGCGCCGGCGTGCACGACGGCGGTCAGCGGGGACTCCACGGGGATCGCCGCGAGGACCGCGGCCAGCCCCTCCCGGTCGGCCGGGTCGCAGTGGGCCGTGTCGACAACGGCGCCGAGGGCGGACAGTTCGGCGGCGAGCCGGGGCAGTCCGTCGGAGCGTTCGGCAGTGAGCAGAATCCGCGCGGCCCCGTTGCGTACGAGCCATCGGGCCGCTTCCGTACCCGGAATGGTGTCGCCACCCGTGACGAGTACGGTGCCGGAGGCGACGCGCCCGTCGGCCGCTCGGATGCCCGCGCCGGAGACCCTGGTCAGGTGGCGTACGAAGGTACCGGAGGCCCGGACCGCCACCTGGTTCTCGCCATGGGGGTCGGTGAGCACCGCGGAGAACGCCGCGCCTGCCCGTACGTCCAGGACCTCTGGCAGATCGACGACGCCGCAGGGCCGCCCGCCGTCCGCCACCGACGCCCTGGCCGTACCCCAGAGCCTGGCCTGTCCGGGGCGGTTCAGCGGGTCGGCCGATCCGACGGACACCGCGCCCCGGGTCACGTACCAGAGCGGGGCGTCGATCCCGGCGCCGACGAGCGCTTCGGGCAGCACCTGGTGCAAAGCGGTCCCGGGTTCGGCGGTGTGTGCGGTGATGCCCGCGCCGACAGCGGCGAACGACAGGACACCGCTGAGCGGCAGATCGTCGCTGAGCACACCGCTGATCCGCTTGGCGAGGACGGCCGCAGAGCCGGGATCGGCCGGATCCACGGGCAGTTGCACGACTCGGGCGCCGCGCTCCCTCAGTGCCTGAAGTGCCCATGTCGTGGGCTCGGAGGCGGCCGGGGTCTCGGGGGCGGCCGGGTGTTCGGAGGCGGCTGTGGTCGCGGAGGCGGCCGTGGTCGCGACGTCCGGCGGGGTGAGCATGAGCCAGGTGCCGGACTGTTCCGTCCCGTCCTGGTGCTTCAGCGGCCGCCAGCGCAGCCCGTAGCGCCACTGGCTCTGCTTGCGCCAGGCCGCCAGCGCGGGCAGCACGGCACGCAGCGAGGCGCTCTGCTCGTCGCCCAGCTCCAGTGATTCGGCCAGATCCGCGAGGTCGCCCCGCTCGACGTCTTCCCAGAACACGTCCTCCGCGTCGTTGCGTATCGCGTCAGCCCGGACGGGGGCCGGGTTGTCGAGCCAGTAGTTCTCTCGCTGGAACGGGTAGGTCGGCAGGTCGATCACTCTGCTCCGGGCGGGGATGAAGCCACTCCAGTCCACCTCCGCACCATGCACGTGGACATGGGCAAGCGCCTTGAGCAGGGTCACCAGCTGCGGGCGGCCCCTGCGCATCACGGCCGCACCCGCCATGCCCACCACATGGGGAGTGAGCGCCGCATCGGGCCCCACCTCCAGCGTGGACGCCACACCGAGCATCTCCAGTTCGGCGATTACCACGTCGAAGCGCACCGCCTCACGCACATGCCGCACCCAGTACTCCCGCGAACCCACATCACCCGCACTCACCACGGGGATGACCGGGTCGTGGAAGGACACCCCGGCAACAACCCCGGCAAACTCCTCCAGCACCCCATCCATGTGCGGCGAATGGAACGCATGACTGACCCGCAACCGCCTCGTCCTGCGCCCCAGCTCCTCCAGCCGGCCAACCACCCCGTCCACAGCCTCACCATCACCCGCGACCACCAAAGATCCGGGACCGTTGACCGCGGCGATCGACACCCGGTCCTCCAGCCCGGACAGCAACGGAACAACCTCCTCCCGCCCCGCCTGAACAGCAACCATCACACCACCAGCCGGCGCAGCCTCCATCAAACGCCCACGAGCCACCACCAACGACACCGCATCACGCAACGAGAACACACCCGCCACACACGCCGCACTCACCTCGCCGAGGGAGTGACCGGCCACATGATCCGGGACCACACCCCACGACTCCAGCAACCGGAACAACGCCACCTCGAACGCAAACAACGCCGGCTGCGCGAACTCCGTACGCTCCAACACCTCCGCCCCCGCAGAACCCGCACCACCGAACATCACCTCCCGCAACCCCACCCCACCCCCACCACGAGCCACATCCACCAACCCGCACACCTCATCCACAACCCCCGCAAAGACCGGGAACCGCTCATACAACTCACACCCCATACCCGGGAACTGAGCCCCCTGCCCCGAGAACAGGAACGCCAGACCACCCCCACCCACCACACCCTGAACCGTGTTGGACAGCGGATGGCCACCCACGAACCCTTCCAGAGCACCCAGCAGCTCCTCACGGTCGCCTGCCGACACCACCACACGGTGATCATGCGAGGCACGCGACGAGACGAGAGAGAACGCCAGATCACCCAACCCCAGACCCTCGTCCGAAGCCACACGGTTCCGGAGCCGGACGACCTGGTCCCGCAACGCCCCCGCACTCCGAGCCGACAACACCAAGGGAACGAGTCCCCCGTCCCCGGCCACCGGTTCGTCCGCAGCCGCCGGCTCCTCCGCCGGGCCCTCTTCCATGATCAGATGCGCGTTCGTCCCACTGATCCCGAACGACGACACACCCGCACGACGCGGCGTACCGTTGCGCGGCCACTCCTGCGCCTCCGTCAGCAACGACACCCCACCCGCAGACCAATCCACATGCGACGACGGCACCTCCGCATGCAACGTCCGCGGCAACACCCCACGCTGCAAAGCCATCACCATCTTGATCACACCCGCCACACCCGCCGCAGCCTGCGCATGACCAATGTTCGACTTCACCGAACCCAACCACAACGGACGCCCAACCGGACGATCCACCCCATACGTCGCCATCAACGCCTGAGCCTCGATGGGATCACCCAGGCGCGTCCCCGTCCCATGCGCCTCGACGACATCCACATCGGCCGGCGTCAGCCGCGCGTTCGCCAACGCCTGCCGGATCACCCGCTGCTGCGACGGACCGTTCGGCGCCGTCAGACCATTCGACGCACCATCCTGATTCACCGCCGAACCCCGAAGCACCGCCAGCACCCGATGACCATTGGCCCGAGCATCCGACAACTTCTCCAGCAGCAACAACCCGGCACCCTCGGCAAACCCCGTGCCATCCGCACCGTCCGAGAACGCCTTGCACCGCCCGTCCGCGGACAGACCCCGCTGCCGTGCAAAGTCGATGAAGGTATTGGGCGTGGCCATCACCGTCGCCCCGCCGGCCAGCGCGAGCGAGCATTCGCCGCTCCGCAGGGCCTGAGCCGCCAGATGCACCGCGACGAGCGACGACGAACACGCCGTATCGATCGTGACCGCCGGACCCTCGAAACCGAACGTGTACGAAATTCGACCCGACGCCACACTCGGCGCACTGCCGTTACCGAGGAACCCCTCGTACTCCTGCGGAACATCCCGCAACCGCGACGCATAATCGCTGTACATGATCCCCGCGAACACACCCGTCGCCGACCCCCGCAACGCCACCGGATCAATACCCGCCCGCTCCACCGCCTCCCACGCCGTCTCCAGCAACAACCGCTGCTGCGGATCCGTCGCCAACGCCTCCCGCGGACTCAACCCGAAGAACCCCGCATCGAACTCACCCGCCTCATGCAGAAAACTCCCGAACCGCGTATACGTCGTCCCCGCGTGATCCGGATCCGGGTGATACAACGACTCAAGGTCCCACCCACGCCCCACAGGGAACCCGCCCCTCGTCTCCCCACCCCCCTCCAACAACTCCCACAACTCCTCAGGCGACGACACACCCCCCGGGAACCGACAACTCATCCCCACCACAGCCACCGGCTCATCCACCACTCCACCCCGCACCACCGCCACACTCTCGCCCCGGCCCAGCAACTCCCCACGCAAGAACTCCGCCAGAGCATCAGGCGTCGGGTGATCGAAGACGAGGGTGGCGGGCATCCGCAAGCCCGTCGCGGCGTTGAGCTTGTTCCGCAGTTCGACCGCCGTGAGCGAGTCGAAGCCCAGCTCCTTGAACGCCCGGTGCCCGTCGATGGCCTCGGGATTCTCGTGGGCCAGCACGGCCGCGACCGTCGTCCGGACCAGAGCGAGCAGCGTCCGCCGCTGTTCGGCCTTCGGCCGGCCGAGGAGTTGACCGATCAGGGTGGAAGACCCGGTGGAGGGCGCCGTCGTTTCGAGTGCGCGGCGTGCGGGAGCGGGCACGAGGGCACGGAGCATGGGCGGCAGGGGGGCCGTGCGAGCCTGGCGGCGCAGAGCCGCCATGTCAAACGCCGCGGGCACGAGAACTGCTTCGTCCATGGTCAGGGCGGCGTCAAAGAGGGCGAGTGCCTCCGCACTCGTCATCGGAGCAATACCCGAACGCGCCAACCGCTCACGATCACCCCCACCCATACCACCCGTCATCCCACTCACATCACTCCACAACCCCCACGCCAACGACACCCCCGGCAAACCCAACGCACGACGACGATGAACCAAACCATCCACCCACGCATTCGCCGCCGCATAATTCGCCTGCCCCACCGAACCCAACACACCAGCCAACGACGAAAACACCACAAACGCCCGCAACGACAACCCCAACGTCACCTCATGCAACCACTCACCACCCCACGCCTTCGGACGCAACACCCCCTCCACCTGACCCACCGACAACCCCTCCACCACACCGTCATCCAACACACCAGCCGCATGCACCACCGCAGACGGCGGAAACTCCGCCACCACACCAGCCAACGCACCCCGATCCCCCACATCACACGCAGCAAACACCACCTCAGCCCCCAAAGCAGACAACTCCGCCTCAAGAACCCCAGCCCCCACCGCCCCCGCACCACCACGCGACACCAACACCACACGCCCCACCCCATACCGCTCCACCACATGCCGCGCCACCAAACCACCCAACACACCCGTCCCGCCAGTAATAAGAACACAATCCCCCAAATCAACCCCACCACCCACACCACCCGCACCATTCAAACCACCCGCACCACCCGCACTGCTTGAACCACCCGCCACAGCCACCGCACCCAACCGCGGCACCAACAACACACCCCCACGCACCGCCACCTGCCACTCCCCACACCCCAGAACCACACCCACCAAACCAGCCGAAACATCCACACCCACCCCCACATCCACCAACACCACACGCCCCGGAAACTCACTCTGAACCGACCGCACCAACCCCCACACACCCGCACCCACCACATCCACCACATCACCATCACCACCAGCAGCAACCGCACCCCGCGTCACCACCACCAACCGACCCACACCACCCCCACCCACACCCAACAACCACCCACGCACGGCCTCAAGCGTGGTGAACAGGTCTTCTCCAGTGGCCTCGTGCAGGTGATAGCTCTCCTCCGGAGCACCGTCGGAATCTGCGTCGTCAACGCCCACCGAGATCGGAACCCACTGCACTTCGTACAGCGACTGTGCTGCGTCGCCGGCGCCCTGAAGTCCCGCCTTGGCCATCGGCCGCAGGGTCAGGTTCTCGACCGTGGCGACGGGCAGCCCGGTGGTGTCCGTGGCAGTGAGTGCGACGCCGGCTGCGCCGCGAGGGCTCAGCCGTACCCTCATCTCCTTCGCGCCGCTCGCGTAGAGCGTCACCCCACTCCAGTTGAACGGGAGAAGTCCGGGCTCACGCTCACCGAGCGCGCCGAGAACAATGGGATGCAGGGCGGCGTCCAGCAGGGCAGGGTGCAGACCGAATCCAGACGCATCGGCCGCAGGGCGGGACGGGAGGGTGATCTCGGCGACGACATCGGAGCCGTCGCGCCAGACGGCGGTCATCCCCTGGAACTGGGGACCGTAGTCGTACCCGCGATCGGCCAGCAGGTCGTAGGCATCGGTCAGATCGACGGGGACCGCACCACGCGGCGGCCACGCGTTCTCGTCGCGTGCATCTTCCTCGGGCAGGCGGTCGCTGAGTGTGCCACTGGCGTGCCTGACCCAGCTCTCCCCGCTGCGGGAGTACACGCTCACCGGCCGGGAGCCCTGGTCGTCCGCTTCACGGACGACCAATTGGAGCGCCACACCGGCCGACTCGGGGAGCCATAGCGGCGCTTCGAGCGTCAGGTCGCCGATGTGCCCGCAGCCGACCTGGTCCCCGGCGTGGATGGCGAGTTCCAGGAACGCGGTGCCAGGCAGCAGGGCGGCGCCCTCGATGGCGTGATCGGCCAACCAGGGATGGGTAGGGAGCGAGATGCGTCCGGACAGGACCATCTCGTCGCCGTCACCGATGTCGACGGATGCCCCCAACAGCGGGTGGTCGCTGCTGGACAGGCCGGCCGAAGCCACGTCGGCTCCCGTACCGCTCTCCTCAAGCCAGTAGCGCCTGTCGTTGAAGGCATAGGTGGGCAGTTCGACCATGCGTCCGCCACCGATGACGGCGGGCCAGTCGACGTCGACTCCTCGTACGTGGCCTTCGGCAACCGAAGCGAGGAACTTGTCCATACCGCCTTCGTCGCGACGCAGCGACGGAAGCACAATCGCTGCGGCCCGGAGGCCGACATCGGCTCCGGCTCCAACAGCGACCGTGGCACCAGCGCCGGCACCGGCACCGGCAGTTGAAGTGGACGGAGTTGTCTGGGCGCCGGTAGCGGCTTCCAGGGTCTCCTCAATGCTCATGGTCAGTACGGGGTGTGCGCTGACCTCGACGAATACATCGTGGCCCTGACCGTGGAGGGAGCGGATGCTCTCCTCCAGCCGAACGGTGTTGCGCAAGTTGCGGTACCAGTAGTCGGCACCCGCCATCGCCGTGTCGAACCAGTCGCCAGTCACCGTCGAGAAGAAGGGCACCTCGGACGTCCGCGGCTCGATCGGGGACAGGACGTCCAGGAGTTCGCCCTCGATCATCTCCACGTGCGCGGAGTGGGAGGCGTAGTCGACGGGGACGCGCCTCGCTCGTACCCCGTCGTTCTCGCACACGGCGAGCAACTCGTCGAGTGCGGTGACATCGCCGGAAACCACGGCTGTGCCGGGTCCGTTGAGTGCGGCGATTGAGATCCGGCCGTCCCAGCGGACGAGCAGCCGCTCCAGTTCCCGCGCGGCCAGGGAGACAGAGACCATGCCGCCCTGTCCGGCCAGGGCCACGATCGCCCGGCTCCGCAACGCCACCACACGGGCCGCGTCATCCAGACTCAACGCACCCGCCACATACGCAGCCGCGATCTCACCCTGCGAATGCCCCACCACAGCCGACGGACACACACCCACCGACCGCCACAACGCCGCCAACGACACCATCACCGAAAACAGAACCGGCTGCACCACATCCACCCGATCCAACGACACAGCACCCGCCCGCCCCCACAACACATCCTCCAACGACCAGTCCACATACCGCGAAAGCGCCTCACCACACCGACCCACCTCAGCAGCGAACACCTCCGACTCCCCCAACAAACCCACCGCCATACCCACCCACTGCGACCCCTGACCCGGAAACACGAACACCGCCCCGTCACGCCGCTCGGCGATTCCCCTGACGATGGCGGGGCTGTCGTGTCCGGCGGCGAGCGCGTCCGTGGCGGCCCGGAATTCCGTGAGGTCACGGGCGACGAGTACCGCCCGGTGGTCGTGCAGCGTGCGGGTCGTGGCGAGGGCGAGACCGGTGCTCGCGGGGTCGATGGTGTCGTTGTCCGCGAGGAACCCGGCGAGCCGCTCCGCCTGGCCGCCCAGCGCACGGGCGTCGCGGGCGGAGAGGAGCCACGGCAGGGCGTGGCCGCGTGCGTCGGCTTCCACGACGGGCCGCCGATCCTGCCGGTCCGTCCGGTAGCCCTGTTCCTGGGACTCTTGGGGCTTCTGGGACTCCTGATCCCCTTGGGCCTCTTGGACCTCCCTGGCCCCTTGGGCCTCCTGGATCTCCTGGACCTCCCGGGCCTCTCCGGCCTCCTGGGTCTCCAGCGTCTCCTGGGTCTCCCGCTTTTCGGGGGCGGTCAGCGGCGACTCGGAAGTCTGCGGCCCGGACGTCTCCCGCGGCCCGGTCGTCTCCCACGCCCCGCGGGTCTGCGGCGCCTCCTCCACGATGACGTGGGCGTTCGTACCGCTGATGCCGAACGACGAGATCCCGGCCCGTCGTGTTCGCTCCCCGCGTGGCCAGGGTGCCGCCTCCGTCAGGAGCGACACGGCGCCCGAGGCCCAGTCCACATGCGGCGACGGCTCGTCCGCGTGCAACGTACGAGGCAGTTCACCGTGACCCAGCGCCATCACCATCTTGATGACGCCGGCGACGCCCGCCGCGGCCTGGGTGTGGCCGATGTTCGACTTGAGGGAGCCGAGCCGCAGTGGCCGGTCCGGCCGGCGGTCCGCACCGTAGGTGTTGAGCAGCGCCTCCGCCTCGATGGGGTCGCCCAGCGCGGTGCCGGTGCCGTGGGCCTCGACGGCGTCGACGTCCGAGCCGGAGAGACCGGCGGCCGCCAGTGCCTGACGGATCACCCGCTGCTGCGACGGACCGTTGGGCGCCGCGAGCCCGTTGGACGCGCCGTCCTGGTTGATGGCGGAGCCGCGCACCACGGCCAGCACCCGGTGCCCCTTGCGCCGGGCGTCGGAGAGCCTCTCCAGAGCGACGACACCCACACCCTCGCCCCACGCGGTGCCGTCGGCCCCCGCGCCGAACGCCTTGCAGCGTCCGTCGGGGGACAGTCCGCTCTGCCTGCTGAACTCGACGAACATGCCGGGGTTGGCCATCACCGTCGCGCCGCCGGCCAGGGCGAGCGAGCACTCGCCGCTGCGCAGCGCCTGAACGGCCAGGTGCAGGGCGACGAGCGAGGACGAGCACGCGGTGTCGACCGTCACCGCCGGGCCCTCGAAGCCGAAGGTGTACGAGATCCGGCCGGACGCCACGCTCGCGGTGTTGCCGGTCAGCAGATAGCCGTCGTATCCGTCGGCCGGTTCGTACAGCCGGGGACCGTAGTCCTGCGTCATGGCGCCGACGAACACGCCGACCGCGCCTCCGCGCAGTTCGGTCGTGGTCAGGCCGGCGCGTTCCAGTGCCTCGACGGAGGTTTCGAGCAGCAACCGCTGCTGCGGGTCCATCGCGGCGGCTTCGCGCGGTGAGATCCCGAAGAACGCCGCGTCGAACTTGTCGGCGTCGTGCAGGAATCCGCCTTGTCTCACATACGACTTCCCCGGGCTCGTGGGGTCGGCGTCGAACAGTCCGTCGAGGTCCCAGCCGCGGTTGGTGGGGAACGAGGACACGGCGTCGGTCTCCGCCGCCACCAGTCGCCACAGTCCCTCCGGCGACTCCACGCCGCCGGGGAAGCGGCAGCCCATGCCCACGATGGCGACGGCCTCGTCGGGTGATGCGGCGGACGCGTCGCCGGACGGGGCATCGGTGTCGGTCGCGGCGTCGTCACGGGTGGTCGTTCCGCCGGGCAGTTCGTCGAGGAGGTGATCGATGAGGGCGGCGGGTGTGGTGTGGTTGAACAGCAGGGTGTTGGAGAGCGAGAGGCCGGTGAGGTTGTTGAGACGGGTGCGCAGTTCGACGGCGGCGTAGGAGTCGAAGCCGAGTTCGTTGAAGGCGCGGCCGGTGTCCACCGCTGCCGGGGTGACGTGTCCGAGGACGATCGCGACGGTCGTGAGCACCAGCTCGGTGACGGCTCGGGTGCGGTCGGTCCCGCTCAGGCCGGCGAGCCGTTCGCCGAAGGACGTTCCGTCGCCCGGCTCCTCCTGCCGTACCCGCTCGCCCGGCTCCTCCTGCCGTACCCGCTCGTCCGGCCGGTCCTGGGGCTGGGGGCGCAGTGCCCGGTGGGCGGTTCCCGTCGCTCCGGTGCCGTCCGTTGCGTCGAGGGCTTCGGGCCAGAAGCGTTCGCGCTGGAAGGCGTAGGTGGGAAGGGTGATCGCGGTCGCTGTGCCCGGCAGCGGCGCGGCCCAGTCCATGTCCGTGCCGTGGGCGAACGCCGTGGCGACGGCGGTCAGCAGGGTGGCCGGTTCGGGGCGGCCGGCGCGCAGTGCGGGGACGAGGACGGGGGCGGGACCCCCGGGCAGGCAGTCACGGGCCATGGAGGTCAGTACGGCGTCGGGCCCGAGCTCCAGGAAGGTCGTGACGCCCTGCTCCCCCAGGGCACGGATGCCGTCGGCGAACCGTACGGGCTGCCGCATGTGCCTGGCCCAGTAGTCGGGGGTGCGCAGTTCCGCCGGTTCGGCGAGGGCGCCGGTGACGTTGGAGACGACGGGAATCCGCGCAGGTGCGAACGTCAGTCGCGCGGCCGCGTCACGGAACTCGTCGAGCACGTCGTCGAGGTGCCAGGAGTGGAAGGCGTGGCTGACCTTGAGGCGGCGGACCTTGCGGCCCTCGGCGCGCCACAGGTCGGCGATCTCCAGGACGGCGTCCTCGTCGCCCGAGACGACGGTGGACTCGGGGCCGTTGACGGCGGCGACGCCGGCCCGGCCCGCGAAGGGGGCGAGGGATTCGAGGACCGCCTCCTCGGGGACCTGGAGCGAGACCATCGCCCCACCGGCCCGCGCCGCCTGCATCAGCCGCCCGCGGGCCGACACCAGGGTCGCGGCGTCGGGGAGCGAGAGCACTCCGGCGACATGTGCGGCGGCGAGTTCGCCCACCGAGTGCCCGGCCACGTGGGACGGGGTGATGCCCCAGTGCTCGACGAGCCGGTAGAGGGCGACCTCCAGGGCGAACAGAGCACTCTGGGTGTATTCGGTCCGGTCGAGCAGCTCCGGGTCCGCGGCGCCGAACAGCACGTCGCGGACGGGCAGTTCGAGGTGTGCGCAGACCTCGTCGAAGGCGCGGGCGTACGGGCGGTACGCCTCGTACAGCTCGCGGCCCATGCCCGGCCGCTGGCTGCCCTGGCCGGTGAAGAGGATCGCGGGCCCGGTGGAGCCGTTCGCCGCTCCGGCCGGCCGCCGAGGTCCCGCGGTGCCGGTCATGGTGGTGGGCGACGGCGTACCGGTGGCGAGCGCGTCCAGTCCCCGCAGCAGTTCTTCACGCCCGGTGCCGAGGACGACGGCCCGGTCCGTGAAATGGGTCCGAGTGGTGGCCAGCGAGTACGCCACGTCGTCCACGCGGAGGCCGGGATCAGCCGTGACGTGCTCATGGAGCCGCGCGGCCTGGGCGCGGAGCGCGTCGGGGCCCTGCCCGGACACGACCCATCCGTGAACGGTGGTCCCCGTCTCCGGCGCGGGTCCAGCGGGTTCGCCGGGTTCGCCGGGCTCGGCGAGACCGGCGGGCTCGGCGGTTTCGGCGGTTTCGGCAGGTCCGGCAGGTTCGACGGGTTCGACGGGTTCGATGCCCGGTGGGTCGGAGAGCACCAGGTGGCAGTTGGTGCCGCCCATGCCGAAGGAGCTGACACCGGTCAGCAGCGGGCGGTCCGGACGCGGCCAGTCGCCGGGTTCGCTGTGGACGCGCAGGTTCAGTTCGTCGAGCGGGATGCGCGGGTTGGGCGTCTCGTAGTTGAGGCTGCGCGGAATGGTGCGGTGCCGGATGCTGAGGGCCGCCTTCAGGAGGCCGACGATTCCGGCCGCGCCTTCGAGGTGGCCGACGTTGGTCTTGGCCGAGCCGACAAGCAGGGGTGTTCCGTCCTCGCGCGCGGCGCCCAGCGCGGCGCCCAGCGCGGCCGCCTCCAGCGGATCGCCGACCGGGGTGCCCGTGCCGTGCAGTTCGACGTACTGCGCGGCCGCCGGCGAGGTGCCCGCCCGCTCCCAGGCCCGCCGGATGACGTCCTCCTGGGCGACGGGGTTGGGACGGGTGAGACCGTCCGTGGCGCCGTCGTTGTTGACCGCGCCGCCGTGGATGACGCAGTACACCGGATCGTTGTCGGCGAGCGCCTCGGAGAGCGGCTTGAGTACGACCGCGGCGCCGCCCTCACCCCGGACGTATCCGTTGGCGCGGGCGTCGAAGGTGTAGCTGCGGCCGTCGGGCGAGAGTCCGCGGAACCGTGCGGCCGTGATCGTGCTCTCCGGCACCAGATTGAGGTTCACCCCGCCGGCGACGGCGAGCCGGGACTCGCCGCGCCAGATGCTCTCGCACGCCATGAGGACCGCCACCAGGGACGACGACTGCGCGGTGTCCACGGTGAGGCTCGGACCGACCGTGCCCAGGGTGTAGGACAGCCGATTCGCGATGATGCTGCGGTGCAGACCGGTCAGCGAGTGCTGGGTGATGGCCTCG
Organism: Streptomyces sp. NPDC087845; assembly: GCF_044742755.1. Taxonomy (NCBI): domain Bacteria; kingdom Bacillati; phylum Actinomycetota; class Actinomycetes; order Kitasatosporales; family Streptomycetaceae; genus Streptomyces; species Streptomyces sp. NPDC087845. Next base: position 593,054 of record NZ_JBIUVC010000003.1, read on the forward strand.
TGACCGTACCGCTGCAACAGCCGGGCGTAGTCGTCCCAGATGGCGCCGATGAACACGCCCGTGCGACTGCCCCTGAGTTCGGCCGGGACGATACGGGCGTCCTCCAGGGCCTCCCACCCCAGCTCCAGCATGAGCCGCTGCTGCGGGTCCATCGCCAGGGCCTCGCGGGGGGAGATGCGGAAGAATCCCGCGTCGAATCCGTCCACACCGTCCACATGGCCCGCGAACCGTGTGGCGGCGAGATCGTCCTCGTGCGGGATTCCGGCGTCCCAGCGGTCCTCCGGAATTTCCGTGATCGCGCTGCGGCCTTCATCGAGCAATTTCCAGAAGGCGTCGGGGTTTTCCGCCTGCGGAAGACGGCAGGACAATCCGATGACGGCGATCGGACGGCCCGTCGCCGGGTCCTGTCGCGATGCGTTCTCGTTGCCGTTGCCTTCGGCTCGGGAATCGTGAACCATCGACGCCTACCCCTAACCTCAACGATTCGGCCTTGTCCGTCATTCAGGATCACCAGAAGAGCTAGCGGCATTCTTTGCGCCTTCTAAAGCCGCTCTTTCGCCGCCCCGCCGCGATGCGGTGCCCGGCCCGTCACCAGGTGACGGGCAGCCCGCGCAGGCTGACCGCCCAGAGCCCTGTGGACCAGGGCAGTTCCTCGGGCGGTACGGTCAGCCGGAGGGTGGGGAAGCGGGCGATCACCGCGGCGACGGCTTCCTCCAGTTCGACCCGCGCCAGGTGCGCGCCCAGGCAGTAGTGCGGGCCGGCGCCGAAGACCAGCGAGGAGGGCCCCTCCCGGTGCAGGACGAATTCCTCCGGGTCCGGGAACTTCTCCGGGTCGTGGCCGGCCGCGATCAGCGGGGAGAGCACGCCCTGGCCGGCCCGCACGGTTCCGGACGGCAGCTCGACGTCCTCCGTCGCCATGCGCAGCAGCCCGATGCGGCCGGGCGGGTTCAGCCGCAGCAGCTCGTCGATCGAGGCCGGGATCAGCGAGGGGTCGGCGCGCAGCGACTCCAGGACGTGCGGGCGCATGAGAAGGACCAGCAGCACCCGGCTCAGCGCGTTGGCGATCGTCTCGTTGCCCGCGACGATGAGGCCGCGGGTCATCGAGACCAGTTCCTCCTCGCTGAGCCGGTCGTCCTCGTCCCGGGTGCTGATCAGATGGTCGACGAGGTCGTCGCCGGGCTGCGCGCGGTGCCGTGCGATCAGTTCGACGGTGTAGGCGGTGAAGTCCCGCATGGCCGCGTCGCGCTGCTCGGGGGACTTGCCCGACACGGACAGGAACGCCTCGACCCATTCCCGGAACCGGACGCTGTCCTCCTCGGGGACCCCGAGCTGCTTGCAGATGATCCGTACCGGCAGCGGGAACGCCAGCGTGGCTATCAGGTCGGCCGGGGGGCCGCTCTTCTCGATGGGGTCGAGCAGCTCCTCGATGATCGCCCGGATGTCGGGCCGCCACTGCTCGGCCCGGCGCGGGCTGAAGGCTCCGGCGACGATCCGGCGCAGCCGCCGGTGGTCGGGGCCTTCCATGTTGACGAGGAAGGTGGAGTCCGACGACAGTCCGTCGGCGGGGAACAGCACCGGCGAGCCGGGGGCGGACAGGTCCCGGGTGAACCGGGGGTCCTTCATGACCGCTTCGACGTCGTCGTAGCGCACGGCGAGCATGGCGCTGTCGCCGCTGGGCAGCGACACCTCCCCCAGCGGGCACTGGGTGCGGCGGCGTACGTACTCCGGCGGCTGGGTGGCCAGCGGGCCTTCGGGAAAGGGGAATTTACTCTCGGAACTCGACATGCGGGAACCCTTCACTGAGCGCGGTGTTCTCTGTGTTCTCGGTGTTCTCGGTGTTCTCCGTGTCCTGCATTGCACGGTGCACGCTTCGCGTATTCAGCACTCTCGACCGGACAGGCAGTCGGCACGATAGCCGAGCGGGGTCTGCCGGTACACCGAGGAATCCTGGCGCTTTAGAGCGCCCCAAGGGCACGCTTAGAGACGATTCCCATACTGCCCGGAGGATTTGGTCGGACGTGCTGCCCAGCAGGGGTGCACGATTGCTTCCTTGGTGCCGAGGAGTGGAAAGAATGCCCCAGGCGGAGAGCACGGGAAAGTGTCCCTTCAGCGCACCGGACACGCCGGAGGAACTGGCCCGCAGCTGGAGCGTGTACCAGCCCTGGCTCCAGCAGGATCCGGTCTCCCACTGGAACACGGTCCGTGAGCTGTCTCCGGTCGTACGCTCCGAGGAGGCGGGCGGGTTCTGGATCCTGACCCGGTACGAGGACATCGAGTGGGCCGCGAAGAACTCCGATGTCTTCTCCAGCGCGCAGGTGGGCATCCCGCACCGCGATGTGCTGCCGGTGAAGCAGATCCCCATCCAGCTCGATGGTGACGAGCACCGCAACTGGCGCCGCACGCTTTCCGATCTCTTCAATCCCTCGGTGGTCAACCACTTCGAACCGCGGATGCGTCAGGCGGCGGTCGAGGCCATCGAGCCCATCGCCGCCAAGGGCGAGTGCGAATTCATCACCGAATTCGCCACGGCTCTGCCGGCCGAGACCTTCCTCATGAATTTCGGCATCGGGCGCGAGTATCTCCAGCCGCTGCTGGAGCACAAGACCTGGCTGCGCCGGGTGGGCATTCCCAACGCCCGCAACGACGAGGAGCTGTGGGCCGCGAACCGGCCGCTGTGGGACTTCTTCAGCGAGGCGATCGACCGTCGGCGGGCCGAGGGCACCGAGGGCCGCATGGATGTCTTCAGCAGGCTGCTCGAGTCCACGTACGACGGCAGGAAGCCGACGCAGGACGAGATGGTCAACGCGGCGTTCGTCTCGATGCTCGCCAGTCTGGACACGACGACGGCGGCGCTCGGCCTGGTCTTCCTGCATCTCGCCGAGAACCCCCAGGTGCAGGACCTCATAGCCCGGAGCCCCGAGAGCATCCCGGCGATCGTCGAGGAACTCATCCGCCACGAGCCGGTGTCGACCACGGGACGGATCCTGACCCAGGACGTCGAGCGGCACGGGGTGACGATGCGCAAGGGCGACCGCGTCATGCTGTCGTGGGGCATGTCCGGTCTGGATCCCGAGGTGTTCGAGCGGCCGGACGAGGTCGACTTCTCGCGTGCGTCGACGCGCCAGCTCGCCTTCGGCATCGGCCCGCACCGCTGCCTCGGCATGCATGTCGCCCGGCGGATCCTCAAGGTCGCGCTGGAGGAGTGGCACCGCCGCATCCCGCGCTACCACCTCGCTGCGGGCTCGACGCCCGCGCGCCACTACTCCCCGGCGCGTGGTGTCGCCGATCTCCATCTCGTCGCCGGCTGAACACCCAGGGAGCCCAAGGTGAGGATCAAGGTCGACTCGGAACGCTGCATGGGCCACGCGATGTGCAACGCACTCGCGCCCGAGGTCTACACCGTCACGGACGACGGATTCAACGAGATGCCGGAGTTCGAGGTGGCGGCGGACCAGCGGGCCGCCGCGCTGCGCGGTGCGAGTGCCTGTCCGGAACGGATCATCGCGGTGCTGGCCGACGAGGCGAGCTGAACCGGTCGCCGGCCCGCGGCCGGGACCAAGGGAGAAGACAATGACGTCAATCAAGGCCGTGGTGGTCGATCCGGACGCGCCCGGACGACTCGCCATCAGTGAGGTCGAGGCACCCGAGCCCACACCCTGCGAGGCGGTGGTGCGCGTGCACACCACCTCGCTCAATCTGGGCGATGTGTACCGCATCCCGTATGTGGAGGCCGGCTGGCGGCCCGGCTGGGACCTCGCCGGTGTGGTGGAGCGGGCCGCCGCCGACGGATCGGGGCCCGGGGAGGGCGCCCGGGTGCTGGGGCTGCGCGGATCACGTTTCGGTGCGTGGGGCGAGACCGTCGCCGTGCCCACCGAGTGGCTCGCCGAACTGCCCGCGGAGGTTTCGTTCGCGCAGGCGGCGACCCTGCCGACCTGCGGGCTGACCGCCCTGTACGCACTGGAGCGGGCCGGCTTCCTGCTCAACCGCACGGTGCTGGTGACGGGTGCGTCCGGCGGCCTCGGTCATTTCGTCACCCAGCTCGCGGCCCGGTCCGGCGCGTACGTGGTGGCGGGAGTGCGTCGTCCCGAGCGGGCCGACGCGGTGCGGGAGTCCGGTGCGACGGAGGTCGTGGTCGGCGAGGATCTCACCGCCGCCCGGGAGTTCGGCCCCTATGACGTGATCGTCGACCAGCTCGGCGGGGAACCCCTGGCCCAGGTGCTGCCGCTGCTGGTGCCGGGCGGGCTCGCCGTGACGCTCGGCATCTCCGCGGGTACCGAGACCAAGCTCAATCTGGCTCAGCTGTTCGCGGGCGTCGGCGGGGTCGAACTGGCCCAGCTCGTCCTGTTCACCGAGCTGGAGCGACGCCGGGCGGCCGCGGGACTCGCCGCGCTGGCGCGCATGGTCGCGGAGGACCGGCTGCGTCCGGCCATCGGTGTCGAGGCCTCGTGGACGGAGATCGGCAAGGTGGCCCAGCAGTTCGTCGACCGCGGTATCGCGGGCAAGGCGGTGCTGCACTTCACCCCCTGACAGTGCGGCCGGGTGTCCCCACCACCCGGCCGGACGTGCGCCGGTGCCCCTCCCCGCCTCGGGAGGGGCACCGGCGCGTGGTGGCCGGGGCAGCGGCCCGCGGTTCCGGGACCGTCAGCGCTTCAGCCTGCGGTCCAGGAACGCGTCTGTGAGCCGCCAGGCCTCTGCGGCGGACTTCTCGTGGAGATGCTCCGGGCGGGCGTCGCAGTAGAAGTCGTGGCCCGCCTCGGCGTACCGCACGACCTCGGTGTGCACCGGCGAGAGCGCCGCCGCCGTCCTCAGCCGCTCCACGTCGTCGACCGGTATGTACGCGTCGAGATCCCCGAAGTGGCCCAGCCACGGGGTACGGAACCCCTTGGCGACCTCGATCAGCGGTGGCAGTCCGAACAGCCGCGCCTGGGTGAGTCCGCCGCCGCCACCACCGCAGAACGACACCCCGGCGCCGAGTTCGAGGGCCGCGCCGAGGGCCATGACGACCGAGCCGCCCATGCTGAAGCCGACCACGCCGACCCTGGCGGCCGGGATGCCGGACTCCTCGATGCGGCCGAGCGTGGCGGCGATGTCCGTCAGCAGCCCTTCCTGAGTGAGCGCCCGGATGTGCGGGAAGGCCGACGTCGGGTCGTCGTAGCCGAGCTCGGGGTCGCCGGTGCGGTGGAACAGGTGCGGGGCGACGGCGAGATGGCCGGCGTCGGCGTAGCGGCGGGCGACGCTCCGGATGTACGGGTCGACGCCGAACCCCTCCTGTATGACGATCACCGCCGATCGCGGTGCGTCGGACGAAGTGTCCGGGCGCACCTCGTGGAGCTTCATCGGTCCGTCCTGGGTGGAAAGCGTTTCGGTCACCGCACGCATGTGGTCTCCAGGTATTCGGGGATCTTTCGCAGGGGCGACAGGATAGTGGCACCCGCCTTTCCCTGTCTGCCGCACTTTGGCCGCAATTAAGCGCGCTACTAGGGGAATTCGGAGAATACGAACCGGTAAGCCAGGTGGAATGTCGACCACTTTCTTCTGTCTTGAGGAGCCTGTATGAGTCGCACGGTCGTCATCGCCGGGGCAGGGCCGGTCGGTCTGGTGCTCGCCGGGGAGTTGGCGTTGAACGGCGTGGACACGGTGGTCGTCGAACGCCGCGCCGAATCCACGGAGGATTCCCAGGGAATGGCCATTCATGGCCGGTCTCTGCAATTCCTCCGCCGCCGGGGGCTGGGTGAAGGTCTGGCCGAGCAGGGGATGTGGGCCTGGCCGCGGACACCGTTCGCGTTCTTCTGGCTCGATCTGGAAACCGTGGGCGAGCAGGACCACACCTTCGCCCTTCCCCAGTGGCGCACCGAACGGCTGCTGGAGGAGCGGGCCGGAGCGCTCGGTGTGGACATCCGCCGCGGGCAGGAGATCGTGGACGCCCGGCAGGACGCTGACGGTGTGCGGGTCACGGTGCGCGAGCAGGGCGGTGGCACGTACGAGGTGGAGGGTGCCTATCTCGTCGGGTGCGACGGACCGGACAGCACCGTGCGCGAGCTGGCCGGCATCGGCTTCCCGGCGGCCGGCCAGAGCTACTACGGCGTGCTGGGTGATGTGACCCTCGCCGACGGCGCGAGCGACCAGTTCGATTCGGGCCTCCTGCCGAACGGGATCTTCGGCGCACTGCCCCTGCAACCCGGTCAGCTGCGGCTGATGACCATTCAGTTCGACCGTGAACCGCAGGGGCCCGAGGTGCCGGTCACCGTGGACGAGCTGCGTGCGAGCATCGAGCGGATAGCGGGCAGGGCGCCGGAGATCGGCACGGTGCACTGGCTGTCCCGGTTCGGCGGCCGAAACCGGCTGGCCGAGCGGTACCGCAACGGGCGGATCCTGCTGGCGGGGGACGCCGCACACGTGCAGTTCATCTCCGGGAGCCAGGGACTCAACACCGGAATCCAGGACGCGGCCAATCTGGGCTGGAAACTCGCGGCCACCGTCAGGCAGCAGGCGCCCGAGGGGCTCCTCGACACGTACCACAGCGAGCGCCGCCCGGTTGCGGAGCTGGGACGCACGCACGCCATGGCGCAGATGGCGCTGCTCAATCCGCTGGACCGGATGGCCCCGCTGCGGGAGCTCTTCGACGAGCTCCTGGTCCATGGCGAGGTCAACCGCAAGCTGCTCCAGATGGCGACGGAGACGCGCTACGACGTGGGGGGCGCGGAACCCGGCGCGCATCCTCTGCTGGGTGCGGTGGTGCCCGACGCGGAGCTGACCACCCCGACGGGGCCGACGAGTGTGGCGGAGGCGCTGTCCTCCGGGCGCGGGCTGCTGCTCGACTTCGGCGGCGGCGCCGAACTCGACGAAGGGCTCACGGACCGGATCGGGTTCGTGACGGCGTCACCGGTTCCGGAGATCGACGCGACGGTTCTCCTGGTCCGCCCCGACGGGCATGTCGCGCATGTGGACCGCACGGGCACGGACCACGAGGGTCTGCGCAGCGCGGTCAAGGCCTGGTTCGGCTGATCCCTGGCAGCCGGACCGGGCCGAGGGGCGGTTCCCGCAGTGACTGCGGGAACCGCCCCTCGGTCGTGTGCCTGCCCCGGCCGCCCGCCGGGACCGTCAGTGGCCGGTGGCGTCCCCGAACCAGGTCTTGAGGGCCAGTTGCAGCCCTTCCCGGTCGCCTCCGTCGTGGTCCACGTGGGCGACGTGGCCGTCCGGGCGCAGCAGCAGTACGGCCGCGTCGAGTTCCGTGACGAGTTCGGCGTCGACGGTGTCGACGCGGTCGGTCCAGCCCTTGATGTCGGGGGCCTCGCCGCCCGAGAGGTTCAGCAGGACGCCGCGTCCCGGATGCAGCGTCCGCCAGGTGGTGGTGGCCTCCGCCGCTTCCCCGGCACCGGACTTCACCGGTGTCAGGGGGATGTCGCCGATGCGCCGGCCGAGCAGCGGGTGGGCCGGTCCGTCGGCCGGCTTGCCCATGGGGTAGCGGATGCCGATGCCCGTCACCATGTCGGTGAGGTAGGTGTTGACCTCGTCGAGCCGCAGGAGCTCGCCGAAGAGTTCCCGCAGCGGCGCCACCCGCTCCAGCGGGTACATCAGGGAGTCCTGGGCGCGGGTGTTCATGCAGACGCGTTCGCCGATCGGGTGCCGCTCGCTGTGGTAGGTGTCCAGCAGCCCGTCGGGGGCCTCTCCCCGGACCACCGCGGCCAGTTTCCAGCCGAGGTTCCAGGCGTCCTGGATACCGGTGTTGAGGCCCTGGCCGCTGACCGGGAGGTGGATGTGGGCCGAGTCGCCGGCCAGCAGGACCCGGCCGTCGCGGTAGCGCTCGGCGAGCCGGGTGGGGTTGCCGAAGCGGGACAGCCAGTGGGCCTCGCCGATGTCCAGGATCTCCGGGTCGATGCCCGCGACGCGCTGGATGCTGCCGCGGAACTCGTCGATCGTGACGGGCACGTTCTTGCTGGTCAGTTCGGTGCCGAATTCGATGACCGTGACCCGGTGCTGTCCTGGCCCGATGGGGGTGACGGCGAACAGCCCGGTGCCGTACAGCTTCGGGGGGAGCCGCTGCTGGAAGTCCTCCGGCGTGTTCACATCGCCGGTGATCCCGTTGATGGTGGAGGCGCTTCCGGGGAAGCCGATGCCGGCGAGTTTGCGGACCTTGCTGCCGCCGCCGTCGCAGCCGACGAGGTAGTCGCCGCGCACCTCGGACTCCTGCTCGCCCTCCCGTACCCGGACGGTGACTCCGTCGGCGTCCTGTTCGAAGCCGATCACCTCCTGGCCGCGGCGGATGTCGACGCCGAGTTCCAGCGCGCGGTCCTCCAGACGGCGTTCCAGATGGCGTTGCGGCACGAGCAGCGGGACGAGGCTCGGGTCGATGATCCCGGTCAGCTCCAGCAGACCGAAGTTGTACGAGCGGATGTGCGGGTACTCGTCGAACCAGTCGAGCCCCCGTTGGGAGAGGACTTCGACGGAGCGTGCCTGAAGGGTGAGTGATCTCGACCATCCGTTGGCTTCCGGCAGCCGCTCGATGACGATCGTGTGCACGCCCTTCAGGCCCAGCTCGGCGGCGAGCATGAGGCCGCTCGGGCCTCCGCCCGCGATGACAACAGTCGGACTCACGGCAGACTCCTCGCTGCGGGATGGATGGTGGCGAGCGGGACGAGCGCCCTGCGGAGCAGGTGGAGAAAGGACCGGCTCTCGTCCCGGATGAAGAAGTGGCCGCCGGGCACGGGCTGGACGGAGCAGCCGCCTTCGGTGTGCTGTGCCCATGCGGCGGCGTCGCGTGCCGTCACGAGGGTGTCGGCGCTGCCGGTGAAGACCTGGATCGGGCAGGGCAGCGGATCGTCGGGGCGGGTGCGGCCGGGGCTCGCGCACAGTTCCAGGTCCGCGCGCAGCAGCGACACCGCGGCCTGGAGCCATTCCGGGTAGCGGAGCAGCTCCGGGGACATGCCTCCGATGTCGATCATCCACTGGGCCAGCAGGTCGTCGGAGAGTTCCGCGACCGCGTCGAGTCCGGTCGGCAGGTGCGGTGCGGGAAAGGCCCCGACCAGCAGCCGGGCGGGGAGCGGGCGTCCGCGGGCGTGCCGGTGGCGGGTCAGCGCGTAGGCGACGGCGGCGCCCATGCTGTGGCCGTAGAAGGCGTACGGTCCGGTCAGCGACGGGCCGAGCGCCTCGTCGAGGTCGGCGACGAGCGCGCCCATGCTGAGCTGCCTCGGTTCGCGGATCCGCCCTTCCCTGCCCGGGAGTTGGACCGGGAGCACGGCGATGTCGGGCCGGAGCGCCTGGACCCAGGGGGCGAAGGCCGAGGCGGCCCCGCCGGCGTGGTGGAAGCAGAACAGCCGCAGCCGTGCGCCGGGGGCGGCGGAGGTGGGGAGATAGCCCCCGGCGCCGCCCGCCGGGGGCCCCGCGGTGCCGTTCACGAGCGTGCTCCCGCGAGGCGGCGGCGGGCCCGGGCCGCGCCGAGCAGCAGGCCGATGACGGCCCGTTGGGCGGCCTGGGCGCGCTGCATCCGCAGCACCGACTGCACGGTCCACAGCCGGGTCTCGACGACGTGGTCGGGAGATCCGTGCACGTCGTCGTTGTTCAGCAGGCTCAGCCGGCGTACGTGGGTGCGCAGCGCCTGGATGTCGGCGTCGGGGATGATCTCGTCCCTGGCGCTGACCACGCTGTGCACGGGGATGTCCAGGGCGCCCAGCGACGCGGCGTCGATGATGTGCCCGCTCATCCGCTCGACGGTGTGCTCCGGCGGTGTACCGGTGAGGTGGGCGAGCGTGTCCACGGTGACGCGCGGCAGTCCGGCCCGCCAGGCGCGGTCGGAGAAGAACGCGTCGACCGGGGCGCCCGCGGTGACGATGCCGCGTATGCGGGGGTCGTGGACGGCGCAGCGCAGGGCCATGTTTCCGCTGAAGCTCAGTGCGACGGCGTAGGTGTGGTCGACATCGGCCCGGGAGGCCACGGCGTCGAGCACGGCCGGGATCATCTGCCGGCTCTTGTCGTCGTAGGGGGTGGTGTTCTCCCCGATCCCGGGCATTTCGGTGACGATGCCGGCCATGCCCAGGCGTTTGGCCTGGACGAGGACGGGCCCCCACTGTTCCTTGACGGTGACGATGCCGCCCATGATGAGCAGGACGGGGCGCGGCCGGTCCGCGGAGAGGCCGGCGGTCCAGCAGGCGATCCGGCCGCCGTCCGTTTCGATGTCGAGCCGTTCGATGGCGCGGCCGTCCTGGGTGCGCCAGGTGTCGAACGCCTCGACGCAGCGCTCCCCCGCGGTCTGGCGGGCGGGACCGTCGACGTAGGGGAAGCGGGCCATCGCGTAGTGCCGGCATGCCTCCAGCAGGCGGCCGGCCGCTTCCTGCGCCTCACCGGCCCGCTGCCATTCCCCGGCCCAGGATCCGGGACCGCCCCGCGGGTCGTCGCTCGCGATGCGGTCGAGGACGGTGCGGTAGCCGCCGATGTTCTGTGCGCGGGCGTGCACGACCGCGAACTGTTTGAGCTCGTCCACGTCATTCATCGCCCCTCCTCACGAAGGCGTCGGAGGCGTCGGAGGTGTCGCGGTCCGCGGCCGGCAGGCCGGTCGGGTTCTCAAGTCCGTCCTTGAGGTCGCCCAGTACGTCGGCGGCCTCCGCTCCGTCGATGACCCGGTGGTCGAAGGCCAGGCTCAGCCGCATGACGGGGGCGGTCGTCACCACGTGGTCGCGTACGACGGGGCGCTCGGCGATGCGTCCGAGGCCGAGGGTGACCGTGGTGCCGCCCACCGAGTGGAAGCCGTCGACGGGCCGGTGGCCCAGCGAGGTGACGGCGAAGGTGCCCATGCGCGCGGCCCGTCGGCCGAGGGGGCGCACGGCGGCACGGTAGGCGAGCCGTCCGAGGGGCATGGGCAGCCGTTGCAGCGCCCGTGCTCCGGCGAACTCCGGCATGGTGGCCGGGTCGCCGTCACGGTAGTGGTCGACCTGGTGCTGGATGTCGTCGAGTGCGGCCCGGTGGAGGCCGGGGAGGACGGCGGACAGCACGATGCGCCGGCCGTCGAGGGTTCTGTCCAGGGTGAGTTTCCCGTCGACGGACTCGTACCGGGCGACCCTGGGCCGGATCCGGCCCGTGATCGCGGCGTTGGCCTCGGGGTGGTCGGCGAGGACCCGTGCCGCGGTGTGCAGGACGTAGGTCACCACCGAGTACCGGTGGCCGGCCGCGCGGGCCGCGGTGCGGTGCTCCCCGATGCGCGTCATGTCGATCTCGGTGTCGAGGAAGACGGGGGCGAAGGACCGGATCTCGCCGAGGAATTGCAGGGTGTGGCGGCGTTGCCGGGCCATCGGCCCCGGGGTCATGCCGTCACCGTCAGGTCGTAGATGTCGTGCAGGCTGGAGGCGAGCAGGACGTCCGGCATGGAGACGCGGGTTCCCGTGGTGCGCTCCAGTGCCGTCAGGAGGGTCAGCAGGTGCATCGAGTCCCAGCCCGGCACCGCGTCGAGCGGTCCCGCGATGTGGTCGACGGTGACGGGCAGCCCGACCTCCTCGTTGATGAGCGTCACGAAGTCGTCGATGGTCTTCACGAGCCGGTGCCTCCGAGGTGTTCGGTCAGTCGCACATGGGGTGGCGGCGGAGTGATGGTCTCCAGGTCGTGGCGGTGGCCGAACCCGTTCGCCGCCTCGCCGGACGGCACGAAGCCGCCCTGTGCGTAGAAGTCGGCGACCTTGGTGTTCTTCGGCGTCGGCCGGTAGGTGCCGTGCACGGCGCGCATTCCGGTGGCTTTCGCATGGGTCAGCACGGCCGCGAGGCAGGCCTGCTCGACGCCTCGGGAGAACACCCGGCAGCTCAGCAGGAAGTTCTCGATGTGCAGCTCGTCGCGGTCGCGGCGCAGCAGTACGACGCCCACGAGGCCGTTCTCGCCGTAGCGGTCGCCGGTGTGCACGGTGAGGACCCGGGTCTCGGGGCCGGCGGCGAGTGCCTGGACCTCGGCCGGCTGGAGCCGCTGTGTGGTCATGTTGAACTGGTTGGTCCGCAGGGTGAGTTGGGCGACGCGAGGGATGTCGCGAGCGTCCACGTCGGCGATCCGCACGGTGACGCCGAGCTCGCGCAGATAGTCCTCGACCGAGTCGAAGCCGGTCATGAAGTCCTTGCGGACCAGCTCGTCGCGGTACCGGTCGGGCCTCTCGCGGTCCTCGGAGGTCAGCGCCCGGACGTCGAACCAGCCGTCGGCCAGGAGCTTGCGGACATGCAGCGCGGGTTCGTCGTCGAGGTCGATCACGGCGACGCCCGGCAGCATCTTCCGTACGAGGCCGCGCTCGTAGGCGCTGTCGTCGGCGAAGACGAGGCTGTCGACACCGAGGTTGAGGTCCTCGGCCAGTTGCACGAGGTTCTCGTGCTTGGGCCGCCAGTTGGCGGTGACCCGCACGAAGTCATCCTCGCGCAGGGTCATGTCGGGGTGGTCGCGCAGGACTTCGCGGACCGGTTCGAGGTCGTTCTTGCTCACGGCGGCCACCAGGACGCCTTGCGAGGCGAGTTGCCGGACCACGCGCTGGAAGGCCCGGAACGCCTCGCCGCGCAGGCTGCTCGCGACTTCGATCCCGTCGATCCCGTCGTCCCCCAGGATGCCGCCCCACACCGTCTCGTCCAGGTCGACGACGAGGCACTTCCTGGTGTGCCCACCGATGTGCCGGGCCAGATGCGCGACCTCGCGCGCGTAGGCGGCGAGCAGGGCGGGTGCGAGGTGGGCCTTCGCGTAGATGTCGAGGCGTGGTTCCGTGACGGGAATGCCGTCGGCGACGAGGGGATCGAGATCGAGCACGACCGTCGACGGGCGGTCGCGCATGAGGTCGAGGAGGGCGGCGTTCGCCTGCCGCCAGATGGCCCCGAGCTCGGCCCGCGAGGCGAGGTCGACGAGCCGTCCGGTGTACTCCCGCGGGAGCGGCAGGGTGTTCAGTACGAGGGTGCCGCGGCCCGCCGATTCGAACCGCCGCGTCGCCTCGTCGAGGAGCGCGAGCTGCCCGGCGAGCGCTTCCCGCACGTCCGCGGGGCGCCAGGGCGTCGGCAGGAGGTCGAAGACCATGGCGGGATCGAGGACGCACAGGACGAGGTCGGCGTCGCCGTACACCTCGCTGCCCGGGTCGGCCAGTTGCAGCCGGTAGCTGTCGTGGTCCGTCATGTGCGGGCGCAGCAGGATGCCGTGCCGTGCCGTCTCGGCGGTGAGCGCGGGGATCAGCTCGGACAGCGTGCCGTGGCCGGTGACCACCACGGTCGTCGTCGGCGTCGCGGGATGGGCGCGCAGGATCTCGTCGGGGTCGCTCCGGGACAGCAGCCTGCCCGCCCGCAGGAGATCGTCCCCGGTGAGGGGTGCGATCAGCCGGGATACGTCGGGGTGGCGCTCGACGAGCAGCCCGGCGCGGGCCAGGGCGAACAGGTCCTCGGCGACCGGCTCGGTGCGGGTCATGGGGCTACCCCCGCTCCAGTGCGAAACCGGCCTTGATCCACTTGCTCGACTCCACGGCGACGGCGACGGCGCGGTCCCCCGTGGTCATGCGTGGCAGCAGCCGTTCCAGTTGCAGGAAGGGCAGCGCGTTGCCGGTGTTGCCGGTCTCCGCGACGCAGGTGATCTCGGTGGGATGCGGGGCGTCCATCCGCTTCACGATGAGTTCGGTCATCCGGCCGGAGAGCTGAGGCGGGAGGAGGAAGTCGAGGTCGTCCGCGGCCCAGCCGAGGCCGTCGAGCAGTTCGTCGAGGACTTCGGCGGCCATCACGGGCACGGTTGCCTCGATCGCCTTGTAGTCCTCCCTCGACGCCGCACGGTCCGGATTCCGGTCGGACTTGGTGAACCATTCCAGGACCTGTCCGGGCTCTCGGTTCAGGCCGACCAGCCGGGTGAGTACGCGGACCAGCCGGGCGGAGCGGTCCTGCGGCCGGGTGGTCAGGACGGCGGCTCCGGCGCCGTCGCCGAAGAGCGCGACATTGACCATCTCTTCGGGGCTCAGGGCACTGAGGTCGGTCTCGACGTCGAAGATCTTGCTGCAGACGTCGCCGCCGAGGACCAGCGCGGTGTGGTGCTCGCCCGCCATCAGCAGCTGCCGGGCCATGTTCAGGGCCTGGACCGCACCGGTGCATCCGGACTGCAGCTGGTACGTGGCCACGGCGTCGATGCCGAGGCGTTCGGCCACCATGTTCACGGTCGCGGGCATCAACTGGTCGGGGGTGGAGGTGCCCAGCACCACCAGATCCACGTCACCGGCGGTGAGGCCGGCCGTCTCCAGCGCGCGGGAGCCCGCCTGTTCGCACAGGTCGGTGAGCCGGACATTCGGCTCACCGGTCTTGAGATCGACGGCGAGATGGCGGGTGCGGGTACCGACGAAGGTGTCGATCCACTGCTCCCACAGGGTGTCCATGCCGAACCGGTCGGCGAGCGCCGCGTTGTCCACGGGTGCGCCCGGTAGCGCCGTGCCTGCCGACAGCAGGTGGATGTCGGGTGCGTCCATGCCGTTCCCTTCGGGTGCCGCGAGGTGCTGGTCGAGGAGCCGGGTTCGGATGGTGGCCATCGGGCCTAAAGCGGAACTAGCGCCCACCTTGGGGTCGGCCCGCCGCGCCTCTGCCCCGATGCCCGCTGCCGGGCCGGGGCGCGTCCGATCCGTACCGCGCCGCTTTAGCCGGGCCGAAGGACGACCCAAGCGGCGGGTCCGACCCTCGGGGTCATGACAGATGCCGACCTCCAGGTCTTCCCCATGCCGCGCACGGACCCGTTGCTGCCGCCTCCGGGCTACGCGGCGCTGCGTCAGGGGCCGCCCTGCAAGGTACGGCTGCCGCTCGGCTCGGAGCCGTGGCTGCTGACGCGGCACGCGGATGTCCGGGCCGCTCTGGCGGACCCCCGGCTGAGCGCGGATTCGCGCAACCCGGACCTCCCCCAGGTCGTGCCGCTGCCGCCGGGGCCGAGCCGGGTGTCGTTCCTCCGCATGGACGACCCCGAGCACGGCGTACTGCGGCGGATGCTGACGCCCGAGTTCACGCTCCGCAGGATCCAGGAGCAGCGTCCGGGCATCCGCAAGACGGTCGACGCTCTGCTCGACGCCATCGACCGGGGCTCGCCGCCCGTCGACTTCATCGACACCTTCGCCCTGCCGCTTCCGTCGCTGGTGATCTGCACGATGCTCGGAGTCCCCTACGCGGACCACGACTTCTTCCAGGCCCAGAGCAAGATCATCGCCTCGGGTACGGACAGCCCGCAGGAGATCGCGGCGGCGTACGGGGAGCTGTCGGCCTATCTGGACCGGCTGTCCGCGGAGAAGGCGCGCACTCCGGGCGACGATCTGCTCAGCCAGGTGGCCGGCCGGTATGTCACCTCGGGCGAGCTCTCCGTGGAGGAGCTCAGTTCGATGGCCCGGCTGCTGCTCGTCGCGGGCCACGACACCACGGCGAACATGATCGGCCTGGCCGTCCTCACGCTGCTGCGGAACCCCGACCAGTTGGAGGCGCTGCGGCGGGATCCCGGCCTCATGCGTTCCGCGGTCGACGAGTTGCTGCGCTACCTGTCGGTGTCGCAGAGCGGCATGGTGCGGGTGGCGGTCGACGATCTGGTCATCGGCGGGCAGCGCATCGCCAGGGGCGAGGGGGTCGTCTTCGCCCTGCCGTCCGCCAACCATGACGAGGCTGCCTTTCCGCATGCCGAGCGGCTCGACATCCGCCGGGACGCGAGCAGCCATGTCGCCTTCGGACACGGCATCCACCAGTGCCTGGGCAAGTCGCTGGCCAGGGTGGAGATGGAAACGGCACTGTCCGCGCTGATCGAACGCTTCCCGGATCTGCGGCTCGCCGTCCCGTTCGATGAACTTTCCTTCCGGTTCGACAGTTTCGTGTACGGCCTCTACGAACTTCCGCTCTCCTGGTAAGCGGTACGGATGCAGGCAGACCTGCGACCGAGGAGTGAGGAGTCAGCTGTGTCTTCGGCAGAGCCACGAGTCAGGGACTTCCCCCACACGCCGCCGGGCCAGTTGCGGCCCGCCGCCCTCCTGGACGAACTGCGCGAGAGAGAGCCGGTGTCCCGGGTCCGTCTGCCGTACGGCCGGGACGGCTGGCTCGTCACCCGTCACGACGACGTCCGGACCGTGCTGACGGACCACCGGTTCAGCCGTGCGGCCGGTGTCTCCGAGGACGTGCCCCGGTCCACTCCGCGGGTGCCGCGAGCGGACTCGATCCTCTCGATGGACCCGCCGGAGCACTCCCGGCTGCGCGGTCTGCTGGTGAAGGCGTTCACCGCCAGGCGGGTCGAACAGCTGAAGCCGCGCACCGAGGCCATCGCCCGCGGTCTCCTGGACACGATCGCCGACGGAGGCGGGCCCGCGGACCTCGTGGAGCAGTTCTGCCTCCCGCTGCCGGTCACCGTGATCTGCGAGCTGCTCGGGGTCCCCGCCACGCGGCGGGGCAGCTTCCGGGAGTGGTCCGAGGCGTTCGTCTCCTCGACCCGGCTGACAGGGCAGGAGATCGAGGCGGCCCACGGTCATCTCCGCGACTGCCTCGCCGAGTTGATCGCCGAGCGCCGCGCCGTTCCCGGCGACGATCTGCTCGGCGCACTGGTCACCGCACGGGACGCCGAAGGCAGGCTGAGCGAGGGGGAACTGGTCACCTTCGGTGTGACGCTGCTCGTCGCGGGCCATGAGACAACCGCCGGCCAGCTCGGCAACTTCCTCTATCTGCTGCTGACCCACCCCGACGAGCTCCGGCTGCTGCGTACGCGGCCCGATCTGCTTCCTTCGGCGATCGAGGAGATGCTGCGCTACGTGCCGATCGCGGCGAGCGCCGGGTTCGCCCGTATCGCCAAGGAGGACGTGGTGCTCAGCGGGGTGACCATCAGGGCCGGAGAGGCCGTGCTGGCTTCCGAACCGGCCGGGAATCGTGACGCCTCGGTCTTCGCGGACGCCGACTCCCTCCGCTTCGACCGGAAGACCAATCCACATCTGGCATTCGGGCATGGTGTGCACCACTGCCTGGGTGCCCCGCTCGCCAGGATGGAGCTGCACGTGGCGATCAAAGCGGTCCTCGACCGATTCCCCGGGCTACGGCTGGCCGTCGACCCCCGCGAAGTGCGTTGGAAGTCCGGCTCGTTGGCGCACGGGGTGGCGGAGCTGCCGGTGATCTGGGAATGAGCGGGTCCGGCGTGGCGAAGTGGCGTATCGAGGTGGACGACGAACTCTGCTTCGGTTCCGGGGTGTGCACCGGATGCGCTCCCCAGGTGTTCGATCTGGTCGACGGGGTCTCCACCCCGGTCGCCCCCGTGGTGGAGGCCGGTCCCGAGGTGCTGATCGCGGCCGAGTCGTGCCCGGTCGAGGCCATCAGGGTGACCGACACGGCCACGGGCGAGGTGCTCGCGCCGACCGATTGACGGCGGCGACGGCGACGGCCCGGCGTGTGTTCCGTGCGGAACGGGGCACACGCCGGGCCCCGTTCGCCGGCCCTCAGGCGCGGGAGAGCAGCCCCTTCATGGCGATGCCGAGCAGCCGCTCGATCTGCTCCGCGGGTGCGGGCGACTGCTCGGTCGCCCAGGCGATGGCGTTGACGAGCTTGAGCGCGGACGTGATGTCGTACTCCGCGGCGATCTCTCCGGACTGCTGCGCCCGGACGAACAGTCCGTGGCCGGCCTCGGTGATCCGCGTGTGGCGCGCGGCGCTCAGCGACGGCCCGTCGTCGATTTCGATGGCCAGCTGCTCCGCCGCGAGTCCGCGGTACGTCCGGGAGTGCTCGATGACCGCGCGGAGCCATTCCTCCAGCGCTCCACCGGGCGAGGGGCTGTCGAGCAGCGCCTTCGCCTGCTCGCACAGCGCGTCCACCCGGTCCCGGAAGACCGCGTCCAGCAGCGCCTCCCTGGTCGGGAAGTGCCGGTAGAGCGTCGCCGACCCCACCCCGGCACGCTTGGCGATGTCGTCGAACGGGGCATCCGCGCCGTTCTCGGCGAATGCCTCCCCCGCGGCTTCGAGCAGACGGAAGTAATTCCTGCGCGCATCGGCCCGCAGAGGCTTGGCCGGTCCAGTGGTGGCCGTGCGTCCCATGGGCTCTCCTTGATAAACGGACTGTGTCCCCGTATCGTACCGCCCATAAGCGGGGGCACTCCCCGTTTCTTTCGGGCGGGGCATCGCGGCGCGGTGCCCGCACACGATCGCAGCTCTTGCTGAGGGGTTGGCGTACGACATGTCCACATCCGAAACGACCCCGGTCGACACGGGGCAGACACGATCCGGGGCCCTGCCCGGCCAGGGGCTCGGGATCACCCTGGCCGTGATCGTCACCTGCCAGCTCATGGTCGCCATCGACGGCACCGTGATGAACGTGGCTCTGCCGTCGTTGCGGGAGAGCCTGAACTTCTCGGCGACGAGCCTCTCGTGGGTTCCGACCGCCTACACCCTGGCTTTCGGTGGACTGCTGCTGCTCGGCGGCCGGGCGGGCGACGTCCTCGGCCGACGGCGGGTGTTCGTCGCCGGTGTCCTGGTCTTCACCCTGGCCTCCCTGCTGGGCGGCCTCGCGCCCACGGCGGGCTGGCTCATCGCGGCCCGCGTCCTCCAGGGCGCCGGCGCGGCCATGTGCGCCCCCAGCACACTCGCCCTCCTCACCACGAACTTCACCGAGGGCGCCCAGCGCAACCGCGCGCTCGGCGTGTTCTCCACGGTCGCGGGGCTCGGGCTGGCCATCGGCCTCATCCTCGGGGGCGTGCTGACCGAGTGGGCCTCATGGCGCTGGGCCCTCCTCATCAACGTCCCCTTCGGCATCGCCATCGCCGTGCTGGCTCCGAAGTACGTCAAGGAGCCGCCCCGGCAGTCCGGCCGGTTCGACACGAGCGGCACCCTGCTGTCGGCCGCCGGGATGGGGCTCCTCGTCTACGGCCTGATCCGGGTCGCCGAGGTCGGCTGGGGCAGCACCCTCGCGGTGTCCCTCGCCGCCGCCGGTGTCGTCCTGCTCGCGGTCTTCGTCCTCGTCGAGCGGGGCGCCCAGCAGCCGATCATGCCGCTGCGCCTGTTCGCCGACCGCACCCGGGCCAGCGCCTACCTCAACATGCTGCTTCTCGTGGCGACGATGACCAGCATGTTCTTCTTCCTGGTCCAGTTCATGGGAGACATCCTGGACTTCAGCCCCATGATTTCCGGGGTCGCCTTCCTGCCGATGGCGGGCGCCCTGTTCGTCTCGGGCCGGACCGCCCCCAAGCTGCTGCCGAAGTTCGGCGCCAAGAAGGTCATGATCGGCGGCGCGGTCGCCATCGTCGCCGGAGTCGCCTGGCTGGCCACCATCTCGGCCGACACCTCGTACGCCGCCGGAGTCCTGGGCCCGCTGATCCTGTTCGGCACCGGCATCGGCTTCAGCTTCATGCCCCTGAACATGACCATCCTCGGTGGCGTACCGCCGCGTGACGTGGGCGCCGCTTCGGGCCTGCTCCAGGCGATGCAGCAGGTCGGCGGCTCGGTGGGCCTGGCGGTGCTGGTGACCGTCTTCGGCTCGGTGAGCCGCGACTCCGCCGAGAAGCCGCGGGGCGTCGGCCGGAGCCTGGAGGCCCACGCGCACATCGCCGAGGCCGACGGCATGTCGAGCGCCTTCGCCGCCGGAACGGTCTTCGCCGTGCTGGCTCTGCTCGTCGCGGCCTTCGCCATCCGTATCCCCAAGCCGAAGGCCGCCGCCTGACCGCCCGGCACCACCGCACATGAAGACCGCCCCGCACCACCGCACATGAAAGAGGCAGACCCGAGTGGGGTCTGCCTCTTCCGCGTACCGGCTGCCGTTGCGGAGCGGCCCGCTACGAGTGCGTGCCCGTGGCGCCAGGGCCGGATCCGGTCTCCCCCGCGAGCGGCGCCTCTGCCGCGGGTACGGTCACGGCGGACAGCAGCGGGGCGAGGTAGCGGCGCCCTAGCTGCCCGGGCGGCAGTCGGTCCGGTTCCACGTAGCTCTGGGCGAGTTCGCCCTCCCGGACGGCGATGAGCACCCGGGCGAGCTCCTCGGCGTCCACGGTGAGGGCGAGGCCCGCGCCGCGCACGCATTCGGTCAGGGCGCGGGCGATCTGCGTGCGCAGCCGCGCGTCGTGGCCGCCGCGCCTTCCCGTTCCCTGCGTGGCAAGGCCTTCTCCAGTTCCCTGCATGGCAAGGCCTTCTCCGGCCTCGGCATCCGGCTCGATCCGATCACCCAGGACGCCTGCGCGTTCTTCGAGGACCACGGCCTGTACAGCGACTACCGGGGCGTGGTCGACGAGGTCGAGGAGGGCAAGCGGATCGGTGAGGCCCTGGGCGGGAACAAGGCCGTCAGCCTGCAGAACCACGGTCTGCTGACCGTCGGCCGCTCGGTCGCCGAGGCCGTGTGGTGATTCATCACCATGGAACGCTCCTGCCAGGCCCAGCTGCTGGCGATGGCGGCCGGTACGCCGAAGCTCATCGACCGGCCCGGACCGCGCACCCATGGGTTCGGCAGCAGAGCAGCGGCGTCCTTTCGCGGGGCCGAATGCGGCGGCCGTCCGCCCGCGAGGTATCCGTCATTCGCCGTTCTGCTGCGCGCCGCGGGAGCATGGCGCTGCTCGCACGCCCGGGCTGCCCGTCGGTTCAGCGCACGCCGTCGAAATTCTCGCCGACGGTCAGCGTCACGACCCCCGGAGCGGCCGCGGGGTCCTGGGTCGCTCGCACTTCCGGCAGCCGGGAGGCCAGTGCCTTCGCCTGCTGGTCGAGTCCCTGCGGGAAAGCGACCGACGTCTTTCCCTTGCCGCTGGGGGCGTTGCCCGTGCCGACGACGGTGTATCCCGCCGTGCGCAGCGCTTCCGCGGCCTTCGCGGCCTCCCCCGGCTTCCCCGTCCCGTTGAGTACGCGCACACGGATCGTGGAGGCGTAGACGGGGTTCTTGCTGCGGGCCTCCAGTGCCTTCTTGTCAACTTCCTTGTCCGCGGCCAACGAAGTGAAGAGGTCCGCCGCCTGGGGGTACTGCCACACCACGTTGGCCTTGTCGGTGGGCACGTCCGCCTCACGCCCGTAGTTCGGCACGGTCAGGAAGGCCAGCCGGTCGCTCGGGATGCCCTTGAGTTCGGAGGCGAGCCCGGTGAGCGGGTTGATCCCCGCCAGTTTCTTGTCCGTGGTGAGTGATTTGGTCGCCGAGTCGAGGAAGCCGTACAGGGCGGTCGGGCTGGTCAGTTTCTTCTGGGCCTTGGCCGCCAGGGCCTCCATGAATTCCTGCTGCCGGCCTATCCGGCCGAGGTCGGAGCCGTCTCCCACGCTGTAGCGGGTCCTGACGTACCCGAGGGCCTTCTCGTCCCTGACGGTCTGACATCCCGCTTCCATGTCGAGATGGGCCTTCTTGTCGTGGATCGCCGTCTCCGGACAGACTTCTATGCCGTCCAGAGCGTTCACCATGCCCTTGAAACCCTGGAAATCGATCGACATGAAGTGATCGATGCGCAGGCCGGTGTTCTTCTCGACGGTTCGGATGGTGCAGGCCGCGGCCCCGGCGACCTCACCGCTCGTTCCGCCGATGGCGAAGGCCTCGTTGATCTTGAAGTGGTGCGGTGTGGACCTGGTGCCGTTGCCCCGGTCGCAGGCCGGTATGCCGACCCATGAATCGCGCGGGAGGGATACGACGGTGGCCCACTCCCGGTTGGCTGCCACATGCATCACCATCAGGGTGTCCGACTGCATCGTGGTCAGGCCCTTGCCGTATTTGCCGTTGTCGCCGGCGCGCGAGTCCGAGCCCACCACCAGGATGTTCTTGGAACCGGGACTCATATTGGCAGGCCGGTCGCCACCGAGCTTGTCGTCGATGTCGGCGGAGTGGATGTTCCCGTCGAGGCTCTGATAGATCCAGGCGCCGGCGCCGCCGGCCGCCAGGAGCAGCACGGCCAGCGCTGCTCCGCCGCGGACGAACAGCTTGCCCCGTCTCGTGAGCCGCCCCCCTGGCTTCTCTCCGGCCCTGCCCCTCGCGCCGCCTCGCGGCTTCCTGCGTTCCTTGCTCACGCCGACCCTCCGCACCCGGCCCTTCGACCGCGCGCCCGCCCACTCCTTCGTGCCCCGCACCTTGCGGTGGACGAACCCTACCTACCCGAAGAGAACAAGGGCTCGGGCGATGCAGACGCCGCGGTCGGCGGCGATGCGGCGGGACCGGACGCGCACCCCGGCCGTTCGCGCGGAACTCCCGGTCGACGAGGAGCTGTTCGTCACCGCCGCCCTCGTCCGTGACGTCCCCCCGAAGTGCCGCACGACCCCGGCACGTCAGCGGGGCTCGGCGCCGTAGTCCGCCACCGGGCGGCCCGACGCGGCGTCACCCGGGGCCGACCGGATGATCCGGGGTGCCGTCCGCTCGGGGTCATCGGGCTCGGAAGCGGCCGGAGCGGCGGCAGAGGCCGGCTGGGACTCGCCCTCCTCCTTCATGGCCTTGGTCTCGCTCTTCAGGATGCGGAGCGATTTACCCAGTGCCCGTGCGGTGTCCGGCAGCTTCTTCGATCCGAACAGCAGGACGATCACGAGCCCCAAGATCAGCAGATGCCAAGGCTCCAGCGCGTTGCGGAACACTCCGCCCACCCACCCTTCCTTCTTTTCGATGGACCACGCCGGGCGCCGTCCACACAGAAACACTTGCTACATTGCGCAACTGTACAACCGTCATGGTGGGGGCGGTCCCGATCACCTCCTTCCCCGTGACCGGAACCGATGGGGTGAGCGAATGACAGGCAGCCGCCAGGTATCCCGGCGCCGCGCACGTGCCGCGGCCGGGCGCGACCGACGGCGCAGGCGAAGCCGGACCCGGACCGGCCTCACCCTCGGGGTTTCGCTGCTCGTCCTGCTCACGGCCGGAGCGGGCTGGCTCTACGCGCGGCTCAACGGGAACATCAGCACGTTCAGCGCGGACGGAGTGTCCGGCGACCGGCCGCCCGCCTCCACCAACGGCTCGAACGTGCTGGTGATCGGCTCGGACGGGAGAACCGGCGGCAACAGCGAGCTGGGCGGCGGCGACAAGAACGACATCGGCCGCTCCGACACCGCGTTCCTGCTGCACACCTACGCCGATCAGCGGCACGCCGTCGCCGTCTCGATCCCCCGCGACACCCTGGTCGACATCCCGCCCTGCAAACTGCCCGACGGCAGTTGGTCCAGGCCGCGGACCGATGCCATGTTCAACGCGGCCTATTCGGTGGGCGAGACCGCCCGGGGCAACCCCGCCTGCACCCAGAACACCGTCGAGAAGCTGACCGGGCTGCGCGTCGACCACACCGTCGTCATCGACTTCAAGGGCTTCGCGGCGATGACCGAGGCCGTCGGCGGCGTCCAGGTCTGCCTCCCCCAGGACGTCTACCAGGGAGATCTCAACCCCCATCGCCCCACCCGCGGCGAGCGGATCTTCGCCAAGGGCCCGCAGACCGTCTCCGGCCAACGGGCGCTCGACTACGTACGCATCCGGCACGGCATCGGCGACGGCTCCGACATAGGCCGGATACAACGCCAACAAGCCTTTGTCGCCAGCCTGTTGAAACAGGTGAAGAGCGACGGACTCACACCTACCAGACTGCTGCCGCTCGCGGACGCGGCCACCAGGTCGATGACCGTCGATCCCGGACTCGGCTCCGCCGGCAAACTGGTCTCCTTCGCGATGTCGATGAAGGACATCGACCTGCACAACACCAAGTTCGTGACCCTGCCCTGGAGATATCAGGGTGCGCGCGTGGCGATCGTCCATCCCGACGCCGACGCCCTGTGGGCGGCGCTGCGGGCCGACCGCACCCTCGACGGGCAGGACGCCGGCGCACGGCACGGCACGGCGGCCCCCTCCACGTCGTCCTCGTCGTCGCCGAGCGCCGCCGGGCAGGTCTCCGGCGCCGGTGTCTCCGTGGCCGTGTACAACGGCACCACCGTCACCGGCCTCGCCGCCCGTGCCGCCCGGACGCTCGGCGAGCACGGCTTCACCGTCACCCGCACCGCGACGGCGACGGACCGGCCCCTGGCCGGGACCGTGATCGAGTACGGCCCCGGCCAGAAGGACGGGGCCGAGAAGGCCGCCCGGCTCTTCCCCGGCGCGCAGCTCACCGCGACGGCCGCGACGGGCATCGAGGTCGTCGTCGGCACGACGTACGCGGCCGAACCGGAGACCACCGCCTCGCCTCCACCGGCTGCCGTCCCCTCGCAGGTGGCCGACGGCGCCCGCTCCGCCGACGACAACCCCTGCTCCAACCTCTCGTACGGATGACGTACGGCGCTGAACGATCCCGGCGGCGTCTCCGCGCTGAACGGTCCCGGCGGCGCCTCGGCAGTGAGAGGAGTCAGGCATGGGCGGGCGCCCTGGATCCCGACACGGCCCGTTGGGCCTCGGCCGCCAGTGAGCGCCGGTCGCCGCCGGTCAGCGGACGGTGCGTGGTGACCCGGGCCGACAGCTCCCCGGCACCGACAACCCGGCGCAGGGACGTGGCGAACCCCTCGTCCCCGAGGAAGCCCGCGACCGTGCTGGGCACTCCGTGCTGGAAGTAGTCGATCGTCACCGGACGGACCGGGGCACCCGCGTCGACGGCCGCCTGGAAGGTCGCACGCCGGAACGTACCGCCGGGAACGGAACACCAGGTGGTCCCCTGCGGGAACACCATCACGGACTGCCCGGTGCGCAGCGTCCGCGCCAGTTCGGCAACGGTGTACGGCAGCTCACGCAGGCCCTCCCGGTCGATGAAGCGCGTACCGATGCGCCGGGCCAGCGTCCCTATGACGGGCCATGTGCCGACCTCGCGCTTGGCGAGCAGGGTCACGGGCTCGACCGCCAGCAGGACGATCACATCGAGCCAGGAGATGTGGTTGGCCACGACCAGGGTCCCGGTCGGCCCGGGTACGGTCAGCGGCCGACGGCCCTGCTCCGGACCCACGTCCTCCCCCGAACCCAGGTCCGGGCCCTGCTCCGGACCCGCGTCCAGCCCCGGACTCCCGTCCGGCTTCGGGCTCCCGTCCTGCTCCAGGTCCAAGCCCAGATCCAGGTCCAGCCGTATCCCGAGGGCGGTGAGAATGGCGCGGGCCTCGGCGCGCAGGGTCCGGGGGTCGGCCAGCCGGTCTCCCCTCGCCACGCTGTGAAGGAGCGTGCGGGCGACGGACGCGTATCGGCGGATCGTCTCGGGCAGCGGCACACCGGCTGCCGGGGTCTTCGCGCAGGCCGGTGTGCAGACCGGCTCCACCGTCCAGGGGTTCACCGTGTCGCCCCGACGAAGTGGCGGCGGTCGCGGCCGTTCAACAGGTCCGTCGCCGGCAGGACGAAGAGGGCGGCGACGCCGGCCTCGATCAGCGGGGAGCGCGTCCCGGAGAGCAGGCGCACGTCGTACTCGCGGTCCGAGCGGGGCCGTTCGGGACGCGTCGACGGCAGGAATCCGTGGATATCGATGATGACGACGTGGTGCGTCGTGGCGTAGGTGCTGGTGACCGCTGCCGTGGTCGTCGAGAGCATGAGGTGCCGTTCTCCCTTCGGTGGGCGGACTGCGCCGGTCTGCTCACACAGCCCGATTCGCTTGTTCGGCGGAGAGGTTGCCCCCTCACGGGTCACGGGGAAGGGGCGGGCGGAACACGGACGCCGGTGTCGGGCACGGTGTTTTCCTTTCGTCGCCGATCGGAGTAACCGGAGCAGTCGGAGTATTGGCGCGCCGGGTGAATACCGCGCGAATCGAGGTGGAAGACCGGCCCTCGGGTGGCCGCCGTCGGGCCCGGCCGTACGACAGCGTCGACGGGGTGCGGGAGTTCGGCGGCGTCTCGCCGGCAGCGCGGTCATGCCCGGTTCGACGCGCTGCGACTTGGACGTGGTGGTGTCGGCGGGCGCCAGGGTGCCACCTCTCCGCGCCGAGGGGCCGGCAACTCAATCGCGGCACGGAGACGGCCGGAACGGTACGCCGCCGACCGGGGCTGCACGGAGCTGTCGGAGCCGATCCGACCGGGGCTGTACGGAGCCGAGCCGACCGGAGCTGTACGGAGGCCGGGGACGCGGTGTTCGCCGGTGGACACCACCGGCATCGCCCCCGCCGCTCCAACCCCCCGCCTGCCCGAGGTCGCGCGGCCCGCACCGGCGAACGGTCCCCGGCGCGGTGGGCGGGTGGCCCGCCGTGCCGCAGCACGGTGGTCCCGGCCGATCGGTACAGCCCGTCGGACCCGGGTTCCGGGGTGCTCCTCGTCGGTGACGTGCTCACCCCCACGTCGTCTCCGGCGTGTCGTCGCCGGAGCCCTCCCACAGGGCGATATGGGTCACGAAAAGTCCACGCGGCACCGCACCAGGTGCCGCCTATCCGGGTCCAGTCAATGAACGACACACCGCTTCCGGAGTGAACGGACATCCAAGGGTCACCCCAACAGGCGAACGCCTGATCAATTCGGCCACATACAACGACATTGATGATCCGTCAGAACGCACCCGAATGGCATACGAGTGACAGCCGCTCCGGTCGAGGTCGCTGCATCAGCTGTTCGATATGCCCCGAAATGACAGTTGTGGAGACCCTACGTACGTTCAATCACGGGTCTGCTCCTCAGCCGACCCCTCTGAGACAGGAGAAGCGACATGACCAAACGTGCCACCGTTCTCACAGCCACCGTCGCGGCCGCCGCGGCCCTGGCTGCCACCAGCAGCACCTTCACCTCGGCCGCCACCACCGAGCCGCCCGAGGCTGCCCCGGTCGTCCAGCGGGCCGCCGCCGCCCCTGCCCCCGCACCCGCCGCGGTCCCCAAGGACAAGGGTGACTCCGGAAGGAGCAACGAAGGCCGGGGTAACGGCGAAGGCCGAGGCAACAACGAAGGCCAAGGCAACGGCGAAGGCCGAGGCAACAACGAAGGCCGAGGCAATCAGGGCCGGGGCGACGAAGGCCGAGGCGGCGACGAGGGCCGAGGCGGCGACGAAGGCCGGGGCGACCGGGGCCGTGGCGACGACGACCGGGGCCGGGGCTACGGGGGACGGGACTACGACGAGGGCAGGATCCACATCAACGAGCGCACATACTCCGCCACCCCCAGCGGCTGCATCACCGTGGCCAGTGGCCTCGGCTCCACCAGCTTCAACATCTTCAACGACAGCCGACGGACCGTCGAGGTCTTCAGCGGAGCCACCTGCGACAACGGCGCCCCCATCGCCAGCGTCGGCCCCCGCGGCGCCACACAGGGCGTGTTCCCGAACCGCGTCGAAGGAGGCGTGTTCGTGAGCAACGGAGTAGGGGGCAGCTTCCGAGTGATCGAGAACGACTTCTACGACGAGTGGTGACCGGAGCGCCCGCGCGACGTGACGTGGTGCCCCGGCCCGCCGGAATCGGGCCCGGGGCACCCGCCCGTGTACGCATGGCGGCCGTCGGGAGCGAGGGCGATCCCCATGCCTCCCCCGCGGCACTCGCCGTACGTGGGTTCTCCGATGCCCTCCGTCTCGTACGGGATGCGCGCGGTCCTCGTCCGCCTGTCCGTGTCCACGACGGCAACGCCCTCGGCGGTGGCGACCCGGGCCCGTCCATCGCCGCCGACGACGAGCCCGTACGGGGCGGTGCCCACCTCGACCGTGTCGAAGGCGCCCCGGCCCGGGTGCGAGAGACGGTCACTTCGTGGTTGGCCGTACGCAACGGCACGGCCGGCACCGTCGGCGAACCGGGCATGCCCTGAGGCCCGCGGTCACATCGCCCGGAGAGTGGGCCCGGTCACCCGGTGAGACCGGTGCGCCGCTTCAGGGTGTCGTCGCCCGGATTCAGGGGGTCGTTGCCCGGACGTCGGCCCGGGCCGCCTCGGCCAACAGGGAAATCTCGGCCGCGACTGCCTCCGGGTCGGCCGCGATGGTGACCTGGGCAACGTCGTCCAGACCCGGGTGCGAGCCGACGCGCACGGCCCGCTCCGCGTTCCGCAGGAGATCGAAGTCGTTGATGTCGTTGCCGAATGCGACGTACTCGCCGGTCCCCATCCACGTCAGGGCTTCCCACTTCGTCGTCGAACCCGGCGCGAAGTCGATGATCGCCTCGTCGAGGTGGTGGTTGACCGTCAGCCCCAGCCGGCGGCCCACTTCGGCGAGTTCCGCCATGTCCGACGCTCCGACGACAAGGAACTTCACGACCTGGGGAAGCTCGGCGAGGTCCACCATTCTCGCGAGGTTGCCCTGATCGACACGGCCCCGGATCGGGTGGTCCACGGGTCCGGTGTAGGCGTAGTCCCAGGGCCCGTCCGCGAGGTAGGTCGCTTCGTACTGCCCGACCGCTTCCATCAGTGCGTCGAATCCGGCGGGATCGAATGCGGCACGGGCCCGAACCTGGCTGTCGACCGAGACGAGGCTCCCGTTCCCGCCGATCAGTGCGGCGGACGGGAAGGCTCCGTCGAGTACCGGCAAGAGGTCCCGGACAGGCCGGGCAGATGCGAAGACCACGTCGTAGCCGACGCGCTCGCACGCGCCGATCGCCGCGAGAATCCGGTCATCGATCGTCCGTCCGTCGAAGCAGAGCGTGCCGTCGATGTCGAAAACCAAGGTGCGGGCGCGAAGTTTGAACATCATCGGATTCTATCCGGCCGGCCGGCGGCGGTGAGGGGAGCCCGGTGACTACGCGGGGCACCTCTGATCGCCCGGACGGCTCCGGCCCCGCGCTCCGCCTCCGGGCGCCGGAACCTGCTCGACCGGACCGGTGCGGTGGGCCTGCGTGTCCGTGGATGGGCCTATCTTGGCGCGTATGCAGTTCTACACAATCGGCCAGGCCGCCCGGCTCCTCGGTGTGAGCCCCGACACCGCACGGCGCTGGGCCGACGCCGGCCGAGTGGCCACCCATCGGGACGAGGGCGGGCGGCGGCTCATCGAGGGGAAGGACCTTGCCGTCTTCTCCGTGGAGCTGGCCAAGACCGGTGGCGGCGAGGAGGACACTTCGTACACCTCGGTTCGCAATGCCTTCCCCGGGATCGTCACCGCGGTGAAGCTCGGTGATGTCGCTGCCCAGGTGGAGATCCAGGCCGGCCCGCACCGGCTGGTGTCACTGCTGACGCGGGAGGCCGTGGAGGAGCTGGGGCTGGAGGTGGGAATGGAGGCCACCGCCCGGGTGAAGTCGACGAATGTGCACATCGACCGCGTCTGATCGAGGAACGGTGGCCTCCCCGCCGGTCAGCCGCTGACCGAGCTCGGCCCCGACCGGGTCGTCCTGGCCGGACCTCGTCGGGCGAACGGAATTCCCGACCCGGCCCACTGGGCCCGAGTTCTGGAACCGGGGTCGGTGTCTCGTCCCCTGCTGTGACGAGACGGGGGCAGGGCGAGGGGATGGTCGGATGCCCTTTCTGTTTTCCTGACCATCCGCCGGACGGCCCGCTTCATGAAAGCGCGAGGCCAAAAGGCCAACGGCGCAAGATCACGAAGTACGACTGCTGGCCGGCAGCCAGGTGTCGACGGTTGCCGCGGGCTCGTCGAGTCCAGTGAAGACCTGGCCGTTCATGCCCATGGCTTGCGCTGCGCGTACGTTCTCATCACGGTCGTCGACGAAGAGGAAGTCGGCGGGGGCGGCCCGCATAGCGACGACGCAGTGGCAGAACGCCGCCGGGTCCGGCTTCGCCGCGTTGATCTTTCCGGAGAACGCGACGTGGTCCAGGTCGCGCAGCCAGGGCTGCGCGGCGCGGAAGGCGTCCGCGTGGTCAGAGGGAAGGTTGGACAGCAGGGCGACCTCGGCGACGTCACGCAGGGACCGCACGTAGGCGACCATACGGCCGTCGACGCGTGACCAGCTGTCGATGGCAGCGAGCCGCAGCTCCTCGACCGTGTCGGCGTCGGCGTCGGCGGTGTGGGAGAGCCACCGCAGTACGGCCGCCCATTACTCGGACGCGGACCACTGCCCGGCATCGTAGGGCCGGCGGCAGGCCCAGTAAGCCTCGGCGAAGGCGTCTGCGGGTGCGTTGCACCGGGCGGCCATCTCCGCCAGGGCGCCGGGGCGTTGGTGGCGGGCGATGACCCCGAAGAGGTCGAACAGCACGATGCGTCGGTCGGTGGACATGGTGGGTCTTCCTCCGGGTCCAAGGGTTTGGGTTCAGTGGCGGGGGGCCAGGGCGCGGGCGAGCGAGTCGAGGGCGGCCAGGGCGTCGGGGCCGGTGGGAGTGAGGACGACGCTGGTGGCGCCTGCCGCGTGGCGGGCGTTGATTGCTGCGCGTGCCCGGTCGGGGGTGCCGGCGATGCTCAGCTCGCGGATCCAGGCGGCCGGCATGGTCCGGGCGGACTGCTGGGCGTCGGCGCAGGCGGCGTGGTGTGCGCGCAGCTCGGTGGCGAAGGGAAGGGGGTCGATGTGCGCGGCCCAGTCCGGTTCGCCGATGGCGCTGAGGCCCTCGCGGACGCGGTTGAGGGCGGCGTCCTCGTCGTCGTCGACGGCTGCGGCGTCGTAGGTGACGATTTCGAGGCCGCCGGCGTCCGAAGCGTTGCCCATGTGTCGCGGTGAGGAGGCAATGCAGGCAGGGCCGGCGGGCTCGGCCAGGAGGAGTCCGTCGGCCACCTCGCCCGCGGCCGCCTGCGATTTGGGGCCGCGGACGCCGAGGATGACCGGCGGGACGATGTCGGGGGTCTCGGTGAGGACGACGCCTTCGCAGCGCACGTACCGGCCGTCCGTCGGGCCGGGCTCGCCGCACATGAGCAGGCGAAGCGCGGTCGTGTATTCCTTGAGCAGGGTCAGGGGGCTGGCGGGCCGGGCCTCGGCTTGGCGCGTCCAGTCAGGCATGCCGTGGCCGATGCCGGCGATCAGTCGGCCGGGGTAGAGGGGCTTTGCCGGGTGTGTGCTGGACAATCAGGACGCCCGCCGGTTCCGCCCGGCTCGCGGGCCGCCCTTCGCCGCTGCCGTACGGGTATGGCCCGGTGTCACGCCCACGAGGTGTAACCGCCGTCCACGCGAATCGCGTTGATGCCGCTGACATGCCGGGCCCCGCAGCGGTCCTGGGGCAGGACGAGTTGGGCGCCGGCGCGGTCGAGGAACGTGCCGTCGATCGTGGCGGCGAGCAGTACGGGCGCATGGCCGAAGTCGGGGTCGATCTCCGCCCAGGACAGCAGGGCGTGGTGGCCGTCCGCACCGGACACCGCGATCAGGAAACGCAGGCGGTCCTTGCGGCGTGCGGGGTCGAAGGCGGGACCGGCCGCCGACAGGACGTCGTGCAGGAGCGGTCCGGTGAAGCGGTGGTGCTGGATGCCGCTGGTGGCGCACTCGAAGCTGACGTCGGCCTCGCACTGCGGCCAGGCGAGCAGGTCGGGCACCGTCAGGCGGGCCGGACGGATCAGATCGCCGGTGAGGGCGAGTCCCGCCACCGTGTCCGCCACTGCGGGGGACCGAGTCACGGACCACCACCTCCCGGATGTCCGTACCCGGATACCTATCCTGTGCAAACGCACATGCAAACCAGACAGATCAGTGATCCGGCTCATGCGAAGCGACAGAAGACTTTCCCCTTGCATCTGCGGCAGTATGATCTGCGCATGCACACCTACCGGATCGGAGACGCGGCCGCCTTGCTCGGCGTCAGTTCCGACACCGTGAGGCGTCTGGTCGACGGCGGGAAACTCACCGCCGAACGCGACGAGATGGGCCGCCGGATCATCCCCGGGCCGGCCCTCGCGGCCTACGCACGGCAGTTGCACCGTACGGAGCGGGATTCCACCGGTTCCTCGGCCCGCAACCGCTTCTCCGGCATCGTCACCGATGTGATCCTCGGAGACGTGTCGGCGCAGGTGGAGATCCAGGCCGGGCCGTTCCGGGTGGTGGCGATGGTCAGCCGCGAGTCGGCTGAGGAACTGAAGCTGGAGCCCGGTGTTCCGGCGGTTGCCGTGATCAAGTCGACCAACGTGGTCGTCGACAGACCGTAGATGTGTCCGTCAGGACCAGAAGGAGTGGACCCGTGATGACCCGTACCGCGCGCCGGACCCGCCGGACCCTGCAGGTGGCCGGTGCAGGCACCGCCGCGCTGCTGGCCCTGAGCGCCTGCTCTTCCTCCGACTCGGGTTCCCCCGCGAAGTCCGACTTCCCATCCTCCTCGTCGCCGAAGCTGTCCGGCACAGTGACCGTCTTCGCCGCCGCGTCCCTCAAGGAGAGCTTCACGACCCTGGGCAAGGAGTTCGAGAAGCAACACCCGGGCACGAAGGTGACGTTCAGCTTCGGCGGCAGCGACTCTCTCGCCGCGAGCATCACCGGCGGCGCGCCCGCCGACGTGTTCGCCGCGGCCAGCCCCAAGACGATGAAGATCGTCACCGACGCGGGCGACGCCTCCGGCACGCCCGCCACCTTCGTCCGCAACCAGTTGGAGATCGCCACCCTGCCGGGCAACCCCGACAAGATCTCCTCCCTCAAGGACCTCACCAGGTCGAGCCTGAAGGTCGTGCTCTGCGCCAAGGAGGTGCCGTGCGGCGCCGCCGCCCAGAAGGCCCTCGACGCCAGCAGTCTCAAGCTCACCCCGGTGTCGTACGAGCAGGACGTCAAGAGCGCCCTCACCAAGGTCGAGCTGAAGGAGGCCGACGCGGCGGTCGTGTACAAGACCGACGTGAAGGCGGCCGGTGACAAGGTGGAGGGTGTGGAGTTCCCCGAGTCGGCCAACGCCGTCAACGACTACCCGATCACCCTGCTCAAGGACGCCCCCAACGCCGATGCCTCCAAGGCGTTCATCGCGCTGGTGCAGTCCGCCGAGGGCCAGAAGGTCCTGACCGGGGCCGGGTTCCTGAAGCCGTGACCTCGACCGCCAGGCCCGACGCCGCGACCAGGACCCGCCCGGGTGGGCCGCGGCGCCGGCGTGTCCGGACGGGTGGCGGCCGCGGCGTACCGCTGCCTCTGCTGGTGCCCGCGCTGATCGGTGTGGCGTTCCTGACCGTGCCGCTGATCGCGCTGCTCGTACGGGCCCCGTGGCGCAGCATGCCCGAACAGCTGACCAGCGCCGAGGTGTGGCAGGCGCTCCAGTTGTCCCTGGTCTGCGCCACGGCGGCGACCGCGGTGAGCCTGGTCGTCGGGGTGCCGCTGGCCTGGCTGCTGGCCCGGGTCGAGTTCCCCGGACGCGGCCTCGTCCGCGCTCTCGTCACGCTCCCGCTCGTCCTGCCGCCGGTCGTGGGCGGCGTGGCGCTGCTGACGGCGCTCGGCCGCAACGGCATCGTCGGGAAGTGGCTGGACTCGTGGTTCGGCCTCACATTGCCGTTCACCACGGCGGGGGTCGTGGTCGCCGAGGCGTTCGTGGCGATGCCGTTCCTCGTCATCAGCGTCGAGGGCACCCTGAGGGCCGCCGACCCGCGCTACGAGGAGGCGGCGACCACCCTGGGCGCGTCCCGCTTCACCGCGTTCCGCCGGGTCACGCTCCCGCTGATCGCTCCGGGCATCGCGGCCGGCGCGGTCCTGGCGTGGGCCCGCGCGCTCGGCGAGTTCGGCGCGACCATCACCTTCGCCGGCAACTTTCCCGGCCGTACCCAGACCATGCCCCTCGCCGTCTACCTCGCCCTGCAGAGCGACCCGGAGGCGGCGATCGCCCTCAGCCTGGTGCTGCTGGCCGTGTCCATCGCGGTGCTGGCCGGGCTGCGCGACCGCTGGATGACCGCCGGATGACCGAGACCCACGACGACCGCACCGGTACCGCCCCGGACGGGCTCGACGCCCGCCTCGTGGTGGACCGCGGTGCCTTCCGCCTCGACGTGGCGCTCGCCGTCGCGCCCGGTGAGGTGGTCGCCCTGCTCGGCCCGAACGGCGCCGGCAAGACCACAGCCCTGCGCGCGCTCGCCGGCCTGACACCGCTCACCGGCGGTCACCTGCGACTGGACGGCGCGACGCTGGAGCGTACACCGCCGGAGTCCCGCCCGGTCGGCGTCGTCTTCCAGGACTACCTGCTCTTCCCCCACCTGACCGCCCTGGACAACGTGGCGTTCGGGCCGCGCTGCCAGGGGGCGACCAAGGCGGAGGCACGTGCGCGGGCCGCCAAGTGGCTCGACCGCCTGGGCCTCGCGGACCACACCGGCGCCAAGCCCCGCCGGCTCTCCGGCGGCCAGGCGCAGCGTGTCGCCCTCGCCCGCGCCCTCGCCACCCGCCCGCGCCTGCTCCTCCTCGACGAGCCCCTCGCCGCCCTCGACGCCCGTACCCGCCTGGAGGTCCGCACCCAACTCCGGCGCCACCTGGCCGAGTTCGAAGCAGTCGCCGTACTCGTCACACACGACCCGCTCGACGCCATGGTCCTCGCCGACCGCCTGGTCGTCGTCGAGCACGGCGAAGTCGTCCAGGAGGGCAGCCCGTCCGACATCGCCCGTCACCCCCGTACGGACTACATCGCGCAGCTCGTCGGCCTCAATCTCTACCGGGGCCGCGCCGAGGGCCACACGGTCCGCCTCGACGCCGGCCCCGCCATCACCACCACGGAGGTCCTGTCCGGACCGGTCTTCGTGGCGTTCCCCCCGAGTGCTGTCACCCTCTGCCGCAGTCGGCCCACGGGCTCCAGCGCCCGCAACCTCTGGCGCTGCGAGGTCGCCGGTCTGGAGACCCACGGCGACCAGATCCGCGCCGCCCTCACCGGCGATGTCCCCCTCGCCGCCGACCTGACCACGGTCGCCGCCGCCGAACTCGATCTGCACCCGGGTGCGGAGGTCTGGGCAACGGTGAAGGCGGCGCAGACCCACGCCTATCCCGTCTGAGGACGCCCTTTCCAGTCCGGGGACGCCCTTCCTCGTCTGAGGACATGCAGAGACCGGTGGGCGTCCACGGCCTGGCGATCTCCCACGAGCCGTCCGGAACGATCCGACTCCACGTACCTCGCCCCATGACCAGCCCAACAAGCGAACCCCACACAGGACACCGTCCTCTTGAGGTCCGATGTCCCTCCCGCTACCGGGTGGACACGACATCCCACCGGTTCGACCAGTCCAGCTGTGCCATGCTGAAGTCCATATCAAGTCGCTTGTTTCGGCGAGGATTTGACGGACGGGGAGAAGATGGTCGACATCGTTGCTGTCCACGGCATCAACATGCATCGCTCACAGCGCGCAACGATGAAGGAGAGCTGGCACGCAGCGATGGCGGATGGCCTGGCGAACATTCGAAGCCGGCACGCCGGGGCACTGTCCCTCGAGTGCGCCTTCTACGGCCATGAGTACAACGACGGCAAGGCCGGCGGCGAGCCCGAATACGCTGCCATCGACCTTGCACCCGGCCTTGAGGAGGAACTGCTGATCGCCATCGGTTCCGCGCTCGACGAGGACGCGGGCGACAGCAGCCAGGAAACGAAGCTCTACTTGCCCGGGGCAGTGCAGCGCGCCTTGGCGGGGATTCAGCGCAGCAATCTGCTCGACGGACGGGACAGCCGTGCGATCGCGTTCGTGAAACAGGTCAACCGCTACTTGACGAACCCGGATTTCCGCAAGCTCGTTCATCTTGAGATGTCGACGGCGATGGAGCAGTCGCCGCGTGTGGTCATCGGTCACTCGCTGGGCAGCGTGATCGCCTACGAGTGGCTGCGGGAGAACAGGCCGGAAAACCCGCCCGCACTGATCACCCTGGGATCGCCCCTCGGGTTGGAGCCCGTCCGGCGGCGCCTGGACCGACGCCACGGGCCTCTGGGCTGGCCGGGTCAGGTCCGTTCGTGGACGAACATCGCCGCGGGGCACGACGCGGTGGCCATGGTGAAGAAGCTGGGCCCGTTGTACTCGTCCAAGGTCCGCGATCTGCCCTGCGACAACCCACGCAGGTCGGCCCACTCGGCGCTGGTCTACCTGGCCAATGTCCGCACCTCCCGGGCCATCGAGATGGCACTGGCATGAGACCACGAGGCATCTTCTGCCTCTCGGGGGTCGGCAAGCACGACGACGGCGTCTGTGCGAGGCAGGGTCTCGGCGATCTCGACAGCGTGCCGATGGAGCTCAGAACCATGCGGCAGTCTCTCGCCTCGCTCGGGCTCGAAGAACACCTTCCGTTCACCTCCGAGGAACGCAGGCACGACGCACTCGCGCGGGACCTGCGCAACTGTGCCGTCCCTGGCGACGCCGAGACCCTTGTCATCTACTGCACCGGACACGGCATGCTCGAAGGCGGCAGCTTCAGCCTGCTGTTGCCGGACGGGGATGCGTTCGATCCCGACCGTATGATCAAGCCACTCGAGAACGAGGCCTGGAAGAACCTTCAAGAGGTCGTTCTCATCCTCGACGCCTGTTCGGCCGAGCCCGGTCTGGACGCGGCCCTGCTCCAGGCACGGAAGGTGAACACCCGGACCTCGACAAAGGGGTTCTGGGGGATCGGCGCAAGCCGTCGCCTGGAGAAAGCCAGGCAGGGATCGTTCGCGGCCGCCTTCGCCAAGGCCGTCGGCCGAGCCGCGCAACCGTCCTGGACCAAGCCCCACATCGATCCCGGCGCCATCGCGCGCGAGGTCGACCGGGCGCTCGGACCCGATCAATCCGTCTGGCTCGCCGACGGTCACCCCGCCCGGCGGTGCCGGGCGCTGCCCAATCCGCGTCATCAGAGTCCTTCAGCGCCGAAGGGCTTGCCGCTTCCGGCCGACTGGGCGGCCAGTGCACGGGGAGTCGCGGCCGCAGGCCTGCCCGGCTTCTTCTTCGAGGGCCGTACCGCCCTGCTCCGCGAACTGCGCGAGCACCTGATGGGTGAGGGCGGCAAGCCCATCGTCGTCACCGGGAGCTCAGGGGCGGGAAGAAGTGCACTACTCGGGCACCTCGTCCTGACAACTCACGAGGACGGGCGTCGGTCGATGCCGAGCGAAGTCACACTCGCCTGGCCGGCGCTGCCGGTGTCTGTGGTCGCAGGCAGGGGAGATCCGTCCCGGGTGACCGCCATGCTGCTCCGGGAGCTCACCGGTTCGAACAGCGCACGGGAACTCGTCGACGTTCTGCGGTCGGCACCCAAGCCCCTGGCCCTCGTCCTGGACGACCTGGACGAGGCCACCGAGCCGGAGACGTGGTCGCAGTTCTTCGGAACCCTCCGGTCGGTACCGGGAGTTCGTCTCGTCGTCGGCCTGCCCTCCTCGTCGGGGATCTCCGTCGGGGACTCCTCCCGGGTCCTCGACCTCGATGATCTCGTGGACGAGTGCGCCGACGACGCACGGGAGTATCTCCGCCGCCAGGTCCGGCTCGCCGTTCCGGGCGCCGGAGAACCACAGATCCGCCGAACCGTGGATGCACTCGCCGCACGAACGGCGGCGGAGTGGGCGGTAGCCGTCACCGTGAGCGCCCTGCCGCGCGCCTCGGCTGGGGAGAGTTCGGTCGGCAGCTACCTCGACCAGGCCACCAAGGCACTGGACGCGACCGCGCACCGGGTGTGCCGGGAGCGCGTCGGCGCCGTACTGGGCGAGAAGGCTCGGGGCATCGTATCGGCGCTCTCGGCGCTGTGCGGATACGCGGACACCGTCGCCCTGCCCGCGACGGAGTGGGCCGCCGCGGCTTCGGCTCCGGGTGCGCCGCGCGTCGGCGTGGAGGACGTCGCCACCGCCGCAGCTCTGATGCGCTCGCTCGTCGAACGCCGCCCCGCCGCGGACGGGTCGGTTCGTTGGCGCGCCCGCTTCGGCCATCCGGCGGGCGGCGGCTACCCGAAGCCCGAGGACTTCCTGCGGCGCTTGCCCCAGGTCGCCGACTGGCGCACGACGGACTGGCGGGCGGTCGACGCAGGCGTCCTGATGCTTGTGTCGCGTGCGGCCGCGCTGGGCCTGCTGCCCAGCAGCCTGCTCGACGATCCGGCGTTTCTGCTGGATGCTCCGCCGGCCGTGGTGTCCCGGGCGCTGCAGCAGCTCCATGCCGCAGGGGATCGCGCCCTCCGGTCCCGCATGTGGTCACTCGTGCCTCGCAACGTCTCCGACGTCGACCGCGCCCTGATGTTGCGCATCGGAGCGGAACGCTTCTCGGTCATGCCCCTCGTGACCGCGTTCCGGACGTCGCGCCGTGCGGGCGTCGGAAATCACCGGGAGCCTTCTGCGGACATCGACTGGGTACAGCCGGACAACGCTCGTGCGACCCGGGTCACACACATGACGTCCACGCCTGCGGGCCCGCTCGCCGCGATCGTCACTGTCCAGGACGACGATTCGCTCTCCTTCTGGGCTCCGTCGGACGGCACCAGCCTGCGCGCGGCGGTCTCTGTGCCGGGAACCCCACGCGATGTGACGGTGGCGGTGGTCCAGGGCAGAGCCATCGCACTCGTGTCGACCTGGCAACGCGGGATCTGGCTGGTGCCGTGCCATGAGGACGCGCCGCCGACAGCGCTGCCGGAACTCGTGCCACCCCATGGCGAGGGCGGCAACCGGACCCGACCGGTTCCCTTGCTCCTGTCACTGCACCCTGGCGGCCATGTGGTCGTCACGTCGGGACCGGCCGTGTGGGTCGGCAGGCTGGGCACCGGGGACCCCGTACGCAAGCTGGCCACCGTGGACTCGGAACTGCTCTCCGTCCGGGCGGCGGGACCGGTCTCCGCACCTGTCGTGTGGTTGTTGCCTGCATCTGGCCACATCCGCTCTCTGCGGCTGGGCGAGGTACGCGGCGGGTCCGTGTCGCCGTTCCCCGTCCCGAACCGGCCTCTGGCCCTCGCGGTGTCCGAAGCCGGCGACCAGGCTCTGATCCGCGATGCCTCCGGCGATCTCCACCTGCGCGGCCCGGGCCGGCAGAGCACGGCGCTCACGAAAACCCGCCGTTCCGAGACACGGGCCGCCGCGCTCGACGATTCGACGGTAGTCGTCGGCGGATCGACCGGCCGCTCCGGCTGGCTTGAGATCCACGATCTTTCCTGCCCCACGGTCCCCGCGCGGCTTCCGCTCGACGAGGCTGCGGTCGATGTCGCCCTGCACGGAAGGAATCGGTTGCTCGTGGCTCGAACGTGCGGACTGCTGTCCATGAAGCTGGTAGCGGGACATGGCTGACAACATCGACGGCCCTGTGTCCGGGGCACCCGAACGGGACGGGCTGACGACGGGCCTCGTCCTCGCCAGGGCCTTGCTGTCCGACCCCGAACGAGCGGGAGAGGTGGCCTGGCAGCACCTGGCTCACTTCCACGCCACCGTCATCCGGCCGCTGCTCAAGGGCTCAACCGCGCCCAGCGCCGACCTGCAGCAGGTCCTGCTCTGGTGCGGAGCACTTGACGGTGCCGCGGTGCTGATGGAGCTGGCCGAGGCGGCGATGGAGACCGGAGCCGTGTCCGACGACGTGATCCTGGACCTGATCACACTGGCCGGCCTGGTCGCCGGGACGGAGCCGGCGGGGGCCCTGCCGAGCCCCTCCCCGGCAGACGTACTGGTCAGCGGCCCCAGCGGTGAGTACGTCGTCCTGGCAGCCGACGACCAGGGCGACCCGCGCCGGCGTTCGGCCATAGGGGAAACGGAACGGTCGGCAGCCGAAGCCGCGGTCGACACCGTCCTGTCCGCCTTCCCGAGCAAGGATCCGGCGGCAGCGTCCTGGCCCTTCCGCCCCTACGTCTGCTGGCCGCCCGCAGTGGCCCTCTCGGCAGCAGCCGTCGACCTGCCGCTGGCGCTGTGGCTGCTCGACGAGATTTTCGGGCTGGGCGCTCCGCCGTTTCTCAGCGCCGGCAGCTTCGACGGTGCGGAGTTTCAGCCCCTCCCCCCCTCGCAGCTCGCCCCGCGCATCGACGCAGCTCGAGCTGTGCGCAGAAACCTGCTCGTTCCCACGGCAACGGGCTGGCAGCTCGTCCCCGCCGACGGCTCGCCGCCCCAGGACGTCCGCGAGCCACGGACGCTGGACCGCGCCGCGTCGATGGTGTGGGGCGAAAAGTGGTCGCAGAAGAAGCGCAACGCACACAAGCAGGAACTCGACCTGCTGGGATGGCACTTCGTCGATTGGAGCCGGGTACCCGAGGACCAACCCGTCCCGGACCGCAGGGTCAGCCAGGTGTGGCAGTTGGAGAGGTACTTCCTCGGCAAGAGCAGTCCCGGGTCGGTCGCGATGCTCGGCGGCACCAGGCACAGCGGCAGGAGCGCCATCATGCGACAGCTCGCCGCCGTCCTGGCCCATCGCAAACGGCCGTGGCTCGTCCAAGTCGTCACCGGACCCACCCGCGAGCTTCCCGACCGTCACGTCGCACTGCGGATCGCCACCCATGCCGTGGCCGCGGCGGACCACCCCACGAATCACACCGGTCGACGGCTGCTCGTTTTCGAGGATCTGCAGCCGACAGGTGACGGCAATGCCTCCGAAGTGCTTCGCTTCGTGGCGGAACAACTCCGGATCACGGTCCTGGGGGTGCTGGAATACGCCGAGAACTCGTCCGTCGACTGGGACACCGACAACACATACGTGGCTGCGGCGGTTGTCGGCCTCGATGCGCGAAGGCGGTTCGTGGAGGATCTCGCCATAGCCGACAGCACGCTCGATACCGACCCGGCGCTCGCCGCTCTGAACTCCGGTGCCCCGGTCGACCTTCGCACGCTCACCAGACTGATGGCGGGCGACACCGACACCGCCTCCGGTCGACCGGCCCGCTTTCGGGAGTTGTGGGAAGAAGAGCGCGCGGCGCTGGTCTTCACCGCGGCGGTCAGTCTGGCGTCCGGGGAGGTCGCCGAGGAGCGGCTCGAGGCGATCAGCGACGAGGATCGTCGCGTCTTCGGCGTCGGGCTTGGGCGAGCTCCGGGCACTGTGCGGATCACCAGTGCGAACGACTGTGTCGCACTGCTCGATCTGCAAGCGGCTGGGGACGGGCTCGCGAAGCCGGCGGGACCGCGCTGGAAAACCGTCAACGCCATGGTCACCAGGCAGCTCGGGCCCGATCTGAACCGTTTGTTGCGGGACGGCGAACCGCTGGCCGTCGACCGATTGCTCGGCGTCCGGCTGTTTCGCCAAAGCGTCTGCGGCTCTTTGTTGGAGGCGGCAGACAAGGACGGATCGCTGAAGGAATGGGCAGCTACCGCTCCTCTCCTCAGTGTCGCGCGCATGGCCGCACTCAGCGATCTCATGCCCGACCGTGCGGCGGAGGACGTTGTCACGCAGATGGTCAGCAGGGCCTGT
This sequence comes from Streptomyces sp. NPDC087845, assembly GCF_044742755.1. Taxonomy (NCBI): domain Bacteria; kingdom Bacillati; phylum Actinomycetota; class Actinomycetes; order Kitasatosporales; family Streptomycetaceae; genus Streptomyces; species Streptomyces sp. NPDC087845. The sequence continues at coordinate 633,880 of NZ_JBIUVC010000003.1, forward strand.
CGTGGGGGAGAGCAGCTGCCCCCTGACCAGCTTCTGACCCTTATGCGCGCCTGCCAGCAGATCGAGTACCTGCTGCCGGGTGATGTCATCGACGAACTTTCGGTCTGGCTCATCGACAAGGTCGACGAGGTGTTCGCCCGTGCTGAGGGACGCCCGGACGAGCGTTTCGCGATGCTCTTCGCGCTGGACCGGCTGAACCGCGACGACGCCGCCGGCCTGGTGGCCGAGCGAGCCCTCGACGTACTGGCCGGCTTGGCCGTCCGTGTGGAGGACTACCGGCTGGTGCGGAGAGTGGATCAGCTGTATCGCCGAGCGGCCCGGAAGACGTGGCACGAAGCGCCCTTCTTTCCCGTGGACCAGGAAGATCCCGTGCAGCAGCTGCTCGAACGCAAGCCGGACCCCACGGACGGCATGGGCGTGCTGTTCGAGGCCATGAACCTGAGACTCAGCCTCGTCGACCGCGACTGGGAAATCACCTTTCCGGCGTACAGGACCGCTCTGAATCAAGCGTTTCGATCCACCACCGCGTCAGAGCTCGCGCTGGGGATTCAGGGGATCCGCTCTCCCATCCCTCAGTTCGGCACATGGTTGCTCAAGGAATGGAAGGAATTCCCTGAGCGCGTGCGAGATCTCCTGACGCGTAAGGCGGGCGCCACCGACACCGCCGCACTGCTCAATGCCGTGGCCAGAGCAAACGTGTACACAGCGTTCAGGATCCTCAACGACGGCGCCTCCGGCCAGTTGGTCCGCGTGCTCGCCCGGCAGGCCGGCGAAGCAAAGGACGCCAAAGGCATCGGACAGCTCCTCTCCGCCGCCCGGTCGATCGAAGACCTCTTCGAGGAAGGCGGCAGCAGCTTCTCGAAGCACATGGCCGAGGCGCTCGGTGCCGATCGAGTCATCGAGTTGCTCAACTACGACCCACGCACCTCGGTCCGCGACCACGTCATCAAGGGTGTGTGGGACGCGCAGGCGAGCTATCGGCATGAGGTGCTGGGCGATGCACTGTCCGTCGTCGTCGGTGCCGTGCGCCAGGGACGCAAACACTGGGGCCCCGAGATCGCGTTGCGGCTCCTGAACGAGCCGGAACTCGGCCCCGAGGCGATCTCCGAGCTACAGAGCCGGCTCCGCAGCCGGCAGCTGCTGTCAGGGATGACATCGGCCCCCACCGCGTATGCCCGCGCCGTATTCCACCGGCTGGGCCGGGTGCTCCACCCGGACATCCCGGCCCTCTTCCTGCAGCAGTGGGATCTGGTGCCCTTTGTCGAGGGTCTCGTCACGTCGAGCCCGACAGCCGCCCTGGAGGTGTGCGTCGAGGTCGCGCGCACCCTGACCGACGCCGACGTGCCGGCTGCCGGCCGGACGATCGCCGATGCGACCGGAGGCGTGGAGCAGTGGACTCGCCGCTTGCTCAGGGTGAGTAACGAGGAGGCGTTCGTTCAGGCAGTCCGTCACCTCACAGCCCTCGACCCGGCCACTGCTGGCGCTACGCTCGACGAGTTGCGGCAGAGGCGCAGCCACGTCACGATCGGGGGCCGTGCCGCGGATGTCCTGATGGCACGGTTGCGTCGTGCGCTCCTGGGCGATCCGACCTGTGCGCCGGCGATGCTGCGCGCCGTCCACGAAGTGCGTCCGCAGCTCGCAAAGGAGCTGCTGGCCGACGTATCGGCCGACCAACACGCCAATTTCGTGTTCCGCGGTGAGATCCAGCAGATTCAGAACCCGGTTGCCCAGTCGACCGCTGCACGCGATCTGGTAACGGTCGGCGTCACGCGCGAGTCCGGGCGCTCTTGGATCGAGCCGGTGTACAACGCCCGGATCCAGGGATTGCACCGCTTCAGCAACCCCCGAGCGGTGACGGCACTGTTGCGCATGATTTCCGCCTGGGACGCGGGATGGGGTTCGGCTGCGGCGCGAGAAGTGAACATCACGCGTATCAACAACAGATTGGCGTTCGCTGCGATCACCGATATGGCCGATGCCGTCGAACTGGCGCGCACGATGGCGGCCCTGGACAACGCGGCCGGTGCCAAACAGCTTCTCGATGCGCTGCTCGACCTCGACATCACGCGGCTCGCGGAGCGCCTCGATGTCGCATCACTCTGTGCGCTGGTGGATGTCCTCGGCGAGATGGTCCCCGATGCGGTGCCGCGGCTTTCACGGGGGCTCGCCGCAGCACTCCAGTCCCTCGTCGGCCACCTTGTCGTCAGCGATGAACGTGTCCGCTGGCTCCAGGTGGGACGGGCATGCCGGATCCTGGATCAGGTCGGAGCGCCCCCGACGTCCGTCGGCGAGCCACGGACAGCGCCCAATGCGGCCTATGCGCCGGTCGTCGCCTGGGCGGCGACCGGGCTGAAGCAGCCCGGCTGGGGGGCCGACGCACTCGGCCGGGCGGCGTCGCGCTTGACCTCCCTGCAGTCGGTTCCGGACGTTACGGATCGAGCGTGTCTGCTTTCGGCGACTGGCAAGGGCTGCGCGCCCGAGCTGCGGGAGAGTCACACCGACTGGGACGTTGGGAAAGCCCCTTTCTGGCTGTTGCGGATCCTGTATGCGGAGGAAGCCACGGATCCTTACCTGACCCCGATTCTCTCGGCGTGTGAGTCCACCATCCGCGAGCGTGCAAGTGGAGACACCAACCGGTCCAATTGGGACGCCGGCCGATTGCGGCTGATGCTCAACGCCCGCAGCTTCCTTTGGAGCCGGTCGGAGAGCCGGACCGTATAGGCGATTCCGCCAGATGCACCCGAGTGCAGCCTGGAGCATCGGGACAGCCCTGAGGACCTGTGGGAAGGTGCTGGTCACAGCCATTCGTTGAGGACTGCGACCAGCACGGTCGCCTCGTGGCGGACGGCGAGCTCGGCCCATCTCGTGGCCACGGCCCGGTGGCGTGACGCTCCTGCCCCTGGTGCATCGCGGACGGTAGCGCCGCTGAACGGTTCACCGGCGAATTCACCGACTCCTACGGACGCGAAGACGTCAGCGAGGAGATCCTGCACGAGGTCACCCGCCGCACTCCCGGTTTCCGTGCCTGGCTGGATCCGCACCGGCTCGTCCACTGCCACGACGTGGCCGCCTTCATCAGCGAGGCCGGATACAGCGAACTGGCAGCCCACCCCGAGGCACTCGACCGGCTTCGGCGAGGCCCCCGCATGAACGGCCGGCACGACGCAGACCAACGTGAGCAGTCCGCCCGGTTCGGCCAGTCGCACCAATGCCCGGGCCGCATGTGGTGGGAGTGGACGAAGAGGGCGGTTTCCGCAGGTCCTAAGCTCCTGCGCAGTCGAGCAGGGAGGGTTGCCGTGCAGAAGCTGGACGGGTCGGATCAGCTGAACAAGCTGGAGGAGGTCGGTGCCTGGTTGCGCCGCCGGTTGCCGGATCTGCTCGTCGAGAGCCAGGTGCCCGGAGCAGCCGTGGCGGTCCGAGCCGGTGATGAATGGGTCGAATCCGCGGCCGGTGTGCTGAGCACGGCCACAGGGGTCGACGCCACGGTGGACTCCCTCTTCCAGATCGGGTCGATCACCAAGGTGATGACCGCGACGCTGGTCATGCAGTTGGCCGACGAGGGACGACTGGATCTGGACGCTCCCGTACGGGCCGTCCTGCCGGAGTTCCGGATCGCCGACGAGGAGGCGGCGCGCGGGATCACCACGCGGCATCTGCTGAGTCACGTCGCGGGTTTCGAGGGGGACATCTTCACCGACACCGGCAAGGGTGACGACTGCCTGGAGAAGTACCTGGGCGTCCTGCGGGACGTGCCGCAGCTCTTCGAGCCGGGCGCGATGTTCTCGTACAACAACGCCGGGTACTGCGTGCTCGGGCGGATCGTCGAGGTGCTGCGCGAGGAGCCGTTCGACGTCTGCGCCCGGCGGCACCTGTTCACTCCGCTGGGTATGAGTCACACCGCGAGTGACCCCTACGAGGCGATCGTCCACCGCACGGCAGTCGGTCACATCGAAACGGTGGCGGGGGCGCCGCTCAAGCCGACGCCGGTGTGGGCCCTGGCACGCTCGAACGCACCGGCCGGATCGATGCTGGCGATGCGTGTGCGCGATCTGCTGGCCTTCGCCCGGATGCACCTCGCCGGGGGCCGGGGTCCCGACGGGGTGACCGTGCTCGGCCCGGAGACCGTCCAGGCCATGCAGCGGCCGCAGGTCACGCTGCCCGACATCGACCAGGGCGCCGCCTGGGGGCTCGGCTGGGAACTCTTCGACCTGTCGTCGGGCGGCACGGTCATCGGACACGATGGGAACACCATCGGTCAGTCGGCGTTCCTGCGCCTGGTGCCGGAGCGGGATGTCGCGGTGGCGATCGTCACCAACGGCGGCCTGTCACGGCGCGTGTACACGGAGATCGCGGGCCGGGTCCTCGGTGAACTCGCCGGGGTCGGTCTGCCCGCCTCGCCGGTGCCGGACGTGGGCACTCCCGTTGCGGAGACGTCCCGGTACGTCGGTACGTACACGTCCAGCACCGCCGAGACCACGGTGAGCCGGGACACCGCCGGGCGGCTGTGGCTGGAGCGCACTCCCCGGGGAGCCGTCGCCGAACTGGACGAGGCGCCGTACCGCACGGAACTGGTCGGCAGGCGCGGTGACACCTTGATCCCGGTCGAGCCGGAGCGCGGGGTCCACGCGCCGCTCGCCTTCCTCGGTGACGACGGGCAGGGACACGCGCTGTATCTGCACACCGGCCGGGCCGAGCGGCGGGCACAGCGATGAACGAGATGCACCGACGCGCGATCGTGGCAGACCTGCACAACGACCTGCTGTGTGCGGTGGTCGCCCGGCCGGTGGACCACTGGGCGGAGTTCTTCCGGGAGCGCTGGCTGCCGCAGTTGCTCGCCGGCGGGGTGAACCTTCAGGCGCTGCCGGTGTTCGTCGAAGATCCGTACCGGCCGGAGGGGGCGCTTCGCCGCACGCTGCGCATGATCGAGGCGGCGCACCGGCTCGCGGCCGGCAACGCCGATGCCGTCACGCTGTGCACGGACGGCGCCCAGATCGACCAGACGCTGGCCGAGGGCCGGATCGCCCTGGTGCTGGCACTGGAGAGCGCACCCGGCGTGGGCGAGGACGTGGAGCTGCTGGAGACCCTGTTCCGGCTGGGGGTCAGGATCGCGTCCCTGGCCCACTTCGGTCGCACCTCCCTGGCCGACGGCAGCGGCGAGGACGCGACGGGCGGCCGGCTGACCCGCTCCGGGGTCGCGGCGCTGGCCGAGATGGAGCGCCTCGGCATGCTCTACGACATCAGTCATCTCGGCGCGTCCGGGGTCGAGCACGTCCTGGAGCTGTCCTCACGGCCGTTGATCGCCACGCACTCCAGCGCACGGGCGCTCTTCGACCACCACCGCAACCTTGACGACGAGCAGATCCGGGGCGTCGCCGCGGGCGGCGGAGTGGTGTGCGTGAACTTCTTCGCTCCGTACCTGCACGAGAGCGACTACTCGATCGGCCGGCTGATCGACCACATCGAGCACATTGCCGGGGTGGCCGGCATCGAGCACGTCGGGCTGGGTCCCGACTTCATCAAGGAAGTACTTGCCGACACCACTCCCCCGTGCTGCGAGTTGGCCTTCGTCGAGGGAGTGCCGGCCAACGCCTATCTGCCCGGGCTTGCGGGTCCGGCCGGGCTGCCGCTGGTCACCGATGCGCTGCAACAGCGGGGGTGGCCGGAGCGCGACATCGTCGCGGTCCTGGGAGAGAACGTACGGCGCCTGCTGCGGAACGAACTGGGCCGGCCCGCGTCCGCCGGCTGAGCGCCGTGCGCGGCAGGGGATTCCTTTTGTGCGATCGGAACGACGCACACCTGAATGTTCAGTGAACCCGACGAACGACGCCTGAAGTATGTGTCTCAAAATCGTCGGATGGTCGAGGAGATGGAGAGCCATATCGTGCGCGCGAGCGATGGTTTTGAGAACGCACGTGAGCCCGCGGACGGCAGCCGGGTGCTGACGATCCGCAATCTGTCGGTCGAGATCCGCCGGGGCGACCGGATCGTCCACCCGGTCTCGGGCGTCAGTCTGGCGCTCGATCGCGGGGAGACCCTGGGGATCGTCGGGGAGACCGGATCCGGCAAGTCCATGACCGGCCTGGCCGTGATGGGCATGCTGCCGGCCGGTGGCCGGGTGACCGGCGGCTCGATCGACTTCGGCGGTACGGAGCTCGTCGGACTCCCCGCGGACCGGTACCGGGCCCTCCGTGGCAACGACATCGCGATGGTGTTCCAGGATTCGATGACGGCCTTGAACCCCACCCGCCGCATCGGCGAACAGGTCGCCGAACCGGTGCGGTTGCACCAGGGCGCGTCGAAGCAGGCCGCGCGCGCACGTGCCGCGGAGCTGCTCGACCTGGTCGGGATACCGAAGCCCCTTGAGCGGTTGGACGACCATCCGCACCAGCTCTCGGGCGGCATGCGGCAACGCGTGATGATCGCGATGGCACTGGCGTGCGAGCCGCGGGTCGTCATCGCGGACGAGCCGACCACCGCGCTCGACGTCTCCATCCAGGCGGAGATCCTCGATCTCCTGGACGACCTCAGGTCCCGGCTGGGCATGTCGATGATCCTCATCACCCACGACATGGGAGTGATCGCCCGGCACGCCGACCGGGTGGGCGTGATGTACGCCGGGCGCGTGGCCGAGACCGGGCCGACACCAGCTCTTTTCAGCCATACCCGGCACCGCTACACCCATGCGCTGCTGTCCTCGATCCCCTCGCTCACCCAGGACCGGCGCGAGCAGCTCTTCAGCATTCCCGGCACACCGCCCGATCTGGCCGCCTCCCCCGCGGGCTGTCCTTTCGCACCACGCTGCGCGGCCGCGACGGACCGCTGCCACGAGGAGCGGCCGCCGCTCTCGGTGGAGGAGGACGGGCACACCCACGCGTGCTGGCACCCGGTCGCCACGGCAGCAGTCCGTACCGGCTCAGGGGCATCGGCCGTCGCACGGCCCGCCGTCTCCCCCGAGGCCCCTGCCGCACGCGAGACGACGCCGCGGCTGCGGGTCGTCGATCTCCGACTTGAGTACCCGGTGGGCGGACGGGGCCTCCTCGGGCGGCGGCGCACGGTCAAGGCGGTCTCCGGAGTGAGCTTCGACGTGGCGCCCGGTGAGACGTTCGGCCTGGTCGGGGAGTCAGGGTGCGGCAAGTCCTCGCTGGGCCGCATGCTCGTGGCCCTGAACCGGCCCACGTCGGGCGAGGTGATCTTCGACGGCGCGTCGGTGACCGGTATGAGTGCCCGCGAACTCGCGCCGCGCCGGGCCCAGTTGCAGATGATGTTCCAGGACTCGAACTCCTCTCTCGACCCCCGGATGCGCATCGGCGCGATCCTGCGCGAGCCCCTCGCGATCCAGGGCATCGGCAGGCGCGCCGCCCGGACCGCCCGGGCCCGCGAGCTCCTCGGGGACGTGGGGCTGCCGCCGGGCGTCCTGGAGCGCTACCCCCACGAACTCTCCGGGGGACAGCGCCAACGGGTGGGGCTGGCCCGCGCGCTGGCCCTGGACCCGAAGGTGCTGGTCGCCGACGAGCCGGTCAGCGCGCTGGACGTCTCCATCCGTTCCCAGGTCCTCAATCTGATGCACCGCGTCCAACGTGAACGCGAACTGAGCAGTGTCGTGATCTCCCACGATCTCGCGGTCGTGCGGTACCTGGCCGACCGCGTCGGAGTCATGTACCTGGGCAAGTTGATGGAGACCGGCACCACCGAGGAGGTGTACGGGTCCACCGCGCACCCGTACACCGCGGGGCTGCTCGCGGCGGTTCCCGAGGCGGACCCCGCCGCGCCGCGCCCCCGGTCGGGCACGCGCGTGCGCGGCGAACTGCCCAGTCCCATCGATCCGCCCAGCGGCTGCCGTTTCCGCACCCGATGTCCACTGGCGACCGAGGTGTGCGCGGCGACGGAGCCCGCCCTCGCGACCCTCACCGGCACGCACAAGGTCGCCTGCCACCACCCCCTGCGCTCGCCGGCCGCACAGCCCGAGGAGCTCTCCGCACGATGAACCGTCACTCACCATTCCCCTGCACGTCAGGGACCCCACTGATCTCCCGGAGAGGAGATGGTCACGCATGAGCTGGTACGTGGTCCGACGGCTGGCGATCTCCTTCGTCGTCCTGCTGGGCATCTCCGCGGTGGTGTTCTTCATGCTGCACGTGGTCTCGGACGACCCGGGCCGCGTGGTCCTGGGACAGCGCGCATCCCCCCAGGCCGTGGCCGACTTCAACCGGGAGCACGGGTTCGACCGGCCGCTCGTCGAGCAGTACCTCAGCTATCTGGGCCAGCTCGCCCACGGTGACCTGGGCAGGTCCTACAAGCTCAACGAGAACGTGGGGGCGGTACTGCAGCAGAACGCCGGCCGCAGCGCGATGCTGTCGCTCGCCGGCCTGGTCCTCGCGCTGCTGATCGCCGTCCCGCTCGGCATCCTCCAGGCGGTCCGCCGCAACAGTCTCGTCGACCGCGCCACCACGGCGGCCTCCTATGTGCTCTACGCGACTCCGTCGTTCCTGCTGGGCCTGATCCTGATCGCCGTGTTCAGCCAGTCCCTGCCGTTCTTCCCTGCCGAGGCGTCCCAGTCGCACTCCTCGTGGGTGGTCCTCACCGATCCCCGCGCCATGGCCCTGCCCGTCATCACGCTCGCCATCACCAGCGTCGCGATCTTCTCCCAGTACCAGCGCTCGTCGGCTCTCGACCAGCTCGGCCAGGACTACATCCGGGTCGCCCGGGCCAAAGGGCTCCCGGAGCGGAGCGTCCTGACGCGCCACCTGCTGCGCAACGCCTGTCTGCCGCTGATCACGCTGGTCGGCACGCTCATCCCCAGCCTCCTGGCAGGCAACCTGATCGTCGAGTCGCTCTTCAACTACCCCGGCCTCGGCCTGCTGTTCCTCAACAGCCTGCAGCACGAGGACTACCCGGTGCTCCTCGCCTACACCCTGATCGGCGGCGCCCTCACCGTGGCCGGCAACTTCGTCGCCGACATCGCGGTCGCCGCCGCCGACAGACGAATCGAGTTGAACAAATGACCTCACGACACACGGACACAGCGGGGGCCCTGGAGGCGGACGCCACGGCGCCGTCGGCAGCCGACCCGGTCGAACCGGCCGACGTGCGCGAGCGGTTCACTCTGAAACCGGCGCTGCGCGCACTGCGGCACCACCCGCTGGGCCTCGCCGGCGGACTGCTTCTGATACTCGTCGTCGGGTTCTGTTTCCTCGGCCCCCTGCTCTACCAGACCAACCAGACCGATGTGGATCTGGTGAACGCGGCTCTGCCGCCCAGCACCGAGCATCCGCTCGGGACGGACCTCAACGGGTTCGACGTGCTCGGCCGCCTCATGGCGGGCGGCAGGGTGTCCTTGCAGATCGGGCTGCTCGCCGCGCTGTTCGCCACCACGATCGGTACGGTCTACGGCGCCGTCGCCGGACTCGCCGGCGGGGTCGTCGACGGGTTCCTGATGCGGGTGGTCGACACCCTGCTGTCGGTCCCCTTCCTCTTCTTCGTCCTGATCCTCTCGGTGCGCTTCCACCCGAACGCCGTGTCGCTGAGCCTGGTCATCGGCGGGTTCTCCTGGCTGGTCTCCGCCCGGCTCGTCCGCGGCGAGGTCCTGACCCTGCGGGTACGGGAGTTCGTGCTGGCGGCCCGGGTGATGGGGGCCTCCCGCCCACGGCTCATCCTCACCCACCTGATTCCGAACGCGCTCAGCGTGATCATCGTCGTCATCACCTTCCAGGTAGCCGACGCGATCCTCGTCGTCGCCGCTCTGGGCTTCCTGGGCTTCGGCCTGACATACCCGACCGCGGACTGGGGCAGCCAGCTCGCCAACGGCGCGACGTTCATCTCCGCCGACTACTGGTGGCTGGTGTATCCCGTCGGCATCTGCGTCATCGTCACGGTGCTGGGGCTCAACCTGCTGGCGGACGCGCTCCGCGACGCGGTCGGTCACCGGGCCGGCTGAGGCCGCTCGCCACAACCGTCACCTCCTCACCCTCTTCCACCACACCTCGCAGGGAGCCATCCATGACACACGTGCCCGGCAAGGCGCGAGGACGCCGCTTCGCGGTGCTCGCCGCCGTGCTCGCCGTACTGGCCACGGCGTGCACCGGCGGCGGCGACCTGGCCAAGGATCTGCAGGGCGGTTACAAGATCCTGCCGAAGGAGTCCGGGAAGCCCAAGGACGGCGGCACGGCCACGGTCGCGCTGACTCCAGGGCTCAGCCCCAACTACATCTATCCGTATCCGCCGGTGTCCGCCAACGGCACCGTCATCGCCCGGGGGCTCCTGTGGCGCTCCCTCTACCGCCCCAGTGGTGAGGGCGACCAGATCGCGGACGCCGCACTGAGCCTGGCAGAGCCGCCCCGCTACAGCACCGACCGCAAGACCGTGAGCATCAAGATGAAGCACTACTCATGGTCCAACGGCAGGCCGGTCACCGCCGACGACGTCGTCTTCTCCCTGGCCCTGCTGAAGGCCGCGCTCAAGGAGAGCCCGGCCAACTGGAGCTTCTACACCCCGGGGCAGTTTCCCGACGGCATCACCGCGAAGGCCACCGCGCCGGACGAGCTCACCCTCAGGTCCACGACCGCGTACAACCCGTCCTACCTGATGTCGATGCTGACCCTGCTGTACGTGATGCCCTCCAAGGAGTGGAACATCGCCCGCACCTCAGGGCCGCACCTGGACTACACGCGGCCGAAGAACGCCAGGGCCATCTACACCTACCTCACCAAGCAGTCGGAGTCCCAGGCCACCTTCGCCGACAACCCGCTCTGGCAGGTGGTCAACGGCCCGTACCGTCTCAAGAGCTTCGACCCCACGACCGGCTCGTTCTCCCTGGTCCCCAACACGTCCTACAGCGGCCCGGGCGGCTCACGGCTCGACCGGGTCGACTTCAAGTCGTTCACCTCCGCCCCGGCGGTCCTCAACCAGTTCAAGGCCGGCAACCTGACCGTCGGAACGCTGGACTCCAGCTTCATCATGCAGATCAACGCGCTGAAGAAGAAGGGCTACCACGTCTACGGCGCCCCGGCGCCCGCCCGGTTCGACCCGCTGGTCCTGAACTTCGAGGACACCACCCACCACTTCGACAAGGTGATCGCGCAGCCGTACGTCCGCCAGGCCCTGCAACACCTGATCGACCAGCAGGGCTACATCAGAAGCCGGGGCGTGTACAACGGTGCCGCCTCCCCCAACTACACCACCGCGGGCAGCGACTCCCCCTACCCGCCCGCGTTCGGCGACAAGGCGCCCTACCCGTACGACCCGGCCGCCGCCAAGAACCTGCTCGCCGACCACGGCTGGAAGGTCGAGCCGGGCGGCACCACCACCTGCCGACGCCCGGGTACCGGGGCCGGCGAGTGCGGGGCGGGCATCCCGCGCGGGCAGACGATCGAGTTCTCCCTCGCCTCCGCGAACACCCCGGCGTACGTCGGCGCCCGGGACACCGCCTTCGCATCGGAGGCCAAGAAGCTGGGCCTCAAGGTCACGCTCGTGAGCAAGTCGCTCAACTACCTGTACACCAACTACGGCAACTCCTTCGCGCCCGCCAACAAGAACAAGTGGGCGGCACAGGACTACGGACCGCTGTACCTGGCGGCCGGATACCCGAGCAGCAACACCGTGTTCAACGCGGAAGGCAGCTTCAATCTCGGCGGGTACCGCGACGCCGAGGCGGACAAGCTGATCGACGCGTCGACGTTCGGAGCGGATTCCAAGGCCCTGTCCGCCGAGGTGACCCACCTCGGCAAGGACCTGCCGGTGCTCTACTTCCCGACTCCGCACACCCTTGTCGTGTGGAAGAACAGCCTCTCCGGGCCGCCGTCGTCGTTCAGCTCACTGCTCAGCTTCCTGTATACGCCGGAACTCTGGTACTTCCACAACTGAATGCCGCGCGCGGGAAGGTGGTGAGCCGTCATGGACACGTTCCACGACAGGTCTGCGGTCATGGCTGCGCTGCGTCAACTGATCGGCGGAGCACGGGTGGTGGCGCTCGGCGAGGGCGCGCACAACATCACGGAGTTCTACGGGCTCAGGGACCTGCTGTTCCGGTTCCTGGTCCGGGAGTGCGGGTTCACCGGGCTGGTCCTGGAGTCCGGTTTCGCCGAGGGGCTGGCCGTCGACGAGTGGATCGACGGCGGGCCGGGACGGGTCGGGACCGTCGCCCGGGACGGCGTCACCTACCGCTTCGGCGAGTGCGAGCCGATGCGGAGGCAACTGCGCTGGATGCGCCGGCACAACTCCGGCGGGTCGGCGAAGGTCGCCTTCTACGGAATGGACCTGCCCGGCTCGTCCACCTCCCCCGGCCCGGCGGTCCGTGCCTGCCTCGACCGGCTGCCCGCACACCCGGGCGACGAGGAGTTGCTGCGGCTGAGCGATCTGGGCGACCGGTCGCAGGCGGCGGTCCGTTACGCGGCGATGTCCTCCTCGGACCGTGCCCGGCTGCTCGACGGCCTTCGCGAACTGGCCGAGCGCGCACTCCGCTCCCGCCGGCACAGCGGCCCGGACGACGAGGACGCCGAGATCGCCCTGTGGTGCGCGGCCTCGCTCGAAGCCTTCGTCGCCGAGGCCGACGAGGACGGGACCTCCCCGGAGGGTCCCTATCCGCGGGAGGCGTTCATGGCACGCAGCGTGGAGTGGATCCTGCGCCGGGAGCGGCGCATCGTGGTGAGCGCCCACAACGCACACGTCCGCCGTACACCGCTGCACGGTCGGCCGACGCTGGGCGGTCTGCTCTCCTCCGAGCTGGGAGCGGACCTCGTCGTCATCGGGATGACGTACGGCTCCGGGCCCGAAGTCACCTTCACCCAGCGGTCGTCGCGTCCGTTCGACTGCGACGTCACGCTCGGGGCGCGGACCCTGACGCCGGAGTCCGTCGAATCGCGGCTCGACCGTCTCGGCCCGGAGGTGACCCTCCTCGATCCGCGCCGCGCGCCCGCCGGGTTCTTCGACGGCGTCGAGGGGACGCTCGCCGGTGGGGAGCTCGACCCCGTCGACGACTTCCCGGCCGCCTACGACGCACTGCTCCACGTCCGGCAGGTGAACCGGATCCCCGGGGCGTTCGAGCGGCTGCGTGCCGAGTTCGCCGCGGCCGCGCGAGCGGGCTTCGAGGCGGCCCCGGATGCAGATGCACCAGCAGATCAGTCCATGCGTCCCGCAGACCTTGACGGTCTCCGGGACACCGAGGAGTCGGAGTCACAGTGAACAGCAGCCCTCCGCCGTATCCGCCCGCGCGGACCGTCGACGCCTTCGAGGACGTCGCGGGCGTCCGGGTGCCGGACCCGTACCGGTGGCTGGAGCCGGAGACCGACGAGGTACGGCGGTGGCAGCGCCGGCAGGCCGAACTCGCCACTTCGACCGCCTACGACGGGCAGGACCCTGCGGCCGTACGGAAGCTGATCGAGACCTACGATGCCGGGTCCCGCCCGGCACTGCCGAGGTTCGCGGCGGGCCGCTGGTTCCGCGCCGTGACCGCACCCGGTGCGGCGGCGCCCGGCGTGGTCGTCGCCGACCGGCCGTTCGGCGCGGGCCGACCGGTGGTCGACCTGACCGCGTTCGGCGACGGGCAGAACCCCGCGTTCCTGTCGTGGCTCGCGCCGTCGCCGAACGGTCGCGTCCTGGCCCTGGGCGTCTGCACCGACGGCAGCGAGCACAACACGGTCCGGCTCATCGAGGTGGACTCGGGGCGCGTACTGGACGGCGCGCCGCGGCAGGTCCTGCACAGCGCGTGGGCCGGTGGCGTGTCGTGGCTGCCCGACAGCAGCGGCTTCTTCTTCCTCGCCCTGACCGGTTCGCCGCATGAGTTCCGGCAGGCCGTGTACCGTCACCGGCTCGCCACGCGGGACAGCGCGGGCAGCACCGCGGTGGAACCGGTCCCGGTCGGTGAGGGCTCCCGGGAGTACACACTCGTGCAGTTCTCGGCCGACGGCCGCTGGGCCGTCGCAAGTCACCGGGTGGGCAGTCCTGTTCCGGTCGCCGTACGCGATCTGTCCCGGCCCGACACCCCCTGGCGTCCCTTCGTCACCGACTGCGCCGGGACCGTCGCCGGACACATCGTCGGCGACCGCTACATCGCGGTGACCGATGTAGCGGCACCACGCGGGCGCGTGGTTGCGCTCCCGCTGGACGCCGCCGACCCCAACGACCCGGCCTCGTGGACGGAGTTGGTGCCGGAGGGCGAGACGGTGCTGCGGTCCTTGTCTCCGGTCGGTGACCATCTGTACCTCAGTGAGTTCGACCAGACGTGCGCCCGGGTACGGATCCTCGACCGCTCCGGCGCCGTCACCGGGGAGGTTCCGCTGCCCGGGCAGGGGGCGCTCTCCGCACCGTTCTTCGCCCTGACCGGCCTGGCCGTGGGCTCTCCCCCGGACGACTTCGTCTTCGCCTTCTCCACCCCGACCAGCTCCTGGGGCGTCTATCGGCACCGTCCGGGAGAGGCGGACATCGAGACGCTGTCGGCCCCGGCGGTCACCCTCGACGCCGACGTGACGTTCGAGCGGGCCGTCGCACTCGACGGCGTGGAGATCCCTTACCACGTGGTGCGACCGGCGGGCAGCGACCCGACGCAGCCCGCGCCCACGCTGATCTCCGCGTACGGAGCGGCGAACGTGCCTCTGCTGCCGCAGTACCAGCCCGAGATGGCCGCCTTCGTCGCGGCCGGCGGCGTGCTCGTACAGGCGCATCTGCGCGGGGGCGGCGAGTTCGGCCGCGACTGGTACCTGGCCGCGCACCGGGAACGCAAGCACGTGCGCGACCGCGACCTCATCGCCGTCGCCGAGCACCTCATCGCCACAGGGCTCACCACACCCGAGCGGCTCGCGCTGACCGGAGGCTCCGACGGCGGCCTCATGTGCGGGGTCGCCCTCACGACGCGCCCCGAGCTGTGGTGTGCCGTGCTGCCGATGGCGCCGCTCCTCGACCTCATCGGGGGCACCCGCGATCCCTATCTGGACTTCGTCATCCGCAAGGCGTGGGCGGATCCGGACGATCCTGCGGAAGTACGGCGGCTGTTGCGGCTCTCGCCCTACCAGTTGGTCGGGCCCGGCGTCTTCCCGGCGGTCTATCTTCAGGCCGGGGCGACCGATCCGCGGTGTCCTCCCTGGCATGCGCGCAAGTTCGCCGCCCGCCTGCAGGCGGCACAGGAAGGGGACGCGCCGATCCTCCTGCACGTCTTCGACAACGCCGGGCATGGCGCGGCGACGTCGTACGAGGTCGCGACCGCACAGGACGCCGAGTGGCTGGCCTTTCTGATCAGGACACTCGGTCTGGGCCGTCAGGAAGCTTCCGGATGAGCGGGCGGGACGGCCTGTCCGCTCATCCGCCGTCCGGGGCGGACCTGAGCGACATCAGGTGCAGCTGCAGCATGGCCGAGAGACGTGCGGACGGATCATTGAGGTCGATCCGGCCGACCTCCGCCGCGCGCCGAAGCCGGTAGCGGAACGTGTTGGGGTGCACGAACATCGCGGCGGCGGCCGTGGCGACATCGCCGAAGGCGTCGAGCCAACTCCGCAGGGTCTCGGCCAGGTTGGTCTCGTGGATCTCGTCGTAGGCGATGACACGTGCGACGACGCCGCTGGGCAGGTCCCCGCGCGGGACGAGGTCGGCGAGCTCCAGCAGCAGTGCCTCGACGTGGACGTCGTCCAGGCGGGCGACCGGCTGCCCGGCGGTTCCCGACCGCAGGACGCGCGACGCCCGCTCGGCTCCGGTACGCGACCGGGCCAGCGCCGCACTGTCCTCGGCGTACGGCCCTACGCCGATCACGGGGCGCAGCCGGGAGCCCACGCGGGCCAGGAACTCGGTGGCGATGCGGGCCGCCCGTTCCTCGGCGTCGTGCCGGTTCTGCGGAAGAAGGGGCAGGATGCCGTACGCGATGTCGCCGATCAGCGCCGCGGTGGCGCGCGGGTGCACCGCGGCCAGATGCATGGCGAACGCGTCGGCGAGGCGTTTGCGTTCGGTGGCGGTACGGGCGGGCAGCCGGTGTTCGTTCGCCGCGTCGACGACGGTGAGTGCGAGAACGACGGCGGGCTCGTCCTTCAGGCCGAGGCGGCGGATCGCCTCGGGTGATCCAGGGCCGCTCTCCAGTGCGGTGGCCAGCAGCTCCGCGCGCTGCCGCCTTTCCATGTCCGCGTCCGCGCGCTGCCACACCATGTGCATCGCGACCAGCTTGGATGCCTCGTAGAGCGCTTCGCTGCGGTCCTCGCTCAGCGGCTCGGCGACGACCACCCAGATCGCGCCGAGGATCTCGTCCCCGGCGCGCACGGCGATCGCCGCGCGCGGCAGTTCGGGCGGCTGTGTCGTGTCGCCCGACCCGGGGAGGGACGCGACGAAGACGGGACGGTCGCTGCGGTAGATCGCCTGGAACACCCCGCGTTCCTCAAGGATGCGCGTGTAGTGCTCGGGGACCTGCCGGCCCAGGATCGTCTGGACCCGCGAGGTGTCGATGTCCTCCTGCCGGCTGGAGAAAGCCAGCAGGCGCGAGTTGCGGTCCTCGATGGTGACGGGCGCGTCCAGCAGCGCGGCAATCGCGTTGGCGACCGCGAAGAGGTCACCGGACTCGATCCGGCCGGCCGTGTGACCATCCATGTCGTGCCGGTTGCTGTCGGTCGTCAGCGTCCGGAGCATCCCCGCCAGGTGCGTCCAGGAGGCGCCGCGGGCGAAGGAGAGCACGGCCACGCCCGACGCCTCGGCCGCGTCGGTCAGCGCCTCGTCGGCGGTGAGGGGCGCGCGTACCACCAGGGCGGCGGCGCCGCGCTGCCCCAGGCGGGTGACGACTCGGGCGATGTCGGAGAGGTCGTGCAGGGCTACGCCCAGTACCAGTGCGTTGTCCGGGAGTTCCGGCTCGTCGAGTGGGTCGTGGATGACGACGCCGCCGATGCCGTCGGCACGTTCCACGTCACCGCAGACCACGTCGAGCAGGGTGGAACCGAGTTCCTCCAGGACACGCGCGAGGCTCGCTCGCGGAAGGCTGGTCACGGGAATGAGCACGGGGCCGAAACTAGCCCGGCCCACCGGCATCGGAATTGGTCGCGCATGACGTAATGATGCCAGCCCGTTCGTCCACACGGACGAACGGGCCGGCGCGGTGAGGGCCTCAGGGGACGGGCACCCAGGTCGTCGAGTCCGTCACCTCGTCCAGAATCTCCGGGACGGGGGTGACGCCGAGGCCCGGCCCGGTCGGCACGGCGAGATGTCCGTCCACGAGGTGGAACGGTGCGGTGATGTCGGTCCGGTAGTAGCGGTCGGAGGCCGAGGTGTCGCCGGGCAGCACGAACCCGGGCAGTGCGGCAAGCGCCACGTTGGCGGCGCGGCCCAGTCCCGTCTCGAGCATGCCGCCGCACCAGACGGGGATGCCGTGCGCCGCGCAGACGTCGTGGATCCGCCGCGCCTCCAGATAGCCGCCGACGCGGCCCGGCTTGATGTTGACCACGTGGCAGGCGCCGAGCGCGAGCGCGTCGGCGGCGGCGCGGGCGGAGACGATCGACTCGTCGAGGCAGATCGGGGTGGTGATGCGCTTCGCGAGTTCCGCGTGGCCGAGGAGGTCGTCCTCCGCGAGAGGCTGCTCCAGCATCAGGAGGGCGAACGGGTCGAGCCGGGCCAGATGGCGGGCGTCGCCGCGGCGATAGGCGGCGTTGGCGTCCACCTGCAGCAGGATGTCGCCGAACCGTTCGCGGACGGCGCGCACCGGCTCGATGTCCCAGCCGGGTTCGATCTTCAGCTTGATCCGCAGATAGCCGGCGTCCAGATATCCGGCGACGGCGTCGAGGAGCGCGGGGATCGACTCCGTGATCCCCACCGACACCCCGCACGGCACTCTGTCGCGGACCGCGCCGAGGGCGTGTGCGAGGGGCACTCCCCGGGCCCGCAGGTCCGCGTCCAGCACCGCCGTCTCCAGGGCGGCCTTGGCCATGCGGTGCCCCTTGAACGCGGCCAGAGCCGGGGCGACCCGGTGGGCGTCGAGGTCGGCCACCCCGGCGAGCGCCGGGACCAGGAAGCGGCTGAGGACGTCCGCGGCGGCATGCGTGTACTGCGACGAGTACTGAGGAGCGGTGCCCGCGCCGCACTCGCCCCAGCCCTCGGCCTCGTCGGTGACGACGCGCACCAGAAGGGCCTCCCGCACGGTCTCGGTGCCGAACGAGGTGCGGAACGGGGATACGAGGGGTGCCTTGATGGTGCGCAGTTCGACTCCGGTGACCTTCACGCTGTCTCCTGTGACGCTTCGTTGTGGTGTGTTCCGTGCCGGTACGTGCCGCCGGCAACCTGCGTCGGGCATCCGCGGTCCACGACGTACCAGCCCGCCGGGTCGAAGCCGCGCACCCGCGCGCCGTCGGCGAGCAGTCCGCCCAGCACGTCCCGTACCGCCGTGCGCCAGCTCACGGCGCACGCCGGGTCGCTCTCGCGCAGTGCCTCGATGTCTTCGGGTACGGCCACCAGTACGGTGCCTGCGTTGCCGCCGGTGCGCCCCACCGACGGCGCGCCCGTGGCGGAGACTCCGAGGGCGACGCTCGCTCCGCGCGACCGGGCGACTTCCGCGTCGGCCGGTCTGGGCCGCCCGGCGCAGACCGACGCGGCGTCCGGAGACGCCAGACGCCACCGCACCAGGATCCGGTCGCTGTCGTCGCTGCGGTTGATCCCGTCGTCGATGGGGCCGTAGAAGTCCGGCAGGTACTCGGCAGGCTCGGCAGCCAGCTTGGCGATGTTGAAGTACGCGTTGCGGCGCACCAAGGGGTCGTACGTCCAGCAGATCTCGCCCACACCCCGCGCCAGCGTCCAGGCCCGCTGGTGCAGTTTCAGGGCGAATCCGACGTTGCGCCGCCGCACGTGGGGCAGCACCCCTGCGATGTGGCTGTGCAGGGCCGCGCGCGCCGGCGGGGAGAAGAACCCGAAGCAGGAGCCGACCAGTTCGTCCCCCACGAAGGCGCCGCTGACGTAACTGCCCGCCTTCGCCAGCGCACGCAGCAGGTCGGCGGTCACCACCGGACTGTTCTCGCCGGTGCGCCAGATCTGCTCGTACAGGCGCCGAGCGGCCTCAAGCTCACTGACACTGTCCAGGGAACGGATGTCGATGCCCGCGACGCGCGCGGCGGTCTCAGCCGCGGCGTACGCGGCGTCGACGGGCGGGGATTCGGTGCGGTCGCGCAGGAGATCGGTCACGCAGGTCATGGTTTCAACCCCGTTCTTCGCGCAGCTGGTTCGAGGGCACAGGATGCGGGCTCCCGCTTCGTCCGGGCGGACAGCCGTCCTGCGGTGCCAGGAGGTCGGCCACCAACGCGGTGAGCAGTCGGGTCCGCCGCGGCAGCTCCGCGACGAGCAGATGTTCGTCGTCGGCATGCGCGCCGCCGCCCACCGCTCCCAGGCCGTCGAGGGTGGGGGTGCCGACTCCCGCGGCGAGATTTCCGTCGGAGGCGCCGCCGACGGCCACCTGTGTGAGCGGGCCGAGCCCGAGGTCCGTCGCGAGCCGGCAGGCCCGCGCAAAAAGATCCTTCGATGCGGCGGCCTGCAAGGGCGGCCGGTTCGGACCACCTGTGACCTCCACGGCTGCGCCGGCCAGCCGGGCCCGCAGCTCGCGCATCGCTCGGTCCACCCGGTGCTGCTCTGCCGCGTCCCGTATGCGGACGTCGACGTCGAAGCGTGCCGAGGCGGGGACGGTGTTGCTCGTGGTGCCCGCCTCCAGGCGGGTCGGCGTGACAGTCGTCCCGTGTGCCGCATCGCCCAGTGCGGCCACGGCCAGGATCTGGTGAGCGGCCTCGATCGTCGCGTTCACGCCACGCTCCGGCTCAAGGCCGGAGTGGGCGGCACGTCCTCGAACCAGCACCTCGTAGCGCGACACCCCTTTTCGTTCCGTCTTCAGTGCCCCACCCGGTCCGGCGGCCTCCAGTACGAGGGCGGCAGCGTGGGAGCGGGCCTCGCCCTCGATGAGCTCCCGGGACGAGGGCGAACCCGGCTCCTCGTCACCGGTGATGAGAAGGGTGACACCGTCCAGGGGATGCGCGGCCCCGGGTCCGGACACACTCGTCCGTGCCCCCGTGCCGATCAGGTCCGCCAAGGCGTGGAACGCCATCACCAGGCCGGCCTTCATGTCGAAGCAACCGGGTCCGCGCAGCACTCCGTCGCGAACCTCGAACGGATGGCTCTTCAACGACCCGACCGGCCACACCGTGTCGTGATGCCCGATGAGCAGCACGCGCGGGGTCCGGCCGAAGCGCCACCGCACATGCGTGCATCCGTCGATGACTACCCGCTCCGCCTCGGCCCCGAGGTGACCGGCGCCGATCCGGGCCACCAGCTCGGCGCTGCGGGCGACCGCGGCCAGGTCGTCCGAGGGGGACTCGCAGCGCACCAGCCGCTCGACGTCTGCGATCATCGCGGCCGCACGCTCTCGTTCCCGGCTCTCCGGCCGGGCACCCTCCTCCTGCCCAGTGGTTCGATTCACCACGGCGCGGTGTTCTGTCACGGCGGACACCTCCAGTCGACGCATCTGCCCAGCATCGTGAGTTGCGCCGCGGTGGGATCTGTCCGGTCGGCCAATATCGATGTGCTCGATTGGGGTGGGGCGATGAACCGGGCCTCCGGTGCAGTGACCCGGCTCAGGCCGTACCGCCCCTTGCCGCGGGGACGGCAAACCGTCCGACCTGCGGTCCAAAGCTCCTGACGACTCATCAGAATGAGCGTCAAGATGCCTCGGAGAGCGTCATTTCAGCGCCACGACATCGCCGGTAACCCCCACGGCGCACATACCGCACACCACCCGAACCTGCAGGTCAGACACAGTGTGACCGCTCCCGAGAAGCGACCTGCATGTACCCGGAGCGTCAAACGAGCGTCACGGCCGAGACGGGTCGGCCCTGGTCGACGGGTGTCGACGGCAGTCCCGCACACGGCCGGAAACAAGGACGGCAGATGTGTGGAATCACCGGTCGGTGCTCACCCCCGGGCGCCGGCCACCGTCGAAGCGTGCCCGCACTGCGGGGTCGTCAAGCAGTCGGCACGGGTGGCTCGGTGCGTACAGACGTGTCCTCGTGACGCAGTGGCTCGCCGCAGGTACGGGACCCGGGGCTGCGTCCGGTAGAAAACACCCGCACGAAGATGCCTTCCTCACCCACCACCCATCGTCGTCCACGACGTCGTCTGCCGCGGCGTCGACCTGCAGCCTCCGGCCACACTCACGGTGGCCGGCTCTGGCTTGCGAACCTGTTCGCCGAGCCGACCAACCTCGACGGTCGCCGGCCTGGAGCATTTCAGCGGTGCCCAGTTGCACGTGAGCCGGAACGCGGGTGCCCGGGCCCACCGGCACGCGTGGGCATGCCTCCCGGCACCGCTGCCGTACGACTCGCCTCGAAAGAGCTGAAAGACGAGAGCGAGAGC
Organism: Streptomyces sp. NPDC087845; assembly: GCF_044742755.1. Classification (NCBI taxonomy): domain Bacteria; kingdom Bacillati; phylum Actinomycetota; class Actinomycetes; order Kitasatosporales; family Streptomycetaceae; genus Streptomyces; species Streptomyces sp. NPDC087845. Next base: position 655,213 of record NZ_JBIUVC010000003.1, read on the forward strand.
GAGGGGAGTGCCCCCAGGGGGTCGACAACCCGGCGTCTCTGCTCCGGGAGCTCATCGAGCTGGGCTGATGACGCGGCACACCGACACTGCGATCGACCTGCCCGACGCCTACCGCCTGGCCTTCGGCATCAAACGCGCGGCAGCGTCCCCGCCGGCCGACGGCTCCGCGGAGACGTACCACGGGACGTGGTGAGTCCCTTGCGCCACAGGGCGATCTCTTCCCCCACAGGGGGGCGGGCCCGCGGTCTACCAGGGGTGATTACGAGGCTTGCGCAGCCTGAATCCATTGCGGCTCTTCACCCGAGGACGGCTTCAGCCACGGGCGGAGCTCACCCCCTCGTCCGGCACCGACTCGTACACGAAGCGCGCATCCAACGCCGCCAGCGGAGCGGACAGCTCCGCTTGGGCCTCATCGGTCAGTGTGCCCATGGCAATCTGCAGCTGATCACATGCATCCAGATCATTGATGTAAGCGCTGATCGGGTATTGCCCCGGTAGTTGCCAGTCGGACTCCATCCTGTGCACAAGGTTTTCCCAGGACGAGAACAGATTCTTGAAAGAATAGACCGGATACCCCGTACAGTCGCCCCGATGCGATAAATGAGGCGATCAATTCAGCGGCACCCACGGTCACTCTCTAATTTTTCGATGAGTGTTTTGATTTTATCCGCCCGGCTTCTTGGACAGAGGGGGCTTGTCCTGCCGGATTTCACGAGCGGCTCACGAGAAGAGTGATGTTTCGGTGATAGACACTTCTGGAAATACCTGCAATCTGAGCTCTCCTGCGGTGTCTCTAGTTTCGAATTCCACGACGAGTTGAGTCGCGCCGCCTCCCTCCTGGACACGGAGTAGAATCGCTCCTTCTCTGAACAGATTCAACTTGACCTTGCCGAGTGGTGTGCACCAGCGTACATTTACCGACTGTCCGACCGCGTCGTACGACAATGTCAAGTCTTCGCCTGTGACATCAACGAGATTTACGGTCCTCTGAGTCTCACCAGTGATCTCTGGCTCGACCCCCAATGCGTTGACGATTTCCTGGGGGTCAGGTGTGACGAATTCAGATGGCAACGAATTTTCTCCTGGATTTCGCGCGCGATTACCTGATCGAACCGCAAGTGGTCGACGGATCTCTCAACTACGGAATATTATCGTCGATAGCCTGTACCCACCATCGGGCATGATCTGCCAGGTGCTCTCCACACCGAGCATTCCATGTGGGCCATATAGGACAGATTTCGTTTTACCGAAATTCCCCCATTCGTTGGTGAAATGTTCTGAGAATCCATTGCCGGTTGCCTCCTTCAAGTGTTCGGTCACGAATTGACGAGAGGCCGGGGTGTCATGGAACCCTATACTCTTGAGTTGATTGGCATTTTGTATCGCCCTCGGAGTGTTGTGAGGATCCGGCTTCACGTCCTTATTGAACAGGTAATCCAACTTTCTCGGGTTGACTTCGGGGCAGGGGGCAAGTCCAAAAGGATCTGCCCCTGTGTGAGGATTTTCGACGTAGGCACCCGAGTTGGGTGACGGTGCGATACCCAGAGGGTCGACAGAGAGGTATCGGGCGGTTTCCGGGTCGTAGTGGCGGTGAAAGTTGTAGTGGAGGCCGGTTTCCGGATCGAAGTACTGGCCGGGGAAGCGAAGCGGTGTGTAGGCGATGCTGGTGGCGGACCAGGTGGTGGTGCCCCACAAGGTGCTGCGGGTATACCAGGCAAGACTGCCCGACTCGTCGATGAGCTCGGTCGGGGTGCCGATGAGATCGGTGACTACGGCGAAGAATCGCTCGTCGATGGTGTCTTGCAGGGCGCTGGCCGAGAGGATGCGTTCCGTCTGGGTGAGGGGGCGGAGCCCGTCGTGGTCCCAGGTGAGGGCAACCGGGTTGGCCAGAGCTTCGGCGGAGGTTATCTGTTCGCACAGAGTGGTTCCGTCCCAGGTGAATGAGACTTCCTCTATCACTGCGTCGCCTTGGGCTTGCAGACGTTGCTTGGCCATGCGGCGGCCGAGAGGGTCGTAGAGATAACGCCAGTGCGCCCCGTCGGGAGTGGTGACCGAAGTGAGTCGGTCCTCGGAGTCCCAGGTGTAGCGCCAGGTTTCCGGTGCTCGAGAGAGGCGGGTCTTCTGACGGAGGACAATCCGGCCCTGGGCGTCGTGCTCGTAGCGGACGCGGCCGGCGCGGGTGAGCCGTGTGCCTGTGTAGGTACGTTCGCCCGTGGCCTCGTGACCGGGGTGACCTACAGGCCACGCTGCCTGTGTCTGGTTGCCCGCCTGGTCATAAGCGTAGGTCTCGGTCCAGTGCGTGCCGTCGACCGCGGTCACCCGGCCGATGGCGTCCAGCTCGAAGTGGCGGGTTCCGGAAACGCTGTCGTGGATTCCGATGAGGTTGCCGTCTGCGCGGTAGGTGTAGGCGCGGTGCTTCAGGCTCTGCCCCCGGGCCCATACCTGCTCGCTGGCGAGACGGCCCGCCGTGTCGAATTCGTGGGTGAGGCTGATCGACTGCCCGATGTGCCGGGCGCTCTCCTGTCCGGCGGCGTTCCGTGTGAACGCAACGGTTCGGCCGGAACTGCTGAGGCTGCTGCACCGCCCGGCAGCATCGTAGTCCGAGGTGCTTGTCATGCCGGATGGGGTTGTTCGGGAAATCCGTCGCCCCAACGTGTCATAGCCGTAAGTCAGTGTGCGTCCGTTTACGGTCTCGGACCTGAGCCTCCCGTGCCGGTCGTGCAGGCGGGTGAGGGCCGCGTCAGGGCCGACGGCGCAGGCTAGTTGGTCGAAGATGTCGTATTCGAAGGTGGTGACCTCGCCGTCCGCATGCTTGCGCAGCAGTTGTCCGATTTCGTTGCGCTCGTAACGGATGCTCTGGCCGAGCCCATTGGTGCGAGTGGTCAGGCGTCCGGCCTCGTCGTGACCATATGCGAGTGTGCGGCCGTCGAAGTCGGTCTCCGCTGTGAGACGACCGTTGGGATCGTAGGTGTAACTCCATTTCAAGCCGTGCGGGTTGCTTACCTCAGTCAGTCGCAGATTGGTGTCGTGGGTGAAGTCGTAGCGAGCTCCGTCCGGGCCTGTGCGTGCTGCAAGGAGGTCGAAGTCGGTGTACTCGAAACGGCTGACCGTACCCATGGCATTGGTATGGGACAGGCAATTGCCTTCGCCGTCATGCGTCCAGGATTCCTCGCTGCCGTCCGGCTCGGTACGCCGAGCCAGACGACCCTCGACTGTCCATTGGTATCGGCTGGTTGTGCCGAGGGCATCGGTGACAGCAACCGGTCGGCCGAAGGCGTCCCGTTCGAAGCGAGTCGTCGAGCCCAGTGGATCGGTAGTCCCGGTGGGCAGACCAGCTCTGTCGTACCGTGCCTCGGAATGATGCCCGAGGGCGTCCGTCACAGATATGACGTTCCCGGCCTCGTCGTACGTGTAGGTCGTTGTCGCGCCGGAGGCATCGGTGACCGACGTGCGGTTGCCTCGCTCGTCGTAGGTCTGCCGGGTGATCGTCCCGTCCGCGCGCTTGATTCGCACCGGTAGGCCGAGGGCGTTGTAGTCGGCGGTCAGTTCCCGCCCGTCCGGGCGGACTACCGAGGTGGGGCAGCCGTGCTCGTCGTATGTGGAGCGGCTGACATGCCCCAGTGGGTCCGTGACGGACAGGAGCCGGTGGTAGCGGTCGTACTCGAAGCGGGTGACGGCCCCCAGAGCGTCGATTTCAGCTACCACTTGGGAGCGGTCGTTGATCACGTATCGCTTGGTGTAGCCGAGGCCGTCGGTCATGGACGTCATGCGCAGGCGGGTGGCGGGGTCGGTGTCGTCCCAGGTGAAGTGGGCTTCGAGGTGTCCGTTGGTGCCGGTCTGGTACACGCAGCGGTCGTGCTCGTCGTAGACGTACTCGTACCGGCTGCCGTTGGTGTCCGTCCACGACGTGATGCGGCCCAGCTCGTCGCAGCCGAAGCGCAAGGGCTTGCCTGAGGAGTTGGTGACAGCGGTGAGGTGGCCGTCGGTGTAGCCGTAGCGGAGGATCTCCTGGTCGGTACCGTCCGGTGCGGCGCCTGCCAGGTGCAGGGCGGTAACCCTGCCTTCGTTCGTGGTGAGCTTCAGGTGGTAGCCGCCGTGGTGCACGATCGACGTCGGGGCACCTGTCTCGTCGTACTCGAAGGTGATCCAGCGGCCGTTGCGGTCGTCGATCTGAGCCAGGAGCGCCAGCTCCCCCTTGAGGTGGTCGACGAAGTGCCGGACCCTGCCGGTTTCCGGGTCGGTGACGGTGTAGCCGTCGTCCACCCGGTCCAGGGGCCAGCGCCGGCCGTACGTGGGCATGACGGGAACGCCTGGCGCGGGATGCGGATAGGCCAGCAGGCTGCCCTCGTCGCAGCTGAACACCACGCCTTCCGCGTCGATCTCCAGGCGCTGGTCGAC
>NZ_JBIUVC010000004.1:0-572564 GCF_044742755.1 Streptomyces sp. NPDC087845
CTGTGTGTGGGGGGGGGGGGTCTCCTGCCCCCCCTACACCTGGGGGGGGGGGTGGGGGGGGGGGGGGGGGGGCCCCCGGGGGGGGGGCGGGGGGGGGGGGGGGGGGGGGGGGGGGGCGGGGGGGGGCGGGCCCCCCCCCCCGCCGCTCCGTTGCGCCGTCAGTCGCCGGACGGTCCCGGTCGAAGCCCCCACAGGACGCGGCCCCCGATCTCCACCGTGCCGTCGGGCGCGGGCGCGGTGAGGATCTGGGAGCCGCGTCCTTGCGTGATGTTGAGGGCGCGGCCCAGCTCGGCGCTGAGCAGCAGGGCCGCCACGCCCGTCGCCTCGTCCTCCACGATGCCGTCGTCGCGCCGCGGGAACGCCCGCGCCCTGACCCGGCCCGCCGCCTCGTCCTCCCAGGCCCATGCGTACAGCCGGCCCTCGCCCGGTGGCGGCCCGGCCGGCGCCTCGACCTCCGCGACGGACGCGTACCGCTCCAGCGTGCACGGCGGCGCCCACTCGGGGCGGGCGGTGATCCAGGTGAACTCCCCGTCCTGGCGGGCGAAGATCTCCCCGACCGGCAGCTCCAGGATCTCCAGATCGAGCAGCCAGGCGGTGCCGACGAGCGGATGCCCGGCAAAGGGGAGGCGGAGTCCCGGGGTGTGGATGTCGACGTGCCCGCGCTCGGGGTCGTCGACGAACACGGTCTCGCTGAAACCGATCCGGCGGGCGAGCTCCTGCCGGGACGCCTCGTCGGGGTACGCACGCCCGTCGCGTACGACCCCGAGGGCGTTGCCGTGCCTGCCGTCGGGGCCGCAGAACACACGCAGTACGTCGATGCCCGCGGGTACGTCGAAGTCGCCGTCGCTCACGCGGGCATTCAAGCACCGCCCGGGTGACGGCCCCGTGACTGGGCCGCCACCCGGGCGGTGTTGCCGGACGGATCAGGCGGTACGGCGACGACGGGCGGCGATCACCACTCCGGCGCCGGCCGCCACGACGACACCCGAGGCGGCGAACAGGGCACCGGCCGGGATGTCGGAGCCGGTGGCGGCGAGGGAGCCCGAACCGCCGACCGAACCACCGACCGAGCCGCCGCCCACGCTGCCGCCGCCGGTGGCCGTGGAGCCTCCCGCCAGGCCCGTGGAGCCGGTGGAGCCGGTGGAGCCGGTGGAGCCCGTGGAACCGCTGCCGCCCGCGCCGCCCGGGAGTTCGGCGTCCTTGTCGAGGGCGACCGCGACGGTCAGCGCGTCGAGCTGCTCGCCCGCCGGGTACATGCCGCCGAACGCCTTGGTGCCGTCGGCGGTGAGGGTCGCCGGGACGGACGGAAGGGTCACCACGCCGTTCTTGGCCGCGAGTCCCCCCTTGGGCAGCTTCAGGTCGGCGACGGCCAGACCGGTGTACGTGCTGACCTTCTTGGTCTCGCGGTCCTTGGTGGAGACGTCCGCGATCAGCTTGCCCTTCGTCCCGTTCACCTGGATCTTCATGCGGGTCAGGGAGAGGTCGAGGGTGTACGCACCGTTCTCCTCGTGGCCCAGGAAGCGGACCTTGCCGTCGAAGCCGGCGTTCAGGGTCTGCGCGTCGGCGTCGAAGTGGCCGGTGGCGTCGGGGAACCGGTAGCCGTCGCCGGACGCGGTGGCGCCGGCCGTCGTCTCGACCTTGCCGTGGGCGATGGGCCCCGTGACGTAGCTGCGGAAGGACTTCTTGACGCCCCAGTCCAGGGTGCCGTCGACGATCGCGCCCGGGTCCGCGGCCGGCTTGCCGGTGGCCGGGGAGGACGGGGACCCGGTCGAGGTGGGCCGCTCCGTGGGCTTGGTGGTCGGCTTCTCGGTGGGCTTTCCGGTCGGTTCGGTGGTCGGCTTCTCGGTGGGCTTCTCAGTGGGCTTCTCGGTGGGGGCCGAGACCGCCTTCACCGAGAGCGTGGCCGGGTCGAGCGCGTCGCCCTCCTTGTACTGGCCGTTGAACGCCTCGGAGCCCGCCTTCGTCAGCGTCGCCGGGATGTCCTTGAAGACCATCGCACCGCCCGCGCCCTGGCCCGGCTTCACCGCCGACAGGTCGAGAGCCGCGAACGCCACGTCGTCGCGCGTGCCTTCCGGGGTCGTGACATCGACGGTGATCGCGCCGCCGGTACCGGTCGTGGAGAGCTTCACGTCCGAGAGCGTGATGTCGAGAACGCCCCCGTGGGCGTAGAAGTTGACGCCGCCCTCGAAGGCGGTGTCGGTGCCGTGCGTGGCCGTGTCGTAGGTGCCCTTGCCGTTGGCGAAGGTGAACACGCCGTTGTCCGGCGCCTGGGTGGCGCCGCCCTTGACGGTGATCTTCCCGCCGGAGAACGAGGAGGCGAGGTACTTGCGGAAGGACTCCTTGACGCCCCAGTCCAGCGTGCCGTCCTTCAGCTCCAGCTTCGGCGCCGCGGCGGCCGACCCGTCGGATGCGGTGCTGTCGGCGGCGAGCGCCGGAAGGGCGAACGCGGTGGCGCCGAGGGCGGCTGCCGTGGCGACGGCGGCGGCGAGAGCTGTGGGACGGCGGGTGGCTGCCATGGTCGGTGGTCTCCTCAGGAAATGAATCGGGGGTGGGACGGGGGGATGGGGAACGGGGGTCCGGTGGGTCTAGTGGCCGCTCTGCCGGGTGGCGCGGCGGCGGGCGAGGTACAGCGCACCCGCTGCGGCGGCGAGCACACCCGCGCCGCCGATGCCGAGGTACAGCCCGGTGCGGGAACCGGAGTCGGACACCGACGCCGCGGTGGTGGTCCTCTCCGTGGGCGCTCCGGACGGCTGGGGCGACGCGCCGGGGGCGCTGCCCAGGTCGGGCAGGGCGGGCAGTTGGGCCTTGGTGTCGACGGCGACGGCGAGCGAGACGGGGTCCATCGCGGTGCCCGCCTTGTAGAGCGAGCCGAATGCCTCGGCGCCGTCGGCGGTGAGGGTCGCGGGGGCTTCGGTGAGGACGGCGAGACCGTCCTCGGGTGCGAAGTCCTTCGCGGTGAAGGTGACGAGCGGGACGGCCTTCCGCCGGTCGCCGGCGCTCAGGACGTCGGCGGAGAGCGTGCCCCGGCCCGCCCCCACCCGGACCGCGACCGCGGAGAGTTTCAGATCGAGCCCGTCGGCGCCCGTGAAGCGCACACTGCCCGCGAAGTCGGCGTCCAGGGTCTGCTTCTTCGGGTCGTACGTGCCCTTGCCGCGCGGGAAGCGGAAGAGCGCCCCGCCGTCCTGGGCGCCGTCGGCGAGGGTCCACTTGCCCTTGCCGATGGAGCCGGTGACGTACTCGCGGAAGGTCCGGCGCACACCCCAGTCGACGGCGGCGTCCTCGAAGCGGCCCGCGGCCTTCCCGGCCTTCCCGGCCTTCTTCGGTTCCGCCGGCCTGCCGGGGGATTTGGACGCGGCCGGCTTCCCGGCCGGAGCGGTGGTGTCCACGGAGAGGCTGACCGGGTCGAGCGGCGTACCGGCCGTGTAGTAGCCGGCGAACGCCTTCGCGCCCTGTGAAGTCAGCGTCGCCGGAACGTTGTTGAGGGCGACGGGGGTGGCACCGCCCCGCATGTCGATCCCGGAGAGACCGAGCGTCGCGAGAGGCACCTGGGCGGTCGAGGTGACCCGGCCGCTCCCCCGGTCCTTGCTGACCATGTCGGCGTACACGGTGCCGCTGCCGCCCGCGATGCGGACGGTGGGGCGGCTGATGGTGAGGTCCAGTTCATGGCTGCCGTCGGACTTCTTGTGGCCGACGAAGCGGACCCCGCCCGAGAAGCCCGAGGTGAAGGCGCCGGTCGCCGGGTCGTAGGAACCGGTGGCGGAGTGGAAGCGGAACTGGCTGCCGCCGACCGTGGCGGCACCGCCGATCAGGCTCCAACTGCCGTGGGCGATGGGGCCGGTGACGTAGCTCTGGAAGGAGGACTTGATGCCCCAGTCCAGCCGGCCGCCCTGCACCGTGCGGCTCGCCGCTTGCGCGGCGGCGGCCGGGAGCAGGGCCCCCAGGAGGGCCGCGAGAAGCGCGACGGCGAGCGCGCGGGCAGGTCTGGACGACAGCATGGGGACCCCTCCGAGGTCTAGCGGGCTAGGTAAGGCTAACCTAAGCTATGCGCGTTCTGTGGCGGTACCCCCTCTTCCACCACATTGCTCGCAAACCCTTGCCAACCACTCACCGCAGAACGACAGGACGGTGCCCCAGTGCGCTTCTCGCAGGACTTCGCCCCGCCGGGCCGGGAATCCCGGCGGCCAGGGCGCGGCCCGGTCAGGACCCGTGGACCGCTGGGCGCGCTGACGGCCGCCGTCGCCCTGGCCCTTGTCCTGACGGGCTGCGGCGGCGGTACGGACACCGGGGCTCGCGCCGCCCGTTCCGAGAGCGCCGCGGCCGACCGCGTCGAACCCCTGACCACTGCCCCGAAGCCGCACCTGCCGGTCACGGTGAAGTCGGCGGACGGCGCCGAGGTCACCGTCACCTCGACGGACCGCATCGTTCCGCTGACCGGCAGCCTGAGCGAGATCGTCTTCACGCTCGGCCTCGGCAAGCAGGTCGTGGCCCGCGACATCACCGCCACCTTCGAACAGGCGGCGAAACTCCCGGTGGTGACCCGCGCGCACGACGTCTCGGCGGAGAGCGTGCTGTCGCTGAAGCCGACCGTCGTCCTCGCGGACACCACGACCGGGCCCGCGGAGGCCATCGACCAGATCCGCGATGCGGGGATCGCGCTCGTCGTCGTCGAACCGGCCAAGGAGCTCGCCGACGTCGGCCCCCGGATCGACACCGTGGCGGCGGCCCTGGGCGTGCCGGACTCGGGCGCGGAGCTGAACGCGCGCACCCGGTCCCGTATCGAAGCCGTGCAGAAGTCCGCGCCCGCCCCGGCGGAAGGGGGCGAGAAGCCGCGGGTCGCGTTCCTCTACCTGCGCGGCTCGGCCTCCGTCTATCTGCTGGGCGGCCGCGAGTCCGGTGCGAGTTCGCTCATCGAAGCGGCCGGAGCCGTCGACGCGGGCAAGGCGTCGGGGCTGAAGAAGGACTTCACCGCCATCACCAGCGAGGCCCTCGCCAAGGCCGCGCCCGACGCCATCCTGGTGATGAGCAAGGGGCTCGAATCGGTGGGCGGCGTCGACGGCCTGGTGAAGATCCCGGGCGTCGCCGAGACCCCGGCCGGGATGGACCGGCGGATCGTCTCCATCGACGACGGCGTGCTGCTGAACTACGGGCCGCGCACGGACCGGGTGCTGGGCGATCTGATCGCGCAGCTCCACCCGAAGGACGGGGCCGCCAAGTGACCGCCTCGTACGAGGAACGCACCCGGCCGGCCGCCACCGCGGCCCCGGAACCGCGGGCGCCCGGGTCCCGGCGCTCCACCGGCTTCGTCCTGACCACGGGACTGCTCGTCGCTCTCGTCGTGTGCTGCCTGCTCTCCGCCGGGCTCGGCGCCTACAGCATCCCGCTCGGCGACGTCCTCGGCTCGGTCCAGCACCGGCTCGGACTCGGTGGAGCCGCGCTGGACCGGGTCGGCGAGAGCGTGTTGTGGAACGTACGGCTGCCGAGGGTCGTCCTCGCCCTGCTCGTCGGGGCGTCGCTGGGCTGCGCGGGCGCCCTGATGCAGGGGGTGTTCGGCAACCCGCTCGCCGAACCCGGGGTGATCGGGATCTCCTCCGGTGCGGCGGTCGGCGCGGTCGCCTCGATCGCGCTCGGGCTGGACTTCCTCGGCAACTGGACCATCACCGCCTGCGCGTTCGCCGCCGGACTCGCGACCGTGCTGCTGGTGTACGCGCTGTCGCGGTCGGGCGGGCGGACCGAGGTCGTGACGCTGATCCTCACCGGGATCGCGGTCAACGCCTTCGCGGGCGCGCTGATCGGGCTGTTCATCTTCTTCGCCGACAACGCGCAGATCTCGCAGATCACGTTCTGGCAGCTGGGTTCCCTGGCCCAGGCGACCTGGCCCAAGGTGCTCGCCGTGCTGCCGTGTGCGGCGCTCGGGCTGCTCGTCGCGCCGTTCTACGCCCGGAAACTGGACCTCCTCGCGCTCGGCGAGCGGCCCGCCCGGCATCTGGGGGTCGATGTCGAGCGGCTGCGGATCGTGCTCGTCCTCGTGGTGGCGCTGCTGACCGCGGCCGCGGTGGCGGTCGCCGGAATCATCTCGTTCGTGGGGCTGCTGGTGCCTCATCTGCTGCGGATGGCGAACGGTCCCGGTCACCGCTTCCTCGTCCCCGGCAGCGCCCTCGGCGGCGCCCTCGTACTGGTGGTGGGCGATCTCGCGGCCCGTACCGTCGCCGATCCCGCCGAGCTGCCGCTCGGTGTGCTGACCGCGCTCTTCGGCAGCCCCTTCTTCTTCTGGCTGCTGCGCAGGACCCGTCGTAGGCAAGGTGGTTGGGCATGAGGGCCTTGAAGAACCCGTTCCGGAGCCGGGGCCGGCGGCTGCCCGCTCCCGTCTCCCCCGGTTCCCCCGTCGCCGAGGCGCGCGGGCTGCGCGTGCGGCTGGGGCAGCGGCCGGTGCTCGACTCCATCGAACTGACCGCGCACGCGGGCGAGGTGCTGGCGCTCGTCGGGCCCAACGGGGCCGGGAAGTCGACCCTGCTGGCCGCGCTGTCCGCCGATCTGCCCGCCGAGAGCGGTGAGGTACGGATCGACGGGCGCCCGGTCACCGACTGGTCGGCCCCCGAACTGGCCCTGCGCCGGGCGGTGCTGCCGCAGTCCGCCGCGCTGTCGTTCCCGTTCCCGGTGGAGGACGTCGTACGGATGGGGCGGGCGCCGTGGGCCGGGACGCGGCACGCGGACGAGGACGACCCGGCGGTCGCCGCGGCGATGGCGGCCACCGAGGTCACCGAGTTCGCCCCGCGCCCCTTCTCCGCGCTGTCCGGCGGGGAACGGGCCCGGGTCGCACTGGCCCGGGTGCTGGCGCAGCGCGCCCCGCTGCTGCTGCTGGACGAGCCGACCGCGGCGCTCGATCTGCGCCATCAGGAACTCGTGCTGCGGATCTGCCGGGAGCGGGCCGCCGCCGGGGACGCGGTCGTCGTCGTGCTGCACGATCTGGGGCTCGCCGCGGCGTACGCGGACCGGGCCGCCGTGCTGCGCGACGGGCGGATCGCGGTGGCGGGCCCGCCCGCCGAGGTGTTCACGGGCGAGTTGCTCGGCGAGGTCTACCGGCAGCCGGTCGAGGTGTTCCCGCATCCGCGGACCGGGGCGCCCCTCGTCGTACCGACCCGAGGAACTTGACCCGCACTTGACCATCCCGTGAGGCATCCATGAGATACCCGTGATCACCCCGTTTCCGCACCGCCGGGATGAGAGCTGAATCACTGGACAGGTGGGTACCGGTCAGGTAAGCCTCGGTTAAGTTAGGTCCGCCTCACCTATTTTTGTCCGATCTTCTCCTGCTTCTCCTTCATCCTCTGTGGAGCCCGTATGCGAGCCGTTCGTTTCTCCGTCGTCACCGCTGCCGCCACGGTGGCAGCCCTGACCGCCGTCACGGGCTGCGCAGAGAAGAGCGACGGGAAGAGCGAAGGGGCCGTGCAGGTCGTCGCGAAGGACGACTCCTGCGAGGTCTCGAAGAAGAAGCTGCCGGCCGGTCACATCGAACTGGCCGTGCAGAACAAGGGCTCGAAGGTCACCGAGGTCTACGTCCTCTTCCCGGACGACCGCATCGTCGCCGAGCGCGAGAACATCGGCCCCGGCACCAAGGCCACCATCACGGCCGAGATCAAGGCCGGTTCGTACGAGGTCGCCTGCAAGCCCGGCATGAAGGGCCACGGCATCCGGCAGAAGATCGAGGTCACCGGCGGCAACGCGGCCAAGCGCAGCCCCGAGATGGACAAGGCCGTCGCCGAGTACCGCACCTACGTCCAGGCGCAGGCCGACGAGACGCTGCCGAAGGCCAAGGCCTTCACCGACGCCGTCGCCGCGGGTGACATCGAGGCCGCCAAGAAGGTCTACGCCGACTCCCGGCTCGGCTGGGAGCGCACCGAGCCGGTCGCCGAGTCCTTCGGTGACATCGACCCGAAGGTCGACATCCGGGAGGACGGCCTGGAGGACGGCCAGAAGTGGACCGGCTGGCACCGCCTGGAGAAGGCGCTGTGGCAGGACAAGAAGCTGGGCGCCGAGGAGAAGGCCCTGGCTCCGGTCCTCTACAAGGACCTGCTCGACTGGCAGAAGCGGGTCGGCACGGCGGACATCACCCCGACCTCGATGGCCAACGGCGCCAAGGAGCTCCTCGACGAGGTCGCGACCGGCAAGGTCACCGGTGAGGAGGAGCGCTACAGCCACACCGACCTGATCGACTTCAAGGGCAACGTCGAGGGCGCGGAGAAGTCCTACGAGCTGCTGAAGCCGATCGCCTCGAAGAACGACCCGGCGCTGACGGCGTCCCTGGACAAGCAGTTCGCGGCGCTGAACACGCTGCTGGACAAGTACCGCAAGGACAAGAGCTCCTACGAGTTCACCTCGTACGAGAAGGTCGGCAAGGCCGACCGCAAGGAGCTGTCGGACGCGGTCAACGCGCTGGCCGAGCCGCTGTCCCGGCTCGCCGCCGCGGTGACGAAGTAACGGACGGGAAGGGACCTGTCATGTCCGATCGGACACAGAGCACCACCGGGACGGCGGCGGCGTCCGGCAGCGCCGCCCCCTCCCGCAGGGCGCTGCTCGGCTGGGGCGGGGCCGGTCTCGCGCTGGGCGCCGTGGCGGCCGGCGGCGCGGTCGCCGCGGTGCGTACGGACAGCGACGCGGTGCCTGCCGCGGACAGCGGTGCGGCCGTGCCCTTCCACGGGGCGCATCAGGCCGGTATCTCCACCGCCGTACAGGACCGGCTGCACTTCGCCGCGTTCGACGTGACGACGAAGGACCGCGCCGAGCTGATCGCGCTGCTCAAGGAGTGGACGCGGGCGGCCGAGCGGATGACGGCCGGTCACGCGGTCGGCGACGGTGCGTACGGCGGCCTCGCCGAGGCCCCGCCGGACGACACCGGAGAGGCGCTGGGCCTCAAGCCGTCCCGGCTCACGCTCACCATCGGCTTCGGCCCCTCGCTCTTCGCCAAGGGCCGGTTCGGTCTGGAGGGCAAGCGCCCCGAGGCGCTCGTCGATCTCCCGAAGTTCCCCGGCGACAACCTCGACGCGGCCCGCAGCGGCGGCGACCTCTGCGTCCAGGCGTGCGCGGACGACCCGCAGGTCGCGGTGCACGCCATCCGCAACCTGGCCAGGATCGGCATGGGCCGCACCGCGATCCGCTGGTCCCAGCTGGGCTTCGGCAAGACGTCCTCGACGACGCCCGACGCCCAGACCCCGCGCAACATGATGGGCTTCAAGGACGGCACCCGGAACATCTCCGGCACCGACACCGCCGCCCTGGACCAGCACGTGTGGGTGGGCGAGAAGGACAGGGCGGGCTGGATGACCGGGGGTTCGTACCTGGTGGCCCGGCGCATCCGGATGCACATCGAGACCTGGGACCGCGCCCCGCTCCAGGAGCAGGAGGACGTCTTCGGCCGCGACAAGGGCGAGGGCGCCCCGGTCGGCAAGGCCAAGGAGCGCGACGAGCCGTTCCTGAAGGCGATGCTGCCGACCGCGCATGTGCGGCTCGCCCACCCGGACAGCAACGACGGGGCGACGATCCTGCGCCGCGGCTACTCCTTCACCGACGGCACGGACGGCCTCGGCCGGCTCGACGCCGGGCTGTTCTTCCTCGCCTACCAGCGCGACGCCCGCAAGGCATTCATCCCGCTTCAGCGGCGCCTCGCGGCGCACGACGCACTCAACGAGTACATCCAGCACGTGGGTTCGGCGCACTTCGCCGTCCCGCCGGGCGTCCGCGACAAGGACGACTGGTGGGGCCGGGCGCTGTTCTCGTAGAGGGACCGGCACGGGGCCCGCGAGGCCCCCCGATTGCCGTTCCCTCTTGGGGACTCGAAGCAGAAAAGGAGAACCGGAACGTGTTCAGCAACTTCCTGATCGGCCTGCGCGAGGGGCTGGAGGCCAGCCTGGTCGTCTGCATCCTCATCGCCTACCTGGTGAAGACCGGCAACAAGGACAGGCTGGTGCCGATCTGGGTCGGCGTCGGTATCGCGATCGTCGTCAGCCTGGCATTCGGCGCCGGCCTCGAATTCGGCTCGCAGGAGATGACGTTCAAGGCCCAGGAAGCGCTCGGCGGCTCGCTGTCGATCGTCTCGGTCGGCCTGGTCACCTGGATGGTCTTCTGGATGCGGCGCACCGCGCGGCATCTCAAGACCGAGCTGCACGGAAAGCTCGACACGGCACTCGCGATGGGGACCGGCGCGCTGGTCGCCACGGCGCTCCTCGCGGTGGGCCGGGAGGGCCTGGAGACCTCGCTGTTCGTCTGGCGCGCGGTGCACGCGGCGGACGACGGCTGGCACCCGATGATCGGCGCGTTCCTCGGCATCGCGGCCGCCGTCGTCCTGGGCTGGCTGTTCTACCGGGGCGCGCTGAAGATCAACCTGTCGAAGTTCTTCACCTGGACCGGCGGCATGCTGGTGATCGTCGCCGCGGGCGTGCTCGCGTACGGCGTCCACGACCTGCAGGAGGCCGAGTTCATCGGCGGCCTCCACAACCAGGCGTTCGACATCAGCGCCGCGATTCCGCCGGACAGCTGGTACGGCACGCTGCTGAAGGGCACGTTCAACTTCCAGCCCGACCCGACCGTTCTCCAGATCACGGTGTGGGCGCTGTATCTGATCCCCACCCTCGCACTGTTCCTCGCCCCGGTAGGGTTCGGACGGTCAGAGAGCCGGGCAGTGGGCAGCGCGGGTTAAGGAGCGGGGCCGGGGTGCGTGCATCGCAAGGCGGAGGATTGAATCGACGCGGAGCGTCGGTGATTGACGACAACGCCGCGAGGTGCGTGCCCCGGCCCCACGACGCCGCGAAGTCCGCTGCCCGGCCCTCTCCGAGGGGGCGACGGACCAGAAGGCGCGGAAAGCAGCGGATGAGAAGTCTGAGGCCGATTCGGCTGGCGACGGGGCTCGCGACGGCGACGGTGCTGTCCTTGACGGCGAGCGGGTGCGTGACGGTGCACGGCGAGCTGGCAGTGGTGCCGGCGGCAACCAGGTCCGAGGCCGCTCAGGCCCTGAAGGACTTCACCGCCGCGTACAACGCGGCGGACAAGGCCTACGACCCGGCTCTGGACGCGGACCGGGTCACCGGCCCGCTCGGCGCGATCAACCAGGCCGGGCTGAAGGCCCGGCAGAAGAACAATCCGGACGGCAACACGAACCACAGGCCGCTGGAGCTGACCGACGCCCGGTACCTCATCCCGAAGAAGGCCGGCTGGCCGCGCTGGTTCCTCGCGGACACCGACTCCAACCGTGACGAGGACAGCGGGAAGCTCGACACCCGCTGGCTGCTCGTCTTCGTCAAGTCCGGGCCCGGCGCGGGGTGGAAGACCGCCTACCTGTCGGTCGTCGCACCGTCCCAGCTGCCCGCCGTCGCCGTGGACGGCGACGGCCGCGCCGAACCGGTGGCCGCGGACAGCTCCGGACTGGCCGTGGCACCGGAGGACTTGAGCACCCGGTACACGCAGTACCTGCAGCAGGGCACCCCGGACGTCTTCGCCCCCGGCACCGCCACGTCCGGCTGGCGGGAGGCGCGCCGCACCACCCGGCGGGCGGGCTTCTCGTACCAGTACATCGACCAGCCGCTGGACGGCGGTACGTTCGCCCCGCTCGGCCTGGAGACGGAGGACGGCGGCGCGCTGGTCTTCTTCAGCAGCAAGCACTTCGAACAGCAGACGGCGGCGAAGGGACTGCGTCCGCCGCTCAACTCGGACGTGGAGGCGCTGCTGACCGGTGAGTTGAAGTCGACCCTCACCAAGGAGCGGATCTCCAGCCAGCTGGTGTACGTGCCGAAGAAGGGCGCGAAGGACGGCAAGGTGGTCATGCTGAACCGGCTGCCGGGCCTGACGGCGGCGAAGGGCTCGTGACCGGGACTGCCGGACTCGCCCAGGGCCTGTCCGGCAGTCTCGTCAGCGGCTCATCGGCCACGCCACCGAGTCGTGGTCGAGATCGCTCTGGTCCGCCGCGTCCGCGTACTGCGCGCACGCGTCGGTGAGCGTCTCCAGCAGCGTCAGCGGATCGGGCAGCGGGTTCTCCGGCCCCCGCACCCACCCCACGTCCAGCTCACCCGGAAGTCTGGCCGGCGGCAGGAGCACATAGCTGCCGCGGCAGTGCCACCGCAGTCCCGGATGCTCGTCCATGGTCTCGGGATGGCAGTCCAGCTCGCACGGCCACCACTCGTCCTCGTCCTCGGGCGTACCGCGGGTGGCGGTGAAGAAGAGCATCCGGTCGTCGCCGGACCGGGCGACGGGGCCGACGTCGATGTCCGCGGCAAGGAGCCGCTCCAACGCCTGGCCGCCGGCGGACAGCGGCACGTCGAGCACGTCGTGGATCATGCCGGTCGCGGTGATGAAGTTGGCCTGCGGCTGGCTGCGGGCCCAGCGCTCGATCTGGGCGCGGTCCGTGGTGGACTGCGTCTGCCAGGCGAAGGAGATGGGGTGCCGGGCGGGGGTGGGACATCCGATGCGCTCGCACGAACATCGGTAGCCGACCGGATGGGCGGCGGGCGCGATCGGCATTCCGGCCTCGGCGACGGCCAGGAGCAGCGCCTCCCGGGCGGTGTCGTCGACCTCGCTCTGCTGCGGTTTGGGTCGGCGGCGAAGCCATTGGGAAAATTTGCTCTCTGAGCCGCGATAACGGCCGAAATCGGCGCCCATCAATCCCCTTACCTCAGCGTTGCTCCTGCCCATGGTCCCACCATCCTGCGCCTCAGGTGGCCGGAGTTCCGAAGCGGGGTGCGCGGCACAGCGCCATGAGCTGGGCACTATGGCACTTGTTGTCATGAAATGACGGGTGCGTCTCAGGGTCGCGGCGGGCTGCGTCGGCCCGCGCGGGGTGCGGTCGACGATCGCGTCCGGGTACGCACGGGTGAGCGGGAGGGCGAGCGGCAGCCGGCGGCGCGTGAGCGAGAGGGTGCGCGGCAGCCGGCGGCCCGTGAGCGAGAGGGTGCACGGCAGCCGGCGGCGCGTTCTGCCGGGCCGGCCGGTCCAGCAGTCGTGCGAGCCGATACGTATCGTCTCGTCACCGTGCGGAACCACCCGATCGGATCACTGCGCGCGGGCCCCGGAGAGCGGACCATGGGCTGACGCACACACCCGTGCGAAGTCCCCCGCAGGCCACCCCTGCTGTGTTCGTGAGGAGCCTTCGTTGCCTCGTGAAGCCACACCCCGCCGTTACCTGATGTGCGCTCCGGCCCACTTCAGGGTGACGTACTCCATCAACCCCTGGATGGACCCCAGCAAGCCCGTGGACCTCCCCCTGGCCCAGACCCAGTGGGAGGACCTCCGCGACCGCTACCGCGCCCTCGGACACACCGTGGAGCTGCTCGCGCCCCGGCCGGATCTGCCCGACATGGTCTTCGCCGCCAACGGCGCCACCGTCATCGGCGGCCGGGTGCTGGGGGCCCGGTTCGCGTACCAGGAGCGTTACGCGGAGGCCGGGGCCCATCGCGAGTGGTTCCGGGCCAACGGCTTCACCGAGATCCACGAACCGGCCCACGTCAACGAGGGCGAGGGCGATTTCGCGGTCACCGCCTCGTACCTGCTGGCCGGACAGGGCTTCCGGTCCAGCCCGCTCTCGCACGGCGAGGCGCAGGAGTTCTTCGGACGCCCGGTGATCGGGCTCGATCTGGTCGACCCGCGCTACTACCACCTGGACACGGCCCTGTCCGTGCTCGACGAGGCGGGCGACGAGATCATGTACTACCCGGGGGCGTTCTCGCCCGGCAGCCGGGCGGTACTGGCGAGGCTCTTCCCCGACGCGCTGATCGCCGAGGAGGCGGACGCCGCGGCGCTCGGCCTGAACGCGGTGAGCGACGGACTCCATGTGCTGCTGCCGCAGGCCGCCACGGGGCTCTTCGATCCGCTGCGGGCGCGCGGCTTCGAGCCGGTGCCGATGGATCTGGGCGAGCTGCTGAAGGGCGGCGGCAGTGTGAAGTGCTGCACACAGGAGCTGCGCGGGTAGCCGGGCCCGCCCCCGCGTGCCCCGTCCTCAGTCCCCGGACGGGCTCGGCAGGTGGGGCGGCGGCCACTCGTCGCCCCACCCGGTGTCCCGGGCGGCCCGGTACAGCTCACCGTGCCGCTTGGTGACCGTGGAGCGCCGCAGGGCCTCGTCGCGGGTGCACAGGTCCAGCAGCACCTGTCCCTTGCGGATCTGCGGCTTGCGGGTGACGCGTGCCCGGACGGGCTCCGTGTCGAAGCGGGTCGCCACGACATAGCTGAACTTCTCGTCCTCGTACGGCAACGAGCCGCCCTTCACCTGCCGGTGGAGCGAGGAGCGGCTGACCCGGGCCGAGAAGTGGCACCAGTCCGTGCCCGGCTCGATGGGGCAGGCGTCGCTGTGCGGGCAGGGCGCGGCGACCTTCAGCCCGGCGGCGATCAGCCGGTCGCGGGCCTCGATGATCCGGGCGTAGCCGTCGGGGGTGCCGGGCTCGACGACCACGACGGCCCGGGCCGCGGCCGCCGCGGTGTCGACGAGCGCGGAACGGACGTCCGCCGTCAGCTCCTTGAGTACGTAGGAGACGGTGACCAGGTCCACGGGGGCGAGTTCGAGGCCCGCGCCGATCCGGGCCCGGCGCCATTCGGCGGCGCGCAGGGCGGGGACGCCGGAGACCTCGGCCAGCTCACGGCCCAGGGCGAGCGCGGGCTCGGCCCAGTCCAGGACGGTCGTCCGCGGCCCCTCCCAGGCCCCGGCCACGGCCCAGCTCGCCGCTCCGGTGCCGCCGCCGATGTCGGTGTGCGTGGCGGGCACCCAGTCCGGGGCGGCCTCCTGGAGCGCGGCGAGGGCGGACCGTACCGCTTCGAAGGTCGCGGGCATCCGGTACGCGGCGTAGGCGGCGACATCGGAGCGGTCGCGGAGCACCGGGGCGTCGGTGGGGGTGGTCCCCCGGTAATTGGCGATGAGCCGGTCGACCGCCTGGGCGGCCTGCTTGGGCGGCAGCCCGTCGAGCAGTCCGGCCAGCGCCGCGCGCAGGGCTTCCGCGGTGGGGAGGGTGGCGTTCACCGACGAATTGTAGGCGGAGGCCGCCCTCCCGCTTCCGGCCCGGACCGGCGGCGAACAGCATGGCATGCGAACTGCCGCGACCCCTGCGCCAGTTGCTACGCTGACCGCCGCGAGGTCGGGATTGCCCATCGAGGGAAGCCATGAGACAGAAGATCGTGCGCCTGGTTCTGGTCGGCGGAGTGCTCGTACTCGCCATGCTTCTTCTACTGGCGACCTGCGCCAGTGGTGAGAAGAGTGCCGACAAGCCGAAGAAACATGCCAAGAAGAGCTCGGTCCCGGTGACCCAGCTCACCGTCCCGTCCGTGTTCGCGACGGAGCGCGGCTGGGAGCTCATAGGCACCTCGCCCGACTACGCGCTGTCCCGGACGACGGGCAGCCTCGCCTACCTCGCGCGGGTCTCGGACACCAAGTACCAGCTGCGGACCATCGACGCGGAGACCGGCGAGGCCGGCTGGCACGGGGAGAGCTGGCGGCCGCCGTCCCCGCAGCACTTCCCGAGGCTCCTCCCGCTCACCGTGGGCGACCACGAGTACTTCGTGACGTGGTCGTACGGAAAGGTCGGCGAGAACGCGCTGACCCCCGCCGACACGATCGTCTCGCTGGACGTCTACGACGTGGAGGACGGCTCCCGGCGGCGCGTCGAGGTGCCGTGGAGCTCCGTGCCCACGGTCTCCACCTCCGGCCCCGGCATCCTGATCAGCGACGGCCGGACGAACAGCGCGGTGGTCGACCCGGTGACCGGCCGGGTGTCGCAGATAGCCGCCCCCGCCCTCAAGTACCCGAAGGGCTGCACGACCTGCAAGCAGCTCACCGAGGTCCGCGGGCTGACGCAGAAGGGCCTGCTGGTGAGCGGGTCCAAGGAGTTCTGGGTGCAGGGCGGCTGGTTCAGCCGCAATGTCGCCCCCAAGGGCACCGACCGGCTCAGCGGGATCCCGACGTCGGTGATTCCGGGCCTGGTACTGGCGAAGTGGCAGCTCGCCAAGGGCGCGAAGCGCGCCGCCACCCATGACCTGTGGACGGTGCACGACCTGGAGACGGGCAAGGCGCTCGCCTCGGTGGAGTGCAGCAAGCCCGCGATCAAGCCGGGCCAGTACCCGCAGCTCGTCTCCGCGCCCTCCGGGAACTTCCTGGTGGCCGGGCCGCTCGCCTTCGACCTGCTGACGAAGCGCGGCTTCTGCTTCGAGGGGACGGACGGCACGAAGCCGCTGACACTGGCGTCGGTGAACGACGAGGGCATCGCGTACGGCGCGGCGAACGCGCGCAACGCGGCGGACGTACTGGCCGGCGGCGGCACCCCCGTCGCGGTGGCGGTCAGGAGCGGCACGACGGGCGCCCTGCCGTCGAACCAGCGGATTCCGGGCACGGTGACGTCGGACGGCGTCGGTCTGTTCCGCTGGACGGACGAGAAGGACCGCCCGCATCTGATCGGCTACCCGAGCGCGCACTAGGGCCTGTGAGGTCGGGGACGCGGCCGGCGGGTGGTCTGCCTGCGAGTGCGGCGACTGCTTACTGCCTCACCGGGTGCCTTCTCTGCCCGTCCGGGAGGAACGGCGGTCCTCGGCGTCGAACACCGCAAGCGAGCGTGCCCCGGGCAGCAGCGCTCGTTCCAGCGGGCGCAGGAGGGTGTCCTCCAAGCCTCCCAGCGCTTCGGCGAGCTCTTCCGAAACGTCCCGGGTGATCTCCTCCGCCACGGCATCCACCGGGGTGCGGGGGCCCAGCTTGCTGACCACGGCGGCCGCGCGGGCGGGGGTGAGGAGTGCCGAGGCCCGGGCCAGGAGCCAGGCGGGAACTCCGGCCGCTCCCTGCGGCGGGGGCAGATAGGGACGTGCGCCGTCGAACCGCTCGTCCTCCGCGAAGGACTTCTGCTTCACCTTGGCCACCGGACGCATGCCCGCACCTGCGGACTCCGCCTCCCGCCATTCGCCGGCCGGCTTGAGGACGTAGCCCTCGGCGAGATTGTCCGCCAGCTCGGGCAGCCCGAAGAGGGCTGGGACCCTTGTGGAGAAGGCGCACGGCAGCTCCTGGAGCCTGTTCAGCGCGCCGTGCCCGAGAGCGGGGGGACAGACGAGCCCTGCGGCCGCCGCGGCTCCGCGCAGAGCACGGTCGGAGATCCAGCGGCGTCCCTCGGCCTTCTCGACCGATGCGTCGAACGGCAGCCAGTGCAGGCCCGGCGCGTACCACACGCCCGTCTGCACCGGCTCGGCCCCGGCAACGGCGGGCACATCCGGGTGCGGGTAGCACCCACCGGCCAGCTCACCGTAGATCGTCACCACCGCGGCATCACCCCGCACGCCGCGCAGCGCGGAGGCGAAACGGGCCGCCGCCACGGACAGCACCGGCCAGACCCTGCTCACGCCGAAGAAACCATCCAGCGCGTCGTCGCCCAACAGCTCACGCCGCTTCGCCGGATGAACCCCCGCGCCGTCGCACACCACCGCAAAGTGCGCTCCGTGCACCTTTTCCACCGCGACCCACTCCCGGGCCCCGGAAACACCGAGCCCTCCCCTCGCGGAGATCTTGGGATACGGCCGTAGCGCGGAACCCGCAGACGCAGCGTCGGACATGAGGAGGAGCATCGCTGCCCGCCGGGCCCCGGGCAACCGGATTCAAACCGGCCCCGGTCCCGGCGCCCCCGTCACGGAACCGGCGTCACGACACGCGCTGCCAGGGCCTGCACAGCCCCAGGAAGCAGGCCATCGCGCCCACCCCGCACACCAGTTGCACGACGGCCATCGGCACGGCCGTCCCCTCGCCCGCGATCCCGACGAGCGGCGAGGCGATGGCGCCGATCAGGAAGGACGAGGTGCCGAGCAGCGCGGACGCGGACCCGGCCGCGTGCTTGGTACGCATCAGGGCCTGCGCGTTCGTGTTCGGCATCGCCAGACCCATCGCCGACATCAGCACGAACAGCCCGGCCGCGACCGGGACCAGGCCGACGTCCCCGAAGACCCCGGACGTCATCAGCAGCAGCGCGGTCGCGGCCAGCACGATGACGGAGAGACCGAAGGCGAGCGCCTTGTCCAGGCTGATCCGGCCGACCAGCACCTTGCCGTTGATCTGGCCCACGGCGATCAGACCGACCGAGTTGATGCCGAAGAGCAGGCTGAAGGTCTGCGGCGAGGCCCCGTATATCTCCTGCACGACGAACGGCGAGGCGCTCACGTACGAGAAGAGGGCGGCGAAGGCGAGACTGCCCGCCATCATGTAGCCGGTGAAGACCCGGTCGGCGAGCAGCCCGCGCATGGTGCGCAGCGCGTCGCCGATGCCGCCGGTGTGCCGGTCCTGCGGCGGCAGGGTCTCGTGCAGCCACTTCCAGACGATCAGGGTGAGCAGCACGCCGACGACGGTGAGGACGGCGAAGATCCCCCGCCAGTCGGTGAACCGCAGCACCTGCCCGCCGATCAGCGGCGCGACGATCGGTGCGACGCCGGAGATCAGCATCAGCGTGGAGAAGAACCTGGCCATCTCCACGCCGTCGTACAGGTCGCGCACCACGGCGCGGGCGATGACGATCCCGGCCGCACCTGCCAGGCCCTGCAGCAGGCGGAAGCCGATGAGAAGTCCGGTGGTGGGGGCGAAGACGCACAACGCGGTGGCGACGACGTAGACGATCATGCCGAGGAGCAGTGGCGTGCGCCTCCCCCACCGGTCGCTCATCGGTCCGACGACGACCTGCCCGAGCGCCATGCCGGTGAGGCAGGCGGTGAGAGTGAGCTGGACGGTCGCGGCGGGGGCGTGCAGGGACTCGGTGACCGCGGGCAGCGCCGGGAGGTACATGTCCATGGAGAGCGGCGGCAGTGCGGTGAGGCCGCCCAGGACGAGGGTGACGAGAAGTCCGGTGCGCCGGGCCGCGTCGGTGGCGGCCGGTGGCCCGGGGGCTGTACCGGTGACCCGGGGCTCTGGCGCCCCGGTCCCGGTGGTCGGTATGTGTGTGCGTTCCTGCTGGGCTCGGCTTGCGCCGCTCTCCGGCATTCTCATCTCCATGTCGTTGAATCCGCCTCTATGCTCTCAGCTCAGCCGGACTGGTCGAGACCGTTTTGGGGTGCAGGCATGACAGGCATGAACAGGGCCGTGCGGTGGGGCGTGCTGGCGACCGGCGGTATCGCGGCGACGTTCACCGAGGACCTCCGGACGATGCCGGACGCGGAGGTGGTGGCCGTCGCGTCCCGTACGGACGCGTCCGCGAAGGCGTTCGCGCAGCGGTTCGGGATACCCCGGGCCTACGGCAGCTGGGCCGAGCTCGCCGCCGACGACGACGTCGACGTGGTGTACGTGGCGACGCCGCACTCGGCGCACCGGGAGGCGACCGCGCTCTGCCTGGAGGCCGGGAAGCACGTGCTGTGCGAGAAGGCGTTCACCCTCAACGCGCGGGAGGCGGACGAGCTGGTGAAGCTCGCCCGGGACCGCGGGCTGTTCCTGATGGAGGCCATGTGGACGTACTGCAACCCGGTCATCCGGCGCATGACGGAGCTCGTGCGGGACGGCGCCGTCGGGGACATCCGGACCGTGCAGGCCGACTTCGGGTTCGCGGGCGACTTCGGTCCCGGGCACCGGCTGCGCGACCCGGCGCTGGGCGGTGGCGCGCTGCTGGACCTCGGGGTCTATCCGGTGTCGTTCGCGCATCTGCTGCTGGGTGAGCCGGACCGGGTGCAGGCGGACGCGCTGCTCTCCCCGGAGGGCGTCGACCTGAACACGGCGATGCTGCTGAGCTGGTCGCAGGCGGGCGCCTCGGCGCTGCTGAACTGCTCCATCGTCGGGGACACCCCGATGACCGCGACGATCACGGGGACGAAGGGACGGATCGATTTCCCGCACGGCTTCTTCTACCCGGAACGGTTCGTGCTGCACCGGCCGGGGCGTGAGCCGGAGGAGTTCACCGCGGGGGCGGCGGGCGCGGGGCTGCGCGGGATGCAGTTCGAGCAGGCCGAGGTGGCGCGGGCGTTGCGGGCGGGCGAGACGGAGTCGCCGCTGGTGCCGCTGGACGGTTCCCTCGCCGTGATGCGGACGCTCGACGCGGTACGTGACCGCATCGGCGTCCGCTACCCGGCCGACGGACTCGGCTGACCGGCGCCCGCCCGGCTGGGAACCAGGGGCCCTACGCGGGCTTGAGGCCCTGGTTCCCCACCTCCGTGACGAACGATCCGGCCGTCGCGAGGGGCGCACCGGGCGTGGTGACGGCCGACACCGTGCGGTAGTCGGCGCGCGCCCGCTGCGCGCCCAGCGTGACGACGGCATATCCGCGACGGCCGTTGAAGAACTTCATGTGCGGGTTGGCCTGCATCTGGTTGTTCCAGCTGCCCGGCTTGTCCGAGCCGTTCTTGCCGCTGGTGATGGAGGTGGCGACGATCTCCGTGCCGAGGGTGCGGGACGACGGGTCGTCGAAGTCCTTCTTCAGGTCGAAGCCGTAGCCGACGTGCACATCGCCGGTCAGCACCATCAGGTTGTCGATCCCGGCGGCCTCGGCTCCCTTCAGGACCCGGTCCCGGGAGGCGGGGTAGCCGTCCCACGCGTCCATCGACAGCTTGAAGGCGTCGGTGGGGACGTCGCGCCGCTGGGCGAAGGTGACCTGCTGCGGCACGACGTTCCAGGTGGCGTGCGAGGCGCGCCAGCCGTCGAGCAGCCAGCGCTCCTGGGCGGCGCCGGTGAGGGTGCGCGACGGGTCCTCGGACTCCGGTCCGGGCTTCTGCCAGCCGTCGCCGTACGCCTGGTCGCTGCGGTACTGGCGGGTGTCGAGGATGTCGAACTGGGCGAGGCGGCCGAAGTGCAGGCGCCGGTAGAGCTTCATGTCCGGCCCGGTGGGCCGCTGCGGGGTGCGCAGCGGCTGGTTCTCCCAGTACGCCCGGTAGGCGGCGGCGCGCCGCAGCAGGAACTCCTCCGGCGGTACATCGTTCTCGGGGATGTCGCCCGCGTAGTTGTTCTCGGTCTCGTGGTCGTCCCAGGTGACGACGAAGGGGTGCGCGGCGTGGGCGGCGCGCAGATCGGGGTCGGACTTGTAGAGGCCGTAGCGCAGCCGGTAGTCCTCCAGCGTGATCGTCTCCCGGTTGAAGTGGGCGGGGAGGGTGCGGTCGGTGTAGGCACGGGCCCCGCCGGTCGCGTCGACGGCGTACTCGTAGAGGTAGTCACCGAGGTGGAAGACGACGTCGACGTCCTCCTGGGCGAGGTGCTTGTACGCGGTGAAGTAGCCGTCGTGGTAGGCCTGGCAGGAGACGGCGGCCAGGCTCAGCGTGCTGTTGCGGGCGGCGCGGGCGGGCGCGGTGCGGGTCCGGCCGGTGGGGCTGGTCCAGTTCCCGGTACGGAAGCGGTAGTAGAAGACGCGGTCCGCTTCGAGGCCCTTGACCTCGACGTGGACGCTGTGGTCGAACTCCGGGTGGGCGGTGGCCGATCCACGCCGGACGATGCGGGAGAAGCGCTCGTCGCGGGCGAGTTCCCAGCGCACCTGGACGCGGGTGCGGGGCAGTCCGCTGCCGGGCTCGTACGGGCGCGGGGCGAGTCTCGTCCACAGCAGGACCGAGGCGGGCAGCGGGTCGCCGGAGGCGACGCCGAGGGTGAACGGGTCCTCGCTGATCTTCCGGGCGTCCAGCTCGGCGGCGCTCGCGGTGCCCGCGGCCGGCAGGTTGACCGAGAAGGCGAGCGCGGCAGCGGCACCGGTGACGGTGAGGAAGCGGCGGCGTCCGAGATTCCTGGCGGCGTCGCGCAGCTCCTGCTGGTGCGATGAGTGCGTCATCTGTCCCTCCCCTGACTGGTGGTGTACTCGGACAAGTACACCGGACCGGCACATCGAGCGGCTGTCGTGTTCGCGTCGCTCGGGCATCGCGTGGATGAGGAGTGCGGCAGGAATGGATTCGCGGGGCATAGCGCGCATACGTGACGGAGACCATGATCATCGCTATTGGCCGCCCCTGGCACGAACCCGCCGCCGACGACGCCTTCTTGACCCCCATGTGGCCCCACGGATCCGCCCGGACCGGCCGGGCGGGTGGGCGTACGCTGCGGCTCCATGAGCAACACGTTGTTGAAATCCGACGCGAAGACGGCGGTCGTGACGGGCGCGGGCTCCGGAATCGGCCGCGCGGTGGCCCTGGCCCTGACCGGCGCCGGATGGTCGGTGGCGCTCTCGGGCCGGCGCCCGGAACCCCTCGCCGAGACGGCCGCGCTGGCCGGGGGGAGCGCCCGGGTGATCACCGTCCCCGCCGATGTCTCGCGCCCCGAGGACGTGGATGCGCTCTTCTCCTCGGCACGGGAGTGCTTCGGCCACCTGGACCTGCTCTTCAACAACGCGGGTACGTTCGGCCCGCGTTCCGTCCCCGTCGAGGATCTCCCGGTGGAGGACTGGCGCTCGGTGGTGGACGTGAACGTGACGGGCGCGTTCCTGTGCGCGCAGGCCGCATACCGGCTGATGAAGAAACAGGACCCGCAGGGCGGCCGGATCATCAACAACGGCTCGGTCTCCGCCCATGCGCCGCGCCCGCACTCCGTCGCCTACACCACGACCAAGCACGCCATGACGGGCCTGACGAAGTCGCTGTCACTGGACGGGCGTCCGTACCGGATCGCCTGCGGGCAGATCGACATCGGCAACGCGGCCACGGACATGACCGAACGGATGCGGACGGGCACCCTTCAGGCCGATGGCGAACTCGCGGTGGAGCCGGTGATGGCGGTGGCGGACGTGGCCCGGACGGTGCTCCACATGGCAGAGCTGCCCCTGGAGGCGAACATGCAGTTCGCGACGGTCCTGGCGACGGCGATGCCGTACGTGGGGCGCGGCTGACGGATCCGCCCGAACGGGCCGCCCCGCGCGGGCGGTTGACGTTCCACGGCCGTATCCCGGCCGGAAAGCGCACTTTCCGGCCGGGCGGGTGCGCGCTGCCCTTATGCTCACAGTTCTTCACCGGAACTCCATGCAAGGACCACAGCATGCGCATACCCAGCGCCGCACCGCTCGCCCTGGCCGCCGCCACCGCCCTGGCCGGCTCACTGCTCGTCACGGCCCCGGCGTCGGCCGCCTCGCACCAGGGCGGACTGCACCTCGGCAGGATCCAGTACGACAGCCCCGGCAAGGACACCCGCACCAACGCCTCCCTCAACGCCGAATGGGTGGACATCCACAACAACGGCACGTCGAAGCTCCAGCTCAAGGGCTACAAGCTCAAGGACAACACCGGGTACACGTACACCTTCCCCAGCTACACCATCGGCGCGGGCAAGACCGTCAAGGTCCACACGGGCAAGGGCAGGAACGCGTCGGGCAACGTCTACTGGAACCGCGGTTCGTACGTCTGGAACAACACCGGTGACAAGGCCCGGCTGATCAAGCCGAACGGCAAGCTCCAGGACTCCTGCTCCTGGACGAAGTCGGGCAAGGGCACCAAGAACTGCCACTGAGCCGATGCCCTCGCGGCCCGGGGCGTCCGACCGGGTCGGGTCCGGCCTGGTCCGGAATGCCTCGGACCGGGTCCGGCCGGCTCGGGAATGCCCCGGGCCGGGAATGCTCCGGGCCGCGACGGGGTTGACCTGCGGCATGAGCCAGAATTCAAGTATCGGGATCCTGCGTTACACCGCGTTCTCCGCCGATCCGGAGGGCGGCAATCCGGCAGGGGTCGTCCTTGACGCGTCCGGTCTCGACGACGCGGCGATGCTCGCCGTCGCGGCGGAACTGGGGTACAGCGAATCGGCCTTCCTGACCGGTCGGAACGAACCGGCCGACGACGGACCACCGGCCGCCCGGGGGTACACGATCCGCTACTTCAGCCCGAAGGCCGAAGTCCCGTTCTGCGGCCACGCCACCGTGGCGGCGGCCGTCGCACTCGCCGAGCGCGACGGCCCCGGCGATCTGGTGTTCAGCACCCGCGCGGGCACGGTCCCGGTCACCGTCACCCGGGAGGGCGGCGAGCTCCGCGCCACGCTCACCAGCGTCGAGCCGGACGTGACGGACATCGCCCCGGAGGACCTGGCGGAGGCGCTGGCCGCCCTGGACTGGCCGACCGCCGGCCTCGACCCGGCCCTGCCGCCCCGGATCGCGTACGCGGGCGCCCGGCACCTGGTGCTGGCCGCCGCGACCCGGGAGCGGCTCGCCGACCTCGACTACGACTTCGCGCGCCTCGAAGCCCTGATGCACCGGCTGGACCTGACCACCCTGCAACTGGTGTGGCGGGCGTCGCCGACCGTCTTCCACGTCCGCAACCCGTTCCCGGTGGGCGGTGTCGTCGAGGACCCCGCCACGGGCGCGGCGGCGGCCGCCTTCGGCGCCTTTCTGCGTGCGCTGGACCTCGTCCCGGACACCGCGCTCCTCACCCTCCACCAGGGTGAGGACATGGGCCGCCCCGGCGTCCTCACGGTCGAACTCCGGTCGGGCGACGCGCGGGTGCGGGTGAGCGGTACGGGCACCCGGATCGAGCCCTGACGCGACGGCGCCCGGCGCCGTCAGCGGCTCGGACCACCACCGAGGTGCCGGCGGTACCACGGGGCGTGCCGGGCGAACGCGGTCGTGAAGCCCTCGCCCGGCTCCCAGTCGAAGTCCTGCCCGACCCGTTCGTCGGCGAACCAGTGGTCCACGGCGAGCATGCCGAGGTGGTGCAGTGCGTACGGCACCCCGGCGAGCCGCTCACGGGCGGCCGCCACGTCGACACCGGTGGCTCCCCAGGGCAGCCGCAGTTCGTCGAGGACCGTGGACAGCAGCTGCGAACAGCTCACCGGCTCGGGGTGGTTGACGTGGTAGACCCCGGCCGGCTCCTTCGGGGACAGCGCCGCACCCAGCAGCGCCCGCCCCAGCGCCTCTGCGTCGATCATCGAGTGCCGCGCCCCGCACCCGGTCACACCGGCCGAGAGCTGCCGGACCAGCGCGACCAGCCCGGGCACCGCCCACCGGTCCCCGGCGCCGTACACGAGGTGCGGCCGCACGACGACGCCGCCGGCCGCGAGGACATGCTGCTCGGCGGCGGCGCGGGTCAGGCTGGTGGCCGAGGCCGGGGCGGGCTCGGCCTGTCCGGGCAGCAGCCCGGTGAACGGGCCCCGGCCGTAGACGGATGCCGTGCTCAGGTACACGATCCGGGTGACCCCGCAGCGATCCGCCTCCTCGGCCAGAGCCCGCGTTCCTTGATCATTTACCGACCGCGCGGTCGGTTCGTCACCCCCGATCCAGGAGGCGCAGTGGATCACCGCGTCGACGCCCTCGCAGCTGCCGCGCAGCGTCGCCGGGTCGGCGAGATCCCCGTACACCGTCTCGACGCCGGGTCCTCCGGCGGATGCGGCGAGGGCGGTCCGGTGGGTCATCAGACGCAGCCGGAGACCGGGGGTGGCGCGGGCCGCGGCCACCACATGGCCGCCGATGAAGCCGGTCGCGCCGGTGATGAGTACGCGCGGTGTCATGACTGTCCGGCCTGTCGGGGGTGGGCCGCGCCCTGCCGCGGGCCCGGGGATTCGAGAGTGCAGGCGAAGACCGGCCGGTCGTCCTGCGTCGCCGAGACGTGCACCGCGCTCGCCGTGGGATCACCGGCCGGGACGGTCCGGGCCTCGATCCAGCAGGGGCGGTCGAGTTCCACGTACTGGAGGAAGTCGGTCCTGACCGACACGGGGAGGAAGTCGTGGCCGGGGGTGGTGGCGACCGCCGCCTGACGGGCCGCCTCCAGCAGCAGAATGCCCGGCACGTGATCGTTGGGCCGGGCGAACAGCGTCGGGTGTCCGGTGTCGATCCGCAGCTGCCAGACGCCGCGCCGCGGCCCCGGCGCCAGTACGACATCGCGTTCATCGGCCCTGCCCACCTCGGCCGGTGCGACGGCGGGCAGGAGGGGTATCGGGGCGCCGATCACGTACTGCCGCCCGTTCCGCAGCTTCTGGTACGCCTCGGCCGAGGCGCAGCTGATGCGCCCGCCTCCGCTGGCGAGGACGGTGCCCAGGCGGTGCAGGAGCAACTCGACATGCATGGAGCCGATGTGCCGCCGGCCGCGCCGGATCCGGGAGCAGGACACATCCACCGTGATGTCCCAGGGCGCCTCGCCCAGGAGCAGTTGGCCGGGTTCGCAGACATACGCCAGCTCCCACATCACGAACTGGTTCTCGAACGGCATACCGAAGGCCGCATGGCCCAGGAGCATCGTCGTCTGGCGCATGGTCTCCGCGATCAGCAGCGGATCCTGGTGACGGCCGGACACGGGGGCGAAGAAGCGGTGCGCCTGCGGCCACCGGGCCGACACCGAGAACTGGGTCTCGGTCTGCCGGGTCCAGCCGGTGGCAAAGACGTCCTCGGCGTCGGGCCGGTGGACCAGGCGCCGCAGGAAGTCGCCCTCCGGCCGTCTTCCCGTCGGCGCCGTACCCTCGGCTCCCAGGTATTCGGCGAATTCGGCGGCTCCGACACGTCCGGCACCGTCGATGCCGTCGACGGATACCGAAGCACTGCGCGAGGTGAGCTGAACCATGAATATTCCTCCCAGAGGATCCATACCGGGAGGGCAGTCCGCCCCCGCAGTAAGATACTGACAGTCCGGTTTTCCTATCCAGCCATATCCCAGTGGTGCTGACCACGCCACGACTGAGAGAGACTCGTAGCTGATGGCACAGCAGGCGCGCGCGATCCAGACTCGACGGTCGATCCTGGTGGCGGCCGCCGCCGTTTTCGATGAACGCGGCTACAGCAGCGCCACCATCAGCGAAATTCTCGCGCGGGCCGGTGTGACAAAAGGTGCGCTCTACTTCCATTTCACCTCGAAGGAAGACCTGGCTCTCGGGGTGATGGACGTACAGCTGGACAGCGATCCGCTCCCTCCCCAGCTGACGAAGCTTCAGGAATTGGTCGATCAGGGAATGCTGCTCGCCCACCGGCTCCGTCATGAGCCGCTGGTACGCGCCAGTGTCGGACTCGCCATGGACCAGGCGGTGGAAGGACTCGACCGGGGCACTCCGTTCCGTGCCTGGATAGACCGGCTCGAAAATCTGCTGGTCGCCGCGAAGAATCAGGGCGAACTCCTGCCGCACGTCGACCCCCGCGAGACCGCCGAAATGCTGGCAGGCTCCTTCTCCGGCATTCAGGTCATGTCTCAAGCCCTTTGCAAACGCGAGGACTTGGGGAGGCGGATCTCGGTACTTCTGCATTACGTACTGCCGAGCATCTCGACCCCGTCCGTGCTGGCCACGCTCGACATGGCCGAGGACCGGGGCAAGCGCCTGGTCGGCCTCCTCGAATCGGTTCCCAGCCAGGCCGGCGCACCCGGCTGACGGGTCAGGGCGTCGGCGGCACTCGGCCTCCGGCCGCCACCGGTCCCCGTCGGTCCACCCACGCCGACGAAGGATCACTGGGCACGACGCAGCGGCAACGGGTGGCTGAACAACGGTCGACGGGCTCGTGCGGCTACGATCACGGGCACCGCAGCGAGACCAGGAGTGCCGACCGTGTCCGAACCGCGCATCGCCGTATCCATCGTCACCATGGGCGATCGCCCGCGGCAGGTCGAGGCCCTGCTGGCCTCGGTGGCAGCCCAGGACGTCCGGCCGGACCGTCTCGTCGTCGTGGGCAACGGCTCACCGCTCCCGGACTTCACCGCCCTTCCCGGCCTCCGCGACCTGTCCGGCGGCGTGACGGCGATCGAACTCGACGAGAATCTGGGCTGCCCCGGTGGCCGCAACATCGCCCTGCGCAAACTGGCGGAGTTCGGCGACGTGGATGTCGTGATCGAGCTCGACGACGACGGACTCCTGGTCGACAGCGGAGTGTTCCGCAAGGTCCGGGAGCTGTACGCCGCCGACCCCCGGCTCGGCATCGTCGGCTTCCGGATCGCCGACGAGCACGGCGAGACCCAGCGCCGCCACGTCCCGCGCCTGCGCGCCGCCGACCCGATGCGGGGCGGCCCGGTCACCGCGTTCCTGGGCGGCGGCCACGCCCTCTCGATGAAGATGCTCGCCCAGACGGGACCCTGGCCCGCGGAGTTCTTCTTCACGCACGAGGAGACGGACCTGTCCTGGCGGGCGCTCGACGCGGGCTGGAAGATCCTCTACGAGCCCGATCTGCTGCTCCAGCACCCCAAGACCTCCCCGGCCAGACACTCCGTCTACTACCGGATGACGGCCCGCAACCGGGTCTGGCTGGCCCGCCGCAACCTGCCCGTGCCCCTGGTCCCGGCGTATCTGGGCACCTGGACCCTCCTCACCGTGGCCCGCACCCGGTCGGCGACGGGGCTGCGGGCCTGGGCCGGGGGCTTCGCGGAGGGGGTCCGTACGCCGTGCGGGCCGCGGCGGCCCATGCGGTGGCGCACGGTGTGGCGGATGACGAAACTGGGACGGCCGCCGGTCATCTGACCCGCCGGCACAACCGACCCGCCGACCCGGGTCACAACGGCCGGGGCCGGGTGGCGCGGGTTCGGTCCCGAGAGCAGGAGTTGCCGATGTCCGTCCGCAGGATCGTTCCCAACGTCCGGACCACCACCGGTCCGGGGGCCGAAGCCGCAGTCGGCACTGGAGCCGGAGCCGGAGCCGACGCCGCCACTGCCACTGCCACTGCCACTGCCAACGCCGACGCCGACGCTGCCGCTGCCGCTGCCGCTGCCGCGATGAAGCGGAGCGCGGAGTTCTACGGCTTGCTGGGCCTCCAGGAGGTCATGAACCACGGCTGGATCATGACGCTCGCCTCTCCCTCCCGTCCCTCGGTCCAGCTCAGCATCATGGGGGCCGACGCCACCGCCCCGATCGCCCCGGACATGAGCATGGAGGTGGAGGACGTGGACGCGGTCCACGCGACCATGAAGGAGAGCGGCGCGGAGATCGTGTACCCGCTGCACGACGAGGAATGGGGCGTGCGCCGCTTCTTCGTCCGCGACCCCGACGGCCGTGTGATCAACGTGCTGAGCCATCGCTGATGGACTCCGGCGCCGTTGCGCCCCCGCCACCGCCGTCGCCGTCGCCGCCGTACGGCAGGATCTGGCGCAGAAGCCCCTTGGGGTGGCCCCGCCTGCGCCATTCCCTGGGGTAGCCGATGGAGACCTCCTCGAAGCGCACCCCGTCGTACCAGGTCGTACGGGGAATGTGCAGATGGCCGTAGACCACGGCCGCCACATTGAAGCGCCGGTGCCAGTCGGCGGTGAGCTCCGTGCCGCACCACTGGGCGAACTCGGGGTACGTCAGGACGGCCATCGGCTCCCGGACCAGGGGCCAGTGGCCGGCGATGACCAGCGGAACCTGCGGATCATGTGCGGCGAGGCGCCGTTCCGTCTCCGTCACCCGCGCCCGGCACCAGGCGTCACGGCTCGGGTACGGGTCGGGGTGCAGCAGGAATTCGTCGGTGCACACCACCCCCGTCTTGTGCGCGTACGCCAGGGACGCCTCCTTGGTCGTCGTGCCCGGCGCCCGGAAGCTGTAGTCGTACAGCAGGAACACGGGCGCGACGGCCACCGGCCCCTCGGGGCCGGGCCACAGCGGGTACGGGTCCTCCGGAGTGGACACCCCGAGACTCCGGCACAGCTCGACCAGGTGCTCGTACCGTTCCTGGCCCCGGAGTTGGACCGGGTCCTGTTTGGTCGTCCACAGTTCGTGGTTCCCGGGGGTCCAGATCACCCGGGAGTAGCGGCCCGCGAGCAATCGCAGCGCCCACTCCACGTCCTCGATCCGTTCCGCGACATCACCGGCGACGATGAGCCAGTCCTCGTCCGAATCGGGCCGCAGCGACTCGATGAGGGGGCGGTTGTCCGCCATCCCGACGTGAAGGTCGCTCACCGCGAGCAGAGACCCGTGGTTTCCATAGGCGCGATCGGACATGGACAACCCTTCCCGAGGAGTACTGGACAAGATCGTGCCCCATGACCGGGCCCGGCAGTACCCGTAGTGTCCGGTTCGCCGACATCCGGTTCGCCGACGACCGTCGCCGCGGACGGCCGAGCGGCCGCACCCCGAGCCGAGCGGGGAGCTCCTCCGGCTCACGGTGACCGTCGTGAACTCGGCGCTCACGTTGCCGCCGTATGCCATGGCAGTCCCTTCCTCGGACCGGGTTCGTTGCCGCGCCGTGGGGCGCGGGCACCACCCAACAGGCCGGGGACGGACATCCTGCGCTGTGCGCGCGACGACGGACTCGCGCTCACCTCCCCGGCCCATCCGCCCCGGCCGCGCACGGGCACCGGTCCGTCGCGGGGGTGCGGCGACGGGTGTGCGGCCGGACCGCTCGGCGACCACCGGCCGTGGCCGCGGCCGTCTTCGCTCAGGCGGGTGATCTAGGTCCGGCGCAGCCCCGCCGCCGGGCATACTGCCGCACCCGGCGTGGAACATCCATGCATGACCGAAAGCGCGAGCCCCCGTTCCTCGAACCCCCGGATCACTGTGCTGAAAGTGCAGCCCGGTGATCCGCCCTTCCGCCTCGTGGAGATCGACGGGGAGGTCGTCGGCGCGGCCACGTCGATGACGGATGTGCTCGCCATCGCCGCGGCCGCGGGCATCACGGTCCACGATCTCGACGACATGGAGATGATCCGGTGGGTGAGCGGCGGCAAATTCCATTGGAGGCTGCGCTGAGTGCTGCCCGCGGCCGCACGGCTCGGCGGCACGGCCTGTCCGTGATCCGGCGACCCCGCAGCACCGGCCCGGTCCGTCCGTGATCCGGCGGTCCTCCGCCCCGGCCCGGTCCGTCCGTCGCTCGGGAGTCACGTGTCCGCGCGGTAGAGGTCGCGGAGCAGCGCGACCACGGCGGGCGTGGCCGGGTGGGGGTCGTGGTGGCGCCAGATGAGGTGGACGGCGACGGGCGCGGCGTCGCGGAGGGGGCGGTAGGTGATGCCGTCGCGGCGGTACTGGGTGGCGGTGGCCCGGGGGGTGATGCCGATGCAGCGGCCGGTGGCGATGGCGGCGAGCCAGTCGTCGATGTCGTGGGTGTATTCGACGGCGGGGCGGGCGTCCTCGGGCCACAGGTCCAGGGTGGTGGTGCCGGTACGGCGGTCCACCACCAAAGTGCGTCCCCGGGCCTCCTCCAGGCGGACGCTGCGGCGCTTGGCCCACGGGTCGTCGGAGGCGAGGGCGACGTAGCGGCGTTCGTGGCCGACGAGGGCGTGGGCGTAGCGGCGGGTGTCGACGGGGGTGCGGACGACAGCGAGGTCGCACAGCCCCTCGGCGAGGCCGCCGGTGGGGGTGTTGTGGCGGATGAGGTGGAGCTCGATGCCGGGGTGGCGATCGTGCCAGCGTCGCTGGAACTCGGCGGTGTGGCGCCCCATCGCGGACCAGGCGTGGCCGATGCGCAGCCGGGTGTGGCCGGTGGTGGCCTGGTGGACCAGTTCGTCGGTCTCGGCGAGGAGGTGGCGGGCACGGGCGAGGACCTGCACCCCGGCGGTGGTGGGGGTGACGGTGCGGCTGGTGCGGTGCAGCAGCCGCACGCCGAGGATCCGCTCCAGCGCGAGCAGGGTGCGGGACACGGCGGCCTGGGAGACACCCAGCTCGATCGCCGCGTCGGTGAAGCTGCCCGAGTCGACGATCGTGACCAGGCAACGCAGGTGCCTCAGCTCCAGTTCGGTGCGACCATCCATACGTCCAGCGTATAGATGACGCATCGGATGCATTTTGCGCGCGCCTCGGTCTGCCGGATGGTCATGCCATGCCGATCGAAGCTCGTGCCGCGGCGCCGACGAGAGCGCCCCGGTGGTCCGGAATGATGCTGATGCTGGGCAGCGGCCTGTCCAACCAGGCCGGTGCCTCGGTCGCCGCGCTCGCCTTCCCCGTCCTGGGGCCGGTGGGCGTGGTGGCGGTGCGTCAGTGGGTGGCCGCCGCGGTGCTGCTGAGCGTCGGCCGTCCGCGGTTGCGTGCGTTCAGCGGCGCCCAGTGGCGGCCGGTACTGGGGCTGGCCGCGGTGTTCGCGACCATGAACCTGACGCTGTACACGGCGATCGACCGGATCGGGCTCGGGCTCGCGGTCACCCTGGAGTTCGTCGGCCCGCTCACCGTGGCGCTGGCGAGCTCCCGCCGGCGTACCGACGTCGCCTGTGCGGTGGCCGTGGCGGCCGCTGTGGTGGTCCTCACCCGTCCCCGGCCCAGCACCGACTACCTCGGCATCGGACTCGCCCTGCTCGCCGCCGCCTGCTGGGGTTCGTACATTCTGCTCAACCGCACGGTCGGCGAGCGCCTTCCGGGCTTGCAGGGGTCGGCCGCCGCCGCGGGCATCTCCGGCCTGTTCCATCTTCCCGTCGGCGTTGCCGTCCTGTGGCTGCACCCGCCCACGCCGACCGCCCTGTGGTGCGCTCTGGCTGCCGGTGTGCTGTCCTCCGCGGTGCCGTTCCTGGCCGATCTGCTCGCGCTGCGCCGCGTGCCCGCCCACTTCTTCGGTGTGTTCATGAGCGTCAATCCGGTGTTCGCGGCCCTGGCCGGAACGCTGGTCCTCGGCCAGCGCCTCGAACCGGCGTCCTGGCTGGCCATCGCGGTGATCGTCACCGCCAACGGGGTTGCCGTGGGAACGGCCGCCACACGTGTGGCGGCGCCGGTGGAGGGGTGACGGTGGACGGGTGATGGGCGACGGCGGACGGGCGACAGCGGGCGGGCGCGTTGCGTCACGTTCCGGCAGGACGGAAGGCGTCTGGGTGTCGCCCGCGGTTCACACGGCGCTGATGGACTGACCGATGTCGGTGCCCTGCACAACCTGTTCAAGGACCGATGCCGGTGCCCTGCACGACCCGTTCAAGGAGAGTTCCATGCCCGGACTGCGCCTGTCCCGCAGCCATCTGATAGCCGCCGGTGCGGTCTTCGTCGCCACCGCCACCGCCGCCGTCGCCGTCACGACGACGGCCGGCGCGTACGGTGCGAAAGAGCACGCGAAGGACGCCGTCAAGGGCGGGAAGGCGAAGAACGTCATCCTGCTCATCGGCGACGGCATGGGCGACTCGGAGATCACCCTCGCCCGTGACTACACCGTGGGCGCGGCCGGCCGCCTGAACATGGACAGGTTCCCGCTGACCGGCGCCTACACGACCTACGCCGTGCACGCGGACGGCACACCGGACTACGTCACCGACTCCGCGGCCAGCGGCACCGGCTGGGCGACCGGTGTGAAGACCGTCAACGGGCGGATCTCCAAGACGCCGGGCAAGAACAAGGCCGTGCCGACCATTCTGGAACTGGCGCAGAAGGGCGGGTACGCGACCGGTTCGGTGACCACCGCCGAGCTGACCGACGCCACCCCGGCCGTCCTCGCCTCGCACGTCACCGACCGCTCCTGCCAGGGCCCCGCCGACATGGCCAACTGCCCCACCGACACCATCGCCAAGGGCGGCCCCGGCTCGATCGCCGAGCAGAGCGTCAACCACAAGGTCGATGTCCTCCTCGGCGGCGGCAAGCAGCGCTTCGACCAGAAGGTGACCGACGGCAAGTACAAGGGCCTGACCGTCACCGAGCAGGCACGGAAGCTGGGCTACCAGGTCGTCACCGACAACGCGTCCCTGAAGGCGGTCAAGGGCGGCAAGCCGGTGCTCGGGCTCTTCGCGTCCGGCAACGTGGCCACCGAGTGGACCGGCAAGGCCGCCGCGGCCGGCGGGACCGCCCCGCAGCGCTGCGTCACCTCCAACCCGAACCGGCCCTCCGGCACCCCGAACCTCGCCGACCAGACCACCAAGGCCGTCCAGCTCCTGGAGGCGAAGCAGAAGCAGAAGCACAGCAAGAAGGGCTTCTTCCTCCAGGTCGAGGGCGCGTCGATCGACAAGCAGGACCACGCGGCCGACCCGTGCGGCCAGATCGGCGAGACCGCGGCGTTCGACCGCGCGGTGAAGGCGGCCCGCGCGTACGCCGCCAAGCACCCCGACACCCTGGTCGTCACCACCGCCGACCACGGCCACAGCAGCCAGATCGTTCCCCTGGAGGCCCAGCCGCCCGGCCTGTCCTCCACGCTGATCACCGACGAGGGCCAGCCGATCAAGGTCAAC
The DNA here is from genome assembly GCF_044742755.1 of Streptomyces sp. NPDC087845. Taxonomy (NCBI): domain Bacteria; kingdom Bacillati; phylum Actinomycetota; class Actinomycetes; order Kitasatosporales; family Streptomycetaceae; genus Streptomyces; species Streptomyces sp. NPDC087845. The sequence goes on from NZ_JBIUVC010000004.1 coordinate 33,850, forward strand.
TACTCGACCAACACGCCCGGCCAGTCGCAGGAGCACACCGGCACCGAGGTCCGCATCGCGGCGCAGGGCCCGCAGGCCTACCGGGTCCTGGGCGTCACCGACCAGACCGACCTGTTCACCACGATCCGCGAGGCGCTCCAGGTGCGCTGACCGCCGTACCGCATGTGCCCGTGAGGGGCCGGCCGGACCACCGGTCGGCCCCTCACGGGCGTGCTCCGGGCGACCCCGGTCGCCTCGGCCCGTATCTGCTCCTCGGGCGGCTCGGGGCCGGAGACATGGGGAGGGTGTACCTGGCCAGGTCCGCGAGCGGCCGCATGCCGCCCGTGCGGCCGACGTCCTTCATGGGAACCGTCATGGGCGTCCTGCCGCACGCCTCGGGGTGTTCCGAACGCCCGGACCAGCAGGCTGCCGAAAGATCTGGGATTCCCCGACCGGGCCGGAAGCCCCTTCGGGGGCCCTTCGAAGGCAAAGCCGCAGGTAGCGGCAGACGAGTCGGGCTGTACGCCGGGTTCTGTCGCCCGGTCGCCTCGCGGCGGCCGGGGAGACGGCCATCCATCTAGGACCGGCATTGCTGCCGGCCTCGTGCGGTCTACCCGCGAACTCGGGCGGGCAGCCCTCGAACATTCGCGCAGGGCCGTCTCGCGACGGCCCCTCTTGACCTTGCTCCGGGTGGGGTTTACCTAGCCGCCTGAGTCACCTCAGGCGCTGGTGGTCTCTTACACCACCGTTTCACCCTTACCGAGGACCGAGGTCCCCGGCGGTCTGTTTTCTGTGGCACTGTCCCGCGGGTCACCCCGGGTGGCCGTTAGCCATCACCCTGCCCTGTGGAGCCCGGACGTTCCTCGGGGAGATCCAAGGATCCCCACGCGGCCGTCCGCCCGGCTCGTCTGCCGTGCCGACCATGCTACCCGCCTGGCGGGGGCCGCCGGACGGGGCCGCCGGCCGAAGCATGGGGGGCTCAGATGAATTCCCCGGTCTCCAGCTCGAAGGCGAACGGAGCCGGGAGAGTGAGCCGCTTGCCGAACGGGATCGTGCAGTGCTGACGGTAGTCGTCGCCCTCCGGCTCACTGAACAGCGTCACCGAGGACTCCTCTCGGTCGACCAGCAGGTACAGGGGGACAGGTCCGCGGGCGTAGCAGTGCCGCTTGTCCGTGCGGTCGGCCCGGGGCTTGGCCGAGGTGACCTCGACGACGAGAGCCACCCCCTCGCACGGCATCCAGGGGTCCGCTCCCCGGTACAGCCGCAGCTCGGTGGGGGCGAAGGTGCCATCGGGGATGACGTGGTTCCTGGGGCAGCGTCCGCCGCTCCTCAGCTTCAGTCCCTTGTTCCCGGAGAAGTCCATATCGGTCCGGGCGAGCCTGATCACCTGCTTCAGGATCAGGCTGATGCAGTCCTCGTGGTCCCCGTCCGGCGGTGGCGTCACGACAATCTCCCCCTCGATCAGCTCGGCACGGAAGCCCTCCGGCGTATCCAGCGCCAGGAAGCCCTCCAGCAGGACGTTCGCCTGCGTGAGCGGTTCGTGCGGCATGGCCGTCATGTCACGCTCCTTCCTCGGTCGCTCACCAGATTGGGGCATTTCGGCCGATCCACCGTCCGTGAGAGGGGAGTACTTCCTTCGATCGTGGCACAGAAAGGACCGGGGCCGTCAGATACCGACCGGTGTGGTGACCCCTTGACCCTGCCGCGGCGTCAACGTTTCTACTGGCCCCATGCGCATCGGAGAGATTGCCGCGCTCGTCGGGGTCACCTCGCGGGCGATCCGGCACTACCACCACATCGGTCTGCTGCCCGAGCCCGGCCGCCGGGCCAACGGCTATCGCGCCTACAGCGTGCGCGACGCCGTGGTTCTGGCCCGGATCCGGAGGCTGACCGAGCTCGGGCTCGGGCTGGACGAGGTGCGGGATGTTCTCGCCGACGACGCCGGGTGCGAACTGGTCGACGTACTCGTCGAGTTGGACGCCGATCTGGCCCGGCAGGAGAGCGAGATCCGGGAGCGGCGGCGTCGGCTGGCCCGGTTGCTGGACGGGCCGGTGAGCGCCGAGGAGCCCGTGTCGCCCGCGCTGGCCGAACTGCTGGGCGCAGCTCCGGCCACCGGCTCCCCCACGGCCGCCAAGGACCGCGAGCATCTGGTGCTGCTGGACACGACGGGCGTCGGGAGTGAGGTCTACGCCGCGCTGCGGCCGCTGGCCGAGGACCCGGCCGTGCACGCGCTGTACGAGCGGCTGGACGCACTGGCCGCGGCGCCCGTTGACGATCCGCGGATCGTCCCGCTCGCCGCCGATCTGGCCGCCGCCGTGCCGGACGAGGTGCTGGCGGCGATCCCCTCCGGTGGGCCGGTCGTGTCGGGGTTCGGTGAGGCGTTGCTCGACGACTACCCGCCCGCGCAGGCCGAGGTGGTGCGCCGGGTGATGGCGGCCGTGACAGCACGCGTGGTGGGGAGGGGGACGGGATGAGCGTACGGATGGCCCGGTATGCGGTGTGGGCTGTACTGCCTGTCGAGTCGGTTCTGGGCGGTTGCCTGTTGGCGGGGGTCCGGATACCGGGTGCGGTGCTGTTCGGCGTCGAGGTCCTGGTGGTCGCCGTGCTCGGGTTGGAGTGCGTGACCCTGTGGCGGCTCTGGCTCGCGGGCCGGCGCGCGGGGGCCGGACGCCGGGAGGCGATGGGGGCCGCGCTCCGTACCGTCGTGCCGGAGAAGGCGCGCCGCCTCCTCGCGCAGGAGGCGCGCGGTCTGCACGGTCTCGGGCTGTGGGTGCTGCGGCGGCGCCATGCCGTGCCGGAGGACGCCCTTGCCCTCCCGTACACCGGTCCGCAGACCGCGACGATGTACGGCCTGGCCTTCGTCTGCCTGGTCGAGACGGTGATGCTGGCACTGCTGGTCCCGTGGCCGGTCGCGCACGCGGTTCTGCTCGTCCTCGATGTGTACGGGGTGGTTCTGGTGCTCGCCCGCCATGCCGCGTGTGTGACCCGGCCGCATGTGGTGGGCGCCGACGGGGCGCTGCGGATTCGCTACGGCGTCCTGTTCGACCTGCGGGTTCCCGCCGCGGCGATCGCCGGGGCACGGGTCGAGCGGCGGTATCCGGACGGGTGGTTGCGGGTGGATGCGGACGGGGTGCTCGACCTCGTCGTGGGCGGGCAGACGACGGTGACCGTGGAACTGGTCTCCCCGGTGGCGTTCGTACGGCCGCTCGGCCGGCGAGGGTGGGCCCGGACGGTGCGGTTCCACGCGGATGATCCCGGTGCCGCCGTGGCCGCGCTCACGCGGGGGCGAAAAGGACCTTCGCCGAGCCAGGATCCGCCCGGGTGAGCCTGACCGGCAGCCGCTCCCCCAGCGGGAGCCTCGCCGTGCCGCCCTCGACACGGGCGACGACGGCCGGGTCGTCGATGTGGACGGTGCCCGTCGTCGGCTCCTGCTCCGACACGTCGATCACGTACCCGTCGAAGACCTCACCGATCCGGTCCTTGAGCAGCGCGGCCTCGACCACGTCGACGCACTCGCGCTCGACCGTGTTGGCGCGCCTGGTTCCGTCCGCCATCTCCTTCGGCAGGCCGGGCAGTGCGGCAAGGACCCATTCGGGCGGGTCCTGATCCGCGACGGCGGCCAGGCACAGCTCGGCCGCGTACCGGTCGACGAGCCGGCGCAGCGGGGCGGTGCAGTGCGTGTAGAGGTCGGCGACGGCGGCGTGGACGGCGGGGGCGGGGAGTTCGCCGTGCTCGAAGACGGTGTAGCCGGCGCCGCGCAGGAGGGTGGTGCACTCCTGGAGGAACGCGGCGTGGTCGGCCTTCCTGGGGTCGAGGGAGCGGACGACCTCGGCGTACGGGACATGGTGCGGCCAGTCGATGTGCAGCGCCTCGGCCGAGCGCCGGAGCCGGGCGACGGCGCCGTCCGGGGCAACCGGGAGGGTCCGCAGGATGCCGGTGCCGGTCTCCGCCATGAGGTGGGCGGCGGCCATGCCGGTCAGCAGGGAGATCTGGGCGTTCCAGCCCTCGGCGGGCAGCGGGGCGCGGTATTCCAGGCCGTATGTGCCGTCGCGCGCGACGATCTCCTGTTCGGGCACGTTCAGGGAGATGCCGCCGCGGGCGACCTCCTGTTCCTCGCGGAGCCGCCCGATGTCCCGGAGCAGGGCCAGGGGCTCTTCGGCGGTGCCTGTCCCGATCTGCCGCTGGACACCCGCGTAGTCGAGTCTCGCGCGGCTGCGGACGAGGGCCCGGTGCACCGAGGTGGCGACGGCGCCGCCCTCGGCGTCGAGGTCGATCCGCCAGAGCACGGCGGGGCGGGTCCGGCCGGGAAGGAGGCTGGCCGCGCTCTCGGAGAGCGGGGTGGGGTGGAGCGGCACCCTGCCGTCGGGGAAGTAGAGGGTCGTCACCCGGCGGTGGGCCTCGGTGTCGAGCGCGCCGCCGGGGCGTACGAAGGCGGCGACATCGGCGATGGCGTAGTGCACGCGGAAGCCGTGGCGGCGGCGTTCGAGGTGCATGGCCTGGTCGAGGTCGGCCGATGCGGGCGGGTCGATGGTGAAGAACGGCAGGTCCGTCGCGTCCTGGTGGGCCGACGCCGCGGGGGCACCCGCCGCCTGTGCCGCCTCGGCGAGGACGTCAGGCGGGAAGCCGTCGGGCACGCCGAGTTCGGTGCGCAGCTTGCGCAGGGCCGCCCTCAGCGGGGTGTCGGCCGGCCCGGTCATGTGGAGATGGCGGCGGGGCATGGACCGAGCGTATGGCGGGGCGGGTCCGGCGGCATCCCGGGCGGCGACGGACCGTAAGGGTTGTCCGGCCCTGATCCGGGGCCGCTGTCGGGCCTGGCCCGGGGCCGTTGGCCGGCCCTGATCCGCCGGACGGGCCCCGGGGCCGCGCCGGTGGCCCCCGTACGCTGGTGCGCGGGCCTTCTCGGCCCGTTTACCTGTGCGTACGTACGAAGGAGAACCGCCGTGCTCGTGCTGTTGCCGCCCTCCGAAGGAAAGGCCGCGTCGGGGCGCGGAGCGCCCCTGAAGCCGGAGTCGCTGGCGCTGCCGGGACTGGCCTCGGCGCGGGCCGCGGTCCTCGACGAACTGGTGGAGCTGTGCACGGCGGACGCGGAGAAGGCCCGTGAGGTGCTCGGGCTGAGCGAGGGGCTGCGCGGCGAGATCGCGAAGAACGTCGAGCTGCGGACGGCGGGGACGCGTCCGGCCGGGGAGATCTACACGGGGGTGCTGTACGACGCCCTGGACCTGGCTTCGCTGGACGCGGCGGCCAGGCGGCGGGCCGGGAAGTCGTTGCTGGTCTTCTCCGGGCTGTGGGGCGCCGTGCGGGTGGGCGACCGGATTCCTTCGTACCGCTGCTCGATGGGGGTGAAGCTGCCGGGGCTGGGCCCGCTCGGGGCGTACTGGCGCGACCCGATGACGGAGGTCATGCCGGAGGCCGCCGGGGACGGACTGGTCCTGGACCTGCGGTCGTCCGCGTACACCGCGGCCTGGAAGCCGAAGGGTGAGGTGGCGGAGCGCACAGCGAGCGTGCGGGTGCTGCACTCCCAGCTGGTGGACGGGGTCGAGAAGCGGTCCGTGGTCAGCCACTTCAACAAGGCGACGAAGGGGCGGATGGTTCGCGATCTGCTGCTGGCGGGCGCACGGCCGAAGGGGCCCGCGGAGCTCGTGGGGACGTTGCGGGAGCTCGGGTACGTGGTGGAGGCCGAGGCCCCCGCGCGGGCCGGGCGGGCATGGTCGCTCGATGTCGTGGTGACCGAGGTCCACTGAGCCGGGGGACCCGGCGCGTCACGACACATCGCCCGCGCGTTGCAGCATGCGCAACGGTCGTTGCGTGGTGTGTTGAGCGCGCGGCAAGATGTGCGGATGACCTCCTCTGTGCTGGACCTCGCCCCCGTCGTGCCCGTTGTCGTCCTGGAGGACGCCGCCGACGCGGTGCCGCTCGCCCGGGCCCTGGTGGCGGGCGGGCTCCCGGCCATCGAGGTGACGCTGCGCACCGCCGCGGCACTGGACGCGATCGGGGCGATCGTGGCCGAGGTGCCGGACGCGGTGGTCGGCGCGGGCACGGTGATCTCCGTACGGAACGTCGCCGACACCGTCGCCGCGGGTGCCCGGTTCCTGGTCAGCCCCGGCTGGACGGAGACGCTGCTGGACGCGATGAAGGCGTCGAAGGTGCCGTTCCTGCCCGGCGTCTCGACGACGTCCGAGGTGGTGGCGCTGCTGGAGCGCGGGGTCACCGAGATGAAGTTCTTCCCGGCCGAGGCCGCGGGCGGCACCGCGTATCTGAAGGCGCTCTCCTCGCCGCTGCCGCAGGCCCGGTTCTGCCCGACGGGCGGCATCTCCCTCGCCTCCGCGCCGTCCTATCTGGCTCTGCCCAACGTCGGTTGCGTGGGCGGAAGCTGGATGGTCCCGGCGGACGCGGTGGCGGCGAAGGACTGGGCGCGGGTGGAGCGGCTGGCGAGCGAGGCGGCGGCGCTGCGCGGCTGACTCTTCCCCACTCGGCGCTTCCCGGAACCGGGGCTCCGCCCCGGAGAGCCTCGCCTCCGCGCGGGGGCTTCTGTCCCGCGGAGGTTTCTGTCCCGCGGGGGGTTCCGTCCCGCGGAGGTCTCTGTCCCGCAGGGGGTTCCCTCCCGCGGAGGTCTCTGTCCCGCGAGGGCTTCCGTCCCGCGAGGGCTTCCGTCCCGCAGGGGCTTCCGTCCTCTACCTCAGATGCGACGTGTCATTCAGCAGCCTGAGTGACACGTTCCCGTCCGAGTAGTACGCGACCGCGGACACCGACGCCGCCGAGAGTTCCATCCGGAACATGGCTTCCGGCGGGGCCCCGAGCGCCAGCCGGACCAGGGTCTTGATCGGCGTCACATGGGTGACCAGGAGAACCGTACGGCCCGCGTAGCGGGCGGTGAGGCGGTCGCGGGTGGCCGCGACGCGGCGGGCGACCTCGGCGAAGCTCTCGCCGCCGCCGGTGGGGGCCGCCTTCGCGGAGGCGAGCCAGGCGTCCAGGTCGGGGCCGTAGCGCTCGCGCACCTCGGCGAACGTCAGCCCCTCCCAGGCTCCGAAGTCCGTCTCGCGCAGGCCGTCCTCGATCCGGACCTCCAGACCGAGCCGGGCCGCCACCGCGGCCGCCGTTTCGCGGCAGCGGCGCAGCGGGGAGCTGACGATCTCCTCGATCGTGCCGCGGTCGGCCAGCGACCGGGCGATGCGTTCGGCCTGGTCGCGGCCGGTCGCCGAGAGTTCGGGATCGCTTCCGCCGCTGCCCGAGAAACGCTTCTCGGGGGTGAGGGCCGTCTCGCCGTGCCGGAGCAGCACGAAGGTGGCGGGCGCCCCGAGATCGGGCGCCGCTGCCCAGCCCACCTGGGGGGCGGCCGGGGATGCCGCGGCCGCGCCCGTACCGGTCGCCGCGCCCGTACCGGCTCCCGGACGGGCGGACAGGGCGGCTCGTGCCCTGGCCGCGCCCGCCGCCGCGTCACCGGGCGGGCCGGAGACCGGCGGCAGGACGGCGGTCGTCGAGGGGCGCGGGGTGTCGAGGGCGGCCCTCGACGCCGACGGCTTCCACTGCTCGCCGCGCCTGCCCGCGTCCATCGCCTCGTTGGCGAGCCGGTCCGCGTGCTTGTTCCTCTCGCGCGGGATCCACTCGTACGTGACGACGGAGGCCGGCAGGATCCTGGCGGCCTCCGCCGCGAGCGGCTTCATGTCGGGGTGCTTGATCTTCCAGCGGCCCGACATCTGTTCCACGACCAGCTTGGAGTCCATCCGGACCCGCACCTGGAGCGCGCCGTCCGCCGTGGCGTCCGGCAGCAGCGCCTTCGCCGCCTTCAGGCCGGCGATGAGGCCCTTGTACTCGGCGACGTTGTTGGTCGCGACACCGATGTACTCGGCGGCTTCGGCAAGGGTCTCCCCCGTCACCGGGTCGATGACGACCGCACCGTAACCGGCGGGCCCGGGGTTGCCCCGGGAACCGCCGTCGGCCTCGACGACGAGCTGGCGCGGCTGGGTCATTACAGGCCCGACTCCGCCGTACGGACGAGGATGCGGCGGCAGTTCTCGCAGCGCAGCACGGTGTCCGGGGAGGCCGCCTTCACATCGTTGACCTCGGTGATGTTCAGTTCGAGGCGGCAGCCCTCGCAGCGGCGCTGGTAGAGGCGGGCGGCGCCGACCCCGCCCTGCTGCTCGCGGAGCTTGTCGTACAGCTTCAGCAGGTCCGCGGGGACGGAACCGGCGACGAGCTCGCGCTCCCTGGTGACGGTCGCGGCCTCCTCGTCGAGCTCCTTGGTCGCGGCGTCCCGGCGGGCGGTCGCGTCGTCGGCCTTGGCCTGGACGGCGGAGACCCGGTCGGACAGCTCGGTGACGCGCTCCTGGGCGGACTCGCGGCGCTCCATCACTTCGAGGACGATGTCCTCCAGGTCGCCCTGGCGCTTGGCCAGCGAGGTGATCTCGCGCTGGAGGCTCTCCAGGTCCTTGGGCGAGGTGACCGCACCCGAGTCGAGGCGCTGCTGGTCGCGGGAGGCGCGCTGGCGCACCTGGTCGACGTCCTGCTCCGCCTTGGTCTGCTCGCGGGCGGTGTCGCTCTCCTCGGTCTGCGAGGCGATCAGCAGGTCGCGCAGTTGCGCGAGGTCGCTGGTGAGCGACTCGATCTCGGCGTGCTCCGGCAGCGACTTGCGCCGGTGCGCGAGCTGCGACAGACGTACGTCGAGGGCCTGGACGTCGAGGAGTCGGATCTGGTCGGCGGGCGCGGCGTTCAGTTGGGGGCTCCAGAAGAGTGGTGGGTGGTGGTGGTCCAGGGGTCGGTGACCTGCTTCGAGACATGGACCCGCAGGCCCCATCCGTGGCGGTCGGAAATCGCGTCGAGCTGCGCTGCGGCCTGTTCGCACCAGGGCCATTCGGTGGCCCAGTGCGCGGCGTCGATCAGGCCGAGCGGGGAGTGCTGGATGGCTTCGGAGGCCGGGTGGTGGCGCAGGTCGGCGGTGAGGAAGGCGTCGACGCCCGCGGCGCGCACCGCGTCGAAGAGGCTGTCGCCGGAGCCGCCGCTGACCGCGACGGTGTGCACCGTCGCCGCCGGGTCGCCCGCGAGCCGGATGCCCTGCGCGGTGGCGGGCAGCCGGGCGGCGGCGCGGGCGGCGAAGTCGGCCAGGCTCTCGGGGTGGTCGAGCACACAGATCCGGCCGAGGCCGCGACGGCCCTTGGGGTCGGTGGGATCCGGTACGAGAGGGGCCTCGACGCGCAGGTCGAGCGCGCCGGCGAGGGCGTCGGAGACGCCCGGGTCGGCGGTGTCGGCGTTGGTGTGGGCGACATGCAGCGCGACATCGTGCTTGATGAGGGTGTGCACGACCCGGCCCTTGAAGGTGTCGGCCGCGACCGTCGTCGTACCCCGCAGATAGAGCGGGTGGTGGGTGACGATCAGCTGGACGCCGAGCCTGAGCGCCTCGTCGACGATCTCCTGGACGGGGTCGACGGCGAAGAGGACCCGGTCGACGTGCGAGGCGGGGTCTCCGCAGACGGTACCGACCGCGTCCCAGCCTTCGGCCCGCTCGGGCGGCCAGAGAGCGTCGAGCTCGGCGAGGACTTCAGACAGACGGGGCACAAGGAAAAGGCTACCTGCCCTCCGTGCCCCGTCGCCCATGGCTTCCACGACCCGTGCGGACCGGCCGCAGCGCGCCGATGAATCGTTACTTCACGAGGTCGGCACGGAGGTCGTCGAGGACCAGGTCCGCGGCCGTGACACCGAGGCCGAGGTACCAGGTCTCGTCGGAGACGTCCTTGGCCCGGCCCTCCTTGACCGCCTTGAGGTTCTTCCACAGCGGGTTGGACTGGGCGGTGTCGCGCTTGGTGGCCTTCACGTCGCCGTAGACGCCGGTGAAGATCCAGTCGGCGTCGGCCTCGTCGATCTTCTCCGGGCTGATCTCCGCGGCGAGGTCGTCGATCTGCTGGTTCTCGGGCCGCGGCAGACCGACGTCCTCCAGGATGGTGCCGATGAAGGACGCCTTGGCGTAGAGGCGGATCCGGTCCGGCAGGTAGCGGACCATGGAGACGGTCGGCTTGTCCGGGCCGATGTCCTCGCCGAGCTTCTTCGCCTTCGCCCCGTAGGCGTCGAGCTCGCTCTTCGCCTTGGCGGTCTTGTCCAGCGCCGCCGCGTTGAGGAGGTAGTTCTCCTTCCAGGTGAAGCCCGGCCGGATGGAGAACACGGTCGGCGCGATCTTGGAGAGGGCGTCGTACTTGTCGGCGGCGCGCAGCTGGCTGCCGAGGATCAGGTCGGGCTTCAGGCCGGCGATGGCTTCGAGGTTGAGGTTGTTGATCGTGCCGACGTTCTTCGGGTTGCCCGCGTTCTTCTTCAGGTACGAGGGGATGGCCGCGTCGCCCTCGGAGGGGGCGTAGCCGACCGGCTTCACACCCAGCGAGACGACGTTGTCGAACTCGCCGACGTCCAGCACGACGACGCGCTTGGGCGCGGACTTGATCTCCGTCTTGCCCATGGCGTGGGTGAGGGTACGGGGGAACTGGCCGGGCTTGGCGTCCGTCCCGTACGCCGCCGTCTTCTTCGCGGCGTCGGCGAAGTCCTTGCCGCCCGTCGCGACGGCCGCCTTCTTGTCACCGCCGCCCTCGGACTTGGCCGAGCCGCCCGACCCTCCGTCGTCGCTCCCGCAGGCGGAGAGGGAAAGGGCGGCGGCCACCGCCAGGCCGACTGCGGCGGTACCGCGGCGACGAAGGGACATCACTTGCTCCAGTTGTAAGGTCACACGAACATTGCTTAGGGCTGCCTAACCTTACTCACCCTCTTTTTCGCCGAGCACAGGTACCCCCTCACTCTCAGGCGAATCCAGGCATCACCACCCTTATGTGTGAAGCGGCCGGTCTCGTGTTGTTCGGCAGGAAGTGCGAAAACTAGCTTCGGTTGCCGGAGGTGATCAGCCCATGACTGCCTGTGCCATCGAGAACGGGACCGTGGGAGCGACCGGGGCCGCCGGGGACACCAGGACCGCCGGGGATGCCGGGGATGCGGCCGCCGGGACCGCCGGAGTCACCGTCCTGGGGGACGACGCGCCGGACCGGGCGGCCCTCGCCCCGCCTGCCCTCACGATCGCGGCGGATGGTTCGTACGCGGCCCGGCTCGCCCTCCGCGGCGTCGCCGCGGAGCCCTCGGACGGGGCCGGACAGGCATGGTTCGTGGAGCGCTGGACGCTCGACGGGCACGAGCCGTACGCGGTGCCGCTCCCCCTCGACCAGCCGGAGGAGCCGGACTCGGACGTGCTGCCGCTGACCGACGGACGGGTACTGATCCGGCGCCGGATCGCGGACCGGCACGCGTTCTCGCTGCTCTACCCGACCGGCCCGGGTACCGGTGAACTGCCGCTCGGCGCCGTCGGGTGCGAGGACCTGACCCTGCTGCCGCCGTCACCGGACGGCGCGAGCGCGTACGCCCTGTCGGTCGGGGCACACTCCACGGCCGTCTGGCTGGTGGCGGGCGGCGCCTTCGGACCCGAGCTGGTCGCCGAGGTGCCGGGGCACTGTTCCGGCGGGGTCTGGCTGGACCGGGCGGGGCGGATGCTGGCCCTGGACCGGGAGATGCCGGGCGGCGGCCCGGTCAAGGCGGTCGCCGTGGACCTGGAGCGGCGCGGCGAGGTGACACCGCTGCTGCAGATCGCGCCGGGGAGCGACGACCGGCTGCTGCTCGCCGACGCGGACAGCGGACTGCTGCTGATCCGCTCGGACGCGCCGGGGCGCGACCGCATCGGATGGGGGGTGCTGGGCAGCTGCCTGCCGGTGCGTTTCCCGGAGTGCCTGAGCCCGGCGGGCGTGGCGGTGACACCGTTCGCCGTACAGCCGGGGCAGATGCTGATGCCGGAGAGCTGTGCGGTGGCCCTGCGGATCGACGGGGCGGCCGGCAGCCGGCTCGGGGTGTGGCGCCCGGCGGGGCGCCGGCTGCACCGACTCGCCGCCCCCGAGGGGTGGCAGGCCGGTCGCGGGGTGTGGACCCGGGACGGCGTACTCAGACTTCCGTACGCCAACGAGAGCGTGGCGTGCGGAGTGGCACGGCTGGAGGCGCCGGCGGACGGGGAGCACGGCACGGAACCGGCGGCGGAAGCGGGCACGGGAGCACGCACGGGAGCGGACGGGGAAAGCGGTATGCAACCGTCCGCCGCCGCTGCGCCTCTTCCGGTGTGCAAGCCGGTTCCACTGGGGCAGGCGCCTCTCACGGGGCGCGTGATGCCTGGCTAAAATCCTGGGCCTGGGCCACGCAGCCGTGTGTCACGGTCGCCATGGGCGACCGTGCCGTGTTGCGGTGGCGTGATCGGCCCTGGTGACACACACGCAAGCGATCACAACGGGGTGACTTCCCACATGTCTGAAGCCCGAACCGACACGACCCAGACGCGCCCGCCGGGGGCGGACGCGGAACGGGCCGAAGCCGGCGGCTCCGGAAAGCACCGAGGGGGTGTCGCGACGGACGACACGGCAGCACAGCCGCACGGCCGTCACCGCCGCCCCTCCGAAGGGGACAGCCGGGCGGCCTGACCACGCGGAACATCAACGAGGGACGGGTGGGCCCCGGACGCGGTCGGCGTCCGGGGCCCACCCGTTTCCGTCTGCGGTCAGCCGCGCTTCAGGCCGAGCACCTCCGCCGCGGCGAACGTCTCGTTCGGCGGGCGGTCCTCGTAGTACGGGGAGATCAGTTCGTCCAGCTCGTCGAAGGAGAACGTCTCCTTCGACGAGTCGAACTTCGCCGCCACCCTGGGGCGTTCGACGATCGCGACCATCCCGCCGTGCACGACGAGCAGCTGCCCGTTGACCTTGGCGGCCGCCGGGGAGGCCAGATAGCCGACCAGGGGCGAGACGTGTTCGGGGGCGAGCGCGTCGAGCCGGCCGTCCGCCGGTTCCTGGAAGCCCGCGAAGACGTCCTCCGTCATCCGGGTGCGGGCCCGCGGGCAGATGGCGTTGGCGGTGACGCCGTACTTGGCCAGGGCCAGGGCCGTGGAGGTGGTGAGTCCGACGATGCCGCCCTTGGCCGCCGCGTAGTTCGGCTGGCCCGCCGAGCCGGCCAGGAATGCCTCCGAGGAGGTGTTGACGATCCGGCCGTAGACGGGGCCGCCGGACTCCTTGGAGCGGGCGCGCCAGTGGGACGCGGCGAAGTGCGTGGTGTTGAAGTGGCCCTTGAGGTGGACTCTGATGACGGAGTCCCATTCGTCCTCGGTCATCGAGAACACCATCCGGTCGCGCAGGATGCCCGCGTTGTTGACCAGGATGTCGAGCTTTCCGTATGTGTCGACGGCCAGCTCCACCAGGGCGCGGGCCTGCGCGTGGTCGGCGACGTCGCCGAGGTGCGCGACCGCCCGGCCGCCCGCCGCCCGGATCTCCGCGGCGACCTCCTCGGCGGGGGTGGCGGACGCCTCGCCGGAGCCGTCGCGGCCGGGCTGCCCGTAGTCGTTGACGACGACGGACGCGCCGAGCCGGGCCAGTTCCAGCGCTTCGGCGCGTCCCAGGCCGCGGCCCGCGCCCGTGACGATCGCGGACATGCCGTCCAGGGGAAGGGACAGGGGAAGTGACATCGGAATCCCGGAGCCTCTCGGAAGGGAACAGGGGCACAGGTGGCGGCGTCAGAGTTCGATGCAGGTGCGCAGCGACTCGCCGGTCCTCATCTGGTCGAGGGCGTCGTTGATGCCGTCGAGCCGCACCCGGTGGGTGATCATCGATTCGAGGTCGATGCGGCCGGCCCGCCAGAGCGCGATGGCCCGTTCGTACGAGCGGAGCACGTCCCCTCCCCCGTACATGGAGGGCAGGATCCGCTTCTCGTCGAAGAAGAGCTCGAACATGTTGACCTGGAAGTTGTCGTCCATGGCACCCGCGCCGACGATGCAGAGGGTGCCGCCGCGCCGGGTGTTCTCGTACGCCGTGCGGGCGGTGGCCGACTTGCCGACGACCTCGAAGACGTAGTCGAATCCCTCGCCCGCGGTGACCCGCTGCTTGGCGTCGGCGAGTTCACCGGGCGACACGGCCTCGGTCGCGCCGAAGCGCAGGGCCGCCTCGCGCCGGGACGCGACCGGGTCCACGGCCACGATCTGGGCGGCGCCCCGCACCCTGGCGCCCTGGATGGTGGAGATGCCGACCCCGCCGCAGCCGATCACGGCGACCGACGAACCGGCCTCCACCTGTGCGGTGTTGATGGCCGCGCCCAGCCCCGTGGTCACCCCGCAGCCGATCAGCGCGGCGATCTCGAACGGCACGTCGTCGGGGATCGGCACCGCGCAGCCCGCGCCGACGACGACCTCCTCGGTGAAGGTGCCGGTGCCCGCGAAGCCGAAGACCTCTCCGCCGGGGCGCCTGAAGTTGGGGGTGCCCGCGTTCATGAAACCGGCCAGGCAGAGCTGGGTCTGGCCGCGCTTGCAGGACGGACACGCTCCGCACGCGGGCAGCCAGCAGACCAGCACCCGGTCCCCCGCGCCGAGTCCGGTGACGCCGTCGCCGACGTCGACGACCTCGCCCGCGCCCTCGTGGCCCGGGATGAAGGGGGCGGGCTGCGGCAGCACGCCGTTCATCGCGGAGACGTCGGAGTGGCACAGTCCGGTGGCCCGGATGCGGAGCTTGACCTTGCCGGGGCCGAAGCCCACCGTCTCGACGTCGTCGAGGACCTCCAGTTTTCCCTGACCTATCTCGTGCAGTACGGCTGCGCGCACGGTGCGGCTCCCCTCATGGGCCTGTGACCTCTTGGAGTTGGTTCAGGAGTGTTCGACGAAGGTGTCGCCGAGGACCGGGGCGCCGTCCCGCTCGACGGCTCCGACCTCGACCCGGACCTGGTTCTCGCCGGTCCACATCTGGATACGGAGGGTCTCGCCGGGGAAGACGACCCCGGCGAACCGGGTGCGGTAGGAGCGGATCCGGGTCACGTCGCCGCCGAGCACCGTGTCGGTGACGGCCTTGAGCGTCATGCCGTAGGTGCACAGCCCGTGCAGGATCGGCCGGTCGAAGCCGGCGAGCCGGGCGAACTCCGGATCGGCGTGGAGCGGGTTCCAGTCCCCGGAGAGGCGGTACAGCAGCGCCTGGTCGGGCCGGATCGGCCGTTCCACCACACGGTCGGGCGCGACCTCGGGGTTGGCGACCCGTTCGGACGGGCCGCGCTCACCGCCGAAGCCGCCCTCGCCCCGGACGAAGATCTGGGCGTCGTTGGTCCACAGCGGGCCCTCGTCGTCGGCGGCCTCGGTGCGCAGCACCAGCACGGCCGCCTTGCCCTTGTCGTACAC
Source organism: Streptomyces sp. NPDC087845 (assembly GCF_044742755.1). Lineage (NCBI taxonomy): Bacteria > Bacillati > Actinomycetota > Actinomycetes > Kitasatosporales > Streptomycetaceae > Streptomyces > Streptomyces sp. NPDC087845. The sequence continues at coordinate 49,028 of NZ_JBIUVC010000004.1, forward strand.
CGCGGCGACCTTCGAGGTCTGTACGGCGCTGCCCGTCACGGGGATCGGCCGGTGCACCCGTACGCTCTGCCCGCCGTGCAGGACGGCGGCGAGGTCGATGTCGATGCCGGGCGAGGAGAGTCCTCCGACGACCCCCGCACCCGCGACCGTGGCGAAGGAGGGCAGCACCTGGAGCCGGGACTCCAGCGTGTAGCGCAGCTCACCGGGGTCGGTGGCGGGGTCGGCCCGGTCGGGGTCGGCGCCCGCGCCGACCCCGAGGTGGTAGAGCTGGACGTCCTTGTGGCCCCAGCTGATCCGGGTGGACCGGGGTTCGGCGGCGACAGCCTTTTCGGCATCAATGGGCATGGGAAAGCTGCTCCTTGATGGTGGGAAGACCTCGGTGCGGCCGTCCGCACCGTCGGCCGCACCGAGGTCGTGCGGGACCGGCCGCCACGCCCGTTCTAGAACGCGTTCTAGCCGATGACCTCATGTATAACGCAGCGCCCAGCCGTTGTGAAGACCGTTGCTGACGTAGCGTCAGATCGGGGATCGGGGCAACGCCCGGCCATGACATATGTCATGGCGAAGTCCGTACACACACCTCTGCCGGGCCGCCGGGCGCCTTCCGTAGCGTCATGTCCATGAAGCAGACAACGGGGAGTACGGCCGCGGTGGTCCTCACCGGGGTGGTCAAGACCTTCGGCCGGGCGGGGCGGACCGTACGGGCCGTGGACGGGATCGACCTGTCCATCGGCCGCGGTGAGACCGTCGCCCTGCTCGGCCGCAACGGCGCGGGCAAGTCCACCGCCATCAGCCTCCTGCTGGGGCTGAACGAGCCGGACTCCGGCAGTGTGCGGGTGCTGGGCCGGACCGCCGGGCAGGCGGTACGGGCCGGTCTGGTCGGCGCCATGCTCCAGGACGGGCGGCCCATCCAGCGGGTCACCGTCCGCGAACTGATCGCCTTCGTCGCCTCGACCTACCCGCGGCCGATGCCGGTGGCCGAGGCGCTCTCCCTGGCGGGCGTCTCCGCGTACGCGGACCGGCGCATCGACAAGCTCTCCGGCGGCCAGACCCAGCGCGTCCGCTTCGCCGTCGCGCTGGCCGGCAATCCGGAGCTGATCGTCCTGGACGAGCCGACCGCCGCCCTGGACGTGGAGGCGCGCCGGACGTTCTGGGAGTCGATGCGCGCCTACGCCCGGCGCGGCAACACCGTCCTCTTCTCCACCCACTATCTGGAGGAGGCCGACGAGAACGCCGACCGGATCGTCGTCGTCGACCGGGGCCGGGTCGTCGCGGACGGCAGCGGCAACGCGATCCGGGGCTCGGCGGGCGCCGGTCTCGTCTCCTTCGACCTGGCGGGCCGGCCGACCGAGGGCCTGGAGCTGCTGCCCGGGGTCGTCACCGTCGAGGTGACCGGGGACCGGGCGCTGCTGCGCACGGACGACTCGGACGCCACCGTCGTGGAACTGGCCCGCCTCGGCGCGATCCGTGGTCTCCAGGTCTCCCGGGCCACGTTGGAGGACGCCTTCCTCGCCCTCACCGCACCGGCCGCCGTGCCACCCGCAACCGATTCCGGCAAGGAGTCCGTGTGATGTTCCGCTACATCGTGCTGGAGGTCCGACGGACCCTGCGGGACGGCTTCTTCCTGATCTTCGGGACCGGAATGCCGGTGATGATGTATCTGCTCTTCACCAACATCGGCGGGGGCGGGGGCGTCGACGGCTGGAAGACGGCCTCGATGGTCGGGATGGCCGCGTACGGGGCGCTGGGCTCCGCCATGTCGATCGGTACGGGGGTCGCGTCCGACAAGACCCTCGGCTGGCTGCAGCAGCTGCGGGTCACCCCGCTCGCCCCGTCGCGCGCGGTCGTGGGCCGGGCGATCAGCGGTTCGGTGACCGTCCTGCCGACGATCCTGACGGTGCTGCTGGCCGGCGGGCTGGTCAACGGGGTGCGGCTGGACGCCTGGCAGTGGATCGTCCTGGCGCTGCTGCTGTGGATCGGCGCACTGCCGTTCACCCTGCTCGGCCTCGGCAACGGCTACCGGCTCACCCCGCAGGGCACCGGGGTCGTCAATGTGGCCTGTCTGATGGGCTTCGCGATCGTCGGCGGACTGTGGTTCCCGCTGGAACTGCTTCCCGGGTGGCTGCGTTCCGTCGGCAGGTTCACCCCGGCCAACCGGTTCGCCGACCTGGGCTGGGCGACCACCGACGGGCACGCGCCCGGCGCCGGCACGATCGCCGTGCTCTGCGGGTGGCTCCTGCTGTTCGGCACGTACGCCGTGATCTCGTACCGTCGGTCCGCGAGAACCGTGTGACGGGAGTGGACATGTCCGGGAAGCGAACAGGCGCGGGGACGGGTACGGGTATGGCCGCGGACGCGGGTACGGACGGCAGCACCGGCACCGGCGCGGATCCCTGTACGGGTACGGACGGCAGCACCGCCACCGGCGCGGATCCCTGTACGGGTACGGACGGCAGCACCGCCACCGGCGCGGATCCCTGTACGGGTACGGACGGCAGCACCGGCACCGGCGCGGATCCCTGTACGGGTACGTGGCGGGACCGGCGCCGACGCCGGCGGCGTGGCAGCCGGCGGCCCGGCCCGCCCGGACCGTACGCCCTGCTGCCCTGGCTGCTGATGGGCATGGGCGCCTTCTCCAATCTCTTCCAGGGCGAGGCGGCCAACCCCTGGCTCGGCGGCCTCGGGCTGCTCACCTTCAACTCCCTCTACATCTCCGTGGTGTTCCGCGGCTTCGACAAGAAGAAGCGCGAGAGCCCGGTGTCGTACTGGCTGCTCGCCGCGATGGCCGCCGTCACGTTCGGGCTCGCGATCGGCTACGGCGGGAGCTGGCTGCTGTTCTTCCCGCTGCTCTCGCTGGCCTGCGGCACCGTACTGCGCCACCGGCAGCTGGCCGCCGGGCTGCTCTCCCTCGCCGCGGTCGCCACCCTCATCGCCGTGTGGCGCGGCAACAGCGGGACGGATCCGTGGACCATCGGCTACGGCACCTTCATCTCGGGCGCGGTGACCTCGGCGATCCTCACCCTCGCGGAGACCGTGATGGAACTGCGGGACACCCGGCAGGAACTGGCCCGTACCGCCGTCGAGAAGGAGCGGCTGCGGTTCTCCCGCGATCTGCACGATCTGCTGGGCCACACGCTCTCCGTGATCGTGGTCAAGTCGGAGGCCGCGCGCCGGCTCGCGCCGCGCGACATGGACGCGGCGCTCCTCCAGGTCGCGGACATCGAGTCCGTCGGCCGCCAGGCCCTCACTGAGATCCGGGAGGCCGTCACCGGCTACCGCGAGGGAAGCCTCGCCACCGAACTGGACCGGGCCCGGTCCGCGCTGGCCGCCGCCGGGATCGCACCGGTGGTCCGCCGCTCCGGGCCGCCGCTCGCCCCGCAGACGGAGGCGCTGCTGGGCTGGGTGGTACGGGAGGCCGTCACCAATGTCGTACGCCACTCCCGCGCCACCACCTGCTCGTTCGTGGTCGACGGCACCTCCGAACGGGTCCGGCTGACGGTCACGGACGACGGCGGCGGACCCGACCCGGACGCACCGGCCACGCCCGGCATCGGCGGCACCGGACTGACCGGTCTGACCGAGCGCCTCGCCGCGGCGGGCGGCTCGCTGCGGGCGGCCCCCGGACCGGAGCGCGGCTTCGTGCTCACCGCGGAGCTCCCGGTGGACGGGACGGACCGGGCGGACGGGACGGACGGGGACACGGCCGCCGGAACCGCCCCGAGCCCTACGCTGGGCCGGTGAACGAGATGCCACAGGATCACCGTCCGACCAAGTCCGTACGCGTTCTGCTCGCCGAGGAGAACAGAACCCTTAGACATCTAGCCTGACCAGCACTTTTCCACTCCTGGAATCTGTTGGTCCCTACGTGCCCTGAGGGTTACTGCCTATCGGGAGCGCGTGATCATGTCAGTCACTTACGTCTGTGCCATCTGCGGAGAGTCCGAGCCGAACGCCATAGACCTGTACGTCCGGAAGTCCAAGAAGCTCAGCCGGGACGACCACCGCAGGGAACAGAGCACCGACGCGCAGACAGAGCAGGGACACCGCTGGAGCCACCGCAAGGGCTACGCCGTGCGGAAGGTGTGGAAGGACATCGCGAGCGCGTTCAAGGCAGTGAAGCGCTCCGACTTTGACCGTGCTTTGGCAGCCCTCGCCGACGAGGACGTTCCGGCGCTGTGGGCGTACGCAATCGACCGGTTCAGCCGCAAGGGTGCCGAGGATCTGTTGAAGCTCATCGGCAAGGCGCGCGTCATCTTCGACATGGACGGGTTGGACTCCAACGAGCCGCGCGACCGCCGCTGGATCATCAACCGCGCCGAGGAAGCCCGCGAGTACAGCGAGGGACTTTCCAAGCGGGTCTGCGACACCAAGGAAGAACAGCGCGACGCAGGAAGGTGGGTCGCCGGCCGGGCCCCCTACGGGTACACGGTCTCTCGGGACCGCGTGCTGTCACCGGATGAAGAACCGTTCATCTGCCACGTAGCGACCCGCAAGGAATGGACCCGCGCCGCGCTGGTACGCGAGATGTTCCGCATGATCGCCGAGGACGGAGAGTCCACGCGGGGCGTATGTCGTTGGCTCAACGGGATGGGCGTGCCCTCGCCCGGCGGCAAGTCATGGGGCTTTGCATACGTTTACCGGATGACCCGGAACCCTGCCTACTACGGCACGCAGGTGATCCAGATTCGCCCCGGACACCCCGAGCCGTACCGCAACGTCAAGGGCGAGTTGGTGACGCTCCGGGGCACGGCACTGATTACGCGGGACCAACAGCGCACGGTGCAAAACAACCTTGCGGGCAACAACGTGATCCCTGTCCCGAACCGAGCCAGGGATACCCGCGCGAAGCACCTTCTTACTGGGCTGTTGCAGTGCCTCGGATGGCCCGGCTCACGAATGCCGCATGGTTGCCGTCTCCGAACGGTGGGCCGCCCGCATGAAGCCCGAGGAAACTTCCGAGGAGCACACGGCCCGTGCTGTGCTGGACGCTGCGGAAGCCGACTTGGCGGGGCTTGTACGGACGCGCAAGCAGTACACCGGGGCAGCCGAGCGCTATTACTTCCAGCAACTTGCCGAAGCCACGGAAGCCGTGGAAGCGGCCAAGGAGGAAGCGGCTAAGCATGGGTCGGTTGGCAGGGTCCAACTCCCGTTCCTCTCCCTGTCCGTGGAGGATCTGACAGCGGCATGGAACGACGCAGACCCCTACTTGAAGCGTGACCTGCTCCGTCTGGCTATCGACCGCATCACAGTGCGCCGAGCCCCCCGGCGAGGGGCGAAGTTCGACGGTGACTCACGTCTGACGATCGCTTGGGCCAAAAGCACCGAGCGCACAAAATACGAGCAAGCCGCGTAGCGAGGCGAGACAGCCCCGGTAGGTCTCCGGACCCGCCGGGGCTTTGCCATGCCCGCTCGCGGACGCTCCGGGGCCCGCCTAGCGGCAGCCGGGCCAGCGGGCGGACCCTATGGCGGTATGACGGTTAGAGGGTTGTTTTCGTATGTACATAAAAAAATAGAGAGAAAACCAAATCGTCCGTCCAACCGTCATCCCGCCATGTTCGGCGCTTGGGAATCCCGTGGTCCCCACACCGCAGTGAGGGACCGAGCGAGCCACGTTCACCGCACGGCGGGGACGGGAATTCGCTGGTCCCCACAACACAGTGAGAGCGGGTTACCGCGCACCCCGCCAGCCCGGAAACGGCGGTCTGAGTGCCCGACCCTCATTAACAGCTCTGCCCGTGCAACACGCACCCTCACGGGGTGGCCGCAGTGGTCGTGAGGCAGAGCGCGGGGAGACCACACCGCCCACTAGCCTAGGGCGAATAGGTTCGGACCTAACTTGCTGTGACTGCCGGGCTCGCCGCGCGCACGAGATCGCAACCGGGAACACGAGTTGCCATGCGTACGGTCAATGCAGGTGGGGCCCGGAAACGGACTAGACGGTCCGATTCACGCATGCGACCGTGTGAGCCCGGTCACGTAAGATATGAGACTTCCATATATCGAACACCTGTACTACCGCGAGGGAATGGTTACGCACCGCGAGGATTACGAGGTACACACATCGGTTGAGGTTCCCGGCACCAACGGCACGTGGGAAGCGTGTGGCAGCCTGCCGGACGTATTGGGGGAAGACCGGATTCGGTCATGCGAGGACCTGTTGCGGGTCCTGGAATCACAGGGGCGCATGGTCTCGCGACTGCTGCGAGGACTTATCACCCTGCCCGGCTTTCGGCTGCTCGCCCGCGAGCCCCGAACACACTCTCTGGTTGGTTCTGTCGAGTGGGTGCAGCACCCATGCGGACTCTGGGTCCAGCACGACGAGCCCATGACCGGATGCGCGTACGGGCAGCACTACCCCGAAAACCGACGCACCGGTCTGACGTTGGTCGCATGACCGCCACCGAAACGCGGACCATCGTGGAGTCTGCGGCCCGAGAAGCGGACGCGTACAACCTCGCGTTCCGCATGGCGCGCGCTCTCCGCCGAGCCGGCATCACCGAGCGATACGGCGTGTCCGTGCATCCCATGCCCACGGCGCCCCGGCTTGTCCAAGGATGGGGCGTGTACCTCACCGACCGGCACCCTGATCAGAAGCCCCCCGCCGGGCTGAATCTCGGCAGCCTCGCACGCTCCGCGGTACACCACCAGGCAGCGTGACCAAAGCCCCGCCATGCTCCCAAATCGGGGCGTGGCGGGGCTTTCGTCGTTGCGACGTGTTCGGGATCGGTGCGCGCCGGTCGGGCGGTCAGACGGTGCCGAACTCTCCGGCCTTGACGCCTGCCACGAACGAGGCGAACGAGCCGGCGGGAACGTTCAGAACCGGGCCGCCGAGGTTCTTGGAGTCACGGACGGGGACCACGCCGCGCGGAACGACGAGGTTTGCGGCGACCTCGATGCACTGGCCGCCGTTCTCGCTGAATGAGGACTTGAACCAACGGGGGGATTCGGTCGTCACGGGGTGCCCTTTCGTAACTGGCTGATCATGGCCACGGACGCCGCTCGCGCCAGCGCTTCGGCCTGTAGTTGATGGTAGTCCGTCAGGATGGGCAATACCGAAGCGCTGTCCCGCTCAAGGTGGCCCCGATTGGCGGACTCCGCGTACGACATGAGCGAGCGGTCTGGCATCGTGAGCACGGTTACCGGCAACGTCATCGGACGACGAACCCCGATGTCGAACGGGGCGACCTGAAGCACGGTGTTCGGCAGCTCGGCAAACTCCACCAGGCGCGTGAACTGTGCGTCCATAAGGGCGCTGTCCCCGATGGGGCGGAGGAGGCAGCTTTCATCGAGCACCACGAAAACCAACGGGGGCGGTGTTCGTGTGAGCGACGCTTGACGCTGCGCAACCAGCGCAATCCGTTCGTCAGCTTGCTCCCGCGAGGCAACGCCCCGTTTCACGGTGCTGTCTCCGAGCGCTGATGCGTACTCCTGTGTCTGGAGCAGGCCAGGTATGACACCGACTTCATAGAGCCTGATTTCTACCGCGCGCCCCTCGTGAGTGACGTACTCCGGGAACCCCTCAAGTAACGCCCTGTGTCTGACGGCCCGGCTCTGACGTTCGAACCGATCTCCGGTGCCGAACGTCCTGTCAGCACTTGCTGCGAACTGTTGAGTTGGAGTCCGCCGACCGGTTTCAACGGCAGAAATATGCGCCCCGGAACACCCCATGCGCTCGCCGAGCTCGTCCTGTGTCCAGCCGCGCTCATCCCGCAAGCTGCGAAGACGTGCCCCAAACGCCGCACTCGGCGACCGCTCGGGGTCTAGTTCCTTTCGGTTCACCATCTGGCACCTAACTTGCCTGTCAGCCTGCGTAAGTTGAAGACAGCCCGACTGTAGGCCACGCTGGGCCGCCCTGGTAGTGGAAGCACTACGGAGAGGAGCGGCCCGTGCCTGCAAAGAACGGTCCCCCGAACGGACAGGAACCCCCACACGTCCCGCCCCCTGGCACGCTCATGGCGGATGCGAACCATAGTGATCGTGTGGGCGAGTTCCGCGGGCTCGCCGGCCCGTACTGGTCGCTGCGGCCGGTCGGTGGCGGGGTCGAGTGGGAAGCCGAACCCGAATGGGTCCGCGCGCTGACCCCCGCCGAGCGACTGAGCGCCGAGAACGCGTTGCGGAACCTCAGAAGTAGGCGGGGCGGACTGTGAGCGCGAACCCTTCCGCGTTTCAAGGTCAGTACCTTGCCGAGGCATACGCGGGCGACGACCGGACGACCGTCTATCTCGGCGGAGTACTCGTCGCAACTCCCCGGCTTGCGCTCCGGTGGCTCCGGGAAGAGGCCGAACGGCTCGCGAACGGGTTAGATCCGGACCCGGACGCCCCGTGGATTCCCCGGTTCGTGTTACGGCCGGTGCCCCTGTCCGTGGCTGACGCACCGGCCGAGTTACGTGCGTGGGCGAGCGACGACGAGCACCAGGACGACGCGTTGCACCGGCTCGCCACGGGGGCAGAGTTCGAGTTCATCGCCAGGGATGAGACGTGCTGGTACGGGCTCACCGCCCGCCCCCTCCTCATACCCGAATTCACGCCCAAGACGGGCTCACTGATCAGCGCCTAACCCCCACCAGACCCCGCCCGGCTGCCCCTTGTCATGGGGACGGTGGCAGTCGGGCGGCTCCACCCAGCAGATGAAAGATCAGGCAGACATGGGAAGCCCCAGCTTCAATCAGCGCTCCCGCACCCGCCGGACCCCCGCAGAAGTGATGGCAGCCCGCGAAGCCGCGGTTGCGGCCCGAGACGAACTGATCGCCAAGTACCGGAACGGGACGACGATGAAGGAACTCGCCACGGTGTCGGGCGTGGATCGCGATTGGCTCCGCGCGCGCTTCGCGGAGTGGGGCGAGTTGATCCGGAGCGGTCGCAAGTCGTGACAGCGGAGTTGGAAGAACCCCCGCTGTAGTCCACCCCACCACTTCCGTCATCGGCAGGGACTTCCCAAGGCTCCGGACCACTCACGCCCGGTAGCTCACCCGATGGCGGGTCGCTCGGCTTCGTGTGACGACAGAGGGCGGAGCCGAGCACCCCCGACCCCAACCGGGGCCGGATTCGGCACGCAGAAAGACATGACGCGAACAGTGTTCGGTAAGAAGTCCAGTCCCACCGTGGCGGCTGTGAAGAAGGAAGCCAAGCGCATGACGGGCGGGGAGCCGACAACCCCCGCCGACAACCAGGCCGCAGCACAGCGCAAGGCGCTGTTACACGAAGTCCCCGTGGACATCCGCCAACAGGGACGGGAGGAAGCGACGCAGGACAACGCGGCCGACCGGGACCACTCCGACAAGTGACCCGTACAGGGAACGACTGAGGAGGACGCGTGTACCGCCGTAGCAAGGCCGAAGTCAAGGCTGCAAGAGTTGAGTTGCTTGCGCACCGGAACGACGTGGTGCAGGCGTACCGCGACGGTGCATCCATGCTGAATCTGTGCCGCACGTGGGGCGTGGATTCAAAGTGGCTTGCCTCGCAGTTCGACGAGTGGGGCGAACCCCGCCGAGACCGTTCGGAAGCCGCGATTCTGCGTGGGCCCGGTGTTCCCCCGCCGGGGCAGCGAGCGTGAGGCAACTCCCCTACCTGCACCAGGTATTCCGGGACGAGCGCACCAGTGATATCCGGACGTTGCGCTGTCCCGGTGCCCGGTGTCGCCGACTGGTCTACGTCGTCCGGGACCGGCTCGCCGAACACACCGACAACCACCTAGCAGAGCGCTGCGAACTGTCCAGCGCTGAAGTTCTGGACCGTGCACATCCGAGAGTGAGGAACACAGCATGACGACGCTCATTGAGCCCCCGACCCGCGAATCCCTCGCCGGTATCCAGTCCCTTGAACTGGAGATCACGGGAAAGTGTCAGCTCACGTGCACGCACTGCCTGTCGGAGTCCAGCCCGCAGGCGACGCACGGCACCATGACCCCCGAGGACTGGCGAACAGTCATCATCGACGCCGCCGCGCTCAGCGTGCGCACCATCCAGCTCATCGGCGGTGAGCCCACCGTTCACCCGAACTGGCAGGAGTTCGCCGAACTGGCGCTCTCACTCGGGATGCGCGTGGAAGTGTTCTCCAACCTGTTCCACGTTCGGGACGAGTGGTGGGACATGTTCGCCCGTGACGGGGTGACGCTCGGAACGAGCTACTACAGCAACGACCCGGTAGAACACGACAAGATCACCGGGCGGAAGAACAGCTACGTACGCACCAGGACGAACATCCGGGAAGCGATCACGCGCGGAATCACCGTGCGGGCCGGAATCGTGGAAGTTCTGCCGGGGCAGCATGTCGCCGAAGCACGGGCCGAGCTGGAATCCATGGGCGTGAAGCAGATCATCGTGGACCGGGCCCGTGCGGTCGGACGCGCCATGCTGCCCGGACAGGGGTCGAACCTTGACGAAATGTGCGGGCGGTGCACGCGCGGACGCGCTGCCATCCTGCCGAACGGGGATCTCGCCGGCTGCGTGCTTGCGCGGGACTTCCCGGTGGGCAACGTGAGGGAAACCAGGCTCGCCGAGCTGTTCGGCGGTAAGGAATGGGCGTCCCTCGCAGCGAGCATCCCCATGCCCGCCCGCAACGCGTGCCCCCCGGACGACTCCAGCGACTGCAACCCGGCGAACAACGAAGCGTGCGGCCCCGCCTACGACTGAAAGGCTTGGCAACATGGATTGGGAGAAAAGGGCGGGCAGGCTCGCCAACCAGGTGACCGACCCGGATTCTCGGTGGCTTGCCCCCGTAGCGAGCGTGCCCCGTCACGAGCTGGTCCCACACTGGTGGGACGTGGACGACTCGGGCACGTGGATTCTCCGCGACGGAGCGAGCGACCCGGAAGCATGGGCGAAAGCCGCCTATGCGGACAGGTCGTTGGTCACCAAAGTTGGCCCGTTGCACGCCGACCACGCGAAGCCCGGCGATCACCCCGAGGGGCTGCCTACGTCGTCGGCCACGCTGCCGAGTCTGGTGGTCCGTATGCTTCGGCATGGGCGGCTTGGGGACGGGCTGCCGTTGCTCGATCTGGGTACCGGAGCCGGAGGGCTCACCGCGTACGCGGCCCGTCGCATCGGGGCCGAGAACGTGACGAGTCTGGACGTGGACCCGTATCTGACCAGCGCGGCCGGTGAACGGCTCGCACGAATGGGCTTTCACCCCGAGTTCGTCACCGCGGACGCGACCGACCAAGTACCGGGCTCCTACGAGCGAATCGTTTCCACGGTAGGGCTGCCCGCCGGTCCGGGGCTCCGTCCCGCCCTTGCCGCGCTGGTTCCGGGCGGACGGATCGCTACAACCATCGGGCGAACCTGTCTGATCGTCACCGGATGGAAGCACGGAGACGGGGACGTGATCGGGCAAGTCGAACGGGACATGGCCGGGTTCATGCTCACCCGCTCCGGAGACGACTACCCGCCCGCCCTCACCGAACTGTTCGCCCTCGCCCGAGACACGGAAGGGGATGAGCGCAGTACGGGCCGCTATCCCGTGGTCGACGTGGCCGAAGCGTGGGAGCTGCGTTCCATGCTGGAAGTCATGACACCGGGTGTGGAACTCGCCTTTGAAGAACACAACCGGCACCGGACTGCCTACCTGGTGCACCCCGACGGTTCGTGGGCACGCGCATCCGCCGAGTGGACCGACCCGCCAGAAGTCCACCAGGGCGGCCCGCAACGGCTCTGGACAGAGTTGGAGCGCATCCGAAATCGGCTGAACACCTTGGGCTCGTTGCCATTGCTCGGCGCACGGGTCCGCATCACTCCCGATGGAGTGTGCCATCTGTCCCGTGGACAGTGGCGCGCGTCTATCGGATAGACCCCGTCCGCTTGTCCCCCGCATACTCCGGACGAGCGGACGGCCCCCGACCGGACAAGCCTTGGTAGGGACAGACGTGCCCCTTCCCCGCCCCGGTCCGCCCCGCGAGATGTGAGCCGGTCCGATCATGACGGACTGCTGTCTTTCAGGGGTGCCGCGCATTCGCCCGCGCGGTGAGGAAACCGAGCCCTGTCCATGCTGCCTTCACGTGGCGCATGGGCGGGGCTCGGTGCTGCCCCACCACCACGAGAGAGAACAGAAGTGCTGCAATGCACAGCCCTTACCGACATACCCGAGCTGGACGCATTCGTTGCGCTCCTGGACATGGAGAACGGCCCCGACCACCCGCCGGACGTGCTCGCGCTGTACGACCACCTTTTATGCGAACTCGGCGAGCACGACGAGTACACCGAGCACGCTGCGCGACTCTGGCCGGTCGAACTGCCAGACGCGCGCGATCTGTGGATGTTCTGGACCGGCACCGGCGCGCACCGCGTGTACCGCTTTGACGAACGGCCCATATGCCAGGCCGTCAGTCGCCGACTGCCCATTCGGCATACAAGGGTTTGCAGGCTGTTTGCGCAGCACTCCGCCACCCACTCCTGGGACGTGACGGACCCACTCGGAGACCTGCTGACCGACATAGCACGCGAAGAAGTACGACGCCTCTACGAGGAAGCAGACGACCAGGACGACACGGACTAGCTCACCCTGCCCCAACCGCACCGAAGGAAGCCGACCGCCCCATGAACCAATGCACAGCCATAGCCAAGCTCCACCCCCCGGAAGACGTCGCAAATCAGATCCCGCCCGGCCACTCTGCCCACTCCGGACACATACTGTGCGAACTCGGCGAGGGCCACGACGACGACCACGCCCAAATGCTGTGGGACGACGCCGACAATGCTGTCTGGGTCCGGTGGAACAACCGCAAAGCAACACTCACCCAAGTGCCCTGGTGCCCGGTACTCGACAGCCGGGGCGACGCGTGCGGAATGTTCGCCGACCACCCTGCCGGACACTCATGGGACGTCACGGACCCCACATGGGAAGCACTCCGGGCAGTGCTGGCGGTCGCCACTCGTGGGGAAGACGACTAGTCGTCCTCGCTCGCCGGCTCCGGGCCGACCACGAACGTCCCCTTGCCCCATTCGGTCCGGACGAGCCCGCGTTCCCGGAGCACTCCCACGGCCCGCCGGGCAGTCATCCGAGCCACGCCGAAGCGCTGGACCAGTTCGGCATCCGACGGGATCTTCTCGCCCGGCTTGATCCTCCCCGCTTTGATCTCCGCCGTAAGCGCATCGAGAACCGTCATATACGGCGCGTGCGGAGTGCGCGGGTCAGGCGAGTGCTCAGGCATGGAGGAGAGCGTAGACAAACGGCCAACCCTAGGCGACTTAGACAGGCAGACCAGTTAGACAGGTAGATGAGTTAGACAAGTTGGCCTAGCGTGACCTCCTGAACACGAAAGCGCCCCGGAAGACCGCTTAGGACCGGTCCGCCGGGGCTCAGCCGCAACAGCTTGCTAGGAGCTGAAACGACATGCGCGATCTTATCGCCCACACCCTCGCTTGGGTGCTCTCCGTCCTCGCCCCTCGCCGCCCCGGACGCCACTCCGCCGAATTTCTCGCCGAACCATCCGAGCCCGCCCCCGTGTCGCCCTGGTCCCGACCCTGGACCAGCCCCACCAAGGAAGAAGCCGCCGCAATCTTCCGGCAGCAAGCCGAGACCACGATGGAACTCGGCGTGATCCGCGAACGACGACGCGCGGCAGCCCTCGCAACGCTCGGCGTGGACTACCCGTACACATACGACGGTGCCCCCTTCCCCGCGTCCGCATTTGCCGCTGCGGGGGTGTCGGCATGACCCGCGATGGGCTGACCAGCGAACCGCCCGCCGTGACAGTCGCGCTCTGCATTCGGTGCCACAAGCTCACCAACGCCCCCGTCCCTGTCCGCTGGATACAGAGCAACAGCGGCCCCGGAACGACTCTCTACGCGTGCCCCGAACACGCCGTGAAGCTCGGGGCGGGACCGACCCCTACGACGTGATCAGCGTCCGCCAGGCAGGCCCGCAGAGGGTCCAGAGAGCCCCGTTCGGCCACGTGCCGGGCGGGGTTTCTTGCTGCTCTGACCAGCAACTCCGCGCGTACTCTTGGCACATGGACGAGATGCCGCAGGACCACCGCCCTGTAAGGTGTGTAAGAGTTCTTCTCGCCGAGGACCAGGGCATGATGCGGGGCGCGCTCGCCCTGCTGCTGGGCCTGGAACCGGACATCGAGGTCGTGGCCCAGGTGGCCGCCGGGGACGAGATCGTGAACGCCGCCCTCCTCTCCCGTCCGGACGTGGCGCTCCTGGACATCGAACTCCCGGGCCGCAGCGGCCTGGACGCCGCCGCCGACCTGCGCGAGGAGGTGCCGGACTGCCGGGTGCTGATCCTCACCACGTTCGGCCGCCCCGGCTACCTGCGCCGGGCGATGGAGGCCGGGGCGGCGGGATTCCTGGTCAAGGACGGACCGGTCGAGGAGCTCGCCACCGCGATCCGCCGGGTGCTCGGCGGCGAGACGGTCATCGACCCGGCGCTGGCCGCCGCCGCACTCAGCGCCGGGCCCAGCCCGCTGACCGCGCGGGAACGCGACGCGCTGAACGCCTCGGTGGACGGGGCGACGGTCGCCGACATCGCGGCGAAGCTCCATCTGTCCGAGTCGACGGTACGGAACTACCTGTCGTCGGCGATCGGCAAGACGGGTACGCGCAACCGGATGGAGGCGGTGCGGGCGGCACGGCAGCAGGGGTGGTTGTAGGCGGGCCCAGCGGTGGGCCGGGCCCGGTTCAGGACCGCCGGCCGGACCGGTGGCGCGGCAGCCAGAGTGCCATCAGCAGCAGGCCGCCCAGCAGCACCGTACCGGCCGTCCGGAACGCCAACGCGTACCCGGCGGTGAGCTCCTCCGGCCCGGTGCCGCCCGCGGTGCGTGCGGCGGCGACGGTGGAGAGCACGGCGAGACCGAGCGCGCCGCCCACCGTGCGGGAGGTGTTGACCAGGCCGGAGACGAGACCGGCCTCGCCGGGGGCCGCGCCCGTGATGGCGAGGGAGGCGAGCGGGGTGGACGCCAGGCCGGCACCGGCCATCATCAGGACACCGGGCAGGCAGACCGAGGTGAGGTAGGAGCCGTCGGCGCCCATCGTGGACTGCCAGCCGAAGCCCGCTGCGGCGATCGCCGTACCGATGAGCGCCAGGTTCTTCGCCCCGACCCGGGCCATGACGCGGGGCGCGCACTTCGAGCCCAGGACGACGGCCAACGACGTCGGCATCAGGGCGAGTCCGGCCTCCAGCGGTGTGTAGCCCAGCACGGTCTGGGCGTACACGGTCATGAAGTACCACATGGAGAAGGTCGCGGAGCCGATCACGAACATCGCCGCGTTCGCCGACGTCACCGCCCGCGCCCCGAGCACCCTGAGCGGCATCAGCGGCTCCGCGGTCCCGGCCTCCACCACCACGAAGGCGATGAGCAGGGCCACCCCGCCGAGCAGCGGCACCAGGGTCGCCGCCGCGGTCCAGCCCGACTCCTCGGTCTGCACGATGCCGTACGCGACGGAGGCGAGGCCCGCCGTGACGAGGATCGCGCCCAGGAAGTCGATCCGCCGCCGGCCGCCCGTCCGGCCCTCCGCGAGCCAGACCGCCGCACCGGCCAGGACGAGTACACCGACCGGTACGTTGATCAGCAGGACCCAGCGCCAGGAGAGCAGGTCGGTGAGTACTCCGCCGACCAGCCCGCCGGCCGCGCCGCCGCCCGCTCCGACGGCCATCCAGGTGCCGATCGCCTTGGTCCTGGCCGGGCCCTCGGGGACGGTGGTGGTGAGCAGGGTGAGGGTGGCGGGGGCGAGCACGGCGGCACCGAGCCCCTGCGCGGCGCGGGCGGCCAGCAGCTGCCAGCCCTCCTGGGCGAGCCCACCCGCCAGGGAGGCCGCCGTGAACAGGCCGAGTCCTATCAGGAACATCCGCTTGCGGCCGTATATGTCGGCGGCGCGCCCGCCGAGCAGCATGAAACCGGCGAACGCGATCGAGTAGGCGTTCAGCACCCATTGCAGCCCGGCGGCGCTCATCCCGAGGTCGGAACGCATGGACGGCAGGGCGACATTGACCACGGACACGTCGAGCACGACGAGGAACTGGCCGACACACGCGGCGAGCACCGCCGCCCAGGTGCGGGTCCTGATCCGTTCTTGCGGGGGCGCGGGCGTCGTGACGTCAACCATGACGGTCATACTCGCAGCCGCCCCGAGCCCCGTACATCGGTATTCGGACCGACCCGGCTCGGTCCGGCGGCGTACGAAAGCACGGCCGGGGACGGTAGGGCAACGTACTAAGGCACGGCCAGGGACGGTACGGCAACGTACGAGGGGCACGGCCGGGGACGGTACGGCAACGTACTAAGGCACGGCCGGGGACCGTCTCCGGCCCCGGCCGGCCGGAGCGTCCCTAGCGCCGCAGCAGCGTCACCACCGCCGCCCCGCCGAGCCCGATGTTGTGCGCCAGGCCGACCCGCGCGCCCTCCACCTGCCGGCCCTGTGCCTCGCCCCTGAGCTGCCAGGTCAGTTCCGCGGCCTGGGCGATTCCGGTGGCGCCGAGCGGGTGCCCCTTCGAGATCAGCCCACCGGACGGGTTGACCACCCACCGGCCGCCGTAGGTGGTGGCCCCGGACTCGACGAGCTTTCCGGACTCCCCCTCGCCGCACAGGCCGAGCGCCTCGTAGGTGAGGAGTTCGTTGATGGAGAAGCAGTCGTGCAGCTCGATGACGTCGAGGTCGGTGGCCGAGAGTCCCGAGGCCGCGTACACCTGGCGGGCGGCGGCCCGTGACATCGGCTGTCCCACGGCGTCGACGCAGGTGCCGGAGGCGAAGGAGTCCTCGGTGTCGGTGGTCATGGCCTGGGCGACGATCTCGACGGCCCGGTCCTCCAGGCCGTGGCGCTCGACGAAGCGCTCCGACACGACGACGGCGGCGGCCGATCCGTCGGAGGTGGGTGAGCACTGGAGTTTGGTCAGCGGGCGGTGGATGGTCTTCGCGGCGAGGATCTCCTCGACCGTGTACGGGTCCTGGAACTGGGCGTACGGGTTGTTCACCGAGTGCCGGTGGTTCTTGGCGCCGACCGCGGCGAGCTGCGCCTCGGTCGTCCCGTACCGCTCCATGTGCTCGCGGGCCGCGTTGCCGAAGATCTGGGCGGTGGGCGGGCTCATCTCGAAACCGTGGGCGGCGGCCATGATCCCGTAGTGCCGGGCGACGGGTGAGGTCTTGAAGTCTGCGGCACCGCCGTCGGCGCCTCCGCCGCCGAGCGCGCCGCGCGTCATCTTCTCGAAGCCGAGCGCGAGGACGCAGTCGCTGCCGCCGCCCTCGACGAACTGCCGGGCCATCATGAGCGCGGTGGCGCCGGTGGCGCAGTTGTTGTTGACGTTGTAGACGGGCACGCCGGTCAGTCCGAGTCCGTACACGGCGCGCTGACCGGCGGTGGAGGGCTGGAAGCAGTAGCCGACGACGGCCTGCTGGACCTGCTCGTACGCGACCGAGGCGTCGGCGAGCGCCGCCGTCCCGGCCTCCTTCGCCATGTCCCAGTACTGCCAGTCGCGCGTCTCGGGCTTCTCGAACTTCGTCATTCCCACGCCGACGATGTACGCCTTCATGAGCTTCATGGGCTTCATGGGTTTCACAGGCTTCACGGGCTTCATGGGCAAGTCCCTTCGATCGCGTCAGTCGCGCGGAAGGCCGAGGATGCGCTCGGCGACGACATTGAGCTGAACCTGGGTGGTACCGCCCGCGATGGTCAGGCAGCGGGACATCAGGAAGCCGTGCACGGCCCGCTCGCCCGCCCCTTCGCCCACCGCGCCGGCCGGGCCGAGGAGTTCGAGGGCCAGCTCGGCGACCTTCTGCTGGTGGGTGGTCTGGACGAGCTTGCGGATGGAGGCTCCCGCGCCCGGTTCGAGACCCGAGACCTGTCGCAGAGTGGTCCGCAGTCCGATGCAGGCGAGTGCGTGGGCCTCGGCGGCGAGTGCTCCGATACGGGCCCGGTACGTGCCGTCGAGTTCGCCGGAGCGGGCGATCAGCGCCTCCAGGCCGGTGTCGAAGGTCATCTGGTCGGCCATGTGGACGCGTTCGTTGCCGAGGGTGTTGCGGGCGACCCGCCAGCCGTCGTCGATCTCGCCGACGACGGCGTCGGCGGGCAGCAGGACGTCGTCGAAGTACACCTCGTTGAAGAGGGAGTCGCCGGTGATCTCCTTCAGCGGGCGGATGTCGATGCCCTCGGTGTTCTTCATGTCGACGAGGAAGTAGCTGAGCCCCCGGTGCTTGGGGGCGTCCGGGTCGGTCCTGGCCAGCAGGATTCCGTGGTCGGCCGCTTGGGCGGCGCTCGTCCAGACCTTCTGCCCGTTGATCCGCCAGCCCTCGTCGGTCCGCTCCGCCCTGGTCCGCAGCGAGGCGAGGTCGGAGCCCGCGCCGGGCTCCGAGAACAGCTGGCACCACAGGAGTTCACCGCGCAGGGTGGGCAGCAGATAGCGCTCCTGCTGCTGTGCCGTCCCGTGGGCGATGAGTGAGGGCACCACCCAGGTGGCGATCCCGAGGTCGCTCAGCTTCACCCCCTGGTCCCTCAACTCCTGCTGTATCGCGAGCTGCTGGACCGGTCCGGCGCCCAGCCCGCTGGGGGCGGGGAGATGCGGGGCGGCGTAGCCGGTCGGTGCGAGCGCGCGGCGGGCGGCCTTCGGGTCGAGGCCGCGGGCGGCGGCGACGGCCTCGCGCGCCTCGGCCCGGTACGCCGCGGCCCCGGCGGGGAGTTCGAGGGCGAGTTCGCGGCGCGCCCCGCCCTCGGCCAGCCGGACGGCCCGCAGCCGGTGGGCGTCACCGGCCCCCAGCAGCTGCCGGGCCACCAGGGCGCGGCGCAGATACAGATGGGCGTCGTGCTCCCAGGTGAAGCCGATGCCACCGAGGATCTGGACACAGTCCTTGGCGCAGCCGTACGCGGCGTCGAGGGCGTCCGACGCGGCGAGGGCGGCGACCATGGACCGTACGTCCGGGTCCCCCTCCCCGTCGGCGGCGCGGGCCGCGTCCCACGCCAGCGCGCGGGCCCGTTCGACCCGTACGAGCATGTCGGCGCAGAGGTGCTTGATGCCCTGGAACCGGCCGATGGGCCGGCCGAACTGCTCGCGGACCTTGGCGTATTCGGCGGCGGTGTGCAGCGCCCTGGCCGCGGTACCGCACGCCTCGGCGGAGAGGAGGACGGCGGCGAGGTCGCGGACGTGCGCGGCGTCGGTCCGCACGACGCGTTCCGCGGGGACGAGTACGCCCTCGGCGCGGATCTCGGCCGTGGGGCGGGTCGGGTCGGCGCTGCGGTGCGGGCGGACGGCCAGCCCGTCGGCGGCGGCGTCGACGGCCAACCAGAGGGGGCCGGCGGCCGATTCGGCGCAGAGCAGCAGGAGATCGGCGTCGGCGCCGGAGAGGACGGGCGGGGCGGTGCCGTCGAGCAGATGGCCGTCCCCGTGCTCGACGGCCGTGAGGGTGCCGGTGCCGAGGGCGACGGCGCCGATGCGCGCACCGGCCGCCAGGTCGCGCACCAGCTCGCCCGCCCCCGCCGCGTGCAGTACGGCGGAGGCGAGGGAGCTCGCGAGATACGGGCCGGGGAGCGCGGCCCGGCCCGCCTCCTCCAGGACCACCGCCAGGTCGAGGAGTTGGCCGCCCCCGCCCCCGTACCGCTCGGGCAGATGGATGGAGAGGAGGCCCTGTTCGGCGAGCCCGTCCCAGTGCCCGGGGCGCACGCCGGGGGTACCGGGAGCGTCGGCGTCGAGGAGCTTGCGTATCTCCTCCGGCGGTACGGCGCGCGCCAGCCACCCCCGTACGGCCTGCGCCAACTCCCTCTGTTCTTCGGTGATTCCGATGCCCATGCGGATCCTCGCCGGTCGCAGCCACTGGAACGGCGCAAGAGTAGAACACGTTCCATTCTGACGGAAGGTCAGGTGACGGGCGGATTGCCGCGCGCTCCGGCCGGGTGCGCGGTTGTGCCCCCGTTCCTACCCCGTTCACCGGAATACCGGGGGCATGAGGAAGGTTTCACGCTGCACACACTTGGCGGCCGATGCTGCCCGCCACCTCACCCGCACGCCCCGTCAGATCCTCGATCACGCCGCCCGGAGGCCACCCGCATGCCACAGACGACGAACGGACAGCACGCCGGGGGACTCCCCGATCCGCGGCCGCGCAGGGCGGGCGGCGGCACCGTCCCCGTGCTCGCCTTCGCGGGTATCACCGTCGCGGTGATGCAGACCCTGCTCGTACCCGTCATCAAGGATCTGCCCGCCCTTCTCCGCACCGATCCGTCCAACGCCACCTGGGTGATGACCGCGACCCTGCTGGCGGGGGCCGTCGCGACACCCATCATGGGGCGGCTCGGTGATCTCTACGGCAAGCGGAAGATGCTGCTCGCCAGTCTCGCCGTGATGGTGATCGGTTCACTGATATGCGCCTTCACCGACGATCTCGTGGTCATGATCGCGGGACGCGCGCTCCAGGGCTTCGCCATGGGTGCCATCCCGCTGGGCATCGGCATCATGCGCGACGAGCTGCCGCGCGAGAAGCTCGGTTCGGCGATGGCCCTGATGAGTTCCTCGATCGGGGTGGGCGGCGGACTCGCCCTGCCCGCCGCCGCGCTGGTCGCCCAGCACTTCGACTGGCACACCCTGTTCTTCGGCGCGGCCGCTCTCGGCGTGCTGTCGATGGTGCTCACCGTCCTCGTCGTGCCCGAGACCACGCTGCGCGCCCCCGGGCGGTTCGACCTCGTCGGCGCGCTCGGGCTCTCGCTCGGCCTGGTCTGCCTGCTGCTGCCCGTCACCAAGGGCAGTGACTGGGGCTGGACCTCGGGTGCCACGCTCGGTCTGATCGCCGCCGCCCTGGTGATCCTCGTCCTGTGGGGCCTCTTCGAGCTGCGCAGCCCGGCGCCGCTGGTCGATCTGCGGACCACGGCCCGGCGCGAGGTACTGCTCACCAACCTCGCCTCGATCATGGTCGGGGTCGCGTTCTACGCCGTCTCACTGGTCCTGCCGCAGCTGCTCCAGCTGCCGGCGTCGACGGGGTACGGGCTCGGCCGGTCGATGGTGGTCGCGGGGCTGTGCGTGGCGCCGCTCGGTCTGACGATGATGCTCGTCGCCCCGGTGTACGCCCGGCTGTCCGCCCGCCGGGGCCCCAAGGTGTCGCTGATGCTCGGCCTGCTGATCATCGCGATCGGCTACGGGGCGGGGCTCGGGCTGATGAGCGCCGCCTGGCAGACCGTGATCATCGCGGTGGTGCTCGGGGCCGGCATCGGACTCGCGTACTCCTCACTGCCCGCGCTGATCATCGGGGCCGTCGATCCGTCCGAGACGGGTGCGGCCAACGGGCTGAACACCCTGATGCGGTCGATCGGGACGTCGGTGTCGAGCGCCGTGATCGGCATGGTGCTGGCCAACACCTCGGTGCGGACGGGCGGGGTGCCGCTGCCCTCGATGGAGGGGTTCCGCATCTCCTTCGGGATCGCGACGGGCGCGGTGCTGGCCGGGCTGGTGCTGGCCGCGTTCCTGCCGTCGCAGCGCGACGCGCTGCGCCCGGCCCTCCTGGCGAGCAGCGACGACGCGGCGGCCCCCGCACGCCCCGCGTCCCGCCCGGTCGCCGGTTCGGGCGGATTCCGCGGCCGGGTACGGGACGCGGACGGCGCGCCGGTGGCCCGCGCCAATGTCACGCTGATCGACCACCGGGGCCGGCAGGCCGGTCTCGCCGTGGCGGACGAGGACGGCCACTACATGCTGGCCGCCCCGGCCGGCGGCACGTACGTGCTGGCCGGATCGGCCGCCGGATACGCGCCGCGCGCCTACCCGGCGGCCTACCCCGGCAACGGGCTGCCGGTCGACGCCGATCTGGAGCTCGCGGTCAGTGCACCGGAGCGTCGAACCGCGGTGCCGTCGTGAGCAGATGAGAGACGTCCGACCCGGCCGGAAGCTCCTGCGGCTGCGCGCCGCGGGTGAACAGCCGGGCGGGGTGGGCGCCCTGCACCCGGGCCTGGCGCCCGGAGACCCGCAGCCACGACCCTTCGCGCAGGCCGAGCACCGGCACGTCGTTCTCCTCCAGGAACTCGGTGAGCCGCTCCTCGCGGGTCTCGCCCTTGTGGGTGCTCTCCGGGTCCGGGTCCAGGTAGTGCGGGTTGATCTGGAACGGGACGAGGCCGAGCGTCTCGAAGGACGGCGGCTGCACGATGGGCATGTCGTTGGTGGTGCGGAGGGTGGGGGCCGCCATGTTCGTACCGGCGCTGGCGCCCATGTACGGCAGCCCGCCCCGCACCGCTTCGGTCACGGCGTCCCGCAGACCGGTCCGGTACAGGGCGCTCAGCAGCCGGAAGGAGTTGCCGCCGCCGATGAACACCGCGTCGGACGCGGCGAGTTCGGCAACGGGGTCGGCGTTCTCGTGGACCCCGCGGACGGTGATGCCGGACGGCGCGAGGGCGTCGCGGACGCGTGCGGTGTACGCGGTGTAGTCGGCGAGCGCGTACGGCACGAAGGCCAGCCGGGCACCGGAGGGCAGGAACGCGGTGACGGTGTCGAGGGCGTGTTCCAGGTAACCGCGGCCGTACTGGGTGGAGTTGGAGAGCAGCAGCAGATTCACGGGGTTCCTCTTGGTCATGTTCTGGATCATCAGGTGGTGCGGGGGCGGCGGGCGCGGGGCTTCGGGCGCTGCGGCGGCTGGGTGAGCCGCCGCTCCAGCAGCTGGGCCGCGTGGCGCAGGGCGTCGAGCCGGTCCTGCGGAGCCCCGCGGAAGAGTTCCTCGGCACCGCCGAGGCTGAGGCTCCCGTACGGTTCGCGCCCGAGGAAGACCGGTACGGCGACGGTCGCGATACCGGTGTCGTACTCGCCGACCGTCCAGGCGTACCCCTGGGCACGGACTCTGAGGAACTCCTCCTCCAGCCGGTCCGGGTCGGTGACCGTCCGGTCGGTGAAGCGGGCCATCGGGCGGCCCCGGAAGAGCCGGTGGCGCTGCTCGTCGGGCAGATACGCGTAGTACGACTTGCTGGTCGCCCCGGCGTGCGCCGGGTAGAGCTCACCGACGAGCGGGTAGTAGCGCAGCGGCCCGGCCTCCCCCTCCTCCGCGGCGACGCACCGCATGTGGAAGCTGTCCGGCAGGCAGAACAGGACGGTGTCGCCGGTGACCCGGCACAGCTCCTCCAGCACCGGCCCGGCCAGCAGCTCCAGCGATCCGGAACGCTCCCAGAGCCTGCCCAGGCGCAGCACCGCGGGGCCGATGCGGTAGCGGCGGGTGGCCGGGTCGGAGACCAGGAAGCCGCGCCCGGCGAGGGTGGCGAGCAGCCGCTGGGCCACCGAGGTGTCCCAGCCGAACTCCTCGGCGACCTCGGTGACGCCCCAGTCGGGCCGGGTCCGCTCGAAGGCGAGCAGCACGAGGAGCGCCCGGTCGACGGTTTGCAGCGCCCCGGCGGGGGTGCGCCGGTCCAGATCGAAGTCGGCCATCGTCATCTCACCATTCAGACCTGAATTGCAAATAACGGGAAACAGTTGCGTTCAACGCTATCCGATCCCGAATGTTGCCTCAGCACCCCGCCCCGCGCTTCCCCCGTCGAGCGCCTCGGCCCGGGTGCCCGGATGAGCGAGAAAGGCCCCCCATGTTGAAGTACGTACTGGACATCGTCGAGCTGCTGGACGATCCCCAGGTCAATGGCAAGACGGTCGCCGAGTACCTCGACTCCGTGAGCGGGGCCGAGGGTTCGTCGGCACAGGTCACCACGGTCACCGGCGAGCGGGGCTCGACGGACTTCGTGACGGTCCGCATCCCGGGCGCCCGAGGGCGTACGTCGGGAGGCAGCGCCCGCACGCTGGGCGTGGTCGGCCGGCTCGGCGGCATCGGCGCCCGGCCCGAGGTGACCGGCATGGTCTCCGACGCCGACGGCGCGGTCTCCGCCCTCGCCACCGCCGCGAAACTGCTCGA
Organism: Streptomyces sp. NPDC087845; assembly: GCF_044742755.1. NCBI lineage: Bacteria > Bacillati > Actinomycetota > Actinomycetes > Kitasatosporales > Streptomycetaceae > Streptomyces > Streptomyces sp. NPDC087845. The sequence continues at coordinate 72,810 of NZ_JBIUVC010000004.1, forward strand.
CATGCGCCGCCGCGGCGATGTGCTGCCCGGCGATGTGATCGTTGCCACCCACATCTGCCCGGACGCGCCGACCGAGCCGCACGACCCGGTGCCGTTCATGGGCTCGCCCGTGGACATCGCCACCATGAACCGCCACGAGGTGACCGGCGAGATGGAGGCCGTGCTCTCCATCGACACCACCAAGGGCAACCGGATCATCAACCACAAGGGCCTCGCCCTGTCGCCCACCGTCAAGGAGGGCTGGGTGCTCCGGGTCGGCGAGCAGCTCGGCGAGCTGCTGGCCGTGGTGACCGGTGAGCCGTTGGTCACGTACCCGGTGACCACACAGGACATCACCCCGTACGGTAATGGTGCACACCACATCAATTCGATCCTGCAGCCCTCCACCGCGACGGCCGCCCCGGTCGTCGGTCTGGCCATCACCTCGGCCGCCGCGGTGCCGGGCTGCGGTACGGGCGCGAGCCACGAGACGGACATCGCGTCCGCCGCCCGCTACGCCGTGGAGGTCGCCAAGGCCTACGGCGGCGGCCACCTGGACTTCCACGACGCGGTGGAGTTCGACAACCTCGTCAACCGCTACGGGTCGCTGGCTCACCTGCAGACCTTCGGCCGTACACCCCAGGAGTCCTGATGGCAGCCGCCCCGCAGGCCGAGGCCGTGGCCCCCGAGGCCAGAAGCATCGGCAGCGACGACTACGCGCTCTCCCGCGTCCCGCGTGACAAGCGCTTCGGTTTCTGGTCCATGCTGCTCCAGTGGCTGGCCCAGTCCGGCTCGATCTCGCAGTTCACCCTCGGCGCCACCATCGGTGTCGGCATGACCTTCGGGGACGCCTTCCTCGCCTTCACGCTCGGCGCGGTGATCCTGGAGGTCGTGATCTTCGCGATCGGTCTGGCCGGGATGCGCGAGGGTCTGGCGACCCCGATGCTGACCCGCTGGGTCGGCTTCGGACGCAACGGCTCGGCGCTGGTCAGCTTCGTCATCGCGGTCAGCCTGGTCGGCTGGTTCGGCGTCCAGAACACGATCTTCGGCAACAGCGTCTCGGCGCTGGTCGGCGGCCCGTCCTGGATGTGGTGCGTGCTGGCCGGCATCGCCATCACCGCCCTGGTGATCTTCGGCTTCAAGTACATGGCCGTCTTCGCCAAGATCGTCACACCGCTCTTCTTCGCGATGGTCGCCTGGTCGATCGTCTCGACGCTGAAGGACCACTCGATCAGCGACCTGATCCACTCGCCGCCGCCCGGCCAGACGATTCCGCTGGCCGTCGCCGCCACCGCCATCGCGGGCGGCTTCATGACCGGTGCGATCGTGGCCCCGGAGATGACCCGGTACAACAGGAAGGGCTCGCACGTCTTCCTGCAGAGCGCCTCCTCGATGATCCTCTCCGAGTACATCGTCGGCATGACCGGTGTGCTCCTGGGCCACCTGGTCAAGAGCAACGAGGTCTCGCACATCGTGCTCTCCACCTCCGGCGCCTTCGGCGTCATCGTGGTCCTGATGTCCACCGCCAAGATCAACGACTGGAACCTGTACGGCTCCTCGCTCGGCGTCGTCAACTTCTTCCAGGTCGTCTTCGGCAAGCGGCTGCACCGCGGCGCAGTCACGATCGTCCTCGGCATCGCGGGCACGGCCCTGTCCGCGGTCGGGATCATGACCCACTTCACCGAGTTCCTCTCCGTCCTCGGTGTGGCGATCCCGCCGATCGGCGGGATCATCGTGGCCGAGTACTGGGTCGTGAAGAAGATGCGCAAGCCGCTGGACGAAACCCGGGAGTCGCAGACCCTGCCGAAGTCCTCGCCGACCTGGGTGCCGATGTCCATCGCCATCTGGATCGCGGCGTTCTGCGTCGGCAAGTTCTACGACGGCGGCATCCCGGCCCTGAACTCGCTGGCCACCGCCTTCGTCCTGTACAGCGTTCTCGGCCTGCTGGGCTGGGTGAAGCCGTACGGCACCTCCACCCTGGACGACGAGGACGACACCGCCCCCGCCGCCCGTGCGACAACCTCTGCGGGAGCAGCATGACCATCCCCGACCCCACCGCCTCGTTCGTCCCGGCCTCCGACGAGGCCCAGGACGAGGTCGTCGGACTCTGCGCCGAACTGATCAGGTTCGACACCTCCAACCCCACCAGCAACGAGCGCGCGAGCGCCGACTGGGTGGTGGGCCGCCTCGCCGAGGTGGGCATCGAATCCGAGCTGGTCGAGTCCGCCCCGGGCCGCGCCAACGTCATCGCCCGGATCGCGGGCGGCGACCCGGAGCGCGGCGCCCTCCTCGTCCACGGCCATCTGGACGTGGTCCCCGCCGACGCCTCCGAGTGGCAGGTCCCGCCGTTCTCCGGCGAGATCCGCGACGGCTACCTCTGGGGCCGCGGCGCGATCGACATGAAGGACACGGTGGCCGTCATGCTGGCCACCGCCCGCCACTTCGCCCGTACCGGCACCAGGCCCTCGCGCGATCTGGTCCTCGCCTTCCTCGCCGACGAGGAGGCGGGCGGGAAGTTCGGCGCCCACTGGCTGGTCGAGCACCGCCCGGAGCTCTTCTCCGGGGTCACCGAGGCCATCGGCGAGGGCGGCGGCTTCTCCTTCGCCATCGACGACACCCGTCGCCTCTACCCGATCGAGAACGCCCAGCGCGGCATGGCCTGGATGGAGCTCACCGCCACCGGCCGGGCCGGCCACGGCTCGTCCCCCAACGACGAGAACGCGGTCACCGACCTCGCCGAGTCGCTGACCCGCATCGGCCGCGCGACCTTCCCGGTCCGCCTGATCGCACCGGTCCGCGCCCTGCTCGAAGAAGCCGCCCGCCTCTACGGGGTCGAGTTCGACGAGAACGACATCGAGGGCAGCCTCGCCAGGCTCGGCCCGGTCTCCGACTTCATGCAGGTGGTGCTCCGCAACTCCGCGAACCCCACCATGTTCGACGCGGGCTACCAGACCAACGTCATCCCCGGAAAGGCGACCGCCCGCGTGGACGGCCGCTTTCTCCCCGGCCACGAGCAGGAGCTGATCGACACGATCGACGAACTCCTCCTCCCCTCCGTCACCCGCGAGTGGGTCAACCACGACATCGCGCTGGAGACGACGTTCGACGGCCCGCTGGTCGACGCCATGTGCGAGGCCGTGCGCGCCGAGGACCCGGACGGCCACCCGGTCCCGTACTGCAACCCCGGCGGCACCGACGCCAAGGCCTTCACCCACCTCGGCATCCGCTGCTTCGGCTTCAAGGGCCTCAAGCTCCCGCACGACCTGGACTACGGCCGGCTGTTCCACGGCGTGGACGAGCGCGTCCCGCTGGAGGGCCTGCGCTTCGGCGTCCGCGTCATGACCCGACTCTGGCAGAGCTGCTGACCTCCACATCAGAGCCCCGCCAGGTGGCGCCCCGACCCGGGCTCACCCCGCGTACGCCCCCGCCGATGTCTTCGGCGGGGGCGTACGGCACGATGGGGCGCCGTCGAACGCGCACCCCGCAGAACCGTCCCACCAGGAGGAACCCGTGCCCGCCGAGTCCGTCGCCGAGCCGTCGCCCGAGATTCTCGCCGCCTTCCAGGCCGCCAAGGGCTTCATGCCGGTGGTCGAAGGACTGGCGCTGTACCGGGCCGCCGCCGAGGCCGCGGCTCTCGGGCTGCCGATCCTCGAAGTCGGCACCTACTGCGGGCGCTCCACCGTCCTGCTCGCCGACATCGCCCGAGCGGCCGGTGTGACGGCCCTCACCGTCGACCACCACCGCGGCAGCGAGGAGCAGCAGCCCGGCTGGGAGTACCACGACCCGACCGTCGTGGACCCGGAGGTCGGCCGGATGGACACGCTGCCGACGTTCCGCAGGACCCTGCACGCGGCCGGTCTCGAAGACCACGTCGTGGCACTGGTCGGACGGTCTCCGCAGGTCGCGGCCGTGTGGGGCGGAAGGCTCGGACTCGTCTTCATCGACGGCGGCCACACCGACGAGCATGCGAACGGCGACTACGAGGGCTGGGCCCCGCATGTCGCCGAGGGCGGGCTGCTGGTGATCCACGACGTGTTCCCTGATCCGGCGCACGGCGGCCAGGCCCCGTACCGCGTGTATCTGCGGGCGCTGGCCTCCGGCGCGTTCGCCGAGGTCTCGGTGACGGATTCGCTGCGGGTGCTGCGGCGCACCGGAACGGGCATCTGAGCGAGTACCGAGGCGTACCGGAACGGGACTCCGAGCAGGTGCTGCCGCGTACCGGACCAGGCATCCGGGCAGGTGCTGCCCCGTACCGGAACGGGCATCCGAGCGAGTACCGAGGCGTACCGGAACGGGGCTCCGAGCGGGCCGGGTTCGGGCACGGGGCGCAGGTGCGAGGCATCCGGGCCGGTCGGCCGAAGGGCCCCGATAGCATCGCGGGGTGCCGTACGACGAGAGCGTTCCCCCCACACCGCGCCGCCGGCCCCTGCTCGCCGCCGCCGTGCTCGCCGCCGTGTCCCTGACCGCCGCGGGCTGCGGCGCGGGCGAAGACGGCGGCGGGGCGCAGGCCCGGCCCGTGCCGGGCGGCGGCGGTACCACCGCCGCGCCGTCGTCGGCCCCGCCGTCGAAGAGCGCCCCGGCCCCGGAGAAGACCTCCGCCTCCACCGCCCCGTCCGCGAAGCCCTCGAAGTCCACGGGCGGCCGGGCCACCGGACCGCTGTCCGGGAAGACCGTCGTCATCGACCCCGGACACAACCCCGGCAACCATCTGCACACCCGCGAGATCAACCGCCAGGTGGACATCGGCACCACGCACAAGGAGTGCGACACCACCGGGACATCGACCGACTCCGGTTACGCGGAAGCCCGGTTCACCCTCGACGTGTCGCACCGGCTGCGCACGCTCCTGCGCGCGCAGGGCGCGAACGTCGTGCTGACATACGACAACGACCGCCCGTACGGGCCCTGTGTCGACGAGCGCGCCCGGATCGGCAACGAAGCCGGGGCGGACGCCGTGGTCTCGGTGCACGCGGACGGTTCCGCGGTCGGCAACCGCGGCTTCCACGTGATCCTTCCCGGACTGGTGCGGGGCGGGGCGGCGGACACCTCGAAGATCGTCGAGCCGTCGCGCGATCTCGGCACCCGGATCGCCGGCCTCTTCGTCCGCGATACCGGAAGTGCGCCTTCCAATTACGTCGGCGGCAATAGCGGGTTGGACATCCGCAAGGATCTGGGCGGACTGAATTTGTCGACCGTGCCCAAAGTCTTCATCGAATGCGGCAATATGCGTGATCCGAAGGATGCCGCCCTGCTCACCAGCGCGGGATGGCGTCAGAAGGCGGCGCAGGGCATTGCCGAGGGCATCAGCAGCTACCTGAAGGGGTAGCAAGAGGTAGTTCTGAGGCGAAATTGGGGGGAAGTGCGTCCGAGCTCCGGGCAGGGGCACAACCCGGCCGGGCAGACGATAGATTCATCCGTACGATGGAGCCGCCCCCGAGCTTCGCGCCGTGCCCGCCGTACCCGTACAGGCGGCAGCGACGACCGCCCCGACGAGACGACCGACTAAGGACCTTCACGTGAATATCCGCTCCCTCACTCGAGGCGACGGCGTGGTGATCGGAGCAGCGGTGGTGCTGTTCATCGCCTCTTTCCTCGACCTCTCCGGCTTCGACTGCCCTGCGGGCCTCAACTGCTCCAGCTACAACGCCCCGAACGCCTGGGACGCCCTCGGGATCCTCATGAGCGTCTTCCTGGCCGGAATCATCGGTGCGGCGCTGGTCGTTGTGGGCCGTGCCATGCCGAACCGCAAGGTCGTCGGGCTCGACCTCGGTCAATTCGGTGCCGCCTTCTGCGTCTTCGCGCTGTGGACGGCATTCTGGACGACCATCGACGCCAGCAACGCCGGCGCCGGAATGATCCTCGGCCTGCTCGGGTCCATCGTGCTCGCGGGCGGCGCGATCGCCACCCCGCTGGTCCCCGCGCTCAAGGCACCGCTGATGGGCTCCCCGCGTCCGCAGGCCGTGCAGCCGCCGTACGGCGGTCAGCCGCAGCCCGGCCAGGGATACGGCTACCCCGGCGCCCAGCAGCAGCCGTACGGCGCGCAGCCGGGTCAGCAGCAGCCGTACGGCGCGCAGCCGCAGGCCGGTCAGCCGCAGCCCGGTCAGCCCGAGCCGCAGAAGGCCCAGCCGGCCCCGGCGGCCGGTGCGGCGACCGGTGACTTCACACCGTTCTGGTTCGCGGTGCCGGTGGCCCGCCCGCTGTACGGGGAGGACGGTTCGCCGTCACCGATCGCCGAACTGGCGCCCGGCACCTGGTACCTCGCGGTGGAGCAGCGCGGTGCCGCGCTCATCGCCCAGACGCAGGACGGCCGTCGCGGGGTGCTCCAGGACACCACGGGCATCCAGCGCGGCTGAGTCCACGCCCCCGCAGGACGAACAGCGGCCCCCCGCCCCTTCCGGGCGGGGGGCCGCTGTCGTACCCTCCGTCCGTGCGTCAGACAACTGACACACCGTCAGGAATACTGGGAGGCGGCGGAATGCGGCTCGGACTCGCGCTCGGCTACTGGGGCCGCGGCCCGGACCCCGCCCACCTGGACCTCGCCCGGGAGGCGGAGGCACTGGGATACGCATCGGTGTGGACGGCGGAGGCCTGGGGCTCCGACGCGTTCACCCCGCTGACCTGGATCGCCGCACACACCTCCCGGATCCGGCTGGGCACCGGCATCGCACAGATGGCGGCGCGCACCCCGACCGCGACCGCCATGCACGCCCTCACCCTCGACCATCTCTCCGGCGGCCGGATGATGCTCGGCCTGGGGCTGTCCGGGCCGCAGGTGGTGGAGGGCTGGTACGGGCGGCCGTTCCCGAAGAGCCCGCTGACCGCCACCCGCGAGTACGTCGACGTCATCCGCCAAGTGCTCGGCCGCAAGGCCCCCGTGGAACTGGCCGGGCGCTTCCACTCCCACCCGTACGACGGCCCGGACGGCACCGGTCTGGGCAAGCCGCTGAAGCCGATCACGCATCCGCTGCGGGCGCGGCTGCCCGTGCTGCTCGGGGCGGAGGGGCCGAAGAACATCGCGCAGACGACACGGATCGCCGACGGCTGGCTGCCGCTGTACTGGTCGCCGCTGCGCACCGATGTGTACGAGGCGTCGCTGACCGGTCTGCCCGACGGATTCATGATCGCGCCGATGGTCCGGGCGCGGGTCTGTGACGATGTGGCCGAGGGGCTGCTGCCGGTGAAGGCGATGCTCGGCTTCTACATCGGGGGCATGGGGCACGCGGCCCGCAACTTCCACGCCGATCTGATGGCACGGATGGGTTTCGAGGAGGAGGCGCGGCGGATCCAGCGGCTCTTCCTCGAAGGGCGCAAGGAGGAGGCGGTGCTGGCCGTACCGGACGCGTTCGCCGATGAGATCTCGCTCGTCGGCCCGCGCCGGCGCATCGCGGAACGGCTGGAGTTGTGGCGCAAGGGGCCGGTGACCGATCTGCTGGTGACGGCGCCGGACCCGCACACCCTGCGGGTGCTCGCGGAGCTCAACTGAGGGCTGTCCCGTCATCCGCGGCGGGCGCCGGGGACGGCGGGGCAGACCTCAGGCCGCCGGCCGGGCCGGGTCCGTGGGCCAGGCTCCGGTGGCGACCGGGGTGGGGCGGACGCGCCGCCGTGTCGCGGTGTGCTCCCAGGGCTGGGGGTCGGGGTACGTCAGGAGTTCCAGGGTGCTGCCCCACGGGGTGCGCAGATACGCGAACCGGTTGCGCTCCCCCGCTTCGGGACCCGGCAGCGGCTGCGCCTCGGCGAGCAGCGAGGCGCCCGCGGCGACACATTTCCGTACGGCCGCGTCCAGGTCGTCCGCGTAGAGGGCCACATGCTGCCAGCCGAAGTCGCAGGGCCGCACCGGGGGTTCGCGGCGGGGCCCCTGGAACTCGAACAGCTCGATGCCCGGTCCGTCGCCGGGGAGGGCCAGCATCCGGACCGCCAACTGCTGGGTACCCGCCGGGACACCGAGCCGGCGCTCGACCTCCGGTCCTGCGCGCGGCCCGTCATGGCGGCGCAGGCCGTCGTACAGCACCTCGGCGCCGAACGCCCTGACGAGGAAGAGGGTCGCGGTCTCCAGATCGGGGACCGTGACCCCGATGTGGTCGATCCCTCGCACGCTTGTGGCCGTCATGGCTTCACCACTCCCGTCCCGGGGCTGCGCCGACCGCCCCGTCCGCCCCGTCCGCCCCGGAACGGACCCGCTCCGGGGTCGTACCCCCGCGCGACCAGGCCAGCAGCTCGCCGGCCGGCCAGGTGGTGACCACGCGCTCCGCCGGGACGCGGCACTCCTCCGCGCGGGCGCAGCCGTGGATCTGCCAGTCCAGCTGTCCCGGCGCGTGTGCGTCGCTGTCGACGGCGAACAGGGTGCCCGCGCCGACGGCGCGGCGCAGCAGCCGGCGGGGCGGGTCGAGCCGTTCGGGACGGCTGTTGATCTCCACCGCCGTGCCCGCCTCCGCACACGCGGCGAAGACCTCGTCCGCGTCGAACCGGGATTCCGGGCGGCCCCGGCCGGTGAGCAGCCGCCCGGTGCAGTGCCCGAGGACGTTCGCCCGCGGATGGCGGACGGCCGCGAGCAGGCGCCTGGTCATGGGGGCGGGGTCCATCCGCAGTGCGGAGTGCGCGGAGACGACCACGACGTCCAGCTGTTCCAGCAGCTCCTCCTCCTGGTCGAGGGAGCCGTCGGGGAGGATGTCGCACTCGATGCCGGTGAGCAGCCGGAACGGCGCCCACTGCCTGTTGAGTCCGGCGATCGCGTCCAGCTGGCGGCGCAGCCGCTCCGGGGAGAGCCCGTTCGCCACGGTCAGCCGGGGCGAGTGGTCGGTCAGGACCGCCCACTCATGGCCCAGCTCCGCCGCTGTGCGGCCCATCTCCTCGATCGGGCTGCCGCCGTCCGACCAGTCGGAGTGCAGATGGCAGTCGCCGCGCAGCAGCGCGAGGAGGCTGCCGCCGCCCTCGGGGAGCGGGGCGGCGGCGGCCTCCTCCTCCAGCCGCTCCAGGTAGCCGGGCACCTCCCCGGCCACCGCCTCGCGGATCACCTGCCCGGTCTTCGGCCCGATGCCCCTGACCGTCTCCAGCGAGCCGTCCGCCGCCCGCCGCGCGGCCTCGCCGTCCGCCATCGCCGCCACCGTGTCGGCGGCGGCGCGGAACGCCTGGACGCGGTAGGTCGCGGCCCTGCCGCGTTCCAGCAGGAAGGCGATCCGTCTCAGGGCGCGGACGGGCTCCATCGGCACCTCCACCGGGGCCGCCGGACACAACGGGCTCTCCTCTCCAGCTTGGCTCAGCACCGCCCCGCCCGCACAGCGGACGCGGAGCGCCCGGCGGGCGGCGGCGGCCGGTACGCGCTCAGCCGAAGGTGGTGCGCTCCAGCCAGAAGTCCAGCAGCTCCGCGTCCCCCAGCACCTCGACGCGGTCGCTGTCCGCCGCAAGGCGCCGGTTGAAGACCAGCATGACGTCGGTGAGCGGGCCCCGCAGGGACACCGTCGCCTTCTCGTGGGCGTGCCGCCAGCCGAAGCCGTCCGCGCCGAACTCGATCAGCCACTCGGCATCCGGTACGTCCGTGGCGTGCAGATGGATCGAGCGCCCGGCGCCGGTCAGCCCGGCGGCCCTCTTGTCGCCGGTGGACCGCACGAAGGCGATGATCTCCAGCCACTCCTCGATGGTGTCCGCGGCCAGCTCCGGAGCCACCTCGTACCCGGCCCCCGCGGTGAGCGCCGCGTCGGCCTGGTGGACGATCGTCTCGTGCGCCATGCGGCGGGACCAGAAGCCGGTGCTGCGCTCCCATCCCCAGGACCACACCTTCTCGTCGGGGCCGGCCGCGCGCAGGAGCCCGGCGGTCTCCGCCGCCCCGTCCGCCAGCCAGGCGTCGAGCACGGCGGGGTCGTCGCCCTCGGGCCTGGACTCCGCCACCTGTTGGAGCGGGACCATTTCGGTGGCCCGGGTGCGTACGATCTCGCTCACCCAGCGGTGCGCTCCACCGACGTGGACGGCGAGATCGCGCAGGGTCCAGTCGGGGCAGGTCGGGACGGTCGCGCCGAGGTCGGCGCCGTTGATCGCCGCCCTCAACGCGTCGGTACGGCCGATGATTTCGTCACAGTAGAGGTCGTGTGAGAGTACGCTCATGGCACGTACCCTAGTTCGATCAAGGGCCGGGACCGCATCGATTATCCGCCGAGTTGCGAGGTGGTGGGCACCTTGTCCTTCACCTCGGCGCCCGCACTCTTGCCCGCGTCCTTGACGCTGTTGATCACGCCCTCGAAGGCGCCGACGTCGCCTTCGCCCGCCTGGCCGTTGCGCAGCTTGGTGCCGAGCCCCTTGAGCGATTCGATGCCCGCCGTCAGCGGCGCGACCGCCTTCGAGAGCAGCGGGTCGCCCTTGGCATTGACGGCGGCGGCCTTCAGCCGGTTGTAGGCGAAGCCACCCGCGAGACCGGCCTTGACCAGGGCGAACTTCCGCCCGTCCGCGCCCTTCTTGAACGTACCCGCGCGGTACGGCTTCACGATCCACTGATACGTCGCCCCGGCCGCGAGCCCCGCGTTGGCGACGAACCGCGTCTTGGCGAGTTTCTGCGCCTGCGCCGAGGCCGTGCCGCTCGGGGACGCGGAGCTGCTCGCGCTGTTCTTGCCACCGCCGCCGCACGCGGTCGCGCCCACGAGCACGGCGCAGGACAGCAGCAGCGGGACGAGCGGACGGCGGAGCGGCACGGAACCGTTCACGGCGGAACTGGGCACAGCGGGCCTCCCTGGCCGGGCACCTCACGGCGACCTCTGCGGTGAGTGGCGGAATTCGCCACGCCCCGCAAGGCTCGCCCGGCCCCGGGCGGTCCGCCACTCGGGGCCGCCGTCCGGGTTCCGCCCGCCGGGAAGAGGCCCCGGCGGCCCTCAGTCGCAGCAGTCCGGTTCCAGCCCGCGCGGCAGGTACTCGCCGCTGAAGACGGCCGTGGTCGCCTCGTCGCCGCCGAGCGCGGCCACCGCGAGCAGCAGGGAACCGGCGGTCCAGGTGGTGAGTTCCTCCGGCCAGAACGCCCGGTTGCCCTCGAAGACGTACCCCGTCCAGTACATGCCGCCCTCGGCGCGCAGATGCTGGACGGACTGGAGGATCTCCAGCGCCCGGTCGGACTCGCCCATCACCCAGAGCGCCAGGGCGAGTTCGCAGCTCTCGCCGCCGGTCACCCACGGGTTGGGCAGGACGCAGCGCACCCCGAGGCCGGGGACCACGAAGCGGTCCCAGCCCTCCTCGACGCGCTCCTTGGCGGCCGCTCCGGTGAGCGCGCCGCCGAGGACCGGGTAGTACCAGTCCATCGAGTAGCGGCTCTTGTCGAGGAATCGCTCCGGGTGGCTGCGGATCGCGTGGGCCAGTGCGCCGGTCGCCAACTCCCAGTCGGGCTGCGGCTCCTCGCGCCGTTCGGCGAGGGCGAGTGCGCAGCGCAGCGCCTGGTGGATGGAGGAGCAGCCGGTCAGCAGGGCGTCGTCGACCGGGGTTCCGTCGGCTTCGCGCTTCCAGCCGATCTGCCCGCCGGGCTGCTGGAGCCGCAGCACGAATTCGACGGCTGCGAAGACGGTCGGCCACATCCGGTCGACGAACGCGTCGTCGCCGGTGGCGAGGTAGTGGTGCCAGACGCCGACGGCCACGTACGCGCAGAAGTTGGTCTCCAGACCGCGGTCGGTGGGCCGTTCCGGGTCACCGTCGTGGTACGCGGCGTACCAGGAGCCGTCCTCGTTCTGATGCCGGGCCAGCCAGTCGTACGCGCGTTCCGCCGCGGCGTGCTCGCCCGCCGCGTCGAGGGCCATGGCGGCCTCGGTGTGGTCCCACGGGTCGAGGTGGTGGCCGCGGAACCAGGGCAGCGCACCGTCCTCGCACTGCGCAGCGAGGAGGGCGGCGACGGTCTCGGCGGCCTGCTCGGCGGTGAGGACTCCGGGCAGTACGAGGTGTTCGGTCTGCTCGGGAGTGGTCACGCCTCGGCCCTGGAGAGGTCCTCGGCGGCGGCCACGGGCAGGTGCGGCTTGGTCGCGTACGCCACGAAGCTCTTGCCCACGACCGGGTTGAGCAGCTGCTCGGCCACCCGGGTCGCCCTCGGCTTCTTCATGATGTCCCAGACCAGCAGCTTGTGGTACGCGCGAACCGGCAGCGCTTTGTCGTTGTCCACCCCGAACGCGCACTTGAGCCACCAGTACGGCGCGTGCAGGGCGTGGGCGTGATGGGTGCCGTACGGCTTGAGACCGGCACCGCGGATCTTGCCGAGCAGCTCATCGGCCTTGTAGATGCGGATGTGGCCGCCCTCGACCTCGTGGTAGGCGTCGGAGAGCGTCCAGCAGACCTTCTCGGGGCCGTAGCGGGGCACGGTGATCGCGATCCGGCCGCCGGGCCTGAGGACCCGGACCATCTCGGCGAGCACGCCCTTGTCGTCGGGGATGTGCTCCATCACCTCGGAGATGATCACGACGTCGAAGGACTCGTCGGGGAACGGCAGGTTGAGCGCGTCGCCCTCCATCGCGGTGGCGGTGGCGCCCTCGGGGGCCTCGCCCGCCTCCTTCATCGCGGCGAACCACTTCGCGACCTCGCGGATCTCCTCGGCGTTGCGGTCGAGGGCCACGACCTGGGCGCCGCGCCGGTAGCACTCGAAGGCGTGGCGTCCGGCGCCGCAGCCCAGGTCGAGCACTCGGTCACCTGCGGCGAGCGGGAAGCGGGTGAAATCCACGGTCAGCACGGAGGCCTGCTTTCGCGGTCGAGGGGGATCAGTGGGCGGGGGCGGACTGCGGGGTCACCGTCGCCCGCCGGGACGCGTGGTGGCCGCGCGGGCGGCGATCGCCTCGCGGTAGAGGGCGGCGGTGCCGAGGGCGGCCTGCTTCCAGGTGAACCGGGACAGCACCCGGGCGCGGCCCGCCGCGCCGAGCCGGGCGCGCAGTTCCGGGTCGCCGAGCAGCCGGGCGAGCGCGCCGGCCAGCGCCCCGGCGTCGCCGGGCGGAACGGCCAGGCAGGTCTCGCCGTCCGGGCCCGCGACCTCGGGGATCGCGCCGCCCGTGGTGGCGACGAGGGGCGTGCCGGTGGCCATGGCCTCGGCGGCGGGCAGCGAGAACCCTTCGTACAGCGAGGGGACGCAGGCGATCTGGGCGCCGCGCACCAGGTCGACGAGTTCGGCGTCGCTGATGCCCTTGACGAACTCGACGGCGTCCTGGAGCCCGTGCCGCTCGATGGCCTGCGCGACCGGTCCGTCCTCGGCCCGCTTGCCGACGACCACCAGGTGCGCCCGCGGGTTCTCGGCGCGGAGTTCGGCAAGCGCCTCGACGAGGTGGACGAGGCCCTTGAGCGGGACGTCGGCGCTGGAGGTGGTGACGATCCTTCCGGGCACCTCGGCGACCGAGGGATCGGGCGACCAGAGGTCGGTGTCGGCGCCGATGTGCACGACGTGGATGCGGCCTTGGGGCACCCCGAGCTGGTCGACGATCTCCTGCTTGGAGGAGCCGGAGACGGTGAGCACGGAGGGCAGTCTGCGCGCGACCCGCTTCTGCATGCGGGTGAAGGCGTACCAGCGGCGTACGGAGGCCCGTCGGCGCCGGGTCCCGGCGGCGTCCAGGTCCAACTGCCGGTCGACCGTGATGGGGTGGTGGATCGTGGTGACGAGTGGGGCACCGAGGTCCGCCAACAGCCCGTAGCCGAGCGTCTGGTTGTCGTGGATGACGTCGAACTCGCCCCGGCGGGCGGCGAGATGGCGGCGGGCGCGGAGGCTGAAAGTGAGCGGTTCCGGGAAGCCGCCGGTCCACATGGTGGCGACCTCGGCGGCGTCGATCCAGTCCCGGTACTCGCCGCGCTTCGGGGTGCGGAACGGGTCGGGCTGGCGGTAGAGGTCCAGGCTCGGCAGCTCGGTGAGCGGGACGCCCTCGTCGAGCACCGGGTAGGGCTGGGCGCCGATCACCTCGACGCTGTGGCCGAGACGGGCGAGCTCGCGGCCGAGGTGGCGTACGTAGACGCCCTGGCCGCCGCAGAAAGGATTCCCCTTGTAGGTGAGGAGTGCGATGCGCAACGGACGCTCGCCGGGGGTGCCCGACGCGTCGCTGCCCGCGCGGGGGCCCGTCTCTACGGCCTCAGCGGTCACACTCGGCCCCCTTCTCACTGCGTGTTCGCCGGAGCGTAACCGCTCACGCTAATCTAGAACAAGTTTCAGACTGGATCGTTCAATGAGCTACGAATCTACCGGCAGGTAGCGTCGGTGCAACGGCCGGACCGGGTGATTCGCGCCACGACCGGGCGCCCTGGCATGCTGTGCGCCGCCGGGAGACCGAGCGCCTCCCTCCGGTTGCGGACAGAAGCCATGGATGGGGACACATGACAGCGGAAGCCAAGCCGGCATCGCCGCCCCTGACGGAACGCCAGGAGGCCCGTCGCCGCCGTATCCTGCACGCCAGCGCCCAGCTCGCCTGCCGGGGCGGATTCGAGGCGGTCCAGATGCGCGAGGTAGCGGAGGCCGCCGAGGTCGCCCTGGGCACGCTGTACCGCTATTTCCCGTCCAAGATCCATCTCCTGGTCGCCACCATGCAGGACCAGCTCCAGCACCTGCACACGACGCTGCACAAGCGTCCCCCGGCCGGGGACGACGCGGCGCAGCGGGTCGCCGACACCCTGATGCGGGCGTTCCGCGCACTCCAGCGCGAACCGCATCTGGCGGACGCCATGGTGCGGGCGCTGACCTTCGCGGACCGCAGCGTCAGCCCGGAGGTGGACACGGTCTCGCGGATCACGACGGCGATCATCCTGGACGCGATGGGCCTGGAACATCCGACGCCGGAGCAGCGGTCCGCGGTCCGGGTCATCGAGCACACCTGGCACTCGGCGCTGATCACCTGGCTGTCGGGGCGGGCGTCGATCGCCCAGGTGAAGATAGACATCGAGACGGTGTGCCGGCTGATCGACGTGACGGCGCCCCGGGACACCCCGTAGCGGATCGGGGTCCTTTCCTCACCTGCCCCTCACCGCCCCGCCCGAAAGCACCACAAACCTCTCCTCACCATGGCTGACCAGTCAGGCGGTTCGAGCGGCGCGACGGGGACGCGGGCCCCGGGCGGACCGGGATACGGCGTACAGCCCCCGGCCGGCTACGGGTACGGCGCCCCGCTGCCCAGCGGCAAGGCGACGGCCTCGATGGTGCTCGGCATCCTCGGGCCGGTGCTGATCCCCATCGTCCTGCCCATCATCGCGCTGCGCCTCGGCGTCTCGGCCCGGCGGATGGCCGACCGGGGCGAGGGCGGCGGCCGCGGTCAGACGACCGCGGGCATGGTGATGGGCATCGTCGGCATCGCGTTCGCCGCCCTCGGCGTGCTCGTGGCGACGGCCCAGGTGATCGCCTTCGTCTGACGGGCCACCGCTCGCGGCGCCGAGGCGTGACTACTAGGCCGCGCCCGGGGACCGTACCCACCGGTTCCCCGGGCGCGGCCCGCCGCTTCGGCCCGGGGACGGCCCGCGCCCTCGACCCATGTGCGGGCCCCACATGCGCACCGCGCCAGGTGGGGTGCCCTGCACCATGTCGACGGCGGCACGGTGTTCATACGGTTCGGCGACATCACAGGTACACGCCGAGGAGCCGGTCACCATGCGTCGCAGAGCCACAGGCACCGCCCGTCCCCCCAGATCCCTCTCCGCCGCCGTCGCGCTCGCCTCGGCCGGCCTCCTGCTGGCCGGGTGCACCGCCGCCGGGAAGGCGGGCGAAACCGGTTCCGCGTCCGGGAAGGACGCGAAGGACCGGACCGTGAAGGTGGGCCTGGTCTACTCCCGCACCGGACTGCTCGCGGACTACGGGAAGCAGTACCGCGACGGGTTCATGGCGGGCCTGGACTATGCGACGAAGGGCACCGGCAAGGTCGCCGGGCACCGCATCGAGGTCACCGAGCAGGACGACGCGGGCGACCCCGGCAAGGCGGTCTCCGCGGCCAAGAACCTGATCGGCAAGGGCTACCAGGTGCTGGCCGGCACCACCGATTCCGGGGTGGCCCTCCAGATGGCGCCGCTCGCCGCCCAGAACAAGGTGCTGTACATCAGCGGACCGGCCGCCACCGACGCCGTGACCGGGATCAACGACTACACCTTCCGCTCGGGCCGGCAGTCCTACCAGGACATCCTCACCGCCGGGGCGATGCTCGG
The DNA here is from genome assembly GCF_044742755.1 of Streptomyces sp. NPDC087845. Taxonomy (NCBI): domain Bacteria; kingdom Bacillati; phylum Actinomycetota; class Actinomycetes; order Kitasatosporales; family Streptomycetaceae; genus Streptomyces; species Streptomyces sp. NPDC087845. The sequence goes on from NZ_JBIUVC010000004.1 coordinate 88,893, forward strand.
CGAGGGCGAGGGCAAGAAGGTCACGGTGCTGGCCCAGGACTCCACCTTCGGCCAGGCCAATGTCGCCGCCGTGAAGACCGTGCTCGGGGCCAAGGGGGCGAAGGTGGGCTCCGTACTGGCTCCGCCCGGCGCCACGGACCTGACCCCGTTCGCCCGGCAGGTCAAGGCGGGCGGGCCCGATCTCGTCTTCGTCGCCTGGGCCGGCTCCACCGCACCGGCGCTGTGGACCGCGCTGGACCAGCAGGGCGTGCTGGGGGCGGGCAAGGTCGTCACGGGACTCGCCGGGACGGCCTCGTACCCGGTCTTCGGGAACGCCGGTTCCAAGGTGTCGTTCCTGGCGCACTACTTCCCCGGCGCGGGCGGCGGCAACGCCGTGGAGAAGTCCATGCTCGACTCGGTCACCGAGGCCGGCGGCACCCCGGACCTGTTCACCCCCGACGGCTTCACGGCGGCGCAGATGGTCGTGCGCGCCGTCGAGAAGGGCGGCGCCACCGACTCCGCCGCGATGGTGAAGGCCCTGGAGGGCTGGAGCTTCGACGGGGTGAAGGGCAAGGAGCAGGTCCGTGCCGAGGACCACGCGCTGGTGCAGCCGATGTTCGTCGCGAAGCTCAGGGGGAAGGGCGCCGGTGCGAAGCCGGAGCTGGTGACCACCGAGCCGATGGACGAGGTGGCGCCGCCCGCGAAGCCCTCGGCGGGCTGACCGATGGCCGTACCGGAGACCACCGCGGAGCACTCTGCCGGGGCGCGGACCGCCGCCCCGGTGCTCCGGCTGACCGGCCTCGGCCGGACCGTCGGCGGGGCGACCATCGTCGAGGACGTCTCGCTGAGCGTCGGCGAGGGCGAGTTCCTCGCCTTCATCGGCCCCAACGGGGCCGGCAAGACTTCCCTGTTCAACCTGATCAGCGGGCTGACCACGGCCACGTCGGGCACGATCGAGCTGGACGGCGCGGACATGACGGGCCGCCCCGCGCACGCGCGGGCGCGGCGCGGCATCGGCCGCACGTTCCAGACGTCCAGCCTCTGGCCCGGGACGACCGTGGCCGACCACGTCCGGCTGGCCGCGCAGGCGGCCGGGGGCGGCTCGTACCGGCTGTGGCGGCGCGCCTCCCCGTACACCGCCGAGGTGGACGGCGTACTGGAGCGCACGGGTCTCGGCCACCGGGCGCGGGCGACGGCGTCCGAGCTGTCGCACGGCGAGAAGCGGAAGCTGGAGCTGGCGGTGCTGCTGGTCGGCGAGCCGCGGCTGATGCTGCTGGACGAGCCGATGGCCGGCGTGAGCGCGGAGGAGGTGCCCGCGCTGACCGAACTGATCCGCACCCTGCACCGGGACGAGGGCCGCACCGTCCTGATGGTCGAGCACCACATGGACGTCCTGCTGGGCCTGGCCGACCGGCTCGCCGTGATGCACCACGGCCGGCTGCTGGCGCTGGACACCCCCGCGGCCGTGACCGCCGACCCGACCGTGCAACAGGCCTACCTCGGGGAGGGATTGTGACGACGGGACCCCTGCTCGCCGTACGGGACCTGAGGGTCCTGATCGGCGGCCGGCACATTCTGCACGGCGTGGACCTGGACGTCGCCCCGCACGGCGTGACCGCGCTCCTGGGCCGCAACGGCGCCGGGAAGACCACGACCGTACGCGGCGTCCTCGGCCTCGTCCCGCGCACCGGCAGCGTGCGGCTGGACGGCGAGGAGACCGTGTCGATGCCCACCCACACCGTGGTGCGGCTGGGCATCGGCTACGCCCCCGAGGACCGGGGGATCTTCGCCGGGCTGACGGTGGCGGAGAACCTGCGCCTGGCCGAACGGCCCGGCGGGGGCACGCCCGCGTACCCGCTCGTCCACGAACTCTTTCCCGAACTGAAGCGCCGGGAACGGCAGTTGGCCGGGACACTGTCCGGCGGGCAGCAGCAGATGGTGGCCATCGGCCGCACGCTTCTGAACGGCAACCGGCTGATCATCGCCGACGAACCCACCAAGGGCCTGGCGCCCAAGGTGGTCACCGAGGTCGCCCAGGTGCTGGAGCGGGCCGCCGAGGCGGTGCCGGTGCTGCTCGTGGAGCAGAACCTCGCCGTCGTACGGCGCCTGGCCGAGCACTGCGTGGTGCTCGCCGACGGCCGGACCGCCCATCAGGGGCCGGCCGCCGGGCTGCTGGGCGACGCGGCGGCGGCACGGCGCCTGCTGGGCGTGGGCCGCGGCCCGGTCGCGACCGTGACCCCGCACTCTTCTTCTCCGGCCGTGGAGGCGGATTCCTGATGTCCACCGTCGTCCTGCTCACCATGACCGGACTCGGTCTGGGGGCGCTGTACTTCCTGATCGCATCGGGACTCTCACTGATCTTCGGGCTGATGGACGTGCTCAACTTCGCCCACGGGGCACTGCTCTCCATCGGCGCCTACGGCACCTGGTGGGCCGCCGCCGGGAATCTGCCCGGCGCCGGACCGGGCGGAGCGGGCTTCGCCCTCGCGGTCCTGTTCGGTACGGCGGTGGGCACCGCGGCCGCCGTGCTGCTGGAACTCGCCGTCGTCCGCCCGCTCTACGCCCGGCCGCGCGAGCAGGTCCTCGCCACGGTCGGGGTGGGGCTCGCCGTCCCGGCGCTGCTGTCGGGGATCTGGGGCTCGGACGCCCGGACCTTCCCGGGGCCCGAGGCACTGTCCGGCACCTTCGGGCTGCTCGGCGCACGGGTCCCGGTCAACCGGCTGGTGCTGGTCGCGGCGGCGGTCGTCGTACTCGTGGCGCTGCGGCTCTTCCTCGGCCGCACCCGGCACGGCCTGGTGGTACGGGCCGGGGTCGAGGACCGGGCGATGGTCACCGCCCTCGGCATCGACGTACGCAGGGCGTTCACCCTCGTCTTCGCGATCGGCGGCTCGGCCGCCGCACTCGGCGGGGCGCTCGGCGGCCTGTACTTCGGCTCGGTCGACCCCCGCCAGGGCACCTCGCTGCTGATCTTCGCGTTCGTCGTGGTGGTCACCGGGGGCATGGGCTCGGTGACCGGTGCCGCCGCGGCGTCCGTCGTCATCGGCCTGGTCCAGCAGTTCGCCAACTACTACACCGCAGCGGGCCTCGGCGACCTGGCCGTCGTCGTCCTGCTCGCCGCGCTGCTGCTCGTCCGGCCGCGCGGACTGACCGGGAGGCTCGCGTGAGCACCGTCACCGAGACACACGACCGCGACGGACACCCGGCCGCACCGGCCGCCGGCAGCACCGTCCGGCCGCTGCGCCGCTGGTGGCCCGCCGCCGCGCTGCTCCTCCTCTTCCTCGCGCCGTACAGCGCGCTGCCGCTGCCGGGGCTGCTGGACGGCCCCCTCGGAAGCCCCGGGAGCCTCCAACTACTCGCCACCTGCCTGCTGTTCGGGGCACTGGCGACCGGCTACGACCTGCTGCTCGGCCGCACCGGGCTGCTCTCCTTCGGGCACGCGCTCTACTTCGCCGCGGGCAGCTACGCCACCAACATGTTCCTGCTGGAGACGGGCCTCCCGTTCGCCGTGTCCGCGCTGCTCGGCCTCTGCTGCGGGATCGCGCTCGCGCTGGTGCTGGGGTCGGTGAGCCTGCGGGTCACCGGGATCGGCTTCTCCATGGTGACGCTGGCCTTCGCCCAGGCGGGCTCGATCCTGGTCTCCCGCAACCCCGGCGGTCTCACCGGCGGGGAGGAGGGCCGGGCCGCCCCCGCCGATCTGCTGCCGTCCGCGCTCGTGGGAATCGAGCACACCGCGAACCTCTACTGGGTGGCGCTCGCCTATCTGGTCCTCACCCTCGCCGTCGTCCACTGGGCGGTCCGCTCCCCCACCGGACGGGTCTGGGAGGGCATCAAGGAGAACGAACGCCGGGTGGAGGTACTGGGGTTGAAGCCGTACGGCTTCAAGCTGACGGCGTTCGTCCTGGCGGGTGCGCTGGCCGCGCTGGGCGGCCTGGTGCACCTGCTGCTCACCGGCGGCTCGACGCCGCAGACGACCACCTCCGACTTCACCCTCTCCCTGCTGGTGATGGTGGTGCTGGGCGGGTCGGGCACCCGCTGGGGCCCGATGGCCGGCGGCATCCTCTACACCTGGGCCGATCACCGGCTCGGCGATCTGGCCGGGTCGGGCGCGGTCGCCGGACTGCCCGCCGTGCTGCGGGTGCCGCTGTCCCAGCCGCTGTTCGTGCTCGGTGTGCTGTTCGTGGCCGTGGTACACCTGCTGCCCGGCGGCCTGGCCCGGCTGCCGTCCCGGCTGGCCGCGCTGCGCCGCGCTCCCGCCACCACCGGAACGCTCCCGGCCAGGAAGGCCAGGAAGGAGAACGGACGCCCGTGATTCCGTACGAAGAGGTAAAGGTCCCCGTGCCCGGAGGCGAGCTGGCCGTGCTCCGGTGGCCGGCCCGTGAGCCGGACGCACCGGTCGTCGTCGCCGTGCACGGCATCACGGCCAACGCGCTGTCCTGGGGCACGGTGGCGAGGCTGCTGGACGGCCGCCTCACCCTGATCGCCCCGGACCTGCGCGGCCGGGCCGGGAGTTCCGCCCTGCCGGGTCCCTACGGGATCGCCGGGCACGCCGACGACGTCGCCGCCCTGGCCGAGGCCCTGGTCCCGGGCCGGGCGGTGCTGGCGGGCCATTCGATGGGCGCGTTCGTGGCGGCGCTGGCCGCCGTACGCCATCCGGAACGGTTCGGGCCGCTGCTGCTGGCCGACGGCGGCATCGGCTTCCCCGCTCCCACGCATCTCTCCCCGGACGAACTGATGACCGCCGTGATCGGCCCGGCCATGGACCGGCTGTCGATGACCTTCCCCGACCGGGCGGCGTACCGCTCCTTCTGGCAGGCGCACCCCGCGTTCGCGGAGGCCTGGTCGGCCGAGGTCGACGCGTACATCCAGCGCGATCTGACCGGGGACGAACCCGCCATGCGCTCCACCTGCCGCATCGAGGCGGTGCGCACCGACGGCATCGGCCTCTTCGACGAGGAGGTACTGACGGCGGTACGGAAACTGCCGGCCCCGGCGACGCTGCTGTGGGCGCAGCGGGGCCTGATGGACGAGGAGCAGGGCCTGTACGACGAGGCCCGCCTGGCGGCGGCCGGACTCGAAGGCACCGGGGTGACGCCGGTAGCGGTACGGGACGTCAACCACTACACACTGCTGACGGGAGAGGCGGGCGCCGGAGAGATCGCCCGCCGCCTGTCGGCCGTGTCCGGCGTGCCCGGCCCGGCCGGCACCTGAGGACGGAGACACCGCAGCGTTCCCCGGACGGCCGGACGGCCCCTACCGCTCCCGGCCGCCCGCCAGCGCGTGCAAGCGCAGCGCCAGTTGGAGCTCCAGCGCCCGTCCGGGCTCGTTCCAGTCCCGCCCCAGCAGCACCTGCACCCGGTCGAGCCGCTGCACCACCGTGTTGACGTGCACGTGGAGTTCGTCCTTGGCACGGATGAGGCTGCCCCCGGACCCGAAATAGGCGCCGAGGGTGCGTATGAGATGCGTGCCGCGCCGCGCGTCGTACTCCAGCAAGGGCCCCAGCGTCGCCGAGACGAAGCCGTCGACGTCCTGGGCGTTGCCCAACACCACTCCCAGGAAGCCGAGTTCCTCGACGCACGCGCCCTCGCCCGTACGCCCCAGGACCCGCAGGGCACGCAGACAGCGGGCGGCCTCCCCGTACGCGGAGGCCAGCTCGCGGGCGCCGCGGGCCGGGCCGGTGGCGGCGACGGTGACGGGGGCCTGGACCAGCTGACCGAGCTGTGCCGCCGCCGCGCGCGCCACGTCACCGGCGGCCGGGCCGGGGTCGCCGGCGCCGATCAGCAGCACCACGTTCCCGTGGTGTTCGGCGCTCACGCCGTGGATCTCCCCGCCGAACAGATAGCGCATCGCGGCAGGGACCAGCCGCTCCCGGGTGCCGCCCTCGGCCACCAGCAGCAGATGCGGGCGGTCGAGGTCGATACCGAGGCGCCGGCCGCGTTCGGCGAGCCCGGCCGGGTCGCGGTCCGCGTCGGTCAGCAGGTCGGTGATCAGTTCCCCGCGGATCCTGTTCTCGGTCTCGGCGACCGTGCGCCGCAGCAGCAGGAGGAGTCCGGTGACCACCGAGGCCCGCTCGAACAGCCGCCGGTCGGAGTCGTCGAGCTGCCGGCGCCGGTGCAGGACCAGGCCGGCCATGAGTTCCCGTCCGGCGAGCACGGCGCAGATCCACCGGCCGTCGCGGTGCACGGCACGGGCACCCGTACGGGACTCCTCGGCGGTCTCGGCCAGCCACCCGGCGTCCATGCTGTCGACGGCGAAGTCCGTGCCGTCGGGCCGGACGGCCGCCAGGGGCCGCCCGCCCGGGTCGTGGATGGTGAGCGGGGAGTCCAGCAGCCCGGCGACCGCCGCGGCGACCTCCTTGACGTCACGGCCGCGCAGCACCAGGTCGGTCAGCCGGTCGTGGGACTCCTCGGCCCGCCGCATGGCCGCCGAGTGGGCCCGTACGGCGGCATTGGCCTCGGCCAGCTCCGCGTTCGTCTCGGCGAGTTCGTCCAGTGCGGACCGGGTGTCGTCGAGTGCGCGGGCGGTGTCGATGGCGATCGCGGCGTGTGCGGCGAGCGAGCACAGCAGGGCGACCTCGTCGGGGCTGAAGACGCGGGGGGCGCGGTCAGCGGCGAAGAGGACGCCGATGACCTTTCCGGTGCCGCCGCGGCTGGAGCCCAGGAGCAGGGGCACGCCCAGGATGGCGACGAGCCCCTCGTCCAGCACCCCGGCGTTGATGTTGCGGGTGTGGTGGAAGCGGTCGTCGGTGCGGTAGTCGGGGGTCGCGTACGGGCTCGCGGTCTGCGCCACCAGACCGCCGAGCCCATGGCCGAGCTCCAGCCGCAGTCGCTGGAAGAGCACCGACACCGACCCGTCGGTGACCCGCATGTAGGTGTCCCCCGCCTCTTCGTCGGGGAGCGTGAGGTAGGCGGTGTCGGTGCCGAGCAGCATCCTGGCCCGGCGGACGATGGCGTTCAGCACCTCGTCCAGGTCGCGGGAGGCGGCCAGATCGCCCGCCGTGTCGAAGAGCGCGGTGAGCTGGAGCTCGCGGCGGCGGTGCTGCCGCAGGGCGCCCCTGATCCGCAGGGCGGTGGCGGTGGCCCGCTCCACCTCCGCCAGGTCGCCCGCGGGCACCCCGTCGGCCCGCGCCTGCGAGGAGACGGCGCCCAGCGCCTCGGCGGGGGCGTCGTCGGCCAGCAGATCGAGGAGGCGCCGCAGGTGGGGCGCGGCGGAGGCGGACGGTTCAGACATGGGCGACCGGCGTTCGTAGGGGGCGGGGGGTTCAGTTGGCGGTCCAGCCGCCGTCCATGGAGAGCGAGGTGCCGGTGATGTGCCCGGTACGCGGCCCGCAGAGCCACAGCACGGCCTCGGCGACCTCGTCGGGTTCGATCAGGCGCTTGATCGCGCTGCGTTCCAGCATGACCCGGCCCACCACCTCCTCCTCGGAGATGCCGTGGGTACGGGCCTGGTCCACGATCTGGTTCTCGACCAGAGGGGTGCGTACGTACCCGGGGTTGACGCAGTTGCTCGTCACCCCGTGCTCCGCCGCTTCGAGCGCGACCACCTTGCTGAGTCCCTCCAGTGCGTGCTTGGCCGTCACATAGGCCGACTTGTAGGGGCTGGCCCGCAGGCCGTGCACGGACGAGATGTTGACCACGCGCCCCCAGCCGCGTTCGTACATGCCCGGGAGGGTCCGGCGCAAGATGCGGAACGGGGCCTCCACCATGACCCGCTGGATCAGTGCGAAGCGGTCCGGCGGGAACTCGTGCACGGGGGCGACGTGCTGGAGCCCGGCGTTGTTGACCACGATGTCCGCGCCGGCGGGCAGCGTGTCCACCGCGTCGGGGTCGGAGAGATCGACCACCCACGCCGTCCCGCCGATCGACCGCGCCAGCTCCTCGGCGGCGCCGGCGGTCTTGTCCACCACGTGGACATGGGCTCCCGCGGCGGCCAGGGCCTGCGCGCAGGCCCGCCCGATGCCGCTCGCCGCGCCCGTCACCAGGGCGGTGCGCCCGGCGAGGAGCCGGTCCGCGGACGACGGCGAGGGGCCGGCGGCGAGCGGCGGGACGGTGGCCGGGGCGGCGTGCGGGGCGGGCCCGTGGTCGGGGCTCTGGGGAGTCTCCATGGTCGTCACCGTAAGGAGGCCGGAGCCCGCGTCACACGGGGCCGGTGCACACACCGTCGTACGCCGGCATGGTGGCGGCGTACATGGTGCGGGCCCGCGCCGGGGACCGTCAGTGGGCCGCGTCCAGCACCGCCCGCTGCTCCGCGGTCAGCTCCAGGTCCACCGCGGCCAGGCTCTCGTCCAGTTGCGCGACCGAGGAGGCGCCGACCAGCGGGACGAACGGGATGTCGCCGCCGATGAGCCAGGCCAGCACCACCTGGTTGACGGTCGCCCCGGTCTCCTCGGCCACCGCCCGCAGGGCCGCCTGCCGGGCGGTGGTGCCGGGGTGGTCGAACTCCGGGCCCAGCGGCTTGTCCGCCCGGACGTAGGCGCCGGACAGCAGCGGCGAGTAGGCCACCGGTACGAGCGCGGGTTCGGCTCGCAGATAGCTGAGCAGGTCTCCGCCGACCACCCCTTCCTGGCCGTCCGGGGAGCGTCGGCTCGGCGCGTCCGTGCGCCGCCGCAGATAGCTGTGGTGGTACTGGAGGACGTCGTACCCGGGCAGACCGGCGGCCGCGGCGACGGTCCGGGCCCGCTCCACCTGCCACGCCCAGTGGTTGCTCACCCCGAGCAGGCCGACGGTGCCTTCGGCGACCAGTTCCGCGAAGGCCCCGACGGTCTCCGCCGTCGGCACGCTCGGGTCCTGGACGTGCGCGTACAGCAGGTCCAGCCTGTCCACGCCGAGTTGCTCCCGGCTCTGTTCCGCGGACTGGCGTATCACCTCGGCCGAGAGCCCTTCGATGCCCTGGGAGAAGTCGGTGGCGGGGACGTTCGGCCGGGCCCCGACCTTGGTGGCGATGACGATCTCGTCCTCGACGCCGCGGCTGCGGCGCCAGCGGCCGAGCAGCTTCTCGCTCTCGCCGCCGCGGGTTCCGTCGACCCAGAACGCGTAGTTGTCGGACGTGTCGATGAAGGTTCCGCCGGCCTCGGCGTACCGGTCGAGGATCGCGAACGATGTCGCCTCGTCGGTGAGCGTGCCCATCAGCATGGCGCCGAGACTGAGCACACTGACCTCCCGGCGGGTGGCGGGGTCGGTGCCGATGGTGCGGTAGCGCATGTGGGTCCTCCCTCAGCGGCCCGTCTCCGTACGGGCGTTGGCGGGGAGTCTGCATGCTGGAGCGCACTCCATGTCAACGTGCGCAAGGGCGGTGCGGCACACAGCCGGGACCGCGGAGTGTCCGCGCGGCCCATGGGCGCCGCAGGCCCGGCCCCATAGCGTCCGCCGCGCACACAGCCGAAACGACGGCCGGCACCGGCCGCACCGGCCGCACCGGCCGAACAGGGAGGAACCCGTGCGCCCATCCGTCCTGCGCCGCCTGCTCCGCCGCGTCGCGTCCACGGCCGCTCTCGTTCTCGTCGCGGCGGTGCCGGGCACCGTCGCAGCGGCACAGCCGGCCGCTGCCGCCGGCGGTCTGGAGCAGGTCACCGCCTTCGGCACGAACCCCGGCAACCTCCAGATGTACGAGTACGCCCCCGCCGGCCTCCCCGCGAACGCGCCGCTGGTGGTCGCCCTGCACGGCTGTACGCAGACCGCCACCGACTACTACACCCACTCGGGCTGGCCGGAGTACGCCGACCGGTGGGGCTTCGCCGTGGTCTTCCCGCAGACCACGTCCGCCAACAACGCGCTGTCCTGCTTCGGCTGGTTCGACCCGGCCGAGGACAGCAGGGACCGGGGCGAGGCCGCCTCGATCGTGCAGATGGTGGAGCACGCGAAGCAGCAGTACGGCTCGGACGCCCGCCGGGTCTACGTCACCGGTCTCTCGGCCGGCGGCGGGATGACGGCCGACCTGCTGGCCGCGTACCCGGACGTGTTCGCGGGCGGCTCGGTCGCCTCGGGCCTGCCCGCCCAGTGCGCGACGAGCCAGGCGGCCGCCTCCGGCTGCCAGACGGGCCCGCAGAGGCTGACGCCCGCGCAGTGGGGCGACAAGGTCCGCGGCGCCCACCCCGGTTACGCGGGCCCCTGGCCCCGTGTGGCGATCTGGCAGGGCACCTCCGACTACACGGTGTACCCCGCCAACGCCACGGCCCTGCGCGACCAGTGGACGGACGTCTGGGGCATCGGCCAGACCCCGTCGTCCACGGACACCCTCCCCGGGAACACCACACGCAGCGTCTACGACGACGCGTCCGGGAAGCCCGCCGTGGAGACGTACTCCGTCGCCGGCATGGGCCACGGCCTGGCCGTGAGCGCCGGCTCGGGCGCCGACCGGTGCGGTTCGACGGGCGCGTACTTCCTGAGCGCCCTCTGCTCGACGTACTACACGGGTGTCTTCTGGGGCCTGGACCGGGGCGCACCGGGCGGCGGCCGACTGCCCGCCCCGTCCGGCCTGCGGGTCACCGGCGTCACGGCTGACAGCGCGTCGCTCTCCTGGGACCCGGTCCCGGGCGCGGCCTCGTACACGGTCCACCGCGACGGTACGAAGGTCGCCTCCCCCGCCTCCACCGCGTACACGGACACGGGCCTCGCCGCCGGTACCGCCTACCAGTACACGGTCACGGCGGTCGACGAATCGGCCACATCCGGCGCCCCCTCGCCCCAGGTGACGGCCACCGCCTCCGGCGGCACACCCGCCCGGTGCCTCACGGCGACCAACTACGCGCACGTGGCGGCGGGACGAGCGCACACCACCGGCGGCTACGCGTACGCCAACGGTTCGAACGAGAACATGGGCCTGTACAACGTCTTCGTCACGCACACGCTGAGAGAGTCACCGGCGGGATATTTCGTGATTGCCGACACCGGATGTACGAACCGGTGAGCCCGTCTCGAACTGGCGGAACCACATGAATCAAGTCGATTCGGAGGACCGCATACTCCGGGAAGCCAATCCCGAATACCGAAATGGCCGTTTCACGGGTGAAAAAACCGCGCCCGCCGAGATCTGCGGCGTCTGATATTCGGCCGGTTCCGCGTTTATTCACGTTGGTGTGCGGGAGAGTGCGTGACACCCTTGGGCGGTGCTGCTCATGGATCACGAACATCGCATCGAACTGCGTCCGCTGCGCTACCAGTTCCCGGCGGTCATCGGCGACCGGTACGACGACAACTGGCTGGTCGTCGAGGGCAGGGTGTCCACCTCCGGGGCCAGTTGGTCCTTCACCGACCCGTGCCTGCTGACCGAGGAGGCACGCCAGATCTCTCCGTGGCTGCGCGCCGCGAGCGGGGAGACACTCACGGGCACACTGCCGGGCCTCTCCTTCCTGGAGCCCGTTCTGTCGTTCAGCCATGCCGCGGGGCGTCCTGGCGCCGGGGCGGTCCGCGTACACCTCCGCTACGAGGCGGCGCCCGCGCGGCGCCGGGACGGTGACGGGCCGGACGAGTACGTGATCGAGATCAGGACCACCGCTGAGGAACTGCGCCGGGCGGCGGACGAATGGGACCAGTGCCTGGTCCTGTTCCCACCCCGCTGACCCGGCCGTTCCCACCACTGCGCGGTTCGGTCCGGATCCGGGTCGCCGTCTTCCGGGGCGCGGCGGTCCGGCTTTTCAGGACTTGTGGGATCTGCCGATCATGGAGTTGTGGATCGCGACGGAGTGGAAGGCGGCACGTGTGTGCCGTGCCTCGTCCCGTGCCCGCTGCTCCATGAGAAGGCCGTCGGAGTTCTCCGTACGGGAACTCCCGCGCCGAAGCAGAACGACGATCAGATACGCGACCGCCGACGCCAGGACCCCGAACATCACCAACAGTTGCTCCATGGCGGACCACCCCTCGTACCGGTCGCGTCAGGAACACGCTTCCTGCCGCGACCGGATCGTAACCGGTACCGGGACGGCGGTCACTGCCCGAATCCGGCAGCACAGGCCGCTCCGGGCCTTCCGGGAAATGGCCGTCACCGAGGACATGTCCGCTTCCGCCGCGCCCGTCCCGGCTATTCCTCCGGTGGGAAGACCGCCTCCCCCGAGCCGGTCAGCGTGATCGTGATCGCCTCGACCGGGCACCCCTCGGCAGCGGCGAGGACCTTCTCGTTGGCGTCGGTCTCCGGCGACGACGGACGGGACTGCCGGGCGGAGTCCAGCGCGAATCCGCCCGGCGCGTGGTTCACGCACATCCCGGAGCCGATGCAGACCCCGCGGTCGACCTCGACGGACCAGCGGTCCCCCATCACGCCCCCTCGTATCCGGCCGGCAGATGGATCATCTTGTGCTCGAAGTACTCGGCGTACCCCTCGGGCCCGAACTCCCGCCCCAGGCCGGAGTTCTTGTAGCCGCCGAAGGGGCCGAGCATGTCGAGGCTGAAGGTGTTCACGCTGTACGTGCCCGTCCTGACCCGGCGGGCGACGTCGATACCGCGCTCCGTGTCGGCGGTCCAGACGCTGCCGCTGAGGCCGTAGTCGGAGTCGTTGGCGATCCGTACGGCCTCGTCCTCGTCGTCGTACGGCAGGAGGCAGATGACGGGGCCGAAGATCTCCTCGCGGGCGACGCGCATGGAGTTGTCGACATCGCCGAAGAGGGTCGGCTCGACGTACCAGCCCCGCTCCTGGGACGCCGGACGGCCGCCGCCGGCAAGGAGTTTGGCGCCCTCGTCCTGGCCGATCCGGATGTAGTCCAGCGAGCGCTGCTGCTGGCGCCGCGCGACGAGCGGGCCGAGTTCGGTGGCGGGGTCGAGCGGGTCGCCGATCTTCAGCGCGCCCGCGGCGGCGGCGAACGCCTCGGCCATCTCGTCGTAGCGGGAGCGGGGGGCGAGGATCCGGGTCTGGGCGACGCACGCCTGGCCGTTGATCATCCAGGCGAAGGGGACGATGCCCGCGACGGCCGCGTCCAGGTCGGCGTCCGGGAGGATCACGGCGGCGGACTTGCCGCCCAGCTCCAGCGTGACCCGGGTGAGGTTGCGGGAGGCGACCTCCATCACCCGGCGCCCCGCGGCCACGGACCCGGTGAACGACACCTTGTCGACGCCGGGATGCCCGACCAGGTACTCGCTGACCTCGCGGTCGGCCGGAAGGATCGACAGCACCCCCTCCGGCAGCCCGGCCTCGGCGGCGATCTCGGCCAGGACATAGGCGTCCAGCGGGGTTTCGGGCGAGACCTTGAGCACGGCGGAGCAGCCGGCCAGCAGCGCGGGCGCGAGCTTCGCGGCGGCGGTGAACTGCGGGACGTTCCACGGCACCACGGCCGCGACCACGCCGACCGGCTCCCGCCGCACCAGCAGCGGCCCGAGAACCCCGTCCCGCCGCTCCTCGTACGAGAAGGAGCGGGCCACGGTGATCGCCGCGTCCCACACCATCATCGCGGCGAGCGCCTGCACCATGACACCGGACGTGTACGGGGTGCCGTTCTGCGCGCTGATGACCCGGGCGATCTCCTCGTACCGCACGGCGAAAGCGTCCTTGATCCGGGTGATCACCGCGATCCGCTCGTCCACCGTCATCCGCGGCCAGGGCCCCTCGTCGAACGCCCGCCGGGCAGCGGCGACGGCCCGGTCCACATCCCCCTCGCAGGCATGCGGCACCCGGCCGATGACCTGTTCGGTGTGGGGCGAGACGACCTCGATGACCTCCCGGCCCAGCGGATCGACCAACTCCCCGCCGATGAACAGTTTTCCGTGTTCGACAAGCTCGGTCATGGCTGCTGCCTCCCGCGACCCGGCGCGTTTCCCGACTCACCAACTGACTGCGTGTCAGAACTGATACCAGTTCCAGTTCCAGGAGTCCACGGCCACGACAGCGCGGGGCACGGACGGCCGCCGCCGTGCCGCCCGGCCGGTTTCCTCGCACGTCCGTCGCTTCCGGGGCGTTCCGCGCGGGTAGGGACGAGAACGACCCCCGTCCCCCACGCACCTGTCCAAAAGTCCATACGCCCAGGAAGGGAATCACGTGTACACCCCGTCCCGCACCGAACCACATCATCCATCAGCCCCCCGGCCGGATGCCTCCGAGCATCCCCTCATAGGCGCCTGGCTGCTCAGCAGCGTCGCCATCGTGGACGTCTCCGGCCGCACCCTCGAACACCCCCTGGGGCAACGTCCGACAGGGCTGATCACCTACACCACCGACGGCCACATGTCCGTCAGCGTGCTGAACCCGGACCTGGATTCCGAACCGGCGGCGGAGCCGGAGTCGACCGACTCGGTCGACTCCGCGACCCTGCTCAGGACCTCTCCGTACCTGGGGTATGCGGGAACCTACGAGGTGACGGGCGACCGGGTCGTCCACCACCTGCACATCGCGTCGTTACGCCCCTGGGTCGGCACCCAGCAGGAGCGCCGCTGGGAAGTGGAGGGGGACCGATTAACCCTGTTCCCCCCGAACGAGGGGATCGGCGAGGACGCCCGCGCCCCGCGGCTCGTGTGGCACCGGCCGGCCGCGGAGGCCGCGTGAGCGACGGCTGATCCGGGTTCACCGGCCTTCCGGCCGGCCGCATCCACTGCCCGGCGCGGGGTGCGGACCGTGAGGACCGCCCCCCACCGTTCGCGCTGACGCGGGAACCGTGGTCCGCGTGACGCGCGGCGCACGCGGACCACGGACGGAAGAGATGGTCGACCGGGGCTACTACTGAAACAAGTTCTCGTTACAGTGGGCGCGGTGCACCGCACACCCGTACGTCCGGTACACCGGCCATGCCTCGGAGAGAGAGGGCGAGCCCATGACGCAGGTGACCGACCACGGCGGGGGCGTGCACAGCATCAAGGTCCCCATCCCGGACAATCCGCTCGGCCACACCCTGGTGCACGTCCTCGACACCGATCGCGGGCCGGTCCTGATCGACACGGGCTGGGACGACCCGGAGGCGTGGGACACGCTCACCGCCGGGCTCGCCGCCGTCGGCGCGGATGCCGGTGACGTCCACGGCGTGGTCGTCACCCACCACCATCCCGACCACCACGGCCTCTCCGGGCAGGTGCGCGAGGCGTCCGGGGCCTGGATCGCCATGCATGCGGCGGACGCCGCGATCGTGCGCCGGACCCGCGAGTCCCGGCCGGGCACCTGGCTGTCGTATCTCGTGGCGAAGCTCACCGCGGTCGGTGCGCCCGAGGAGCATCTCGCGCCGTTGCGGGCCGCCGCGGCCGAGCGGGGCCGGGCACACACCCTGCCCGGTCAGCGGGCCGCGCTCCCGGACCGGGAGATCGTTCCCGGGGAGCTCCTCGACCTGGCGGGGCGCACGCTGCGGGCCATCTGGACGCCGGGGCACACACCCGGCCATGTCTGCCTGCATCTGGAGGAGCGGCATCCGGGGAATCTGCCCGGCCGGGGCCGGCTCTTCTCCGGGGATCATCTGCTGCCCGGGATCAGCCCGCACATCGGGCTGTACGAGGACCCGGACGACGCCGCGGTCACCGATCCCCTCGGCGACTACCTCGACTCGCTGGAGCGCATCGGCAGGCTCGGGGCGGCGGAGGTGCTGCCCGCCCATCAGTACGCGTTCGCGGACGCCGCGGGGCGCGTACAGGAACTCCTGGCTCATCACGAGGAGCGGCTGACCGGGCTGCTCGGGCTGCTGGCCACCGCCCTGACGCCGTGGGAACTGGCCGAGCGGATGGAGTGGAACCGGCCGTGGGACCGGATCCCGCGCGGCTCGCGGAACATCGCCGTCTCGGAGGCCGAGGCGCATCTGCGGCGGCTGGTGAAGCTGGGGCGCGCGGAGGCCGTGGCGGGGAGCGACCCTGTGACGTACATCGCGGTGTGACCACTCCGCGAAGGGCTCTGCCGCGGCCACCGGCCCGGAACCCGCCCTTCCCCGCCCGGTACAGTGTGCGAGTCGTCATCATGCCCGTTCAGGGGGAAGCCGGTGCAAATCCGGCACTGACCACGCAGCCGTGAACCGTCGTTCCAGGCGGTGAGCCGGAATGCCCTGTCCGCGGTCGTGACCGGCTCCCGCCACCGGAACCCCGGTGGTCGGCACCGTCGAGGAATACGGGGCCGGAGCCTGGTGCCTGAGCGTGCCTGTGCCCGGATCCCCCCACAGGAGAGGCCCCGCCCGCCATGACCGTACGCCGCAGAGCAGCAACGCTCGCCGCCACCGCCACCGTGCTCTGTGCGGCCGCTGCCCCGGTCGCGGTCGCAGCGCCGTCCCCGTCGCCCTCGCCGTCCGCGGCGCTGCCGTCCGGGCTGTACGGCACGAAGGACCCCACCTACGACGGCGTCTGGCGGCAGTCGCTCGCCTTCCTCGCGCAGCGGGTCGAGGGCGTCACGCCCGCCGCGAAGTCGGTGGACTGGCTGATCTCCCAGCAGTGCTCCAACGGCGCCTACGCCGCGTACCGGCCCGACGTCTCCCAGCCGTGCACCGGGAAGACCGTGCTGGACACCAACGCCACCGCGGCCGCCGTCCAGGCGCTCGTCGAGGTGGGCGGGCACCGGGACACCGTGAACGACTCGGTCCGCTGGCTGAAGTCCGTACAGAACGAGGACGGCGGCTGGGGCTACTCCCCGGGCGCGGCCAGTGACGCCAACTCCACCTCGCTGGTGATCGGCGCCCTCGCCCGGCAGGGCCAGCGGCTAGGCGACATCACGACCCACGGCGGCAAGACCCCCTACGCCCCGCTGCTGGGGCTCGCGATCCCGTGCGGCGGCAAGGACGGGGGTGCCTTCGCCTACCAGCCCGACAAGGCCGGGAAGCTCGCCGCCAACGCGG
Source organism: Streptomyces sp. NPDC087845 (assembly GCF_044742755.1). Classification (NCBI taxonomy): domain Bacteria; kingdom Bacillati; phylum Actinomycetota; class Actinomycetes; order Kitasatosporales; family Streptomycetaceae; genus Streptomyces; species Streptomyces sp. NPDC087845. The sequence continues at coordinate 105,583 of NZ_JBIUVC010000004.1, forward strand.
ACGCCACCGCGGCCGCGGTGCTCGGCACGATGGGCAAGGCCATGGCCGTCGGGAACAACGCCTCGGCCAAGGCGCCCACCTGCCACCCGGGGCCGGGGCCGGGGCTCACGCCCGAGCAGGCCGCCCAGAACGGCGCCCACTACCTCGCGGACGCACTCGCCACCAGCGGCCATCTCGACCTGGCGCCGATGCCCGGAGCCGCCGACTCCACCCCGCAGCCCGACTTCGGCAACACCGCGGACGCGGTCGTCGCGCTGTCCGCCGCGGGCCACCAGGACAAGGCCGCCAAGGCCGTGGCCTGGCTGAAGAAGAACTCCGGGGCGTGGGCCGAGCAGAACGGTCCCGCCGCCTACGCGCAGCTGATCCTGGCCGCCCACGCCACCGGCTCCGACGCCCGCGACTTCGGCGGCGTCGACCTGGTCGACCGGCTGAACGCGGCCGGTCCCGTTCCGGCGGCCGTCACGACGCCCGACCCGTCCGCCGAGACCGGGTACGTGGCCACGGAGAAGGACGAGGTCCACAGCGGCGACGACGTGATCGGCGGCGTGTGGTGGTACGTCGGCATCGGTCTCGTCGTCGGTGCGGGCGCCGGCTTCCTGATCAGCGGGCGCCGGAAGAACCAGCAGCTGTGAGGCGGGCGGGAAGGGCAGCCGCCCTCCTGGTGGTCCTGGGTGCCGTCCTGGCCGTGCTCGGCGCGGGGACGGCGTGGGCGGACGGGTACCGGTACTGGTCGTTCTGGGAGGGCTCCGGCACCGGCTGGACGTACGCCACCCAGGGCCCGTCCCTGGTCCGGCCGGACGACGGCGCGGTGCAGGGCTTCCGGTTCGCGGTGAGCGAGGACTCGCAGGACTCGGCGCAGCCGCGCCGCTCCCCCGGGTTCTCGGAGATCTGCGCGGACACCCCGGCCAAGGACGGCAGCAAGCGGGTCGCGCTGGTCATCGACCCGGGCACCGCGGCGGACGCCCCGGCCGGGGAGACTCCTCCCGCGCCGCGTACCGCGTGCGCGCGGGTCGCCCCGGACGCGAGCACCGCGGAGGCGCTCGCCTCGGTGGCCAAGCCGTTGCGCTACAACAGCGGGGCGCTGCTCTGCGCCATATCCGGCTATCCGGGCTCGGGCTGCGGCGAACAGGTCTCGGGCACCGGGCACGGGACGCCGGCCGCCCCCGCGTCCGGGGCCCCGGACGCATCCGCCGCCGACGCCGCGGACAGCGCGGACGGCTCGGGTGGTGGTCCCTCCGCCGGGGTGCTCGTCGGGGTCGGCGCCGTTCTCCTCCTCGGCATCGCCGCAGTCGTGCAGGCCCGCCGCCGCCGCGGATGACGGCCTCGACCACCCGCCCGGTGCGGCCGCGGCGCCCGCTGCGCGCCCCCGGGGCGACCCGCAGCAACGCCCTGCCCGCCGGGGCCTGGTGGCTGTGGGCGCTCGGTCTCGCCACCGCCGCGTCCCGGACCACCAATCCCCTGCTGCTCGGGCTGCTGGTGGGGGTGGCGGGCTACGTGGTCGCTGCGCGCCGTACGGACGCGCCGTGGGCCCGTTCGTACGGGGCGTTCATCAAGATCGGGCTGTTCGTCGTCGGCGTGCGGCTGGTCTTCTCCGTCTTCCTCGGTTCGCCGGTCCCCGGTACGCATCCGTTGTTCACGCTCCCCGAGGTGCCGCTGCCCGACTGGGCGAAGGGGGTCCGGATCGGTGGCCGGGTCACCGCCGAGCAGTTGCTCTTCGCGCTGTACGACGGGGCGAAACTGGCCACCCTGCTGATCTGCGTCGGTGCGGCGAACTCGCTCGCCAACCCGGCCCGGCTGCTGAAGTCGCTGCCCGGGGCCCTGTACGAGGCGGGGGTCGCCGTCGTCGTCGCGATGACGTTCGCGCCGAACATGGTCGCCGATGTGGTGCGGCTGCGCACCGCCCGGCGGCTGCGGGGCCGCCCGACCGGCGGCGTCAAGGCGGTCCTCCAGATCGGACTGCCGGTCCTGGAAGGCGCGTTGGAGCGGTCGGTCGCGGTGGCGGCCTCGATGGACGCGCGCGGATACGGGCGCAGCGCACAGGTCCCGTCCGCCGTCCGGCACACCACGAACGTCCTCACGCTCGGCGGGCTGCTCGGGGTGTGCGCGGGGACGTACGGGCTGCTGGCCGCGCAGGGTGCGGTGTACGGCCTGCCGCTGCTGATCGCGGGACTCGTCGCCGCGATGGCCGGGCTCCGGCTCGGCGGGGCCCGCTCGGTCCGTACCCGCTACCGGCCCGACCGGTGGGGTGCGCGGGCCTGGCTGGTCGCGGGTTCGGGTGCCGCTGTGGCCGTGGCGATGATCTGGGCGGGCGGTGTCGACGCGGAGGCGCTGCACCCCGGAGTCGTACCGCTGACCGCGCCGGTGCTTCCGCTGTGGCCCGCGGCGGCGGTGCTGATCGGGCTGCTGCCCGCGGTGGTGGCGCCGGTGCCGCCCCCGGTGGGCGCCCCGCATTCCAAGGAGAGCCAGTGATCCGGTTCGAGCATGTCTCGGTGCAGTACGAGGGGACGGAGCGCCCCACCCTCTCCGGGGTCGATCTGACCGTTCCCGAGGGCGAGTTGGTGCTGCTCGTCGGCCCGTCGGGGGTCGGCAAGTCGACGCTGCTGGGCGCCGTCTCCGGTCTCGTGCCGCACTTCACCGGCGGCACGCTGCGCGGCCGCGTCACGGTCGACGGGCGCGACACCCGTACCCACAAGCCACGCGAACTCGCCGACCTGGTCGGCACGGTGGGCCAGGACCCGCTGTCCCACTTCGTCACCGACACGGTCGAGGACGAGCTGGCGTACGGGATGGAGTCGCTGGGACTCGCTCCCGACGTGATGCGGCGGCGGGTCGAGGAGACCCTCGACCTGCTGGGCCTGGCCGGGCTGCGCGACCGGCCGATCGCCACGCTCTCCGGCGGTCAGCAGCAGCGGGTCGCGATCGGCTCGGTCCTCACCCCGCACCCGAAGGTCCTGGTCCTCGACGAGCCGACGTCCGCGCTGGACCCGGCGGCGGCCGAGGAGGTCCTCGCCGTGCTGCAGCGGCTGGTGCACGACCTGGGCACGACGGTCCTGATGGCGGAGCACCGGCTGGAGCGGGTGGTGCAGTACGCGGACCAGGTCGTCCTGCTGCCGTCACCGGGCGCCGCACCGGTCATGGGCGCGCCCGCGGACGTCATGGCCGTCTCCCCGGTCCACCCGCCGGTCGTGGCGCTGGGCCGGCTGGCGGGGTGGGAACCACTTCCGCTCTCGGTCCGCGACGCCCGGCGCCGGGCGTCGGACCTGCGCGAGCGGCTGGCCCGGACGCAGCCACCCGGACCGTCGCCCCGGGCGGGCGGGCCGGGCGTGCGGACCGGGACGGCCGACGCGGGCGATGCGATCGATGGGGTCGGTGCGGCCGATGCGGTCGGCGCCGCCGGTTCCGGCCATGCGGCCCGTGCCGCCGATACGACCGGTGCAGCCCGTGCGACCAGTGCAACCGGTGCCGCCGATGCCGCCCGTGCGATCGACGGGACCGATGGGGTCGGTGCAACCCGTGCAGCCGGTGCAGCCCGTGCAGTCGATGACGCCGTACCACCGCTGCCCGCCGCCCCGGCGGCGCGGCGCGGGGTGCTCGCCCGGCTGCTGGGCCGCGGCGCACCCGTCGCCGCCGCCGTTCCCGAAGCCGTCGTCGACGCCCCGGCGCGGGTCGAACGGCTCGGCGTGCGCCGGGGGCGTGTCGAGGCGCTGCGCCGGGTGACGCTCGCCGTCGCCGCCGGCGAGACCGTCGCCCTCATGGGCCGCAACGGAGCGGGCAAATCCACCCTGCTGGCCACACTCGTCGGCATGGTCGAGCCCACCACCGGCACCGTCCTCGTCGGCGGCCGGGTCCCGCACCGTACGCAGCCGCGCGAGATGGTGCGCCGGGTCGGGCTCGTACCGCAGGAACCACGCGATCTGCTGTACGCGGACACGGTCGCCGCCGAGTGCGCCGCGGCCGACGCCGACGCGGGCGCCGCCGCGGGCAGCTGCCGGGCCCTGGTCTCCGAGCTGCTGCCCGGTGTGCCGGACGACACCCACCCCCGTGATCTCTCCGAGGGCCAGCGTCTCGCGCTCGCCCTGGCCGTCGTACTGACCGCGAGGCCCCCGCTGCTGCTCCTGGACGAGCCGACCCGCGGCCTGGACTACGCGGCGAAGGCCCGGCTGGTCGGGGTGCTCCGCGGTCTCGCGGCACAGGGCCATGCGATCGTCCTGGCCACGCACGACGTGGAACTCGCCGCCGAGCTGGCGCACCGGGTGGTGATACTCGCCGACGGGGAGACCGTCGCGGACGGGGAGACCCGGCAGGTGGTGGTCTCCTCCCCCTCCTTCGCCCCGCAGACCGCGAAGATCCTCGCCCCGCAGGAGTGGCTGACCGTGGCGCAGGTGCGCGGCGCGCTGGGAGACCCGTCATGAGCGGGCGCCGGGCGCGGCCGGTACGGCTCGGGCCGCGCGCGATCGCCGCGCTCGTCCTTGTCAGCGCGATCGGCGTCGTCGCGTTCGGCTGGCCGCTGCTGGCCGGGGCGGACTCCGGTCTGGCGCACTCCCAGGACGCGCCGTGGCTGTTCGCGGCGCTGCTGCCGCTGCTGGTCGGCGTGGTCGTCGCGATGATCGCGGACTCCGGACTGGACGCGAAGGCGGTGGCGATGCTGGGGGTGCTGGCGGCGGTCGGCGCTGCGCTGCGCCCGCTGGGCGCGGGCACGGCGGGGCTGGAACCCATGTTCTTCCTGATGGTGCTGAGCGGCCGGGTGCTCGGGCCCGGCTTCGGCTTCGTGCTCGGCTCCGTGACGATGTTCGCGTCCGCGCTGCTCACCGGCGGAGTGGGTCCGTGGATGCCGTTCCAGATGCTGTCGATGGGCTGGTTCACGATGGGCGCGGGGCTGCTGCCGGGCCCGGACCGGCTGCGCGGGCGGGCCGAGCTGCTGATGCTCGCGGTGTACGGGTTCGTGGCGGCGTTCGCGTACGGCACGGTGATGAACCTGTACGGCTGGACGATCGTGCCCGGCCTCGGCTCGGGGATCTCCTTCCGGCCGGGCGACCCGTTGCCGGAGAACCTGGTGCGCTTCCTCGCCTACTGCACGGCCACGTCGCTGGGCTGGGACCTGGGCCGGGCCGTGCTCACCCTGGTGCTGACCCTCACCGTCGGCGCGACGCTGCTGAAGGCGCTGCGCCGGGCCACGCGGCGCGCCGCCTTCGAGGCCCAGGTCACATTCGACGCCTCCGGCGAGTGAGGACTCCCACAGGCCCTTGGTCCTCCCCTACGCGGGGTAGTAGTCCGCCGGGCCGCGTACCGGCGCCTTGGCACCCCCTCCCACCTGCCATGACCCTTTCGCGGTGATTCGGGCGGTCTAGGGCTTTCGGTTCCGGGTGCGAGGCGGGCTCGTATCGGGGGTCGTTGCCATGGCCGGACGGCGCCGCTAACACTGGATCACGTCGCCGAGCACCGCCCGGTCCACCGAAACGGACCGCGGTCGGCGCAGACCGGTCCACCCGCACCACCGCACCGTCCGGACCGGTCGCGCGACTCCCCCGTACCCGACGTCAGGACTCCTGTGCCGTTCGCCCGCAACCTCCTCGCCCTGCCCCGCACCGCCCGCCGCAAGTCCGCCGTCGCCGGCACCGCCGTACTCCTCGGCACCACCGGCCTGGCCCTCGGCGTCACCCCGGCCATGGCCGCACCGGCCACCGCGCCGACCGCCGTCGCAGCAGGCGCGCAGGACACGGCGAAGTCGATGATCGGCGACGCCGCGCAGTTCCGGTGCTTCAGCAACATCGTCCACCACGAGAGCGGTTGGAACCCCAGCGCGACCAACGCCTCGTCCGGCGCCTACGGCCTCGTCCAGGCCCTGCCCGGTTCGAAGATGGCCTCGGCCGGCACCGACTGGAAGACCAACCCCACAACCCAGATCAAGTGGGGCATGGACTACATGAACTCCCGCTACGGCAGCCCGTGTGCCGCCTGGTCGTTCTGGCAGGCCAACCACTGGTACTGAGCCGGCACCCCATGAGCTCGCGCGAAGGCCCCGACCCCCGTTCGGGGCCTTCGCCACGTTCGGAACCGGTCAGCACCGGTCAAAACCGATCGCCCAAAAAATGACCACCTTCATATAGCTTGGCCAACAAAATTACCCGTTGGTCCATTTAGGCGCATTTTGCTTGGCTGTCCGTGCCCGTCAGCCGCCGAAGCGTTGTCACATACGTGGAACCTCGCGAATTCTGGGATCGAAACACCGTCCTGGCGGAAGCTTTTTGCGCCAGTGACGAACGCATGCGCCGGGCGCAGGCGTTGCTGGACGAGGCGCAGGCGGAGCGGAGCAGAACGCTCGCGGCGTTCGCCGTCACGGTCGGCGACGACGGATCGATCGCCGATCTGATGGGCCTGAACGAGCGCGAAGTGCGATTAGCACGGCGCACGGTGGGGCGCAGTGACGCGCGGTCCCTCGCCGAGGAGATCCTGAACCGGACCACGCCGGCGGTGCGGGAAGCGGCGGACGAGCCCCCTCCCGTGCCGGAGGTCCCCGTGCCGCGTCCGCGCGAAGAGATGCTCGTCGCACCGCCCGTCGCGCCACCGGACGCGCCACCTCCCCCTCCTCCCCCGCTCCCGCCCATCGAGGCGGAGGTCACCGTCGCCTGGTCGCCCAGCATGGACTCCGTACTGCTGTGGAGCTGGGAATCCGGTCTCGACGTGCAGACGGTCGCCGCCGAACTCGGCCTGGACGTACGGGCACTGCTGACGCGCGTGCAGGAGCTCGCCAACGACGGACGGCTCACGCTCTCGCCCTCGGTCGCCGAGGTGAGCCGGTCCGGTCGGCACCGCCGCCAGTACGAGGAGGGGTACGCCTCACTGTTCAGCCCCACCGCCACCTTCCCCTCACCCTCGCCGTACTGAGCGGCGCGCGCGTCCGCCGCCGCGGCGGCAGGGCTGCGGCCGGCCCCGCCCTCGGCGGCACCGGGCTCAGTGCCGCGCGGCGACCGTGTCGAACCAGCGCACGATCTGCGGCCCCGACTTCATGTACGTGGCGTTGTGGCCGGTCGATCCCTGGTCGACCACCCGGGCCGCGGCACCGTGCGCGGCCAGATCGGCGGCGCACTCACGGGCGTTGGCGATCGGCACGTCGGTGTCGCCGGACGAGGAGTAGAGGCGCACCGGGACGTCCGGCTTCCAGGCGCAGTTGCCGTCCTGGGCGCGCACCGCCGCCAGCAGGGCGCCGGTGGGGTGCTGGACCTGCTGGTAGTAGTCGTCGGTGAGCAGTTCCTTCAGTGTCGCGGGCAGCGCCGGGATGATCTGCTCCTCGGTGTGGTTGGTGTCGAAGAGGTCGTCGACGATGCCCGCGTACGGCTCCCGGAACGCTTCGGAGGGATCCTTGTAGAGCGGGTGGAGCCGGTTCTGCGCGGTGAGGAAGTAGGACATGTAGAAGACGCCGCTGGTGTCGTTGACCCGCCCGTCGAAAAGGCTGGGCATCTCCGCCTGCTCGATGGCGTACGGCCCCGAGACGGGGGCGAGGGCCCGGAGCTCGAAGTGCCGGTCGACGCCGCCCTCGATGGCTCTGGCCAGGGCCATCGCGACCTGGCCGCCCTGGGAGAAGCCGCTCGCGTACACCTCGCCGGTGAGCGGGCGGTCCAGGCGCAGCGCGGCCGTGCGGGAGGCCCGCAGCATGTCGACGGAGGCGGTGACGGCGGATTCCGTGTCCATGTACGGGTGGTGGCCCGGCCCCTTGCCGAGGCCCAGGTAGTCGGGGGCGGCGACGGCGCGGCCGGCCGAGGCGTGGAGGTAGGGGGCGAAGCGGCCGAAGTCCTCGCCGACGGAGGGTGCGTAGTCCCGGTGGACCATCGTGCCGTGGGTGTCGGAGACCAGGTCCAGCCGGTGCGGGCCGCCCTTGGGGAGGGCGAGGAGTCCGGTGGCGGTGGTCGGGGTGCCCTGCGGGGTGATGGTGCGGTAGGTGAGGCGGTAGGCCCGCAGGCCATGCCGGACGGTGGCGGTGTCCATGCCACCGGAGGCGAGGAAGCGGGCGACGTCGGCGCGGCCGAGGTCGGCCACGGGGGTGATGTCCAGAAGGGTGCCTCTGCCGTGCGCGGCCGCCGAGCGGGTCGCGTCGGTTGCGCCGGAGGGCTGCTGGGCGACGGCCGGCGCGGTGCCGAGCGCGGCGAGAACCACCACGGCGGCGGCCGCCACCCTTCGGCGGGCGGCGCGACGGCGCGCGCGCACGTCCCAAGTGGTGCCGCTCACAAGGTTGTTGCCGTTCGTACGGCTGCTGTTGTTCATGGGCACGACGCTATGCAACCGCGCGCGGCGCCGGTATCGGCGTGGACACCCGACCGGGGGTACACCTGGCAACACCCCGGCCGGTGGACTTTCCCGCCGATGCCGTGTCACAGCCGCTGGATGATGGTTCCCGTCGCCAGTGCGCCGCCCGCGCACATCGTGATCAGGGCGAACTCCTTGTCCCGGCGTTCCAGTTCGTGCAGGGCGGTGGTGATCAGCCGGGCCCCGGTGGCGCCCACCGGGTGGCCGAGCGCGATGGCCCCGCCGTTGACGTTGACCTTTTCGAGGTCCTGCCCGAAGACCTGGGCCCAGCTCAGCACCACCGAGGCGAAGGCCTCGTTGATCTCGACGAGGTCGATGTCCTTGAGCGACATCCCGGCCTTGCCGAGCACCGCGCGGGTCGCGTCGATCGGTCCGTCGAGGTGGAAGTGCGGGTCGGCGCCGACCAGCGCCTGCGCGACGATCCGGGCGCGCGGCCTGAGCTTGAGCGCCCGCGCCATCCGCTTGGACGCCCACATGATCGCGCAGGCGCCGTCGGATATCTGCGAGGAGTTGCCCGCGGTGTGGATCGCGGTGGGCATGACCGGCTTGAGCCGGCCGAGCCCCTCCATCGTGGAGTCCCGCAGCCCCTCGTCCCGGTCGACCAGACGCCACATGCCCTGCCCGGCCGCCTGCTCCTCCTCGGTGGTCGGCACCTGGACCGCGTACGTCTCCCGCTTGAACCGTTCCTCGGCCCAGGCGGCGGCCGCCCGCTCCTGCGAGATCAGCCCGAGCGAGTCGACGTTCTCCCGGGTCAGGCCGCGGTTGCGGGCGATGCGCTCGGCGGCCTCGAACTGGTTGGGCAGGTCGACGTTCCACTCGTCGGGCCAGGGCTTGCCCGGTCCGTGCTTGGATCCGCTGCCCAGGGGCACCCGCGACATGGCCTCGACACCGCAGCTGATCCCGATGTCGATCACTCCGGCGGCGACCATGTTGGCCACCATGTGGGATGCCTGCTGCGAGGACCCGCACTGGCAGTCCACGGTGGTGGCGGCGGTCTCGTAGGGGAGCCCCACGGTGAGCCAGGCGTTGCGGGCCGGGTTCATCGACTGTTCGCCGGCATGGGTGACCGTGCCGCCGACGATCTGCTCGACGCAGTCGGCGTGGATGCCGGTGCGGGCGAGGAGTTCTCGGTAGGTCTCGCCCAGCAGATAGGCGGGATGCAGATTGGCGAGCGCGCCTCCGCGCTTGCCGATGGGGGTGCGTACGGCTTCGACGATGACGGGTTCCGCGGCCATGAGCTCGTCCTCTCCTCGCGCCTCCGCAGGGGCGTCCCGGCGCCCGCGGAAGGGAACTAGTACGCGTTCTAGTTCTGCGAGCAGTCTTATGAGGCTTACCCCCGGTACGCAAGGGTCTTGCACGCACCTTGCGTCCGCTTCATACCTGCCTCACCCACTCTTCACGCAACAGATCGGGCGGCCCCTCTTGCCAGTTGTAGAACTCGTTACTACGTTTCGAGCAACTTCTGATGGGTCGTCAGACAACTTCGGGCGACTCTCGGACCGACCTGGAGTTGCCGATGTCCTGCCCCCATCTGCCCGAAGGGTTCGACTTCACCGACCCCGACCTGCTCCAAGCCCGCATTCCGCACCCGGAGTTCGCACAGATGCGGCAGACCGCACCGGTCTGGTGGTGCACCCAGCCGGCCGGTATCTCCGGTTTCGACGACGAGGGCTACTGGGTCGTCACCCGGCACGCGGACGTCAAGTACGTCTCCACCCACCCCGAACTGTTCTCCTCGCACACCAACACCGCGGTCATCCGCTTCAACGAGTCGATCGACCGCGACCAGATCGAGGTCCAGAAGCTGATCATGCTGAACATGGACCCGCCCGAACACACCCGGGTCCGCCAGATCGTCCAACGGGGCTTCACACCACGGGCGATCCGCTCCCTGGAGCAGGCCCTGCGCAGCCGCGCCCGCTCGATCGTCGAGACGGCGCTCGCCTCGGCCGACGACGACGGCTCCTTCGACTTCGTCACGAACGTCGCCGTCGAACTGCCGCTCCAGGCCATCGCCGAACTCATCGGCGTGCCGCAGGAGGACCGGTCCAGGATCTTCGACTGGTCCAACAAGATGGCCGCGTACGACGATCCCGAGTACGCGATCACCGAGGAGGTCGGCACCGAGGCGGCCATGGAGATCGTCTCGTACTCGATGAACCTGGCGGCCTCCCGCAAGGAGTGCCCGGCCAAGGACATCGTCTCCCAGCTGGTCGCCGCGGAGGGCCAGGGGAACCTCTCCTCCGACGAGTTCGGCTTCTTCGTGATCCTGCTCGCCGTCGCCGGCAACGAGACCACCCGCAACGCCATCAGCCACGGCATGCACGCCTTCCTCACCCACCCCGACCAGTGGGAGCTCTACAAGAGCGAACGGCCGGAGACGACCGCCGAGGAGATCGTCCGCTGGGCCACTCCCGTGGTCTCCTTCCAGCGGACCGCCACCCAGGACGTCGAACTGGGCGGGAAGCAGATCAAGAAGGGCGACCGGGTCGGGCTGTTCTACTCCTCGGCCAACAACGACCCCGAGGTCTTCGAGAACCCGGAGGCGTTCGACATCACCCGCGATCCCAACCCGCATCTCGGCTTCGGCGGCGGCGGTCCGCACTTCTGCCTCGGCAAGTCCCTCGCGGTGATGGAGATCAACCTGATCTTCCATGCGATCGCGGATGTGATGCCGGACCTGCGGCTGGTCGGCGACCCGCGGCGGCTGCGCTCGGCGTGGCTCAACGGGATCAAGCAGCTTCAGGTCGGCAGCGCGGCCGCGAGCGCCAAAACCGCCGGGAGCTGACCGCTTCCGGGAGCTTCGGATTCCGGGAGCTTCGGACGGCGGGAGCTTCGGACGGCGGGAGCTTCGGATTCCGGGAGCTTCGGACGGCGGGAGCCTCGGATTCCGGGAGCTTCGGACGGCGGGAGCCTCGGATTCCGGGAGCTTGGGACGGCGGGAGCTTCGGATTCCGGGAGCTTCGGACGGCGGGGACTCCCCTCACGCCCCGGCCCCCGCCGTCCGTGCCAACAGCCCTCCGTCCCGTGCGAACCCCCGCGCGGGATGCGCACGATCGCGCGAGGATCATGACGGGCATGCACGCCCTGCTCTCCGCCTTCGCCCCCATCTGGACGCTCACCGCCCTCGGGTACGCAGTCGGCCGCAGCGGTCTCCTCGGCGAACAGGCGGAAGCCGTGCTCGGCCGGTTCGTCTTCCACGTGGCCATGCCCGCCGCCCTCTTCCTCATGGTTTCCCGGGCGCGGCTGGACGCCTTCGCCAACCCCTCCATGGTGGCCTTCGCGGCGGGTACGGCGCTGGTGTGCGGTCTCGGCTTCGCGGCCGCGGGCCGGCTCTTCGGCCGGGGGACGGCCGACCGGGCCATCGGCGGCATGGCGTCCGGCTACGTCAACTCCGCCAACCTCGGCATCCCGGTGGCGGTCCAGGTGCTCGGCGACGCTTCGTTCGTCGCCCAGATCATCCTGTTCCAGGTGCTGTTGGTCTCCCCGGTGATCCTGACGCTGCTGGACACGGGGACGGGAGCAGGGACGGGAGCGGGGGCGGGGAGAGGAACCGGAAGGGCCGTCGTGCTCCGGCGGATGCTGACCATGCCGGTGCGCAACCCCGTCATCATGGCCTCGTTGCTGGGTGTCGTCGTCTCCGCGCTCGGGCTGCGGCTGCCGCACGCCCTCGCCCACTCCTGCGACGTCCTCGGCGCCGCCGCCGTGCCGACGGCCCTGATCACCCTGGGGCTGTCCCTGAACGTCCGCCCGGCGGCCGGCGGTCCGACGGAGGAGAGGGAGCCCGCCGAGCCGGGGGCGGTGAGCACGAAGCGTGCGGAGGTCGTGGTGACCGTCGCCCTCAAGACGCTCCTCCAGCCCCTGATCGCCCTCGTCGTCGGCGGCCCGCTGCTGGGACTGCCGGACCATCAGCTGCTGGCCGTCGTGCTCTGCTCCGCGCTGCCGACCGCTCAGAACGCCTACATCTACGCCCAGCAGTACGGCCTGGACACCCGTGTGGCCCGCAACTCCGTCGTGGCCTCGACAGTGGTGTCCATGGCCACGCTCTCCCTCGCCACCTGGGCGCTGGGGACGGCCCCCTGAACCGTTCGAGTGGCGGACCCGGGCCGATGGGCGGATGCTGGTCGGGCGGCGATCCATGCCGAAGGGGTGCCGGGGACGACGAGTCGTCCCCGGCACCCCTTCGGCCCGCGGGGATGCGGGCCGGTCCCGTTCAGGCGGGCAGCACCCACCGCTGCGCGGCCTGTGCGGTGCAGGTGCGGATCAGCAGCTCCGCACCGTCGCGGCACCGGCCTCGGCATGCAGGCAGCGGCCGGACGTGGCGGCCCCCCTGACCGGGCCCGGCACCACGGGGGCCGGCAGGGACGTCCGTACGGTCTCGGCCAGTGCCACCGGGTCGCCCGTGGGCTTCACCGGGTAGCTCCCGCGCTCCAGGTTCCAGGCGTTGTCCCGGGCGAACCAGTCGATTTCGGCGGGCGGGCGGCCGGTGGCGAGGGCGGTGTCGAGGGAGTCCAGGTAGAGCGTCCAGCGCTTGGCGTAGAAGTCGGAGACCAGGCCCGACCATTCGCGGTTCGCGTAGTCGCGCAGTCCGCCGGACTCACTGCCGGACCGGCCGCCCCAGGTGGTGAGGATCGACCGGGCGTCGAACTCGGCGGCGGCCCGCTCGGCGGCGGTGCCGCCCCACGACTTCGCGTCCTCCAGCCAGGGCCCCAGCATGAACCGGCGGTCGGTGCCCAGCAACCGGTCCAGCAGGGCGAGGTCCTGTTTCCACTCCTCGGCCCGCTGCCGGAACAGCGGCAGATCCTTCCCCTCGTACGCGGCCTTGATCTGCGGCAGCAGCGTGCGGCTGCGGTTGGCCAGGGCCTGCCGGGCCACATCGACCACATCGAACCGGTACGCGTCCGATCCGCGCAGCTCGGGGGCGACCTGGAGCAGTTCGGCCAGAGCCCGCTGCACCGTCGACGCGTCGTACCGCATGGCCGCGGGGCTCCAGCTGGCCGCCGTGTCCGCGGTCAGCCGGGGGCGTGCCGTGAAGAGGCTGTCCTGCGACTCGCTCCAGCTGCCGGACGCGGTGCTGTACGGGCCGGTGCGCAGGAGTTCCCAGGCCCTGGCGGCATGCGGGTCGGCGCCGCCGTAGCGGCGCTCCGCATAGTCGGCGAACCAGGCCCGGTGGTCCAACGGAGCGCCGTGCCAGGCGAGTTCGGTGAACAGTTCGTACGCGGCGGGGTTTCCTCCGGTGCCTTCCGGGAGGTACGCGATTCCCCGGAGCGCACTGTCCGGCTTCGTACGCCACTGCGCGAACCGCTCGGTCCACACGGAGGTGTTGGCGCCGATCGTGGTGTGGCCGCCGAAGTTGGGGATGGTCCCGAAGGCGTAGGGCGTTCCGTGCCAGGCGGCTTCGCGGTCCAGGCCGTCGTAGCGGTCGGCCAGACCGTCGACGATGAACAGCTTGCTCTTGTCGACCGCGTCGATGAGCTGGGTGGAGGGGTTGCTCTGCCAGCCGAGCAGGACCCAGGTGGCTCCCGGGCGTGCGGACTGCAGGGCGTTCATGACGCCCTTGGCCGCGTCCCCGATCGGTACGTCGCCCGGCCTGCCGCCTTCGTGCAGCAGATCCATCTTGTACAGGGTGGAGTCGCCGAACCGGGCGCGCTGGTGCCGGTAGAACGACTCGGCGACCTTCGGGAACATCGCGCCGCGCGGGTCCAGCCAGTCCGGCCGTTCGAAGCCCACCCAGCCGCCCTGCGGGACCACGGGGCCGGTGGGGTTGCGGTCGGTGAATCCGGGCGGGACCGTGCCGTAGTAGCCGGGCAGGACCGGGGTCATGCCCAGCTGCCGCAACCGGTCGGCGATCTTGCGGCCGAGCTGGGCACGCCGGTCCAGCAGCCTCTCGGTGACCGGGCCGCCGAAGCCGGACATGTTCTGCATCAGCCACCACGGCTGGTGCGCCGGGCCCGGAATCCAGGACCTCAGCTCACCCTTCGCGTACCCGAACTCCTGGAAGGTGTCGTAGTACACGGCGTCCGCGCCCATCTGCACGAACACCTCGTTGACTCCGTGCAGGGCGAGGACGTCGATCTGCTTCTCGAACGAGGCCCAGTTCCGGTACGCACCGGAGTAGCCGTCGTCCGTGTCGTTGAGGGCGAAGCGGTGCGGCACCGAGGCGTCCTGACGGACCGTGCCGGCAGGTGCCGGGAGCCTCCTCGGGAGCTTCGAGGTGCTGTCGCCGGGCCAGCCGATGTCCACCTTCGCGGTGTACTTCAGGTACCAGTCGACACCACTGAGCAGCACGGCGGGACTGGTGCCCCGGATACGCACATGGCCCGCGGTCCCGGAGACGGTGAAGTAGTCACCGGAGGCGGGGCGGCCGACCGGCACCAGGTCGAACTGGCCGGCGTGGCGCGGCAGCAGCCGGCCCAGCGCCGCCTCGGCCGGTCCGGGCGCGAAGGCCGGCCTGCCGCGCGGGGTGTCCGCCCCGGTGGCGGCCGGCGCGGACACCACCCCGGCGAGGACGGCAAGTGCGGTGGCCGCGCAGGCGGCAGCCCAGGTTCTGAGGCTTCTCAACGTTGACCTCGTCCGGTGGAGGAAGGCAGGGACTCGCTGGAGCACGTGCACCGTCGGCTTCGGATTTACTAACGGAGCATTCGTTAATATGCGGGCCTGCTCGATCGCCGTCAACAGGGCGGACGGCCGGGGCCGCGGATGTGCTGGGTACAGTGCCGACAGCGCGGTCGGCCAAGGGAGTTGAGACACATGGCAGTCCGGGATACGGCGGCCACCGGTCCACATGTCCTGCGCCGTATGAACGTCGCCGCGGTTCTTGCCGCACTGCGTGACGGCGGGACCCGCACCGCCCGCGTCACCGACCTCGCGGCACGCACCGGGCTGTCCCGCCCCGCGGTCACACGGGCCCTGACCGAGCTGAGGGAGTGCGGCCTGGTGGAATCCACCGCGGGCGCCGGGCCGCAGCAACTGGGCCGCCCCGCCCAGTACGCCAGGTTCCGTGCCGAGTCCGGGTACGTCGCCGGGGTGGACATCGGCCCGCACCACGTGCACGTGATGATCGCGGATCTCGCGGGCGAGGTCCTGGCCTCGCACCGGGCGGCGGTGAACGCGGGCGTGGCCGGGCCCGAGCTCTTCGCCGTGGTGCGGTCCGCCCTGACCACGGCGGCGGCCGGGGCGGATGTGCCGCTGTCACGGCTGTGGGCCGTGAGTACGGGGACCCCCGGCATCGTCGACCGCGAACGCGGCGAGGTCCTGCTCGCCCCCAGCATTCCCGACTGGGCCGGACTGCCCGCCGTGTCCCTGCTGCGCAACTGGCTGCACTGCCCGGTGACCATCGACAACGACGTCAATCTCGCCGTTCTGGCGGAGCGTTGGCGCGGCGCGGCCGTCGGGGCGGGCACCGCCTCCGGCACCGGCTCGGACTGCCTCGTCTTCGTCCAGTGGGGCCGGCGCATCGGCACCGGCATCGTCATCGACGGCAGGCCCTACCGGGGCCATTCGGCCGCTGCGGGAGAGCTCGGCTTCATCGACCTGGCGGGCAGTCCCGACGCGCCCGCAGGTCCGCGCCCGGCCGACGGCATGGGCCCGTTCGAGCAGCTCGTCGGCGCCGAGGCCATTCACCGGCTGGCCCTGGAGTCCGGCGCCCCGGTCGGCGAGGCCCCCGACATCGCGCCGCTGTTCGCCGCTGCGGAGGCGGGCGACCGCACGGCGGTCGAGATGGTGGAGCGGGTCGCCGCCCGTTTCGCCCGCGGCCTCGCGGCGCTGCTGCTGGTGCTCGATCCGGGCCGGGTCGTCATCGGCGGCGGAGTGTCACGTGCCGGGGACACCCTGCTCGACCCGGTACGCCGCCATCTGCGCACGCACACGCTGGTCCCGGTGACCGTGAGCGCCTCGGCCCTGGGCGAGCGGGCGGTCGCCACGGGGGCGGTGCGCCGCGCCCTGGACGTCGCCGAGGAGCGTGTGACGGCGGCGTGGCAGGGCACCGGCCGGTCGCCGCAGGCCGCACCGGAGCCGTGACCCCGCGCAGGTGCGAAAGCGGTGCCGAGGCCGCCGGGCCCGCGGTGCCACGCCCACGTGGCCGCTGCCCCGCGTGGAGCGCTCTCCCCCATCGGCCGTCACACCCCGGTCGGACGCCCGCCCCGGTCGGACGCCCGCCCCGGTCGCCCCCGCCGACGAGTGCGCCGACGCACCCGCTCCTACACGCTGCCCGATCTGCTGCCCACCGCGTCGCCGGTCGTTCTCGGCACCGGCACCGGAACCGGCAGGTCATCCTGCGGTCTCGCCGCCGCCGGCACCGCCGGCACCCGCAGCTTCCGGGGCCCCGCCAGTACGTAGGTCAGCCCGAAGCCGAGCGCCACGACGGCCGCGCCGCCCACCGCGTCCAGCACCCAGTGATTCGCCGTGGCGATGATCGCGGAGACCGTGAACAGCGGGTGCAGCAGCCCCAGCGCCTTCATCCACAGCTTCGGGGCCAGCATGACGATGACCACACCGCACCAGAGCGACCAGCCGAAGTGCAGCGAAGGCATCGCCGCGTACTGGTTGGTCATCGAGGTCAGCGTTCCGTAGTCCGGCTTGGCGAAGTCCTGGACGCCATGGACCGTGTCGATGAATCCGAGCCCCGGCATCAGCCGGGGCGGGGCCAGCGGGTAGAGCCAGAAGCCGACCAGCGCGAGGAGCGTGGCGAAGCCGATGGAACTGCGGACCCAGCGGTAGTCCGCGGGGCGCCGCACGTACAGCACGCCGAGGATCGCCAGCGGCACGATGAAGTGGAACGTCGAGTAGTAGTAGTCGAAGAACTCCCTCAACCAGCCGACCCCGACGACCGCGTGGTTGACCCAGTGCTCGATGTCGATGTGCAACCACTGTTCGAGGGAGTGGATCTGGCGGCCGTGGTGTTCGGCGGTGGCACGGCCCGCCGTCGCCGCGAGCCTGACGTGTGCGTACGCGGAGTACACGACCCGGATCAGGAGCAGTTCCAGCAGCAGGTTGGGACGGCTGAGCACCCGCCGCCAGAACGGCAGCAGGGGGACGCGGCTCCAGCGGGCCGGGACCGGGGTCGCGTAGTCCGTGGGGATCGGCTGCTGCCAGTACGGCGAGGTGCGCGGCAGGAACGGTGCGGCGCAGGCCGCGCCGAGCGCAGCGATCAGCAGGACGTTGTCGCGCAGCGGGAAGACCACCGCCATGTTCGGCAGCAGCATCTTCCCCGGCAGCGTGATCACGAGCACCACGACCGCCGGCCACACCATCCGGTCGGAGGCCCGCTTGCCGACCCGGCCGACCACGGCGAGCAGCACCCACAGCAGCTGGTGCTGCCAGGCGGTCGGCGAGACGGCGACGGCGACGCAGCCGGTCACGGCTACGGCGAGCAGCAGCTGCCCGTCGCGCGCGTACCGCACGGCGCGGCGCAGTCCGAGGTAGCAGACACCGGCCGCCAGCACCACGAACAGCGCTCTTTCGAGCGGGCCCTCCAGGCCGAGGCGGAGCAGCGCACCGTGCAGGGACTGGTTGGCCAGGCTGTCCGGGTTGTCACCGAGCCCGGCGCCCGCGACATGGTGCACCCAGTAGGTCCACGAGTCGCTCGGCAGCGCGGCCCAGGCCAGTGCGGTGCAGGCGATGAACGCGGCACCGCCGGTCGCCGCGGTCTGCCGGCGGCCGGTGAGCCAGAGCAGGACCGCGAAGAGCAGCACCGCCGGCTGGAGCGCGGCCGCGAGCCCGATCAGGAGGCCCGAGGCGCGTTCCCCGCGGACGGCGAAGCAGGCCAGCAGCACCAGCAGGACCGGCAGGATGCTGGTCTGCCCCAGGTAGAACGCGTTGCGGACCGGCAGGGACAGCATCAGCAGGCTGATCGCGACAGGGGCGGCCAGCAGTGCGGTGCGGCGGCTGACGGGGCCCGGCAGCGCGCGGGCGGCGACGACGCCCAGGGCGGCGACGAGCAGCAGCGATCCGAAGGTCCAGGCGACGCCCAGGCTCTGTTCCGCGGTCCGGGCCAGTGGCTTCAGCACCAACCCGGCGAACGGGGTTCCGGTGAAGCGGTCGCTGTCGTACAGCGAGCCCGTCACATGCAGGACACCGTTCTCACCGATCCAGGTCTCCAGATCGATGAGCCGTTCTCCCGGTGGCTGCCGCAGAACCACCGCCATCTGCCGTACGGCCAGTGCGGCCACAACCAGCCAGAGCAGAGCCCGGGCAGCCCCGGTCCTCGCCCCTGTCGCCGCGTCCCCGCGCACACTGTGCTCCGCATTCGCCACGCTGCGCCGACCCTCCCGCCGTTTCTGTGCCCGTCCCTCGACCTGGGCGTGCTGTGAAACCTTCGCATTGCGCTATGAGGTAGACACAATCAACCCCCACTTCGCCTGACTGTCATCCTCCTTTTTTCCGAAAGAATGACCGAAAAGCCGTTCGGCCCGGGGCCCGGTACCGGGCCGGACGGGCGGCGGACCGGCACCGGAACCGGATCGGTGGTGCCCACGTCCTCTCCCGTGTTCGTCGATCACGGGGGAGGAAGACGGGACATGCGGGGCGCAGGGAGGAAACGGAGTGCGCGGGCCGAGGGGCGCGCGTGGCTGGTGCGGGCGCTGGCACTGGCACTGACGCTGGTGTCGCTTCAGCTCGGTTCGTTGATCAGCCCGGCGTACGCCTGCGGCTGCGGGGCGATGGTCCCGAGCGGGGCGACCCGGGTATCGGTCGACCGGGAGACCTCCGTGGTGGACTGGGACGGCCGTACCGAGCAGATCGTCATGCGGCTCACGGTCCGCGGGGACGCCCCCGAGGCGGCCTGGGTCATGCCGGTGCCGCACCGGGCGAGCGTGGAGCTCGGCGATCCGTCGCTCTTCTCCGAACTGGCCGCACTCACTGCGCCGGTGCAGGCGACCAGGCACTATTTCTGGCCGCGCTCCGACGACTGGCCGTTCGCCGGTTCGGGCAGCAGCGCGGACGGGGTAGGCGCTCCTTCGGCCGGCGCCCCGCCGGTCCGGGTGGTGGGCCGGGAGCGGCTCGGCCCCTTCGATGTGGCGCGGCTGGCCGCGACCGACCCCGAGGCGCTGCAGACCTGGCTGGCGGACAACGGCTTCGAGCTGCCCGACCGGCTGGCGACGGCGTTGAAGCCCTATGCCGACCGGAAGTGGGAGTACGTCGCGATCCGTCTCGCCCCCAAGGACGGGAACAGCCCGCTCGGCGGCGACCTCGATCCGCTGCGGCTGCGCTTCGCCAGTGACCGGCCGGTCTACCCGATGCGGCTGTCGAAGCTCGCCTCGACGCCTCAGCAGCTCGGCCTGTACGTCCTGGCGGCGCACCGGATGGAGCCGCGCGGCGCGATCGGCGGCGAGGCGCCGCAGGTGACGTACGCGGGCAGGATCGACCCCGGTTCGGTACGGGAGGACACCGGGGCGCTGGCGGCGATGACGGGCGGTGAGCCGGTGTTCGTCACCGCGATCGAGCAGTCGTTCCCGCGGCCCGAGCGGATCGACGGCGATCACGAACTGCGCGCGGCCGACACGGACAACCCGTACCGGACCGTGGTGTACACGGACCGGTTGCTGACCGCGGGCGGCGTCCCCGTCTGGCTGCTGTCGCTGCTCGGGGCCGCGCTGTCGGCGGCGGCTGCGGCGCTCCTGGTGCTGCGGATCCGGCGGCGCCGGCCGGTGGTGCCTCCGCCGCCGGTCATGGTTCCGCCGCCGCTGGGGTGAGCACGGTGGCCGCTGGGGTGAGCGCGGTGGCGGCTGGCATGAACGCGGTGGCCGTCCCGCCCGGCAATCCGAACGCTTGCGTGCGGAGTGAATCCGGCGTGGAGCGCCGCCTGCGGACAAACCGTTCGCGCTTCTGATCATGCTCAGGCCAGAATGACGGCATGACCTGGACCGCGGCCCCCGAACCCGTCGACTCCCCCGATGCGGCGCTGCTGCGTCGCGACTACTACGACGAGGTCGCCAGTCGCTACTGGGGGCGGCCGGCCACCGCCGAGGAGATCGACGAGGGGCTCACCGACGACGGTGCCGACCGGCTCGTCCCGCCCACCGGCCGGTTCCTCGTCGGCCGCTTCGAGGGGAAGCCTGCGGCCTGCGCCGGGCTGCTGCTGGTGGACGCGGAGCTGGCGGAACTGACCCGGGTGTTCGTGCGCCCGGAGTACCGCGGCACGGGCGGCGGCGGGCTGCTGCTGGCGGCCGTCGAGAGCGCGGCGCGCGCCGTCGGCGTACGCACCATCAGGCTCGACACCCGCAGCGACCTGGTCGAGGCACGGGGGCTGTACGCCAAGCACGGCTACCGGGAGGTCCCGGCGTTCCACCGGCGGCAGTACGCGGAACACTGGTTCGCCAAGGAGCTGAAGGAGCTGTAGGCACCCCGGGAACCCCCGGAACTCCAGCGGATCCAGGGCCCCGGGAACTCCAGGGAGCTTCCGAAGCCGTCAGCAGGGCGGCTCACGCGGGCCCAAAGGCCGAGCCGTCCGCGGGACGCTCACGCGGGTCCGGCCGCGTGGTTCCGCCTCGGCTCGGGGCCGCGCGGCCGTTCCTTGCTCGACCCGGTCGTCTCGGCGGTCAGCTCCGCCACGAGCCTGACCAGATCGGTCGGCCGTTCCGGCCCCCACCAGTCGCCCAGCAGCTCCGCCATCGACTGCTCACGGGCCTCCGCCAGCTTCACCACCACCTCCGCACCGGCCTCGGTGAGCACCAGCTGTACCCCTTCGCGCCGGACCAGTCCGCGCTCCTCCAGCTGACGTGCCGCGTCGGTGATCACCCGCAGCGGCACCGGGGCGACGTCGGCGAGCATGGCGGGTTCGACCGTGCCGTGCCGCCGTATCCGCAGCAGCATCCAGCTCGCCGCGGGCAGCAGGTCGTACCCCGCCCTCTTGGTGATCTTCTCGTAGATCTCGCGGCGGCCCTCACGGGTGGCGAGCACCGAGAGGGCTCGGGCGCACTCGTCGTACGAGGACCGCTCGACCGGGTTCGTCGCCAGGGTCTCGGTGGGTTCCGGGGCGGTCACCGAGCCGCGCAGCCTGTCCTCCTTGAGGAACCAGGCGAAGGCGAAGGCGACCAGGACGACGGGGGCCGCGTACAGGAACACATCGGTGATCGAGGTCGAGTACGCGTGGAGTACCGGGGACCGCAACGCGGGCGGCAGTTGGCCAATGGCCCGCGGGTCGGCGGCCAGCCCCTGGGCGCTGACCCGGGGCGGCAGGGTGCGGCCGGTCAGGGCCGCGGTCAGTTTGTCGGTGAGCCGGTTGGTGAAGATCGTGCCGAAGACGGCGACACCGAACGAGGCGCCGATGGAGCGGAAGAAGGTGGCTCCGGACGTGGCGACGCCGAGATCCTCGTACGTGACGGCGTTCTGCACGACCAGCACCAGGACCTGCATCACCAGGCCGAGGCCGGCGCCGAAGACGAAGAAGTAGATGCTCATCTTCGCCGTACTGCTGGTCTCCGTGAGCCGGTGCAGGAGCAGCAGGCCGATGGTGGTGACGCCGGTGCCCGCGATCGGGAAGACCTTCCAGCGGCCGGTGCGGCTGACGATCTGCCCGGACAGGGTCGAGGTGAGGAGCAGACCGACCACCATCGGAAGCATGTGCACACCGGACAGCGTCGGCGTGATGTGGTGCACCACCTGCAGGAAGGTCGGCAGATAGGTCATCGCGCCGAACATCGCGAAACCCACCACGAAGCTGATGACGGCGACGAGGGTGAAGGTCCTCGTCCGGAACAGCTCCAGCGGAATGACGGGCTCATCGGCGCGGCGCTCCACCCGCACGAAGGCGATCAGCAGCAGCACGCTCAGTACGGCGAGACCGATGCTCTGCGCCGAGCCCCAGGCCCAGGTGGTCCCGCCGAGCGAGGCGACGAGGACGAGGCAGGTGGCGACGGAGGCGATGAGGAAGGTGCCGAGGTAGTCGATGGTGTGCTTCGTGCGGTGCACCGGGATGTGCAGCGCGGCGGCGATCACGAGGAGCGCCACGACGCCGACCGGCAGGTTGACGTAGAAGACCCAGCGCCAGCTGAGATGCTCGGTGAAGAGACCGCCGAGGAGCGGTCCGAGGACGCTCGCCGCACCGAAGACCGCACCGAACAGGCCCTGGTACTTGCCCCGTTCGCGCGGCGCGACGAGGTCGCCGACGATTGCCATCGAGAGCACCATGAGGCCGCCGCCGCCGAGGCCCTGAAGGGCGCGGAAGCCGATGAGCTGCGGCATGTTCTGGGCGATGCCGCAGAGCGCCGAGCCGATGAGGAAGATGACGATGGCGCTCTGGAAGAGCTTCTTGCGCCCGTACTGGTCGCCGAGCTTGCCCCAGAGCGGGGTCGCGGCGGTCGATGCCAGCAGATAGGCCGTGACCACCCAGGAGAGATGTTCCAGCCCGCCGAGGTCGCTGACGATGGTCGGCAGCGCGGTGGAGACGATGGTCTGGTCGAGCGCGGCGAGCAGCATGCCGAGGAGCAGCGCACCGATGGCCACCATGACCGACCGCGTGGAGCGGTCCCCACCGGGGGTGGGGGCCGGGGGGCTCAGGTGCTGGGCCATAGAACATCTCCTCGGGTCCACTACATCCCCATCCTGTCCGTTCCCTACCTTTCTGGCCTGCCGAACGGGACCAGTGGGGGCCGGGCGGGACTGGGCGGGGGCGGACGGAATCAGCGGGGGCCGGGCGAGACCGGTGCACGGCGGGCCGGTGGGCCGGTGGGCCACCGTCGTCGTGCGATGCTGGTGCGCATGACACTGGAGGACCTGGTACGGCTGCGCCGCGCCCGGGACGTGATGGACCGCGACTACGCGCAGCCGCTGGACGTTCCGGCGCTGGCCGGTGTCGCCCTCATGTCACCCGGACACTTCTCCCGCAGCTTCCGCGCCGCCTTCGGTGAGACGCCGTACAGCTATCTGATGACCCGCCGCGTCGAGCGGGCGAAAGCACTGCTGCGCAGGGGCGACCTGAGCGTGACGGAAGTCTGCTTCGCGGTCGGATGCACCTCGCTCGGGTCGTTCAGCTCGCGCTTCACCGAGTTGGTCGGCGAGAGCCCCAGCGCCTACCGGGCCCGCCGCCACGAGGCGGGCGCGGAGATCCCGGCGTGCGTCGCCAAGATCCTCACGCGACCGGTCAGGAATGGAGAAGCGCGATCCGCCGCCGCCTCGTAGCGTCGAGGCATGAACATCAAGCTCGCGCAGTGCTTCATCGCAGTCGACGACCATGACAAGGCGCTCACCTTCTACCGTGACGTCCTCGGCCTGGAGGTGCGCAACGACGTCGCCTTCGAGGGGATGCGCTGGGTGACCGTCGGCTCACCCGCTCAGGCGGACGTGGAGATCGTCCTCGAACCGCCGCTCGCCAACCCCAATGCCTCGCCGGCGGACAAGCAGGCGATGGCGGAGCTGCTGGCCAAGGGCATGCTCCGCGGCGTGATCTTCTCCACCGACGACTGCGACGACACCTTCGAACGCATCCGGGCGGGCGGCGGAGAGGTGCTGCAAGAGCCGATCGACCAGCCGTACGGCGTCCGCGACTGCGCCTTCCGCGACCCGGCCGGCAACATGCTCCGCTTCACCCAGCCCCGCAAGCGGTAGGAACCACCTGCGACGGGGTTCCCGGCCCCCGACCCCCGCCCCTCCAACCCGAGTGGGCTCCCGCCCCGTGGCCGGGAAGCGCTACGGCTCCTGGGCGGCGCGGGGGGGGTGTTGCGCCGGGGCCGCCGGGGCCGGCGTTCACGCCGGCCGTACCGGCGACGATGCCCGCGAAGCCGCGTCCGGTCCCGAGTGAATCGCCGGTGGCGCCGGGACCGGGCCGTGTCGGCGGCGGGCGGGCGTCCGCTGCGCGGCCCGCGCGACCGCGAGCTGATGCCCGACGGCCGCTGACGCGCGACGGCCACCGGCCGGTCCGACGCGTCGGCCGGGCGCACCAGGTGGGCGGGCACGCCACGCGGGCGGGCACGCCACGTGGGCGGGCACGCCACGTGGGCGGGCACGCCACGTCGGCCGGGGCCGGCCGCCCCACGGGCCCTTTGCCGCGACCGTGCCGACCAACGAGGACCTGCCGTTACGCTCGAAGGCGGCCGGATACGGCCAGGCGACGCCGAAAAAGACCGCGCAGGCGGCCCCGCCCGACAGATGGAGACACGATGAGCAAGGCCACGAGGGCGGACACGCAGTCGCCTGCGCCGCACGCTGCCAACAGCCACGATCTGATCCGCGTGCACGGCGCGCGCGAGAACAACCTCAAGGACGTCAGCATCGAGATCCCGAAGCGTCGGCTGACGGTGTTCACCGGCGTCTCCGGCTCGGGCAAGAGCTCACTGGTGTTCGACACGATCGCCGCGGAGTCGCAGCGGCTGATCAATGAGACGTACAGCTCCTTCGTGCAGGGCTTCATGCCGACGCTGGCGCGGCCCGAGGTCGACGTCCTCGACGGGCTCACGACCGCGATCATCGTCGACCAGCAGCGGATGGGTGCCGACCCCCGCTCCACGGTCGGCACCGCCACCGACGCCCACGCGATGCTGCGCATCCTCTTCAGCCGGCTCGGGCAGCCGCACATAGGCCCGCCCAGCGCGTACGCCTTCAACGTCCCCTCGGTCCGGGCGAGCGGTGCGATCACCGTCGAGCGCGGTGCCAAGAAGGCGGTGAAAGCGACCTTCACCCGCACCGGCGGCATGTGCACGCGCTGCGAAGGCCGGGGCACGGTCTCCGACATCGACCTCACCCAGCTCTACGACGACTCCAAGTCGATCGCCGAAGGCGCGTTCACCATCCCCGGCTGGAAGTCCGACAGCTTCTGGACCGTGCGGGTCTACGCCGAGTCGGGCCTCCTCGACCCGAACAAGCCGATCCGCAAGTTCACCAAGAAGGAGATGCAGGACTTCCTCTACCGGGAGCCGACCAAGGTGAAGGTCGAGGGCGTCAACCTCACCTACGAGGGGCTGATCCCCAAGATCCAGAAGTCGATGCTCTCCAAGGACAAGGAGGCGATGCAGCCGCACATCCGGGCGTTCGTGGAGCGGGCGGTCACCTTCACCACCTGCCCCGACTGCGACGGAACCCGGCTCAGCGAGGGGGCCCGGTCGTCGAAGATCAGGAAGATCAACATCGCCGACGCCTGCGCGATGCAGATCAGCGACCTGGCCGAGTGGGTCCGTGACCTCGACGAGCCGTCGGTGGCGCCGCTTCTCACCGCGCTGCGCCAGACCCTCGACTCGTTCGTGGAGATCGGCCTCGGCTACCTCTCGCTCGACCGGCCGTCGGGCACGCTGTCGGGCGGCGAGGCGCAGCGCGTCAAGATGATCCGCCACCTCGGCTCCTCGCTCACCGATGTCACCTATGTCTTCGACGAGCCCACCATCGGCCTGCACCCGCATGACATCCAGCGGATGAACAACCTGCTGCTACGGCTGCGGGACAAGGGCAACACGGTGCTCGTCGTGGAGCACAAGCCGGAGACGATCGCGATCGCCGACCACGTCGTCGACCTCGGCCCCGGCGCCGGTACGGCGGGCGGCACCGTCTGCTTCGAGGGCACCGTGGAGGGGCTGCGGTCCGGCGGGACCCTCACGGGCCGCCATTTCGACGACCGGGCCGCCCTCAAGGAGACGGTGCGCAAGCCCACCGGCACTCTGGAGATCCGGGGCGCGACGACGCACAACCTGCAGGGCGTCGACGTCGACATCCCGCTCGGGGTGCTTGCCGTCGTCACCGGCGTCGCCGGTTCCGGCAAGAGCTCGCTCGTGCACGGGTCGATCCCCGCCGGCGAGGGTGTGGTCTCCGTCGACCAGGGCGCGATCCGCGGCTCGCGGCGGAGCAACCCGGCGACGTACACCGGACTGCTCGACCCGATCCGCAAGGCGTTCGCCAAGGCCAACGGCGTGAAGCCCGCCCTGTTCAGCGCCAACTCCGAGGGCGCCTGCCCCACCTGCAACGGCGTCGGCGTCATCTACACCGACCTGGCGGTGATGGCCGGTGTCGCCACCACCTGCGAGGAGTGCGAGGGGAAGCGGTTCCAGGCGTCGGTGCTGGAGTACCACCTCGGCGGCCGCGACATCAGCGAGGTGCTCGCGATGTCGGTGACCGAGGCCGAGGCGTTCTTCGGCGCGGGCGAGGCGCACACGCCGGCCGCGCACCGCGTCCTCGTCCGGCTCGCCGACGTCGGGCTCGGCTACCTCAGCCTCGGCCAGCCGCTCACGACGCTGTCCGGCGGCGAGCGGCAGCGGCTCAAGCTGGCCACCCACATGGCCGAGAAGGGCGGCGTCTACGTCCTCGACGAACCGACCACCGGCCTCCACCTCGCCGATGTCGAGCATCTGCTCGGCCTGCTCGACCGGCTCGTCGACTCCGGCAAGTCGGTCATCGTCATCGAGCACCACCAAGCGGTCATGGCGCACGCCGACTGGATCATCGACCTCGGCCCCGGCGCCGGACACGACGGCGGCCGGATCGTCTTCGAGGGCACACCCGCCGACCTCGTCGCCGACCGCTCCACCCTCACCGGCGAGCACCTCGCGGCCTACGTCGCCACCTGACCGGGGCCCTCGCGGGCGGCGCGCGGGGCGAGTGAACGGTGCGGGACAAGTGGGCGGCGCGGAACGAGCGGGCAGTGCGGGCGGCGCGGGACAAACGGGCAGTGCGGGACAAGCCCGCGGCGCGGGCGGCGGCGCGACCGCTCACCCGGAACGCCGGCGCGAACTCACCCGCCCCGCCTCACCTGTTGAGGAACTCCGCGCACCGGTAGGGGCCCAGCGCCGCGCCTTCGGACGGCCGCAGGGTGACCTCGACGTCGTCGGCCCTGACCTTCGGGTCGAGTACGGACTGGGCGCGCGCCAGCGTGCACACCAGCTGCCCCGTGCCCAGGTCGCGCCCCGTTTCCGTATAAGGGCCGTCGATGCGCACCGTGACCCGGGTGCCCGTCCCGGTGACCCCGTACCCGCCGAGCTGGACGAGCGAGGTCAGGCCGTCGCGCCGCTGGGCGGGCGACGGGTCCTGGCCGAGCAGTTTCACCGCCCCGTTGAGGTCCGTGACCTCCCTGTCGAGCAGTACTCCGCGCAGCCCGCCGGCGGATACGTAGTACAGCCGCATTCCGCGCGTCAGCCCGGACGCCGGCTCGCCCGCGCCTATCACTCCGGTCGGCTGGACGCCGCAGCCCATGAGGGCGATCAACCCCAGCGCGACGGCCACGCCCCCCTGCCGGACCTTCACTCCGTGTCCTCTCCTGTACGTCGCAGGGGCAGCCGCAGCGTGAACACCACGCCGCGCTGCGGTCCATCGGCCACGTCGGCCACGTCGGTCACGTCGGTCACGTCGGTCACGTCGGTCACGTCGGTCACGTCGATCGTGCCGCCGTGCAGCCGCGCGTTCTCCAGCGCGATCGCCGTACCGAGGCCGCTGCCCTGTCCGCTGTCGTCGGCCGCGCCACGCGTGCGGGCCGCGTCCGCCTTGTAGAACCGGTCGAAGACCCGGTCCCGAGCCCCCGGCGGCAGCCCGGGGCCGTGGTCGGAGACCTCCAGCGTCACCCACTCCCCGTCCGCCGCGAGGTCCGTCCCGAGGGTCACGGTGACCGGCGGGGCTCCGTGCCGCAGCGCGTTGCCCACCAGGTTCGCGACGATCACGTCGATGCGGCGCCGGTCGACCACCGCCCGTACGCCCTCGGGGAGCTGCGTGCGCACCCGGTCCGTCCAGCCGCGCAGCGCCAGCGACGCCCGTACGGTGTCGGCGAGGTCCGTCTCGGCCGCGTTCAGCCGCACCGCCCCAGCGTCGAAGCGGGAGATCTCCATCAGGTCCTCGACCAGCCGGGACAGCCGTGCCGTCTCCGCGCCGACGGTACGGGCCGCCCGCGCCGCGTCCGGCGGCAGCTGGTCGGCGTCCTCCTCCAGGACGGTCGCCACCATCGTCATCGCCGCGAGGGGCGTGCGCAGTTCGTGCGACACGTCCGCCACGAAGCGGCGTGCCTTCGCCTCCTGCTCGCGCAGTTCCGCGTCGGAAGCCTGAAGTGCGTCGACTGACTCGTTGAACGTCCGTGCCAGGTCGGCGAGTTCGTCGTGCCCGGTGACGGCGACCCGGCTGCCGAGGTCTCCGGCCGCGAGCCCGCGGGTGGCCCGGCTCAGCTTTCGTACCGGACGAAGGACCGTCCCCGCGGCCAGCAGCGCCAGGACGGCGGCCAGCAGCACCACCGGCACGGTGCCCGCCCGTACGGAGTCCAGCAGGGCGGCGGTGTCGTCGCGCTCGGCCCGCAGATCGGTGATCGCGAAGACCTCCAGACCGGAGGTGCGGCGGTCGCCGTCGGCGTACATCACGGGCATGCCGACGACCAGATAGGGCTCGCCCCGCCACCGCACCCGCTGGAACTTGGCGTCGTCGCCGGTCATGACGGCGGCGCGCAGCTCGACGGTGATCCGGCCCTCCGTCTCGGCGAGCGGGTCGGAGACCGCGGTGAGGCCCTGGTAGCGGGCGACCACGATGCGGGCACCGATGCCGTCCGAGACCTTCGCCGCGAACCGGGACAGCGACCCCTGGTCGGGCGGTATGTCGAAGTCGGCGGCGACCGCGGTGACCCGCTCCCGGAGGTCGTCCACGGCGGAGTTCTGGGTGCGCTGGAGGACGGCGGTGCGGGCGTCCCGGTAGGCGAGGGCGGTCGCGGTCACCGCACTGATGAGGGCGACGACGACGAAGGTGACGACGAGCCGGGTGCGCAACCCGCCGACGAGCCGCCGGGAAGGCCGCTTCGAGGCGGCGCGGCGCCTGTCCTTGTCCATACGTTTCACAGCGGGTCCGTTCGGTTCACAGCGGGTCCGTCCGGTTCACAACGGCCCGAAGCGGTAGCCGAAGCCCCGCACCGTCTGTACGTACCGCGGCTTGGCCGGTACGTCCTCGATCTTGGCCCGCAGTCGGCCGACCGCCGCGTCCACCAGCCGGGAGTCGCCCAGGAAGGTGTGGTCCCAGACGGATTCGAGGAGTTGCTCGCGGCTGAGGACACGGCCGGGGGAGGCCGACAGCTCCAGCAGCAGCCGCAGTTCGGTGGGCGGCAGCGGGACCGGGGCGCCGTTCTTGGTGACGGTCAGTCCGGCGCGGTCGATCACCAGCCCGGCGAGATCGGCGTCCGACCCCTTTCGTGCGGACGGTTCCGCACGCCGCAGAGCGGCCCGGATGCGGGCCTCCAGGACGGGCGCGGTGACCGGCTTGACGACGTAGTCGTCGGCGCCCGCCTCCAGGCCGGTCACGATGTCCGAGTCGTCACCGCGCGCGGTCAGCATGATGACCGGCAGGGTCGCCGAGCGGGCGCGGATGCGGCGGCACACCTCGAAGCCGTCGATGCCGGGCAGCATCAGGTCCAGTACGGCCAACTCGACCCGCGCGCCCTGCTCCCCGGCCAGCAGGGCGAGGGCCTGCTCGCCGGTGGCGGCGGTGTCCACGCCGTACCCGTGCCGGCGCAGCACGAGCTCCATTCCGTCCCGTACGGACGCGTCGTCCTCGATGAGCAGTACATGCGGCATGGGGCCGATTATGGGCACGCCGGGACCGTTTCCGCCTGCTCCGTACGGGGGCGGACGCGCAGGCCGGGGGCATTGTTACGTTCCCATCATGTGGCCATGGACGGGTCATGATCTGCGGCGGCGAACGTGAAGCGCATGAACTTCCTCAGGACGAACCCCCGCTCCACCGCCCGGCTGCGCATGGCCAGCCTCGTGGCCGTGCCCGTACTCGCCTTCTCCGTCGCCTGCGGCGGCGGTGACGGCAGCTCCGGCGGAACGAAGAAGGACGACGCGATCGCCGACGTACCGGACGCGCCGGCCGCGAGCGCGGCGAAGGGCGGGGGCGAGGGCGAGCCGAGTGCCCCGCCCGCGGGCAAGAGCGCCTTCTACGACGCCCAGATGAAGTACGTCCAGTGCATGCGCGTCAAGGGCGGCTACAAGGACTACCCCGACCCCAAGCTCAGCGGGTACCTCGACTGGGCAAAGATCGAGAAGATCGCCTCCCAGCCGGGCAAGAACGAAGCGTACAAGGGCGGCAAGAACGGCGTCTGCGCCACCGAGCTCCAGGCCGCCATGACGGCCGAGCCCAAGCGCGACCAGCAGAAGGCCTACGAGTCGATGCTCGCGCACGCCCAGTGCATGCGGGACAACGGCGTCTCCAGGTTCACCAACCCGACCATGAACAGCGGCAACGCCCAGCCGGGCGGCGACCCGAACCCGGCGTCCCCGTCCATCGACACGACGTCGCCCTCGTACAAGAAGGCCCGCGAGGCGTGCAAGTCCAAGCTGCTCGACGGTCTGGACGGCATGCAGTGAAGCGCCGCACCGCCTTCTTCGCGCTCGGTACGGCGGCCGTCGCCGCCGCCGTCACCGGGGGATTCCTGTTCCTCGGCGACGGCGGCGACCCGGGCGCCTCCGGCAGGAGCGGCGACCTGCCGCCCGCCACCGCCACCGTCGTACGCACCGACCTCGTACAGTCCAAGACGGTCGACGGCAGGCTCGACTTCGCGCAGCGCCGCGCCGTCAAGTCCGCCGTCGAGGGCACCGTCACGGTGGCCGCTTCCGAAGGGAAGACGGTGACGAGGGGGCAGGCACTGTACGAGCTGAACGACAAGCCCGTCACCCTGCTCTACGGGCCGGTCCCGATGTTCCGCGAGATGAAGGTGGGCGACCGGGGCAGCGACGTACTCCAGCTGGAGCGCAATCTGCGCGATTTGGGGTACGGGTTGTACGCCGACACCCGGTACGACAAGGACACCGAGGCCGTCGTCAAACAGTGGCAGAAGTCCCTGAACCGCGACAGCACCGGCAGGGTCGGCAGGGGCGACGTCGTCTTCCAGCCCGGCCCGGTCAAGGTGGTCTCCGCGGACGCGGCGCTCGCCGACCAGGTCGGCCCGGACGAGCCGGTCCTGACGATCGCCTCCACCAAGCCCGTCGTCCGGGCGCAACTGGACCAGACCGACGGCCCGCTCACCTCGCGGGGCACCAAGGTCGAGGTCACCCTGGCCAGCGGGAAGACCGTGGCCGGCCGGGTCGACGGGACGGTACGACCCGAGGGGCCCGCCGCCGGGGACGGTGCGGGCGCCACGGAGGGGATCACCGTCGAGGTCGTCCTGGACGGCGGTGTGAGCGCCGCGTCCGGTGAGGACGCCAAGGCGTCGGTGAGCGTGAAGTTCGTCAGCGAGGCGCACAAGGGAGTCCTCGCGGTCCCCGTCGAGGCGGTCGTCGCCCTGCGCGGCGAGAACGGCGGCTACGGCCTCCAGGTCGTCCGGGGCGCCACCTCGAAGATGGTGCGGGTGGAGACGGGCATGACCGCCGACGGGCAGATCGAGGTGTCGGGCCCGGACGTGCGCGAGGGCCTGAAGGTCGGAGTGGCGAAGTCATGACGTCCGTCCCGGTGATCGAACTGCGCAACGCCACCAAGGTGTACCCCGGTGGCGTCCACGCCCTGCGCGGAGTGGATCTCACCGTCGAGGAGGGCGAACTGGTCGCCGTCGTCGGCCCGTCCGGCTCCGGCAAGTCCACGATGCTCAACGTCGTGGGCACCCTCGACAAGCCCACCACGGGCACCGTCCGGGTCGCCGGGTACGACGTGTCCGCGCTCTCCGACTCCCGGCTCTCCGCACTGCGCGCGCGCCACATCGGCTTCGTGTTCCAGCACTTCCACCTGGCGGCGGGGCGCGACGCGGTGGACAACGTCGCCGACGGGCTGCTGTACGCGGGCGTACCGCTGAGGCAACGGCGCGCGCGTGCGCGGGAGGCGCTCGCCAAGGTGCGGCTGGACCACCGCTACTCGCACACGCCGAACGAGCTGTCCGGCGGCGAGAAGCAGCGCGTGGCCATCGCCCGCGCCCTGGTGGGAGACCCCCGGCTGCTGCTGGCGGACGAACCGACCGGGGCGCTGGACACCGCGTCCGGCGAAATCGTCATGGAGCTGCTGCACGAGCTGAACGCGTCCGGCACCACCATCTGCGTGATCACCCACGACAACGAGATCGCGGACTCGCTGCCGCGCCGGGTCCGCTTCAGGGACGGCGAGATCGTCTCGGACTCGCGTTCCGGCTCGCGTTCTGGTGCGTACGCCGACTCCCTTACGGAAGAGGCCGGTTCATGAGGAACGACCTCAAGCCCTCCCGCCTCTCCCCCCGCGACGTCCTCCGCGTCGGTGCGGTCGGCCTGCGTGCGCGTCGCGCGCGCGTGGTGCTCTCGGCGCTCGGCATCGCCATCGGTATCGCGACCATGGTCGCGGTCGTCGGCCTGTCCGAGTCGAGCCGCGCGGACCTGATGGCCCGGCTCGACCGCCTCGGCACCAACCTCCTCACCGCCGAGGCGGGCCAGGACGCCATGGGGCGGGAGGTCGAGCTCCCCAAGAACGCGGTCGCGATGGTCGAGCGTGTCGGCCCGGTGCAGCACGCCACGGCCACCGCCGACATCGACGCCCGCATCCGCCGCAGCGACGTGGTCCCCGAGGAGCGCACCGCCGGCGTCACCGCCCAGGCGGTCCGCATCGACCTGCTGTCCGCGCTCGGCGGCGAGGTCGACCGGGGCGCCTGGCTGGATCCGGCCGGCGAACGCCTCCCGGTGACGGTCCTCGGCGCGGTGGCGGCGGACCGCCTCGGCATCACCCGCACCGGTGAGACGATCATGATGAACGACACACGGGTGGTCGTCGTCGGCATCCTCGCACCGCTCGAACTGGTCCCCAACCTCGACCGCGTGGCCATGGTCGGATTCCCCGCCGCCGAGCGCCACTTCGGCTTCGACGGCCACCCCACCACCGTCTTCGAGCGCTCCACGGACGCCTCGGTGGAGGACGTACGGGCGATCCTGGCCCGCACCGTCAGCCCCGGCAACGAGGCGGCCATCAGGGTCTCCCGCCCCTCGGACGCGCTGGCCGCCAAGGCCGCCACCGACGAGGGCCTGACGACCCTGATGCTCGGCCTGGGCGCGGTGGCCCTCCTGGTCGGCGGGGTGGGCGTCGCCAACACCATGGTCATCTCCGTCCTGGAGCGCCGCCAGGAGATCGGCCTGCGCCGCTCACTGGGCGCGACCCGCAACGCGATCCGGCTCCAGTTCCTGACCGAGTCGCTGCTGCTGTCGGCGCTGGGCGGGGCGACGGGCGCGCTGCTGGGCGCGGCGGCAACGTACGGCTTCGCGCGGGTCCAGGGGTGGACGGCGGTGGTCCCGCCCTGGTCCCTGGCGGGCGGCCTGGCCGCCACCCTGCTGATCGGCGTGGTCGCGGGCCTCTATCCGGCGATCCGCGCCTCGCGCCTCCACCCGACGGTGGCCCTGAACGCGACGTGAGGCGACGGCGCACGGGGCCCTCCGGGGGAAGTCCTCCCGAGACGGCGTACGGGGCCTTCCTGAGGCGGCGCCCCGTACGCCCCACTCGCCCCACACGGCGCCCCCCTTCCCCCAGCCGCCAGGGTCGGACGGACGAGCCGGCGCCAGGTCCCCAATGCGCGATGCCGCCGGCCCTCTCGCCGCAGCCATACGCGCGGTCCCGCCACGGCACCCGCCTCACCGGATTGGCTTTCCCGGACGGGTTTTTGTATCGTGATGGAACAAAGTAGCCTCCGCCCGCCACCCCCTGACCGGCGGGCGAGGCTACTTGTTCCGCTTGTAACTCGATCCGCGACGTGGCCCGCACGTCCCCCTCGCGCTCCACTCGATAGACGGCAACACGGCGTAGCAGCTGGCGAAGTATGCCGCTTCGTTCCCCGTCGTTGATGGTCTCCCACTCGTCCAGCAGCCCGACGATCAGCGGCTCATAGTCGGATACGTCCGGCGTCGCCTCAATGGCAGTGGACTTGGCGAGCAACTGCTCGGCCGCCTCGCGCCGGGTCTTGATGCGGTCGCGGGCAGCCTCGTAGACGCCGGGCGGTAGTCGTCTGGGTTCACGGCGCGGTCGGCCTGGAGTCTTGCCAATCCATCCTGAAGCTTCACCAGCTCCCCTTGCAGCCGGGCCCGCTCACGAGCCGCACGGGCTCGGTCCTTGGCTACGTCGCGCCGTTGGCGGGGGGATGGCCGGCGCTGCGGCGTCGGCCCCTTCAGCCACGGTGTCCGCAAGCCATTCAAAAGTTTCGCGCCGGGCCTACCTGCGCAGACGCGGGATCGGCTGCACGATCCCAGAGAAGGCCGACCAGGTCCGCAATCGCAAGAAGCTCGGCTCCCGTGGCGGGCGCCCGCCCAAGTTCGACAAGGACGACTACAAGGAGCGCCACGCGGTGGAGTGCGGGATCAATCACCTCAAACGCCACCGAGCCGTGGCCACGAGGTACGACAAGCTCGCCGTCCGCTATGAAGCGACCGTGCTGGTCGCAGCCGTCAACGAGTGGCCGTGACCAGCACTTTCGCAACAGGCCCTAGCTAGAGCCCCTGGTCAATAACCTGGTCCCCCCACCGGAGGCGGGTTTCGCCCCTTCCCGCCGCGCGCGGGGAGGGGCGGTTTCGTGCGTCTGGGGTCAGTCGAGCGGCGTGGACTGGTGCGCCGCGGCAATGGCATCGATCCGGGCCGCCAAGTCGAAGTCAGCCTCGGTCAGCTTGTAGTCAGCGTCATGCGTCGTGACGGCAATGCGCAGGTGGTCAATCCTGAGGTCGATGTCTGCATGGTGGCCGATGCGGCGTTCCCGGTCGGCGATGTGCACGATCACCGCCACCCCTGCGTGATACCGGACGTTCACCCGTCGCGTGATTTCGTCCCCGTCACGAGTCCACTCCGGCAACTTGGCCAGCCGCGCCTCAATTTTCTCGTCCGTCAGCGGCTTCGGTACGTCTGCCACGTCATCCCCCTTCGGTCACGGTCTCCAGGATTTCCGCAAGATCGCGGCCGACCGGGGCATCCTGCCACGGCCGCATCGCCCGCTCCAGGGTCACCAATTCCCGCCGCATTCTGGCCGATCGGGTCTCTACCGCGATCATCGCCACGGTCCGAGCAATCTCCACCGCCTGATCCGGCTCCCAAGCAGTTGCCGCAGCTGTCGCCTGCCGAGCCATGTACACCCCCCGGTCGCGGCGAGCGGTCTCCGGGACGATAGCGAGGACCTGCAACCACAGGGCACCCGCCTCTGCGCCGAGGCCGAGCCGTCCGTAACAGGTGGCCCGCTGTACTTCGAGGTAGCCGGGGGTCCGGCGACAGGCGTTGCCCCAGGGCAGATCATCGTCCACGCACGGCAGTAGTCGGCCGGCCTGGTCAATGAGCTGGTCGACCATGCGCCGTTCCCCGGTGAGGCTGGCACCGTGCGCCTGCTGCTGCATAGCCATGATGCGGACCTTCGGGACGAGCTGGTCGGCGTCGTCGAGCGCGGCTTCGCACAGGTCGACAACCGCGTGCCCATCTCCGAGATCAGTGCGCACCTGAGCCTGATTGACCAGGCTGTAGCCAATGAGATGCGGGTCGCGGGACCGCATTGCGATCTCCTGCGTCGCCCCGCGCCAGAATGCCGCGCCGTCCATATCTCCGGCATCCTGGTACAGCCAGCCGACCAAGGCAGCGTATGCAGCTCCGACGCGGAGAAGGCCGCGGCGGGTCTCACCCTTGGCGGACCGCACGAGCTTGTCGATCAGCTGGTACTGCGCGGACACGGTACCGATCAGGTCATGCGGCCCGAGGAACATGTCTGCTCGGTAGTGGCCCTCCAACTGCTGCTGGAAGTATTCGATCAGGGCAGGGTCAACGTGCTGCGGCGCGACGGGACCCGCAACGAGCGCCGCGGCGGTGACTGAAGCGAAAGACTGGCGGCGCACCTGCTCCTCATCGTGGCGCTCGGGCCGGATCCAGCCCGGCGGTGTGGTGAACCCGAGATCCTCCGGCCAGCGGCCGAGCGCGTCGTGGATGACGATCGCGGTCTCCTCTGCCGGCCAATCGGGGCGGTCACCTTCCCAGCGCCGCCAGGACCTCGCAGACACAGTGAACTGTCTGTCGTCGAGGAGCTGTTGCCCATGCTCGGTGATGGCCGTGGCGGCTGCTTCGCTGGTCCGCCATCCCTTGCGTAAGCGGGCAGCTCGAAGCGCGTCGTTGCGGCTCATGTCTCCAGTCTGAGGTGTCGTCGTCCGCGCTCCTGGCCGTGGCCGCTACGTGGCCACACGTGACCATCCGGCGGCCTATTGGCTGCTCACCGTGCACACACATCATCAGGGTGTGAAGGCGGGCGGTACAGCGATCTGGCTGGCACACCCCTCAATCGACGTAGGCCGGGAGCCAGCACATGGCGATGACGATCAAGGTGTACGAGATGGACCGCTACGGCAAGACGCGCGTCGTACGGCCGGAGTCCGAGGTGGTCCCGGCGAAGACCGTGGACCAGTCGTTCGCGTTCCCGGCCTGCGAGTGCGACCAGTGCAAGGCCAAGCAGTCGTGATCACCTCGACGAAACCCGCGCCCGGCGATGCCGAGTACCGCACGTACCCTGACCTGCGCTGCCTGCCGGGCGGGGGCGTCGTGCCTCACGGTGGTACAGCTCGGCCGCGCCTGGCGGACAGCGCGCGGGCCGGTGCAGGCGGTGCGCCAATGAGGACCGCATCGACTGACCTCAGCACCTGCTACTGCTGGGACGCTAACCCGGACGGGCCGGGCCACTGCGTTCGAGAGCCCGGCCACACGGGCGATCACCACGACTGGTACGCACGCCCGTCCTGGAACCACCCCGGCCGATGTGGGCACAGGCGGCCACTCACGCTCCCGACAGTCCGGCCCCGATGCCGCCGCCCCCGAAGCGCGCAGCACCAACAGTCGGCTGCTTCGGCTGCGGCACCACTCAGGGCGGCTGCCAGGACCCCAGGCAGCACGGCCTGACGCGGTGAGCCCCGAGGAGCACGAGGCGGCATGGGATGCCCGCCTGGCCCAGATGGAGGCCGCGTGGGGCTCCCCGGTCAGTGCCCTCTGCGTGGCCGCCGACCGATTCGACGGCCCATCGCTGCACCAGGAGTGCCGAAAGACCGGCTGCGCCTGCACCTGCCACACCCCCTGACTCCCGCCCGCGGCTGTGACATCGCGCCGACCAGCCGCGGGCGGGCTCCCGCCCGTACCCGAGGCCGGCGGCGGCCGGGGTCCGGGCAGCCATTCAAATCCGCCATCACGCAAGGACACCCGTATGGGCATCAGAGACACCATGAAGACCGCCAAGACCGTCGTTGCGCGAGACCTCGAGAACTCGGCCACGCCCGACGACCCCGCACGGACGCAGGACGCAGTGGCTGACCGGCACATCCGGCAGCACACCCCTGACCGCCTCTATGCGGGGGTTCGCTGATCCTCCGGAAGAGGGGTAATCCCTGCTCGCGGACAAGGTCGGACAGCGGGATCCGGCACGGAGACCTGCCCCAGCAGCGGGCAGCCCGCTCTGTGACCTGACTGAACAACCGGAGCCCCGGCCGCAAGCGCGGTCGGGGCTCCGCCATGTCTCTGGATTAGCCACACCGACCCTTCCCTTTGTATCTTGGTGAAACAAATTCGCCACACGTAGAGGACGGCCCCCTTGCCCAGGTCAGAGACCATTGGTGTTTTTAAGGCGTTGCTCCTCGACATGGACGGCACCCTCGTGAACTCCGACGCCGTCGTGGAACGCTGCTGGCGGCGCTGGGCACTGCGGGAGGGGCTGGACCCGGAAGCCACGCTCAAGGTGGTTCACGGACGGCAGGGGTACGCCACGATGGCGGTGCTCCTTCCGGACCGCCCGATGGAGCAGAACTACGCGGACAACCGGGTGATGCTCGCCGAGGAGACCGCCGACACCGACGGCGTCGTGCCGGTCGCCGGCGCGCCCGCTTTCATGGACGCGATCGCCGCGCTCCCGCACGCCCTGGTCACCTCGGCCGACGAGGCGCTGGCCCGGACCCGGATGACCGCGTCCGGACTGCGGATGCCCGCCACCCGCGTGACCGCCGAGAGCGTCGGCGCAAGCAAGCCGGACCCCGAGGGCTTCCTCAAGGGAGCGGCCGAGCTGGGCTTCGCCCCGGCGGACTGCATCGTCTTCGAGGACTCGGAGGCGGGCATCGCGGCGGGCCGGGCGGCGGGCATGCGCGTGGTGGGCGTCGGCCCGCGGGCGGCGGCGCTCTCCCCCGACGCGCACGTCGAGGACCTGACCCAGCTCCGGGTGGAAGCCGCGGCCGACGGTTCGATCCGGCTGCACATCAGCGCGCGCTAGCCGGTCCCCGGCGGCCGGCGGCCCCGGCCGAGGCGGCCATCGCCGCGCCGCCGCTCCGGCGGACCCGAGTCCCGGTGCAGCCGCCCCCGTGCCACCAGTTCGAGTACGACCGCCACGGCCACCGCCTGTACGGCCATCAACGCCACCAGCACGAACAGCTGCACGGCGCCCGCCTGGACCGGTGAGGCGCCGCCCAGCAACATGCCCACGAAGGCGCCCGGCAACGTGACGAGCCCCACCGTCCGCGTCTGATCGAGCCCCGGCAGCAGCGCGTCCGCTGCCGCCGGACGGGCGATCTCCAGTCTCGCGTCACGGTCGAGCAGCCCGAGCGCCATGCCTGCCTCCACCTCCCCGCGCCGGGTCGTCAACTCGTCCAGCGCCCGCCGCCCGCCGAGCACGGTCGCGGTCAGCGCACCCCCGATGAGGATTCCGGTCACCGGGATCAGCGCGATGCCCCGGGCCTGGACGAGTCCGGTGAGCAGCAGCAGGGCGACCACCGGCGCGACCCCCGCCCCGATCGGCAGGGCCACCCACCACCAGGTGCGGTTACGGGTGATCCGGCGGCCCGCGGTCCATACCGCCACGGCGTACATCAGCGCGACGAACGCGAGCAGCGGCGGCAGCGAACGGACCACCCAGCCGATGAGCAGGGAGACCGCGGCGAGCTGGGCCGCGGCCCGCAGGCCGGCCAGCAGGATCTCGCGCGACCGGCCCAGCGAGGCCAGGGCGGCGACGGTGGCCGCCGCCGCGAGCAGCAGGGCGAGGACGACCCCGAGCGTGATGTCGACCGGAAGCAGCACGCCGTAACCCTACGACGCGTCCGGCCCGGGCCACCCGCACGAACCGACCCACCACACAGGCGAATTGTCGGCACATCAGCACGTACGCCCGCGCAGATGCGGACGTACGCCCCCACGCTCCAGTCCTGTTGGTCAGAACCCTTGATGTGACGTGCCCATGTCGCCACCCTGTTACCTGGCGCCCACCCCACGGAAACCTTGCGCCGCCACGATGGCCGGGCCCCACGGGTCGCCCGTCCAAGATCCCCCCACATCAAGGGAGTTCGCATGTCAGGTGTCTACGCGCGTCGCATCGCTGTCGTCGCCGCATCCGCCGCACTCGCCGCATCCACCGGACTGCTCACCGCCCCCACCGCCCAGGCAGCCATGCCCACCCCGGTCTCCGCATCGACCGCCCGCACCTATCTGAGCGAGCTGACCGTCTCCGCGGAGGGCTCGTCGACCGGCTACAGCCGCGACAAGTTCCCGCACTGGATCACCCAGTCGGGCGCCTGCAACACCCGCGAGGTCGTCCTTGAGCGGGACGGCACGAATGTCACACAGGACTCCAGCTGCGCGGCCGTCAGCGGCAGTTGGTACTCGGAGTACGACGGCGCCACTTGGACCGCCGCCTCCGACCTGGACATCGACCACATGGTCCCGCTCGCCGAGGCATGGCGGTCGGGCGCCAGCAGCTGGACCACCGCCCAACGCCAGGCGTACGCGAACGACTTGACCCGGCCGCAGCTCATCGCGGTCACGGACAACGTCAACCAGGCCAAGGGCGACAAGGACCCGGCCAAGTGGCTGCCTCCGCGCACCGCCTACCGGTGCACATACGCCCGCGCCTGGGTCCACGTGAAGCACTACTACGACCTGACCGTCGACTCGGCCGAGAAGAGCGCGCTGCAGTCCATCCTCAACAACTGCTGAACCGCCGCACCCCCTCCCCCGCCGTTCCGCACCGTACGGAGCCGTGCACACCGCACGGCTCCGTACGCGTATTCCGGGACGAGGCCAGGATGACGGGGAGGGCGCGGGGAGGTCGCGGAGAGGGCGCGGGGAGGACGCGGGGGAGGCGCGTTTTCGGCCGAGTACGGCCGCCGACGAGGAGGACCCGCGTCGCCCACAGGCCCGAAGAACGGCGACGGGCGGCACTCGACACCGACACGGCGCACCGGGTGCGCGGGGCGTCCCCCACCCGGCCTCGGGCCGCGCACTCCCACCCCCGACCGGCGCTCCGCCGCCGCCGCTCCTGTCACCGCTCGCCTCCGGCGCGGAGCGGTGGCACACGGCACGGCGCGCCGGGAAGGCCGGCGGGGCCGCCCGCACCCTTGAGCTGACCTGCGCACCCTGCCCACCGCCGCACGGCACAGCCGCCACAACCGCTCGACGTAGCCGCCGGGACCGTTCGGGGCCGGCTTCCGTCGCGGCAATCACCTCGTGCCGCCCACCCTCCTCATGGCCGGAAAGCTGCGCTGCCATTGGTTCAGGCCAGAGCAGCGAAGGAAGGTGCGCAGCTGGGGGCGGTGCCGGACCGAACCCTGACGG
The DNA here is from genome assembly GCF_044742755.1 of Streptomyces sp. NPDC087845. Classification (NCBI taxonomy): domain Bacteria; kingdom Bacillati; phylum Actinomycetota; class Actinomycetes; order Kitasatosporales; family Streptomycetaceae; genus Streptomyces; species Streptomyces sp. NPDC087845. Next base: position 146,287 of record NZ_JBIUVC010000004.1, read on the forward strand.
ACAACCACGGGACGATTTTCAGCCAGTCGACAGAATGTTGAACTTGCAAGCATTGGTGAGGTTTCCCTAATCTGGGGCACTCAATCGGTTCACGTCCCCACCAGACCGAAGGAGCCCTCCCCCCATGCACGCACGTTTGAATCAGGCTCAGCCCTATGCTCTCGGCCTGTTCCGGATCGTCGTAGGCCTGCTCTTCGCCTGCCACGGCGCCGCCTCACTCTTCGGTGTCCTCGGCGGCGCGACGGGCGGCGGCTCCATACCCGCCGGAACCTGGCCCGGCTGGTACGCGGCGGTCATCCAGCTTGTCGGCGGCATCCTGGTGGTGCTCGGCCTGGGCACCCGTATCGCGGCCCTGATCTCCTCCGGCTCCATGGCGTACGCGTACTTCAAGGTCCACCAGCCCGAAGCGCTCTTCCCGCTGCAGAACGGCGGCGAGCCCTCGGCCGTCTTCTGCTGGGCGTTTCTCCTGCTGGTCTTCACCGGCCCCGGCGCACTGGCCCTGGACCGGCTGTTCAGCCGGGGCAGCGCGGAGCGCGGCGAGGACCGCGCGCATGAGCAGGCACCGGCCATGACGGTCTGACGGCTGCGGCCGTACCCGTCCGACAACCGCGACGGCTGTGACGGCTGTGACGGCTGTGACGACCTGACGGCTGTATCCGGCTGTATCCGCCTGAATCCGTCTGACGACTCCCGTCCGATGACTACGACGGCTGCGACCGCTGTGGCGGACTATGACGGTCGGCCGCATCGGTCCGACAGCCGCAATGGCCCGCATGGCCCGCCTCTCGCGGACCGGCCCTTCCGCCCACGGGCCGGTCCGCGAGGGCCATTCCTCACGTACAGCCGGAACCCTGTCTTCCCATTTCCGGGCGTACGTGACCTTCCCAACATCGTCCGTATTTATGGATCACCCGATCAGCGTCAGGCGTACGCTGTACAGCTGGCCCTGCCGCTCCTGCCGCTCCCCTGCGACGTCGCGGCGTTGTTCCGAATCGGGGAGTAGTAGGTGCTTGAGAGTGTGGGCGCGCTGGTCGGCAGCCCATGGATCTACGCCGTGGTCGCCCTCTCGGTGCTCCTGGACGTCTTCCTGCCCGTGCTGCCCAGCGGAGTCCTGGTGATCACCGCCGCCACGGCGGTCGCCGCCGGTTCGACGACCGTCGCGGGCGCGGCCTCCGCGACGAGCGCCGCCGAGCAGGCTTCCCAGGTGCCCTCACTCCTCGCGCTGACCCTGTGCGCGGCCGCCGCCTCCGTTCTCGGCGACCTGGTCGCCTACCGGCTGGCCTGGCGCGGCGGCGAGCGCCTGGACCGGGCCATCGCGCGCTCCCGCCGTCTCACCTCGGCGCAGGAACGCCTCGGCGCCGCCCTCGCCCGGGGCGGCGGCATCCTCGTCATCATTGCCCGTTTCGCCCCGGCCGGCCGCTCGGTCGTCTCGCTGGGCGCGGGCGCCGCTCATCGCAAGGTGAAGGAATTCCTGCCCTGGTCGGCCCTGGCGAGCGTGGCCTGGGCCGGCTACAGCGTGGGCCTCGGCTACTTCGGCGGCCAGTGGCTCGGCGCGACCTGGGTGGGCACGGCCGTCTCGGTCCTCGCCCTGTTCATGGCGGGTGCCCTCGCCGCGTACGTCATGCGCCGCCCGGCCGCCGCGGCTGCCCAGGCAGCGGCGACCGCGACGGCATCTACGGCGTCCTGACGGCACCCCGTATCTCCAGACCGTCCAGCAGCCTGGCGGTCGCCTCGGCGATCTCGGCGACGGCCCGGTCGAACACCTCCTGGTTGTGCGCGGCCGGAGCACGGAAGCCGGACACCTTGCGCACGAACTGCAGGGCGGCGGCCCGGATCTCCTCCTCGGTGGCCTCTTCGGGGAGGGCGGGCGGGCGAAGGGTCTTGATACTGCGGCACATGCCCCCAGTGTGACCCGAGCCACTGACAACGGCCGAGGCGATCTCCTGCCGACGGCCGCGCCCCCGCCTTGCCTCGCCTCGCCTGATCACGCTCCGCTTCATGTCACCTCGCGTCGCCCCGCATCACGTCACCCCACATCGCCTCACATCGCTTCAGGCACCGTCACTGCGCCTCACCGCTCACCGCTGCCGGCCCCTTGCTCCCCGTTCCGTTCGACGGCGGGGATCTCGTACGTACCGTCGAGGATCTCCGGCCCCGGTTCATAGAGCCTGAGCACCACGCGAAACTCCCCCTCGGGCGCGGGCAGCCGGTTCGCCCCCGCGGCCGGACCGGCAGGCCGCTCCCTCCCGATGTGAATCGTCAGCGAACCGTCCACGTCGTGCACGAGGCCCTGGGTGCGGTCACCGACCGAGTACCGCGCGGCCGGGTTCTCCACGACGCGGTGGTCCCGCGTGCCGTACGTGGTCATGGACCAGAACGCCCCGACCGGCGGCTGCCGCTCGAAACGCAGTACATAGGAGTGGGCACCGTTCAGGCGCTCACCGTCGGCGTCGCGGCAGGTGTGGGCGTACACCGCCTCGTAGCCGTGACTCCCCCACAGCGCGTTCCGCGCCGCCACCGCCCTGGTCAGGTAGGAGGCCTCCCGGTCCGCGATCCGCCACTGCGGGGAGTCGATGGTCCCGACGCCGTGCCGGTCGAGGGCGTAGTCGAAGAGATGCGGATCCATCTCCCAGCCGCCGCCCGCCACCGCGGACCGGCTCGCCCCCTCCACCCGCGCCCTGCCCCGTGTCAGGCCCTCGGTCAGTGCGTGTACGAGGCCGGGGTCGGCGGACGCGTACGGCGACGGCCCCTCTTCCAGCAGTCCCAGCGGCTGGAACCGGTCCTGATACGCCTGGTCGGCCGTGGACGGCGGGAAGTCGGCCATCCACACTCTGAGCCGCTCGAAGAACCTCAGCGAATCCGGTACGTCGGGATCGGGCGCCGGCAGACCCGTGCGGTGGACACCCGGCTCGACGTGCGCGAGGGAGAGCCGCGCCTGAAGCGCGCGGACCCGCTCCATGTCGTCCGGACCGTCGCAGGCGCCGCGCCCGATGACGGAGACGACGGAGGTCGGTGCGTCGATCACCCCCCGCGCCCCGTCGGGCACACTGCCCGCCCAGCCCGGCGGTACGACGAGCCAGTCACCGGCCTCCGTACCGGTGGCACGGCGGCCGACGTACGCGAAGTTGTTGGTCCAGGCGTCCACGAACTGCAGCACGTAGTACGCGCCGCCCGTGTCGGGGACATGGAGGAGGACTGGACCGCCGGAGAGGTCGAGGTGGGCGAGGGAGTGGACCGTGTCGTCGTCACCGACCGACACGAAGTGCCCGGCGGGGGGCTCCGGCCGACCGGAATGCGCGAAGTGGTTGAAGGGGGCGGGCGGCAGCGAGCCGGAGCCCGTCTGCATGAAGTCCTCGACCGCCGACAGGCCATGGACCAGCGGACAGCCGTAGACATACGCCTCGGCGACAAGAGCGACGCGTTCTTCCGTGTTCTTCTCCGACACCGCAGTCCTCTCCCTCACACGCCTGCTCACTCGGTCACGCGCTCACTCACGGCGAGGGCCCGGGGAAGGCCCTGCGAGGACCGCGCTTCCCTCCGCGAGGAGGCCCGGTCGGGCCCCGTATCGCCGGACGCCCTTACGCCCTTACGCCCTTACGCCCTTACGCCTCAGATGACCGCCTTCGAAGTCTCCGTGCACAGGGCCCAGATCACGAACGCGTCGATGGCGATGGAGACGAGTGCCCAGATCGGCTGATACGGGAGCCAGATGAAGTTGACGATCAGGCTGATCGCGGCGAGCACCACACCCGTGGCACGGGCCCAGGTGGCACCCTTGAGGATGCCCCAGCCGACGCATCCGAGCACGATGCCGAGAACGAGGTGGATCCATCCCCATGAGCTCACGTCGAACTTGAACGTGTAGTTCCTGACGTGCGCGTAGACGTCGTCCGAGGCGATGCCGGAGATGCCCTTGATGACGCCGAGGACACCGTCGACGAGAAGCAGCACGCCGGCGAACATGATCCCGCCGGCCGCCCAGGGATTGATGTCCCCCTGGGCGGCGGAACGGGACGGGCCGGGCGTGGACGCTGAGTGTGCCATGGGAACCCCTTGACCGGAGCGGGACTGCAAGACAGAACCGACCCTGCGCGGGACCCTCCCGGGCAACCACCCGGACACACCCATACGGGTGACACACCGAGAAGCACCGCGCGCGGGCTGCGGTCCCGGAAACCGCGGCACCTCCGCGGCACCTCCGCGCCCCGGCCTCGCGCCGGGCGGATCCGGTGGTGTTGCGCGCCCGGCTGCCGAGGGTGATCGTCCGGCGACGCGACAGTGATACGGCTGCGGCTACGACGGGCCGAATCTAGACTGACCGACGCCCGAAAAGCCCCGAATGAGGGAGATGCTCAGCATGGCCAAGCGAGGAAACAAGCGCCGCGCCCGCAAGAAGAAGAAGGCCAATCACGGCAAGCGCCCCAACGCCTGACCCGACCGAGTACCGAGTCCGCCACGGTCGACGGGGCACATCACCTGCGGTGCGCCCCGCTCCGTGAAGCAGTCGACGCGCCGCGCGCCGATGTCTTGGCGGCGCACGCCGACGGCCTCGCGGCTACCGACGGCTTTGCAACGCATGTCGACAGTCTCGCGGCGCATGCCGACGGCTTCGCAGCACGTGCCGATGACTCAGGGGTGCATACCGATGCTTCGAGAAGCCGGCGCGAACAGACGTCGGCCTCTTGAAAGAGATGTCACAGGGGTGACTTTCGGCAGTGCTCGGACGGGCCTGGGCTGCGTACCGTCGTCCGGGTGAACAGAGCGACGATCAGCGGTGCGGCCCGGCGGGCCATCGGCCCGGGGAGTCTTCTGACCGTTGCCGCGGCGGTCTGTGTCGGGTTGAGTGCCGTCAGCATGTGGTGGGCCCTGCCCGCGGCCGCGGCGGCCTTTTCCGCCGGCCGGGAGCCGGGAAGGACCGGGCCCACGGTCCTCGTGCTCGTGGCCGTCGTCGCGGGCGGGGTGGTGGCGGTGGCCCTGGTGCCCTCCTGGCTGCTGATGGCGGGGCGGTTCGTCGCCGTGGTGGTGGTCGCCGCGATGCTGCCCTGGTTCGCCGGACGCTTCTGGCGCCAGTACCAGGAGCTCGTCCGGGCGGGCTGGGAGCGGGCCGGGCGGCTGGAGCGCGAACAGCAGCTCGTCGCCGAACAGGCCCGCTCCCGGGAACGGGCCCGGATCGCCCAGGACATGCACGACGTCCTCGGGCACGACCTCAGTCTCATCGCCCTGTCGGCGGGCGCCCTGAAGCTCGCCCCCGGACTCGACGAGGCCCAGCGGGCCGCGGCCGGGGAGATCCGGGCCCGGGCGGCCGCCTCGGTGGAGCGGCTCGGCGAGGTGATCGGCATTCTGCGCGAGGAAGCCGACGACGAGCCGCCGCGCACGCCCGGCACCGGCATTCCCCGGCTGGTCGACGAGGCCGCGGCCGCCGGTCTCGTCGTCGAACTGCGGATCGACGACGCCACCGACACCGACGCCGACGCCCTGCCGCCGCAGGCCGCACGCGCCGCTCACCGGGTCGTCCAGGAGTCCCTGACCAATGCGGCCAAGCACGCGCCGCACGCGCGGGTGATCGTGCGGGTGACGCACACGGCCGAGGAGACGGCGGTCCGGGTATGGAACGGGCCCTCACCGGCACGAGGCGGAGCGGAGGGCATACCGGGCACGGGGCGGGGACTGATCGGGCTCGATGAACGGGTGCGGCTGGCGGGCGGCACCTTCGAGTACGGACCGTACGCGGGCGGCGGCTTCGCGGTCACCGCGCGGATTCCGCGCTCCCCGGCCGCCCTCCGTCCGGCCACCGAGCCCCGGGCGGCGGCCCCGGCGCTGCCCCCGGAGCACCGGCACGCCCGCAGCCGGGCCCGCCGGGCCCTGGCGACCGCGATCGTGCTGCCCCTGGTGGTGTGGGCGGTGCTGAGTGCCGCCCTCATGGGCTGGGACATCCGCTCGGCCCGGCAGTCCGTACTGGACCCGGGCGACTACGCCCGGCTGCGGGTGGGACAGGATCGGGACGCGGTGCGACGGCTGCTGCCCGAGCGCCAGACCACCCAGCGGCCGGTGGCCGGGGAACCGAAGGGACAAGGCACCACGTGCGAGTACTACGCGATGACGGCGGACCGTTTCGACGACCGGTCCGGAGACGCCTACCGGCTCTGTTTCCGCAGCGGCAGGCTGATGTCCAAGGAGGCCCTGACCCCGCAAGTGCGCCGCGCAGGGGAGGGACGGTGAGCGGCCGGTGATCCGGGTACTGATCGCCGACGACGAGCCGATGATCCGCAAGGGCGTGTGCTCGGTCCTGTCCACCGACCCCGGCATCGACGTCGTCGCCGAGGCGGCCGACGGGCACGACGCCGTCGAACTGGTCCGCCGCCACCGTCCGGCCGTCGCCGTGCTCGACATCCGGATGCCGGGGATGAACGGCATCGAAGCGGCGGCCGAGATCCGGCGCACCGCGCCGGAGACCGGGGTCGTGATGCTGACGACCTTCGGTGAGGACGACTACATCCTCCAGGCGCTCGGGGGCGGCGCCGCCGGCTTCCTGATCAAGTCGGGCGAGCCCGAGGAGCTCATCGCGGGGGTCCGCGCGGTGGCCGACGGCGCCGCCTATCTGTCACCGAAGGTCGCGGCGCGGGTCGTCGCCCATCTCTCGGCTACGGGCGCGGGCGCCCTGGCCCGCCGCCGTACCGCCGCCCGCGAACAGGTCCGTGGGCTGACCGGCCGGGAACGCGATGTGCTGGCCTTCCTCGGCAGCGGGCTGTCCAACGGTCAGATCGCCCGGCGGCTCCATGTGGTGGAAGGGACGGTCAAGGCGCATGTGAGCTCCATCCTGGCCCGGCTGGGCGTGGACAATCGCGCCGCCGCGGCGGTCGTCGCCCACGAGGCCGGGATCGTCGCGCCTGCGCAGCCGCCCTTCGACCGCTGACGCCGCCGTCCGGGCGAGCGGCAGGAAGGCGAGCAGCACGGCCGCGGTCACCGAGCCCCCGAGGACCGCACCGGCCAGCACGTCGTGCGGGTAGTGCACCCCCACCAGGACCCGGAGCAGTGCCGCCGCCCCGGCCAGCGGCAGGGTGACGGCGGCGAGGCGGGGCCGCAGCACGGCCAGGCCCACCGCGAGGCCGGCGGCCAGGGTGGCGTGGTTGCTCGGGAAGGACCAGTCGCCGGGGGCCGGGCACTCGGCGACGGCCTTTGCGGCGCCGTGCAGAGCCCGGCAGGGCCGTTCCTCGTCCACCACCGGTTTCACCGCCTCGCTGACGGCGTACGCCACCACGGTGCCGACGCCGGCGAGCACGGTACCGGCGGACAGCCGGGTGTCTCCGCGCCGCACACCGCTCCACCAGACCCACACCAGCAGCAGCCCGAGAGCCACCAGGGTGCCCTCGGTGGCCGCCTCCAGCAGCGGCCCCGCCCAGGAGGGGCCGTCGGCCACCGCTTCGGTCAGCGAACGGTAGGCGGACGCGGAGGCACCCCCCTTCACCTCCACGGCTTCGTCCCTGCCCAATCCGCCGGGGGCGAGCCCCACGACAGCGGCCGCCCCCGCCCCCAGGACGACACAGGCGAGCAGCGGCCGCCCGTTCCGGGTCCTGCTTCTTCCGGTTCCGGTTCCGGTTTCTCGTTTCATGAGAAGCGAACCTAGGAGTTGGGGGAAGCGGGAGACCCGGGCCGAACGGCAAGGGCCTCCCCTGACGATCGTCGGGGGTACCGGGTTCCGCGGGAGCGAGTGGCCCCCTGGCCCCCCTGCCCGTCAGGGCCCGGCCATGGAGCCCCGGCCGAAGGGCGTACACGTTGCCCGCCACACGGCCGCGTCCGGCGATCGCGGCAGGGGTATGGAACTCCTACGAGCCAGTCGTCGCTCCGCAACGGCCGGCGTTCACGCGGCCGTCGGCGAAGGGCACGAAGTACGCGGTCGCGGCGGCGGGTTCGGCGGGACGTGGTCCGTACTTCCGGGTGGAGAGGGCGAAGTCGATCGACAGGGTTGCCGACGAGTTCAAGGGCACGTCCCGGAACGTCGCGTACATCTCAGGGTGAAAGGAAGAACCGCATGGCACAGCCCCTGACTGCCGCAAAGGTCGTATCCGCCTTGCGAGCGGAAGGCGTGCGCATCGTTGAAGTCGGTAACTGGCGTACACACAACCGGAACTCGAAGGGGCCGTGGGGTCCGGTCAACGGATCGATCGTGCACCACACGGTCACGAAGGGCACCGCATCCACGGTCGCCATGGTCCGTGACGGATACACAGCGCTGCCGGGCCCTCTGTGCCACGGGATGATCGCGAAGGACGGCCGGGTGCACATGGTCGGCTGGGGCCGCGCCAACCACGCCGGCGGGGGCGACCCGCGTGTGCTGGAGCAGGTCATCGCCGAGTCCTACGGCACCCGCCCGACCCCGCCCACGAAGGGCAACGCGAACGGAACCGACGGCAATGCGCGCTTCTACGGCTGGGAGTGCGAGAACCTCGGCGACGGCAAGGACCCCTGGCCCAAGGCGCAGTACCAGGCGATTGTCCGCGTCCAGGCAGCACTGTGCCGGGCTCACGGCTGGTCGGCGAAGTCGGTGATCGGCCACCTGGAGTGGTCGAACGACAAGGTCGACCCCCGCGGCTTCACCATGGCCAAGCTCCGCTCCGACGTGGCCGAGCGGCTGAAGCACCCCGCGAGCTGGAACCCGAACGAGGAGGACCCCATGGCAGGGATCACCAAGAAGGACATCTTCGACGCCGTATGGAAGACGGACGCGATCGGCGGTCCGGCGGACGCCGCGGACCACAAGACGAACCCGACCTGGCAGGCGCAGTCGATCCTGAAGGACGTGCAGGCCCGCATCCGAAGCATGGACAAGACCCTGGCCGCCCAGTCCGCCGCGATCACCGCACTCGCGGGCCAGCTCGGCACGGGTGCGGACACCGAGACCATCGTCGCCGCGGTCCAGGCCGCCATCAAGGACGCCGTGATCACCGTCGACATCAATTCGAAGGAGGCGTGACCACAGCCGCGCACCACCCCGCCACCCCGCACCCCCGGGCGGTGACCAAGCCGCGTGACAGCATCACCCGGCGGCCGGCCGACGCACTGCCGCCCGGTCCCGAACTGCCGGCCGGCTCCGTGAGGTACGCGGTGGACGCCGTCGACCGCGACAACGCCCCGCACCCAGCAACTCACGTGATACGGACCCCGGAACGAAACGATTGGCGTACTGAAGCAGGCCACGTTGTTTGCCCCTCGGGAGCATCAGCCGAGGGGCAAACAGGAAGGCTTCTCTGCGTCGTGCGGCGCCCCACGCGATAGCCGGACGCCGTGACTCCAACGGTTCGTCCCCGCGGTGTTTCGAATGTGGTTCGAAGAAACTTCGAATGCGTTCGCAAACCGGACTCCACGATCACCCCCACGGCGTAGCGACTCAGAGTTACGTAGCAGTCACAATCATTTGTGTCCGAGGGCGGTCCGCCCTCAAGAGGTGAGCGGACCGCCACGACCGAATGATCGAAGAGGACACCTGTGAAGAGTCGACTCATCAAGTCACTAATGGCGACCTGCATGGTCGGAGCAGCCTCGGCCGGCCTGCTGACCAGCACCGCCCATGCGTCGTCCCCCACAACGGACTGCCGCGAAGCCCTGAACGACATCGAGGAGTCTTCGGGGATCTGCTTCTGGTCCGAGCAAGATTTCAGGGGCACTCTCAGCGTGCGCGCCAACCCTGCCGGCACCGAGACCTGCGGGAACCTCAACCCGCCGGCAAAGTCCGCAGTCAACCTCACTGACCACGACCGGTTCCTGTACCAGTTCAAGAACTGCAAAGAAGGCAACTTCGAGACGGTGATCGAGCCTTACGAGGCCGTGTCGGAGATCGGCCTCAACGCCAGTGCAGGTTCCTGGCGCTGACACCGCATTGGTCGGGCCCCACGGATACATGGGGCCCGTCCGGCCACCGCGCCCCCTGCCCGGCTTCGGCCGGCAGGGGGCGTATTCGTACGTCCAGGGACCGGCCGTCGTCCTCGACCGAGTGCCGGATGACACGCTTCAGCTCCCGCTCGACTTCGCAACGGGGCGGCCCGGTCGCCTCGGCACGGGCGGTGATCGCTGCCTGTACCCGGGCCGCCGCCTCCCCGGTCAACGCGTTGGCCCGCTGCTCGGCCCGCGCCGCACGTTCCGGCCCGAGCAGCTCCCAGGGGACAAGTTGTCTCCCTCACTGCGCCCGCCGTCTTCCGCGGGTCCCCCAGCACCTGGGATGTGACCGGCACGGCCGGCATCTGATCCGTGGCTCCATGCAGAACGGTCCTTGCCGCCGCGCCGCCGTGCCACCGGTGGGGCGCTCAGTCCCGGTAGGCGGTGCTCGCGATCTGGACGAACGAGCGGATCAGTGGATTCGTGTCGCCCGCGTTCCATGCCGCCACCACGCGGCTCGGCGGCATGTCGATCAGCGGCACCACGGTGAGCCCCTCTGCCGGCTGGTGGTCCAGGAGAGTCATGCCGACCGTGCCGTTCCAGAGAACGGCTTGCCGGCATTCCACGACGGCGCGCACCACTGGACCCTTGCGAGGTTCTCCGCCGTTCCAGTAGGACTGCCAGAGGGGGTCGGTGCCCTCCGGGAAGACGAACCAGCGACGGTCGGCCATATCCGCCAGCTTCAGGCTGTCGCGGCAGGCCAGCGGATCGTCGGCGCGCAGGAGCGCTCCCACCGGGTCGGCGCTCAGCTCGTGCACGGTCAGGGCGGTCTCGTCGAACGGCCCGCGGGTCAGGGCGACGTCGACCAGCCCGGCGCGCAGCCCGCAGGTGGGGTCGGTCAGGTCGGTCTCGCGGATGCGGACCTCAACGTGCGGGTGCCGTCGGCGGTAGGCGCCGGCCAGCCGGGTTGCGCCCGGGTCGGTGCGGTCTCCCAGGATGCCGATCGTGATGGTCGCGGCGCCGGCCGCCGCTGCTACGCGTACGTGTACGCGGTCGGCCTGGTCGAGCAGGGAGCGTGCCTCATCAAGCAGCACCACCCCCACCGGAGTGAGCGTGACACCGGCGGAAGACCGGTCGAACAACGCGGCGCCGAGCTCCGTCTCCAGCTGCTTGACCGCCCGGCTCAGCGGTGGCTGACTCATGTGCAGCCGGGCGGCGGCCCGGCCGAAGTGGAGCTCTTCGGCGACCGCCACGAAATAGCGCAACGTGCGCAGCTCCATGCTGCAACGATACCCACACGGTATCGATGCCACAGAACAGGTCTTGGACACTCGCAGTGCCCCGGCAGTGGAATCGAAGCATGACTGACGAACCGAAGACCAGTGAACCAATCGCCGAGCCCGCCGTATCGGTGGTCGGTCCGGGCGACGGTGAGACGATCGTCCTGGGCACCACACGACTGCGTGTACTCGAAGACGGCAGCAACACCGGGCACCGCATCGGGCTCGCCGAGTCCGTCCTCGCGCCGCACACGCCCGGACCGCCGCAGCACCGCCACGCCCAGCACGACGAGGGTTTCTACATCATCTCCGGCACGGTGCGGTTCACGGTCGGAGAGAAGGACTACGACGCGACTGCGGGCACGCTCGTAATGGTCCCGCCCGGCGCACCGCACACCTTCGCCAACACGACCGATCAACCGGCCGTCATGCTCAGCACGTTCACACCAGACCTGTACGTGCAGTACTTCCGCGACCTGCAGGACATGATCGCCGGCGGCCAGGCATTGACCCCACAAGCGACCATCCGAGTGATGAGCCGCTACGCCACCGAGCCCGTCACCGACGTCGGCTGAAGACTGAAACCCGAGAGGACAACACCGCCCGGCCTTGGTGACCGTGCGGTCAAGTGGACGTCAAAGGCCCCCAACCATGATCGGTTGGGGGCCTTCGCACTGGTGGGCGCGGACGGTTTCGAACCGCCGACATCTGCTTTGTAAGAGCAGCGCTCTACCCCTGAGCTACGCACCCGTGGATGAGGCAACAGCGTACATGGACTACGGCCCACGGTCACAAACGGTTGCCGGAACGGCAGGGACCGACGGGAAACCGGGCCGCCGGGGCCGCGGCAGCGCGGTCTCGGTCTCGGTCTCGGTCTCGGTCTCGTCCGGGGGATATCCCCACCCCTCATACGGTAGCCGTCCGGATTCTGCCGGGTGGGCCGGCGTACGTACGGTGGAGCCCACAGCGTCGGGGATCACCCGCCGTACAACCTGGGGGACAGTTCATCGTGGCACTCCGTACTCGCACTCTCATCGCATCCGCCGGGGTCGTGCTCCTCGGTTTCGGCCTCACCGGATGCGGCAGTGCGAATCCGGGCGACGCGCCCGCCGAGCACAAGTCGTTCGCGCTCGGTGGGAAGACGCTGACCATCCACTCCGGGGATTCGTCGCTGGAGCTCGTACCGGCCGATGTGCAGAAGGTCGAGGTGACCCGTCGGGTCGACGGTTGGGTGGTTCTCGGGAACGGGCCCGATCCCCAGTGGAAGATGCAGGACGACACGCTCACGCTCCAGGTGAAGTGCAGGGCGATGATCAGCGACTGTGCCTCGCAGCACCAGGTGAAGGTGCCGCGCGGGGTGGCGGTGGTCGTCGAGGGGGACAACGGGAAGGTCGTCGCGTCCGGCTTCGACACCCCCCTCACCCTGCACGCCGACAACGGCAAGGTGACCGTCCGGGATTCGAGTGGGCCGCTCAAGCTGGACAGCGACAACGGTGGCATCGTCGCCGTAGGGGTCTCGGCCAAGTCCGTATCGGCGCGGTCCGACAACGGCAGGATCCAGCTGGGGTTCGCCTCCGCGCCGGATCTCGTGGACACCGTGAGCGACAACGGAGGGATCACCATCGATCTGCCGGCCGGCTCCGTGAGGTACGCGGTGGACGCCGTCGCGGAGAACGGACGTGTCTCGGTGGACGCTCCGCGCAGCGAAAACAGCGGCCATGTGGTGAAGGCCCGGAGCAACAACGGCCAAGTCACCGTCCGAAGCGTGAACTAACCGGCCCGTGTGTTCGTCCTTACCTGGTGGGAGAATGTACCGGGCAGGGCGAAACGGCACGGGAGAGGGATGTGACGGCGACACACGGGCGGCCGCGGGCGCGAGCGGGTGGGAGTTCCGCCGTCAGGGGTGCCAGGGGTGTCAAGGGCGCCAGGGGTGTCAGGGGATTCGGGGATGTCCTCGTGCTGATGCTGCTGCCTGTGCCGCTGGTCGCCGCCGCGTTGCCGGCCACATTCGCCGGTGGCGGTACGCGACGCTGGTTCGGCGGGCGCGGGGAGAGCCAGCGGGCGGACGCCCAGGCCGCGAAGGACGCCGCCGCTGCCGCCTTCTACGAGCTCGACACCGCCCAGCGCGACTTGCGGATCTCGATCGAGACGATCACCGCGGTGGACAGCTCTCCCGGGGCACGCAGGGCGGTGGACGACTTCGCCGCTCTCGGCCGGCGGATCGACGAGGCCAGTCATACGTACATCACCGCGGTCGACGCGCACGACCTCGACCGGGACGATCTGGAGCAGGCCGTCGCGGCCCGTGCCAGGACCGAGCTGACCGCCGCCAAGGACGAGCTGGTACGGGTCAAGGGCGAGCTGGACCGGTTCGCGCAGGGTCTCGGGCCGTTGCTGGGCAACGCGGAGACGCAGCTCGCCCGGCTCGCACCCGCCGTGGAGCGGGCCCGGCAGGCGCTCCTCGGTGCGAGCAACGCTCTCGACGCGGTGCGGGCGTCCGGACTGCGGGCGGACGATCTCGCCGCCCGACTGGCGGCCCTCGCCCCCGAGCTGACCAAGCTCAACCAGGGCGCCGGCCGGCACGGCGTCCCGGAGACCTTGCAGCGTGCCGATCGGGTGCTGCGCGATGCCGAGGCGGTACGGGCCGAGGCGGCCCGGCTGCCCGAGCGTGCGGCCGAGATCGACCACCGGCTGGTGTCGTTGCGTACCCGCGCCCAGGCGCTGACGACCCGGGCGGGCTCGGTGGAGCCGGTGCTGAGCGAGCTGCGGCGGCGTTTCTCGGCCGCCTGCTGGCAGGACCTCCAGCCCGTGCCGGAGCAGGCCGCGGCCAATGTGCGGCAGGCCGAGGAGAAGCTGAAGGAAGCCGTCGAGGCGCGGGACGAGCAGCGGTGGGCCGACGCGACCTCCCGGCTGAGCACGGTACGCGCCCTGCTGAACGCCACGGACGAGGCGGTGTCCGCCGCGGGCGACCGGCTCCACCGGTTGAACGACGTGGCCAAGGACCCGCAGCAGGAGATCCAGCGGACCCGGTTCGCGATCCGGGACGCCCAGCGTCTGGCCATGGCCGGGCGCAACACTCCCGAACCGCGCCACGCCCGCCCGCTGGACGACGCCGTGGCCCGGCTGGACCGCGCCGTAGCCGGACTGGAGGAGCGCCACCCGGACTACTGGCACTTTCTGACCGAGACCGAAGCGGTACGGCAGACGACCGCGCGGGTGGTCTCCGAGATCCGTGAGGAGCGCGGGGCGGGCGCCTGATCCGTACGGGCTCTCGTACGCGGGCTCTCGCGCACGGGCTCGCGTACACGGTTCTACGCGAACGGCACAGGGGCGGGAACGAGCCGGGAACGAGGCCCGGGAACGAGGCCACGTGCGGGGCTCGGACCTCTGATTTCCTGATGTGCGGCGACAGGGCTGTGGGCGGATCCTGGTAGTACGCCCGAAGGAGACCGACATGGCCACCCATGTACTGCACGCCACCGGACGGCACGCCTCGCGCCGCCGTCGCAGGGCCAAGCAGCTCGACAAGCACCTGCCGGTCGATCACCGGCTCAACCGCGTCTACCGGGTCGGGGCGGGGCTGATGGGACTGGTGCTGCTCGCCTTCGGAATCCTGGGGCTGATCGACGAGATCGGCTTCTTCAGCACCGGCGGAGCCACCGTCGCGGGCCTGAACACCAACGGCGCCCTCAGCGTCCTGTCCATCTGTGTCGGCCTGCTGCTGTTCATCGGGATGGTGATCGGCGGCAACTTCGCCTCGACGCTCAACATGATTCTGGGCATCGCCTTCATCCTCAGCGGCTTCGTCAATCTCGCACTGCTCGAAACCGACTACAACTTCCTCGCCTTCCACCTCCAGAACGTGCTGTTCAGTTTTGTGGTCGGTCTGATGCTGATGGTCTTCGGGATGTACGGGCGGGTCAGCGGCGGCCTCCCGCACGACAATCCGTACTGGCGGACCCGCCACCCCGAGGAGGCCGAACGGGAGCTGCGGACGGTCCGGAGGACCGCACCCGCGGCGATGCCGGTCGTCCGTCGCCCTGAATCGTGAGCCCACTGGCCCATGAGCCCGTGACCCGCGCACCCGTAGGCGCGCGTAGGCACGTAAGCGTCTCCTGGACCCGTACTCCGGCTTCTCGGCGCCCGGCGGCCGCAGCCCGTCGGCCGCCGCCCGTCGTGCCTGTCTTCCATGGGTCCGCGCCGGATAGCCTGGGCCCATGCCTCGTTACGAGTACCGCTGCCGCTCCTGCGGAGACACGTTCGAACTCAGCCGCCCGATGGCCCAGTCCTCGGACCCGGCCTCCTGCCCCGCCGGACACGCCGACACCGTGAAGCTGCTGTCCACCGTCGCCGTGGGCGGGTCGTCGGCCAAGTCCGCCCCCGCCGCCCCGTCGGCAGGCGGGGGCGGGGGCGGCTGCTGCGGTGGGGGCTGCTGCGGCTGAGGGAGCGGGCAGCCGGGGCCGCCGGCCCGCGGCTCCTATCGCTTGCGGGAAAGCGTCAGCCCGTCGGACACGGTGAGCATCACGCTGTCCATGCGCGGATCGGCGGCAACGTGGTCGTTGAATTCCTTGATCGCCGCCGCTCCACCGGTCGCCTGCGGATCGGTCACGCCGCCGTGGAACAACACGTTGTCCGTGACGACGAGACCGCCCTGCCGCATCCGGGGCACCAATTCTTCCCAGTACGGGATGTAGTTGCCCTTGTCCGCGTCCAGATAGGCGAGGTCGATGTGCGGCTCGGCCGGCATGGCCCGCAGTGTGTCGAGCGCGGGCGCGATACGCAGCTCGATCCGGTCGGCGACGCCCGCCTTCTCCCACGCCTCCCGTCCGTACGCGGTCCACTCCTCCGAGACGTCGCAGGCGATCAGCCGCCCGTCGGCGGGCAGCGCCTGCGCCATCGACAGGGCGGAGAAGCCGGTGAACGTCCCGACCTCCACGACGTGCCGGGCCCCGGTCAGCCGGACGAGGAAGGCGAGCAGCGGCCCCTGCTCCTCGGCGGACTGCATGCCGGCGTGCTCGGGCAGGCGCGCGTACGTGGTCTCGACGAGCTCACGCTGCACCGCGTCGAGCGACGGATTGTGCGCCAGCATGTACGCGTACAGCTCGTCCGTGATCTTGGTTTCGTTGCCCTTGGTCATCGCGTGCTCCTCATTGCTCGTACCGGGTCGGGCCCGCGCTGTCCCGTTCCCGTTCCCCGTCCACGTCGGCGTCCTCACATACTGCTACTGCCGGACGAGGGCGCCCGCCCCTGACCCGATGCCCGCAGGAAGTTCCGCAGGATCTCCTCTCCCGCCGCCACGCCGCACTCGGCCGTCACGTCGACGTGCGGGGCGCTCCAGCCGGTGTCGGCGAGTTCGCCGTGGGCGGGGCGCCAGCCGCGGTCGGCGGCGAGGAGCAGATCGGCGTCCAGGAGGCTGTCGCCGGCGGCGAGAGTGAGCGTGGCGCCGGTGCGCCGGGCGACTTCCTCCATGGCGGCGCTCTTGGTGAGCGGGCCCGGCACGGCGTAGATCTTGCGGCCCTGGAGGGAGACCGTCCAGCCGCGGGTCTGCGCCCACTCCCCCAGCTCCTTGACCCAGCCCTCCGGCAGCAGCGGGCGTTCGACGACGAGGTAGGCGAAGAGGTCCTCGGCGACCCGCTCCTTGAGCAGCCAGGCCGGGTCGGCCGCGGCCAGGAGATGGGCGCGGACCTCGGCGAGCGAGGCGCATTCGTCGGCGAGCCGACGGGCCACCCGTGTCTGCCAGTCGGGGTCGGACACCCCGTCGACCAGGAGGTGTCCCCCGTTGGCGCAGATCGCGAACCGCGGTGCGGGGCCGGGGAGATGGATCCGGCCGTACTGCTCGCGGGTGCGGGTGGTCGTGGGGACGAAGACCGTGGAGCGGCCGAGCTCGTCGAGCAGTGTCGCGGCCGTCTCGGTCAGGTAGGAGAGCGGTTTGTGGTCGTACACCTCTACACAGAGCAACCGGGGCGCCTCGGCATCCGGCATGGAGAGCCGGAGCGCCGCCGCCGAATAGATCAGGGTGCGGTCGAGGTCGCTGGCGACCAGCGTCACAGGGGCGGCCGGGACGGCAGAGGTGGCAGAGGCAGCGGAAACGGCCGGGGCGGGCGCGGCGACCGGGACGGCAGAAGTGGCCGGGACGGCAGAAGTGGCGGGGGCGGCCGGGGTCGTCACTTCGACTCCACCGCCTTGCCGTCCGCGCCCGTCGCACCCCTGGTGTACTTCGGGTGGATCAACCCGACGCAGGTGTACGGGAGTCCGTCGACCTCTTCGATCGGTACACCCCGCTGCTCGGCCAGCAGACGGATGTGATCGAGGTCCGCGCCCGCGCCGCGCTTGGCGAGGATCTTCCACGGGACGCGGCGCAGCAGTACGCGGGTCGTCTCGCCGACGCCCGGCTTGACCAGGTTCACATCGTGGATGCCGTACTCCTCGCTGATGCGTTCCACCGCGGCCCAGCCTTCCCAGGTGGGCGCGCGGTCGGCCGCGAGGAGCTCCTTGACGTCGGCGTCCACGGCGTCGACGACCTCGTCGAAATGGGCGGCGACGGCGTCGAGGAAGTGGCCGGACACATCGGCGTCCGCAAGCTCCCGGTAGAACTTCGCGCCGTGGAAGTCGTCCGGGCCGACCAGGTCGGAGCGCAGGACGGTCCGCGAAATCAGCCCGGACACGGTCGAGTTGAGACAGGCGGACGGAATGAGGAAGTCCTCGCGGGTGCCATGGGTGCGGACACAGCCCCCCGGGTCGGCCAGGACCGCGATCTCCGGGTTGAAGCCGTCGAACTCGGCGAGCGCCGCGGAGAGTTCACGGGTGATCGCCCCCTTGCCCGTCCAGCCGTCGACGAAGACGACGTCCGCCGGGTCGTGGTGGGCGGCCAGCCAGCGCAGCGCGGTGGCGTCGATGCCGCGCCCCCGCACGATGGAGACGGCGTAGTGCGGCAGATCGACCCCGTGCCGGTGCCGGGCCCAGCGGCGCATGAGCACGCCGACCGGAGTACCGGCCCTGGCGAGCGAGACCAGAACGGGCCGGGGGCCCCGCTCGGCGAGGACCGTCTCGGTGACGGTGCCGACGGCACGGGCGACGCGGGCGGCCGACAGCTCCAGGGCCGCCTTGAAGAGCTCCTGGTACTGGGCGGACGGCTGGTACTCGACGGGCAGCGACTCGGCGTAGTGCGCGCCACCGCTCTGTATCGCCTCCTCGCGCTCCTCGGTGGGCGCCTCCAGCTCGGTGTCCGAGAGGTCCTGGAGCAGCCAGCCGACGTCGTCCGGTGCGTAGGAGGAGAAGGCGGGGCCGCGGAGGGGCTCGGGCAGCATGCGGGGGTCCTGCCGTTCGGAGACGTTCGGAGTGGGGTTCAGCGTCCCGGCCGACGGGACGTCCGACGGAACGTACGGGTGGAGACCCGGCCGGTCCTCCGACGGGACGTACGAGGGAACGACCACCAGCAGGACGTGGTCGGTGTGGGCGGCGAGCTGCGCCAGCAAGCCGTCGGGAGCGTGGAGTTCGGGCGTGTCGGCGGTGGAGTCGACGGCCACGACCACGGCGTCGAAACCGGCGCCCGCGACGTTGTACGCGTACCGGTCACCGGGCCCGTCGGCCGGGTTGTCGTGGGCCGGGAAGACCAGCCGGCTGCGTATCGCATAGCCGGGGTCGTCCACGGCCAGGACGGGGGAACGCGTGGTGGTGGAGTAGCGCACCTCTGCGTCGATGCGGCCCTCCAGGGCCGTGCCCAGGCGGAGGGGGGCGTACATGAGCTCCTCGAAGCCGAGGATCAGTACGCGGCGGGCGTCGCCCAGTGCCGCGGCAAGGCGGGCGGCCATGGCCGGGAGGGCCGGCTCCAGAGCGGCCCGGTGAGCGGGTGTGAAGCCGTGCCGTCCGCCGTCGGGCACACCGGCGGGCCACTGGAGGTCCACCCGGGTGCACGGTCGGCGAACAGGCTCTACGGCCGTTTCCGAAGCCGGGGAACCCGCCCTCTCCGGACTCCTCTCCGGACTCCCGGAGGCGGCGCTCTCCTGCGCGGCGACCAGTGCCTGGCCCTTGGCCAGGACGCCCTCCGGGAGGACGACCGTGCCCGAGCTCCTCGCCACCAGGTCGACGCGCGCGCCGATCTCCGCGGCGAACTCGGTCAGTCGCCCCTGGTCGGCCGCGGACCGCATGTCCACCAGGGCGACGACGACGTATCTGCTCCGCGGGTACCTCTCGTGCAGCGCGCGGATGGTGTTGAGCACCGTGTTGCCCGTGGAGAACTCGTCGTCCACCAGCACCAGCGGGGCGTCCGCGCTTCTTCCCGCGTCCGCTTCCGCGTCCACGCCGGTCTGCGCGCCCGCGCCCGAGCCCGCCGGGTCGTGCCCGCCCGCCAGCAGGTTCGGGTCCTCGGGGAGCAGCAGGTGTGAGGTGGCGTGCGAGTGCGACTCCTCGAAGCCGCCTGCCCGCGCCACACCCTCGACGGGGCGGCGGGTCGAGTGCAGGTACGGCGCCACGCCGAGCCCGTCGGCGACCGCGTGGCCGAGACCGGTGGCCGTCTCCGCGTAACCGAGCACGACCGCCCGGCGCGCCTCGGCGTCGCCGAGAAGTGCGTGCACCCGTCGGCCGAGCTCGAATCCGACGCCGTAGACCACGGAGGGCTTCTGCGGCACATGCTTGCCGAGCACGTTCGACACGAGCAGATGGGCCCGCTTGGGATTGCGGCGCAGGGCGAGGCCCAGCTGCTCTCTCAGCTCGCCGTCGCCGTCGGGCTTCCCGTCACCGACGAGCTCGACGCCCAGTCGCTCCGCCACCCAGCTGCCCGACCACACCACGTTCGCCGTCTCTTTCCTTGCCGCGCGCTCGCTCATCGAGACACGCTCGTTCCGCGAGGCTCCCGCGATCCACGGACCACGCTCACCCCGCAAGGCCCGTTCATCCCGCACGGCCCCTTCGCCCCGCTCGCGCCACGAGGCCCGCTCACTCCGCGAGGCCCGCGGCCAACAGCTCCACGAAGCCGACGTCCTCCCTCGCCACGCCGAAGACCTCGGCCCGCTGGAGGGTCCGCTCGGCCCAGGCGCGGTGCGGCTTCACTTCGTTCATCTTGTTCGTGTACGCGGAGCGCATGACGCCACCGCCGCCGCGTTCCGGCCGCACGATGTCCTGCGCGTCGCTGAACTCCTCGTGGCTGACCACGGACAGCGCGTGCACGGGCGCGACGTGCGACGGATGGATGCAGGTCTTGCCGAGCAGCCCGTTGGCCCGGTCGAGCTCGATCTCACGCAGCAGGCCGTCCAGGTCGTGCTCGATCAGCGCCGTGCGCAGTTCCTCGGCCCGGCCCTCCAGGAAGGGGCTGCGGCGCAGCTGCGGTTTGAACATGCGCTCCTGGCGCCGGAAGTACTCCCACACCGGTCCGGTGATCGTGAAGCCCGTGCCGTCCGCGCGGCCCAGCACATTGACCACGTCGGCGATGACATCACCGACGATCCGTACGTCGTACGCCGTCATGTCGGGCGCCCTGCGGAGCCCGTACGCCGAGCAGAAGTCGGTGACGCCGAGTCGCAGCGCGAGCACCCGCTCGCGGTACTTGTCGACGGTGCGGGCTATTCCCTGGAGCGCTTCGCCACGGGTTTCCAGATGGAGCAGCTCGGGCGATTCGAGAACGGGCATCGCGAACAGGCGCCGTCCGCACGCCTTTTCGGCGTCGGTGATCGCTTCCATGAAGGGCACGCCGCGCTCTTCGGTGAACTTGGGAAGTACAAAACCAGACAACAACCGGACCGCGGAGCCGAGCCGCTCCACCAGGTCGGCCACCTGACCCGGTTCCCGGACCCGGACGAAGAGCAGCGGCACGTCCACGCTACGCGCGTCGAGCTCGGCGAACTGCCTGACCAGGTTCTCCTCGGCACCGACGACCTCGGAGTCGTCGATCGAATCCTCCAGGCACAGCACCATTGAGACAACACCGCGCCCGACCTGCTTGATGACGTCGTCAGCAAGTCTCGGCCTGGTGGCAGGGCTGTACAGGGTCGCTCCCAGGGCGGCCGAAAGCACGTGGGCCGACGAGTCCGCGCCGAATTCGCACGGCTCCTGGAAGAACAGACCCTCTCTCGCAGCGGGCGCAATATGCCCGAAATGACGCATGTGATTCCCCCGAACTGCCGGACCGACCGGACAACGTATGGCCGGTAATAGTACGTACGGACGGGTGTCGACAGTTCCCCACGTGCATGAATTCCAGGTAACTCGGCCATTTCCCGATGGGTCGACGTACCGCGGACGACGCGCTTCCCACGCACTGCCGAGACACCCGGTGCGCCCCCCGCGTTGTCCGCGCGGGCAACCAGCAGGCAGGATGACGGGCATGACGCACGCGATGGTGAAAGGCTCGAACGTCCCTCTGGACGCCTTGGCCGTACGGGCCGTGCTGCGCTGGACCCCGGGCGCCGGGGTTCCGGATGTGGACGCCTCGGCCCTGCTGCTCGGAGCCGGCGGCCGCGTGCGCTCGGACGAGGACTTCGTCTTCTACAACCAGCCCCGCCACCCCTCCGGCCTGGTACGACGGCTGCCGAAGCGCAGCGTCCCCGAAGGGCTCACGGACGGCATCGAGGCCGACCTCAACGCGCTCGACCCCTCGGTCGACCAGGTGGTCGTCGCCGCGTCCTCCGACGGAGCCGCATTCGCTCAGGTGCGCGATCTGCGCATCCTGCTGTACGACGCGGCGTCGGCGAGCGGGGACCCGCTCGCCGTCTTCGACGTGCGACCGGAGACCGGCGAGGAGACGGCGATCATCTGCGGCGAGCTCTACCGGCGCGGCGATGGCTGGAAATTCCGGGCCGTGGGGCAGGGCTATCCGACCGGTCTGGTGGGCCTGGCGACCGCCTTCGGCATCTCGGTCGACGAGGCGGAGGCCGCGGCGGAGCCCGGTCCGGCACCGTCGACCGCGAGCGCTCCCCTGCCCGCGGCGGCCGCCGTCCCCGTGACAGCCCCCGGCTTCCCGCCGCCCGCGCCCGCGTTCCCGCCCGCACCGGCACCGGGTCCGGACTCGCAGGTGACGGTGCAGCACCAGCAGCCCGCCTACGGCTACCCGCAGCCCGCGGTGGCCCAGCCGGCGCCCCAGGCCGTTCCCCAGCCCGCGTACGGGTATCCGCAGCCCGCCACCGCCGGGCCCGCCTACGGATATCCCCAGCCCGCCGCGGCCGCGGCGCCCGCCCCCGACCCGAATTTCGTGCTGCCCCCGCAGGGGCCGCAGTTCGTACGGCCCTGAGGCGGCCGGCGTCCCCCGGGCCCAAGGCCGGGGGACGCTTCCCCCCGGCCCCGAGACCGGGGCCTCGGCTCCGGGGCCTCAAGTCCGGGACTTCGGCTCAGGGGCCTCAGGTCCGGGGCCTCAGGCCCAAAGGCCGCGGCTCAGGGCCCAGGTCCGGAGGGCCTCAGCTCCTGGTCTTGTAGCCGCGCCCCCACTGCAGGCCCCAGCCGTACAGCCGGTCCAGCTCCGACTGGAACCCGTACACGAACTTCACTTCGCGCCGCACGATCATTTCGTCCTTGACGTTCTCCACCGTGAACACGGCGCAGGAGCGGGCCTCCGGGGCGTGCTCGTCGAGTTCGATCTCGATCCGCGGGCCGTTGCCCGGGTAGAGCGTCACCTTGGCGTGCGTACGGTCGAAGGCCGGGGTCTGGTCGTAGATGTAGACGAAGAACAGCAGCCGCTTGATCTGGTCGTGCTGGTCGAGATTGACGTAGACGGTCTCGCCCGACGGCGCCCCGAAGCGGTCGTCCCCGCTGAGCCGGATGTACGGCGGCGCGTTCAGGTCGCCCAGGAGGTTGCCCAGCGGCTGGACCACGCCCTTGGTGCCGTCCTTCAGCTCGTACATGCAGCCGAGGTCCAGGTCGACATTGACCATGCCCTGGGTGTGCGCCTGGACCACGTCGGGCTTGAAGAGCTTCATGGGCCGCAGCAGCCGGCCGCTCTGCCGCGACCTGCCCTCGATGTCGGACGTACGCATCCGCCAGGAGAGGTTGACCCGCAGATTGCCGGTCAGTGCCCCCTGCTTGGTCAGTGAGACCGTGGCGTGCCGCCTGGAGAGCACGATGGAGTCGGCCGACGCGTTGCCCGACTCGAAGAACGCCTCTCTCCGTGTCCACAGGCTGTCCCAGAACGCCATCCCCAACCCCCACACGTATCGGTAGAAACACAAGTGCTCCGGCCCTGCCGGCGCCCCCTGCGTCGCACAGGGCGCCCACATCACTGCGGGGCGGCCGCCGGGCCGGGTCCGGGTGTTCCCGGTGAACCGTCGCCGCACGGACCGCCCCGCTGAGAGCGTTCCTCAATCCCTACCGGGTCACACCCCGGACGGGACTTCTGCCTTGGAACCCGCGTCGTCGTCCCCGCCCGCGGCCTCCAGGGCCTTGTTGCGCCGGACCGAGGACCAGAAGGACCAGGCGATCAGCACGACACCGACGAGGCCGGTGATGATCTCGTTGATCTCGTGCTGGATGGTGACGAGGAGGATGACGGCCAGTGCGCCGATGGCGTAGTGGGCGCCGTGCTCCAGGTAGACGTAATCGTCGAGGGTGCCCTGACGGACCAGGTACACCGTGAGCGAACGGACGTACATGGCGCCGATACCGAGGCCGAGGGCCATCAGCACAATGTTGTTGGTGATGGCGAAGGCGCCGATGACGCCGTCGAACGAGAAGGACGCGTCGAGCACTTCCAGGTAGAGGAACATGAAGAACGCGGCCTTGCCGGAGAGTACGACCGCGGAGAGCTTCTTGCCGCTCTTCCTGGCCTCCTCCTCGACCTCGTGCTCCCGCTCCTCCTCTTCCTCCAGCTTGTTCTCGAAGAAACCGGAGAGACCGCCGACGATGAGGTAGGTGATCAGACCCGCGATTCCGGCGAGCAGGACGGTCTCCGCCTTGTCCGCGTGGCCGCCGCCGTGCTGATGCGCGTTCGTCGCGAAGGTCATGGCCGTGATCAGCAGCACGATCAGCGCGATGCAGACCGACAGCATGTCGACCTTGCCGAGCTTGGCGAGCGGGCGCTCGATCCAGCGCAGCCACTGGATGTCCCGGTCCTCGAAGATGAAGTCGAGGAAGATCATCAGCAGGAACATGCCACCGAAGGCGGCAATCGCCGGGTGGGCGTCCGTAACCAGTTCCTGATAGCGGTCGGGCTGATTGAACGAGAGATCGACCGCTTCGATCGGACCCATCTTGGCGGTGATGGCCACGATCACGACGGGGAACACCAGCCGCATGCCGAAGACCGCGATGAGCACACCGACCGTGAGGAAGATCTTCTGCCAGAAGGCATTCATCTTCTTCAGGATTCCGGCGTTGACCACCGCGTTGTCGAAGGACAGCGAGATCTCCAGGACGGAAAGGATCGCAACCACTCCGAAGGCTTCCCACCCCCCGTAGATCACCGCTGCGACCAGGCCGAGCGCGGTAATCGCGAACGACCAGCCGAAGGTTTTCAGAAGCACTGGCTACCCCATCGTGTTATGTAACGGGTCTCCCCCGGGTGTGTACGGGGCTCCCCCGCGCTGTGCGCGGCTTTACGAAACGTTGACCCCGAAGTCTAGAGCGATACCGCGCAGCCCGGACGCGTACCCCTGTCCCACTGCGCGGAACTTCCACTCGCCGTTGTACCGGTAGAGCTCGCCGAAGATCATCGCCGTTTCCGTCGATGCGTCTTCGCTGAGGTCGTAGCGCGCGAGTTCCTGACCGTCCGCCTGGTTCACCACGCGGATGAACGCATTGTTGACCTGGCCGAAGGTCTGTCCCCGATTGTCCGCCTCATGGATCGAGACCGGAAAAATGATCTTGTCGCAGTGCGCCGGCACCTGGGTGAGATTCACGATGACCGACTCGTCGTCGCCCTCGCCCTCACCCGTGAGGTTGTCACCGGTGTGCTCCACGGAGCCATCGGGGCTCGTGAGGTTGTTGTAGAACACGAACCATTCGTCGCCGAGCACCCGGCCCGACTGGCACAGCAGAGCGCTGGCGTCGAGGTCGAAGTCGGCGCCCGTGGTGGATCGTGCGTCCCAGCCGAGCCCGACCAGCACCTGGGTGAGGTTGGGTGCGGCCTTGGAGAGGGAGACGTTGCCTCCCTTGGCGAGCGTGACGCCCATGGTGTGTCCTCCCCGAGTCGATGAACCGTGTGTTGAGCTGTTGTGCTCTTGAGCCGTTGAGCCGTTGAGCGCGTCCGGCGCCGCACGTCGTGCGGCGCCGGACGGAACACATGCTGGCGAGGGCCCGGCAGGGCCTCGGCGGCCCGGCCCGGTCGCCCCTTCTAGACGTTGACGCCGAAGTCCTGCGCGATGCCGCGCAGCCCCGAGGCGTAGCCCTGGCCGATGGCGCGGAACTTCCACTCCGCCCCGTTGCGGTACAGCTCGCCGAAGACCATGGCGGTCTCCGTCGAGGCGTCCTCGCTCAGGTCGTAACGCGCCAGCTCGCTGTTGTCCGCCTGGTTGACCACGCGGATGTACGCGTTGCGCACCTGGCCGAAGCTCTGCTGCCGGGTCTCGGCCTCGTAGATCGAGACCGGGAAGACGATCTTGTCGACATCGGCCGGAACGCCGGCCAGGTTCACCTTGATGACCTCGTCGTCGCCCTCGCCCTCACCGGTGAGGTTGTCACCGGTGTGCTCCACGGAGCCGTCGGGGCTCTTGAGGTTGTTGAAAAAGACGAAGTTGCCGTCGCTGCCGACCTTGCCCTCGGCGTTCGTCAGCAGGGCGCTGGCGTCGAGGTCGAAGTCACCACCGGTGGTGGTACGAGCATCCCAGCCCAGACCGACGATGACCGCGGTCAGGTTGGGCGCGGCCTTGGTCAGCGAGACGTTGCCGCCCTTGCTGAGGCTGACTCCCACGAGTCCTCCCATTGGTTTCCTTGGGGGCCGGCTGGCGCCGGCGCCTCCACGTTGCGTTGGCATCCGATCAACGACTGGATCCTAGTGACCGGTTCCCGGCCAAAGCAGGCTTTTGACCGGGAAGCCCGCAGATCCGCCGGCCCCGGATCGGCGACGCCGTATCGGCGGTCCCGGATCAGCGGTCCTGTATCAGCGGCCTAGGACCGGCAGCCCCGGATCAGCGGCTCTGAACCGGATCAGAGGCTGTCGAGCGCCTTGATGTAGTCGTTGAGGTCACGCGCGTCGGGCAGACCGTTGACGACGGTCCAGCGCACCACGCCCTCCTTGTCGATGATGAAGGTGCCGCGCACCGCGCAGCCCTTCTCCTCGTCGAAGACGCCGTAGGCCCGCGAGGTCTCGCCGTGCGGCCAGAAGTCCGAGACCAGCGGGTACTCCAGGCCCTCCTGCTCGGCGAAGACGCGCAGGGTGTGGATGGAGTCGTTGGAGACGGCGAGCAGCTGCGTGTCGTCGTTCTCGAACTTCGGCAGCTCGTCACGGAGCGCGCAGAGCTCACCCGTGCACACGCCGGTGAAGGCGAACGGATAGAACAGCAGTACGACATTCTTCTCGCCGCGGAAGTCGGAGAGCCTCACGGTCCGGCCGTGATTGTCCTTCAGCTCGAAATCCGGGGCCTGGGTGCCGACCTCGATCGCCATGAAACGCGTCCCTTCGCTACGTCCACCGGGCTGGGCTGTCCGGGTGGCCCCCACCCTACGCAGGGCCCGCGGGAGGCCGCGCGGCGCCCGCGCGGCCTCCCGCGGGGGCGCCCCGCGACCGGGACCGACCCCCGACGGCGGGCATGGACCCGGCCGCCGCAAGAAGCCGCAGCAAGAAGAAGACCCCCGGCGGTTCATGCCGTCGGGGGTCTTCGGGGCGAGTGCGTGGCGAACGCGGCTCAGCGCTTGGCTTTGGCCGCCTTCGGCGTGACCAGACGGCTGCCCGTCCAGTCCTTGCCCGCATTGATGCTCTTGGTCTGGGAGAGACCGGCGGTCTGTGCAGCCTCGTTGATGTCGCTCGGTTCGACGTATCCGTCACGGCCGGTCTTCGGCGTCATCAGCCAGACCGCGCCGCCGTCCTCGATCAGACCAATGGCATCCACCAGCGCGTCCGTAAGGTCGCCGTCCTCGTCGCGGAACCACAGCAGGACGACGTCTGCGACGTCGTCGTAGTCCTCATCGACGAGATCCTGGCCGATTGTGGCCTCAATGCCCTCACGGAGCTCCTGCTCGACGTCGTCGTCGTAGCCGATCTCCTGGACCACCTGTCCGGGCTCGAACCCCAGGCGTGCTGCCGGGTTGGTCCGCTCCTCCGCGTGGTCCGCGGTCGCGCTCACGGGTTGCCTCCTGATCATGTTTCGGAAAATGCTTCAGCCACGCGCGTGCGCGGGGCGTTGGCCGTAGTCCACACGGGAGCGGCGGATCGCGCAAGTACCCAGCGTGCGAGACCGCCTAAACGGTGACGTTCCCTGTCACGTCGCCGCACTGTCGGCGGTCCCCCCGCGGGGGCCTGCGCCATCTTCCACACCCTTTACGTCCTTCCACAGCTTATGCCGTTTCGATCCGCCATTCGGAGTCGAACATCCTTTGGGAACGCTTGGACGGGTTGGGCGTAAGGTTGCGGTTTGGACCAGCCCATCCCCGCGCCACGTACGCGATGTCTCACAACACGGCCGTTACCCCTCGGTAGAGATGACGTTTACGCCTCCGCGGTACACGATGGTGATGGCGTACATGTATACGTCCCGGGGGCATGTCCTCCGGTAACCAGGCCCCGTAGAGCAGCACCGAACAGCGAAGGAACAGCGTGGCTTCCGGATCCGATCGCAACCCGATCATCATTGGCGGCCTGCCGAGCCAGGTCCCGGACTTCGATCCCGAAGAGACCCAGGAATGGCTCGACTCGCTCGACGCCGCCGTCGACGAGCGAGGCCGTGAGCGGGCCCGTTACCTGATGCTCCGGCTCATCGAACGTGCGCGCGAGAAGCGCGTCGCCGTGCCGGAGATGCGCAGTACGGACTACGTGAACACGATCGCCACGAAGGACGAGCCGTTCTTCCCCGGCGACGAGGAGATCGAGCGCAAGGTCCTCAACGCGACCCGCTGGAACGCGGCCGTGATGGTGTCGCGCGCCCAGCGTCCGGGAATCGGGGTCGGCGGCCACATCGCCACCTTCGCCTCCTCTGCCTCGCTGTACGACGTGGGCTTCAACCACTTCTTCCGGGGCAAGGACGACGGCCTGGGCGGCGACCAGATCTTCTTCCAGGGCCACGCGTCCCCCGGCATCTATGCCCGCGCCTTCCTGCTCGACCGACTGAGCGAGGCACAGCTCGACGCCTTCCGCCAGGAGAAGTCGAAGGCGCCCAACGGCCTGTCCAGCTATCCGCACCCGCGGCTGATGCCGGACTTCTGGGAGTTCCCGACCGTCTCCATGGGCCTCGGCCCGCTCGGCGCGATCTACCAGGCCCGGATGAACCGCTACATGGAGGCGCGCGGCATCGCCGACACCTCCCGGTCGCATGTGTGGGCGTACCTGGGCGACGGCGAGATGGACGAGCCCGAGTCGCTCGGCCAGCTCTCCATCGCCGCCCGCGAGGGCCTGGACAACCTGACCTTCGTGGTCAACTGCAACCTGCAGCGCCTCGACGGCCCGGTGCGCGGCAACGGCAAGATCATCCAGGAGCTGGAGTCGCAGTTCCGCGGCGCCGGCTGGAACGTCATCAAGCTGGTCTGGGACCGGTCCTGGGACCCGCTGCTCGCACAGGACCGCACGGGCATCCTGGTCAACCGGCTGAACACCACGCCGGACGGCCAGTTCCAGACGTACGCCACCGAGTCCGGCGCCTACATCCGTGAGCACTTCTTCGGGGACGACCCGCGGCTGCGCGACATGGTGAAGGACATGACCGACGACCAGATCCTGCACCTGGGCCGCGGCGGTCACGACCACAAGAAGGTCTACGCGGCCTACGCGGCGGCCAAGGCCCACAAGGGCCAGCCGACGGTGATCCTGGCGCAGACGGTCAAGGGCTGGACACTGGGACCGAACTTCGAGGGCCGCAACGCGACCCACCAGATGAAGAAGCTCACGGTCGAGGACCTCAAGCGGTTCCGCGACCGGCTCCACATCCCGATCACGGACAAGCAGCTGGACGAGGGCTACCCGCCCTACTACCACCCGGGCCGCGACTCGGAGGAAATCCAGTACATGCACGACCGCCGCAAGAGTCTGGGCGGTTACGTCCCGACCCGTGTGGTGCGCGCGAAGCCCTTGGTCCTCCCCGAGGACAAGACGTACGCGACCGCGAAGAAGGGTTCGGGTCAGCAGTCGATCGCCACGACCATGGCGTTCGTCCGCATCCTGAAGGACCTCATGCGGGACAAGGAGATCGGCAAGCGCTTCGTGCTGATCGCGCCCGACGAGTACCGCACCTTCGGCATGGACGCCTTCTTCCCGAGCGCGAAGATCTACAACCCGCTCGGTCAGCAGTACGAGGCGGTGGACCGCGATCTGCTGCTGGCGTACAAGGAGTCGCCGACCGGTCAGATGCTGCACGACGGCATCTCGGAGGCCGGCTGCACGGCGTCGCTGATCGCCGCCGGCTCGGCGTACGCCACGCACGGCGAGCCGCTGATCCCGGTGTACGTCTTCTACTCGATGTTCGGTTTCCAGCGCACCGGCGACCAGTTCTGGCAGATGGCCGACCAGCTCGCGCGCGGCTTCGTGCTGGGTGCGACCGCGGGTCGTACGACGCTGACCGGTGAGGGTCTCCAGCACGCCGACGGCCACTCGCAGCTGCTCGCCTCGACCAACCCGGGCTGTGTCGCGTACGACCCGGCGTTCAGCTATGAGATCGCGCACATCGTCAAGGACGGTCTGCGCAGGATGTACGGCGAGGACAGTGAGGATGTCTTCTACTACCTCACCGTCTACAACGAGCCGATCCAGCACCCGGCCGAGCCCGAGAACGTGGATGTCGAGGGCATCCTCAAGGGCGTGTACCGCTACAAGAGCGCCGAGCGGGGCGAGATCCCGGCCCAGATCATGGCGTCCGGTGTGGCGGTTCCGTGGGCGGTCGAGGCGCAGCGGATCCTCGCCGACGAGTGGAACGTCCGGGCGGACGTCTGGTCGGCGACCTCCTGGAACGAGCTGCGCCGCGAGGCCGTGGACGTGGAGCGGTACAACCTGCTGCACCCGGAGGAGGAGCAGCGCGTCCCGTACGTCACGCGGAAGCTCTCCGGCTCCGAGGGCCCGTTCGTGGCGGTCTCGGACTGGATGCGTTCCGTGCCGGACCAGATCGCGCGCTGGGTGCCCGGCTCGTACCAGTCGCTGGGCGCGGACGGCTTCGGTTTCGCCGACACCCGCGGCGCGGCCCGCCGGTTCTTCCACATCGACGCGCAGTCGATCGTCCTCGCGGTGCTCACCGAGCTCGCGAAGCAGGGCCGGGTCGACCGTTCGCTGCTGAAGACGGCGATCGACCGGTACGACCTGCTGGATGTGACCGCGGCCGACCCGGGCGCGGCCGGCGGCGACGCGTAAGGGGCGACGCACGACGGCTGAGGGCGGCGGGATCTCCTGGTCCCGCCGCCCTTCGGCGTATCCGGTCAGTTCTCCCAGACCTTGAAGGCCCTGACCTGGTACGGGGACTGGGGCACCCAGGTGCCGCCGCCCGGATAGGTCTCGAACTCTCCGGTCTCGGCGCACTCGGCCGACTGGTACGTGGTGACGGGCCGGCCGGTGCGGTTGGCGAGTGCCTGGACCCTGCGGCCCGCCGGCAGCGGCACACAGCTGTCGATGTCGATCGTGGACAGCTCGTGGATCTGCCGGGCGCCGGTGAAGTCCGGCTTCTCCCAGAGACAGAGCTGACCGCTTCCGCAGGTCCCGAGCCGGGCGGGTGCGGAGTGGGCAGTCGCCCGCGGGGGCGGGGAGCCGGCCGCGGCGGCCTGCGGAATCAGAGCGGTGGCAGCCAGGGCGGCGGCGAGAAAGGTCGTACGCATGGAAATCAACCCCCGTGGTGGTGCGAATCAGTTACCTGCACCCTGACCTGCGGAGCAGCGCCCGGGGAAGGGGCCCGGGGCCGCACCACCCTGATAGGCGACAGCCCCGCCGGACCGGTCCGGCGGGGCTGTTGTACGCACTGTGTTGACGCCGCGGAGGGCTTCGTGGCGATCGGTCAGATGTGACCGGCGCCCGCACCCGCCTGGGCGTTCGCACCGCTCTTGGTGAGCGTGGCGACCACCGCGGCGACCACCGCGACGATGCCCGCGACCATGAACGCCGTGCTCATGCCCGACACGAACGTGTCATGGGCGACGCCCGCGATCTTCGCCGCTACCTCCGGCGGGGTGTCACCGGCCACCGGCGGGACGCCGACCTCGACGGCCGAGGACGCGGCGTCCAGCTGCTCCGGCGCGAGGGGCGGCAGCTTCGCGGCCGTCCAGTTGCCGGCCAGCTTCGAGTCGACCTGGGAGGCCATGACGGCGCCCAGCACCGCCGTGCCGAGGCTGCCGCCGACCTGCATGGCGGCCTGCTGCAGACCGCCCGCGACGCCGGAGAGCTCCATCGGGGCGTTGCCGACGATGACCTCGGTGGCGCCGACCATCACCGGGGCGAGGCCGAGGCCGAGCAGACCGAACCAGATCGACATGGTCAGGGTGCCGGTGCCGATCTCCAGCTGGGACATGCCGAACATGGCAACCGCCGTGCAGACCATGCCGCCGACCAGCGGAACACGCGGGCCGAACTTGGTGATCATGGCGCCCGCGAGCGGCGAGGCGACGATCATCATCCCGGTCAGCGGCAGCAGGTGCAGACCGCTGTCGACGGGGCTCAGACCGTGCACGTTCTGAAGGTAGAAGGTGACGAAGAACAGCCCGCCCATGAAGGCGAAGGCCATCAGCACCATCAGGACCGTGCCCGCAGACAGCGGCACGGACCGGAACATCGCCAGCGGGATCAGCGGCTCCCTGACGTTCTTCTGGGAGAAGGCGAAGACCACGAACAGGGCCAGGGCAGCGCCCAGGAAGCCGAGCGTCTTGTAGTCGCCCCAGCCCCACTCGGAACCCTTGATGAGCGCCCAGATCAGGCAGAACATCGCCTGCGACAGCAGCACGATGCCGCCGATGTCGAAGGAGCGCGGCGCGTTCTCGGCGCGGTGGTCCTTGAGGATCACCAGGCCCAGCAGGAGCGCGATCACACCGACCGGCACATTGATGAAGAAGACGGACTGCCAGCTGACGTGCTCGACGAGCACGCCGCCGAGGATCGGACCGCCCGCGGTCGAGGCGCCGATCACCATGCCCCAGATGCCGATCGCCATGTTCAGCTTCTCGGCCGGGAAGGTGGCGCGCAGCAGGCCGAGCGCGGCCGGCATGAGCAGGGCGCCGAAGAGGCCCTGGAGCACCCGGAACACGATCACCAGGGCGACGCTGTGGGAGAGGCCGATGGCTCCCGATGCCGCGGCGAAGCCGACGACACCTATGAGGAAGGTCTGGCGGTGACCGAACCGGTCACCGAGCTTGCCCGCGGTGATCAGGGAGACCGCGAGGGCGAGCATGTAGCCGTTCGTGATCCACTGGACGTCGGCGAGCGAGGCGCCGAGGTCCTGCTGGATGGCGGGGTTGGCGATCGCGACGATCGTGCCGTCGAGCGCGACCATCATCACGCCGATGGCCACGGAGAAGAGCGTCAGCCAGGGGTGGCCGCGCAGCCCCTTGGCAGGTGCGGGCACGGCGGTGCCCTGCGGCTCCCGCGACGCCTTTTCGACGGTGGTCTGACTAGTCATGCCGGGGAGATTAGTGTCAGTCACTGACAGTTGACAAACCATTTCACAAGACAGTAACTGTCACGTAGCTCACAGCCATGTCGAGCCGCGTGAACCAGGAAGAAGAGGACCATTTCAGTGACCGATGGGCAGCGGGCCGCGCATCCGGCCGGGCTGCGTGAACGGAAGAAGCGACGCACCCGGGACGCCCTGCTGCACGCCGCCCTCGATCTCTTCAACGCCCAGGGCTACGAGCAGACCACCGTCGACGAGATCGTCGACGCCGTCGAGGTCTCCCAGCGCACCTTCTTCCGCTACTTCGCCAGCAAGGAGGAGGCCGCCTTCGCCATCCAGGAGATGGCGGAGTCGCACTTCCTCTCGGAGCTGCGCCGGCGGCCCGCTTCGGAAACCCCGTTCGAGGCACTGCGCAGCGCGGTCCTCTGCTCCTGGAACACCCTCGGCGAGGTGATCGAGGCGATCGTCACCGTCGAACTCCACCTGCGCACGTACCGGATGATCGAGTCGACGCCGCCGCTGCACGCCGCCCACCTGCGACGCAGCATCGATCTGGAGAACCGGGTCGCGCGGCTGATCGCCGAGCGCGAGGGGCTCGACGTGGAGACGGATCCCCGGCCCAGGGTCGCCGTGGCCGCGTTCTCCGGGGTGATGCGGGTGACCGGGCAGCTCTGGGGACAGGGGCGGGACACCGGCATGGAATCGCTGCGCACGCTGACCGAGGCGTATCTGGACCAGCTCGGCCCGGCACTCGCCGGGAACTGGCGGACGGAGGCCGGCGCCGGGCTCGGGCAACGCCATGGCACCGGGCTCGGGCAACGCCATGGCACCGGGCTCGGGTAACGCCCCGGTACCGGGCTCGGGTGACGCCATGGAAACTCCGTCCGATGTGCGGCAGGCCCCTCGGCACGGATGCGCCGGGAGACCGGTGCACTGCTGTGCTGTACGCCTCAGCGCGCGGCATGACCGACGTCACAACAGCCGTGCTGCGGCGGCCACATGCGACGCTCCGGAGCCACTCCGCGCGCCTGTGCGTGCGCGTCGCACCAACACAGCGTGAAATGCCGGGCCTTGAATTCCCGACAGCGGGGTGATGTGCGTCACCCTCCTCACGGCTGCCGCTCCGCGTCTCCTAATGTGGGCGGGAGTGACTTCCTTCGACTCCTCCCCCACGCTCACCGCATGGCGCGCGCTGCTCGCCGTCGCGGTTGTGTTCGTGATGCTGGCGACCACGGGCTGGACCGCCGTACGTCACCAACCCTCCGACGAGCCACGCACCCTCGCTCTCGCCTCGTGGGCACGGGGCCATGTAGCCGGTCACGCGCTTCCGGACGCCGACGCTCCGCCGCGCCGACTGGCGCAGTTCTTCGCCACGCTCACGCCCACGCAGCGCACGGCACTCGCCGACAAGTACCCCTTGGTCGTGGGCAATCTGAACGGCGCCCCGGTCACCCTGCGCTATCACGCCAATCGGCGGGCCCTGGCGCAGGCGCGCGCGGTCGAGCGGCAGCGCATGCACGACGACCGGCTCTCCCCCGACGGCCGCGCCGAGGCGCTCCGCCGGATGAACCGCATCGGGGCGATGCTGGAGAACGGCCGGCACGTCCTCGCCTTCGACCCGTCCGGGAAGGGCCGCGCCGCCGAGGTGTTCGGTGATCTCGACCGGGCCGAGCGGGTCTCCGTGATCGTCCCCGGCGTCGACACGAATCTGCTGACGCTGGAGCGGTCCGCCCCCATGGTGAACGCCGCCCCGGTCGGCATGGCGAAGTCGCTGTACGCGGCGGAGCGCGCCGCGCGCCCCGGCACCCGGACCGCCGTCATCGCCTGGGCCGACTACACCACGCCCGCCGGAATCGGTGTGGACGCGGCCCTGGGGAACCTCGCCCAGCGCGGGGCGGTCCGGCTGAACGCCCTGGTGGGCGCGCTGCCCGGGGACGCCCCGGTCTCGCTGTTCTGCCACAGCTACGGCTCGGTGCTGTGCGGTGTCGCCGCACATGAACTGCCCGCCAGAGTCACCGACATCGCGGTCGCGGGCAGCCCCGGCATGCGGGTGGAGAACGCCCGGCAGCTGCACACCGGCGCCAGGGTGTGGGCGACGCGGGACCGGGACGACTGGATCGAGGACGTACCGAACCTGGAACTCGGCGGGCTCGGTCACGGGGCCGACCCGGTCGACCCGGGCTTCGGCGCACGCGTGGTCTCGGCGGGCGGCGCGATCGGACACAGCGGCTATTTCGAGCCGGGCACCGAGAGCCTCGGCAACTTCGCCGCCATCGGCGTGGGGGCCTACGGCTCGGTGAGCTGTGCCGGTTCCGACCGTGCCTGCCGCGAGGGAGCCACCGTCGGCGGCCAGGAGATCTGACGGACGCGACGCGCCACAGCCGGCCACATATCGGGACTCACACCAAGGGGGGACGTGCGAGCAAGTGCCGCATACGATGAGGCACATGGGTGATGTGCTGGCCGGAATTCATGCCACCTGGGAGTTCGACACCGACTCCGTGCTCATCCGCTTCGAACGGGGTATACGCACACCGAAGCTCTTCCAGAGCCTGCGTGAGCGCCGCGTCCCGCACGCGGCGCTGTCGTCGGTGACGCTGACCCCGGGCAAGCGGGGCACGGTGGTCCTGCGCGCGGTGCCGAGACCTGGTGCCGACCCGCTGCTGGAGGCCGCGGCCGGGCAGCTGAAGGACGGCTGCGATCCGTACCGGCTGGTGCTGCCCGCCGAGCGCGAGACGCTCGCCGAGTACTACGCGGACGAACTGCGCGCCCGGCTCGGTCCCGACGCCGCGGAGCCCGCCGAGCGGTTCCTGGTCGCGGCGCCCGAGGCCCCGATGCAGTTCAAGGCGTACGACGGCCGGGCCAGCTTCGACGGGGACCGGATCTCCTTCCGCTGGTTCTGGACGGGTGCCTCCACGGCGAAGTGGAAGGCCGGCGACCAGACGTTTCCGGTGACGGAGCTGAGCGGGGTCGAGTGGCGCTCGCCGGAGGCCTTCGACGGCTATCTGCGGCTGGTGCCGAGGGGCCTGGAGGGCGTGGCTCCGGGACCGGGCCCGGGTGCCTGCCTCGGTACGAGCAGCGCTTCCGGCATCGGTGCGGGACCGGATACGGGGTTGGGCACGGGGCTCGCCGCGGGTCCGGTACGGAGCGCGCAGCCGATGGCTTCCCGCCCCACCCGGGCCGATCAGGATCCGGCCGCGGTGGTCTTCGGCCTCGGCTACGGCCCGGTGCACGAGTCGCTGCCGTTCGCCGCGGCCGTACTGGAATCCGTACGCAGGAAGCAGCCGTCGCCCGCCGCGCCGGCCGCCGTCCTGGCGGGCGCGGGGCGGCGCGATCCTGCGGACATCGCGGAGCGGATCCGGCACCTCGGGGAGCTGCACCGGGCGGGTCTGGTGACGGACGACGAGTTCAGCGCGAAGAAGGCGCAGCTGCTCGCCGAGCTGTAGCCGCCGGAGGGGCCGGGGCCGGGTGTCTCCGGCGTGCCGGGGGCCTCCGGCGGACCGGGCACCTCCGGCGGACCGGGAACGCGCGGACCGGGAACGCGCGGGCCGGAGACGCTCAGGCCGGAGACGCGCGGACCGGGGACGCGCAGGCCGGAAACGCGCAGGCCGGAAACGCGCGGACCGGGGACACGCGGACCGGAGACACGCAGGCCGGAAACGCGCAGGCCTGCTCGGCCGTGGTACTCGCGTACGAGGAAGAGCGGCGGTGGACCGAGCCCCCGGTATGACGCCACCGGGCGTTCGACTGCCTACGCTGATCCAGCCATGTCCACTTCCCCGCCGCACGGGCCGCCCCTGCCGCCCACGCCGCCCCAGACGCCCCCGCCCGTCGACGGCCTGGTGAGCGCCGCCCGGCGCAATCTGCGCGAGATCGCCCACGGGCTCTCGCACCCGTCCCACCCCTCGACGCCGCTCCTGGCGGACGCGCCGAAGCGGTGGCAGCGGCTGCTGCCGTACCCCGTCGTCCTCGCCCTCGTCGCGACCTTCGTACCGGTCACGATCAACGTCCTGACCCATCAGTACGGCGTGAACGGAGGACTGGCGGGAGCCCTGGCCGTCGCGCAGGCGGCGCCGCTCCTGATGCTGGCGCACCGGCCGCTGCAGGCCTGGTGGATCATCTTCCCGGCCGACATCGTCGGTGCGGTCGCGCTGCTGGGGTATCCGGTCGACAGGTTCGACATCTGGCCGTGGCCCCCGCCCACCCTGGTCGGCTACCTCTTCGTGCTGCTCGCGCTGGCCCTGCGCGAGACCCGGCAGACCCTGGCCGCGGTCTGGGTGGCGACAGGGGCGGCGAGCCTGGTCCTGCACCTGATCTCACCGGAACGCAGCAACGGCAGCGCGCTCCTGCTCGTGGTCCTCGGCGCGGCGGTGCTGGTGATCGGCGCGGCGGTACGGGAACGGGGCGACGCCCAACGGCGGCTCGCCGAGCAGGAGACCATCAGCGAGGCCGAGCGGGCACAGCGGACGCTGCTGGAGGAGCGCACCCGGATCGCCCGGGAGCTGCACGACGTGGTCGCGCACCACATGTCCGTGATCACGGTCCAGGCCGATTCCGCACCCTACCGGATCAGCGGGCTGTCCGAGGAGGCGGTCGAGGAGTTCGGCGCGATCGCGGCGAGTGCGCGGGAGTCGCTCACGGAGATGCGGCGGCTGCTGACGGTGCTGCGCAGCGAGGGCACGGCGGGCGAGCGGACCCCGCAACCGGGGCTCGACCGGGTGCAGCAGCTGGTGGAGGCGACGGTACGGGCGGGGCTGCCGGCCGAACTGTCGCTGGCTGCCGATGTGTCGGACGTACCGCAGGCGGTGGATCTGTCGGCGTACCGGATCGTGCAGGAGGCCCTGGCGAACGTGGTCCGGCACGCGCCCGGTGCGCGGACCCGGGTGTCGATCACGTCCGACGGTGACCACCTGACCGTGCTGGTGGTCAACGACCGGGCGGAGCAGCCCGGTTCGCCGCTGGAGACGACCGGGACCGGGCACGGCCTGGTCGGCATGCGGGAACGCGTACGGTTGACGGGCGGCACGCTGGACACCGGCCCGCTGCCCGACGGCGGCTTCCGGGTGGCCGCGCGGCTGCCGCTCGCCGCCGCTTCGCCCCCTGCCTCGGAGGACCCTTGACCATCCGCGTGATCATCGTCGACGACCAGGCCATGGTGCGGGCGGGGTTCGCGGCACTGCTCGCGGCCCAGAGCGACATCGACGTGGTCGGTGAGGCGCCGGACGGGCGCCAGGGCGTCGACGTCAGCCGGCGGGTCCACCCGGACGTGGTCCTGATGGATGTCCGGATGCCCGAGATGGACGGCCTGGCGGCGGCCCGCGAGCTGCTGAACCCGCCGGTGGGGGTGGTGCACCTGCCCAAGGTGCTGATGCTCACCACGTTCGACGTGGACGACTACGTGTACGAGGCGCTGCGCGCCGGTGCGTCCGGATTCCTGCTGAAGGACGCGCCGCCGGCGGATCTGATCTCGGCCGTACGGGTGGTCGCGGCGGGCGAAGCGCTGCTGGCGCCGTCCGTGACACGGCGCCTGATCGCGGACTTCGCCCGGCAGGGGCCGTCCGGGGCCGTCCGCAACGGGCACGTGCTGCGGCTGAACGGGCTGACTCCGCGCGAGACGGAAGTGCTGGAGCTGATCGCGCGGGGGCTGTCCAACCAGGAGATCGCGGAGCGGCTGGTGCTGGCCGAGCAGACGGTGAAGACGCACATCGGGCGGGTGCTGACCAAGCTGGATCTGCGGGATCGCGCGCAGGCGGTGATCTTCGCGTACGAGGCGGGAGTGGTGGTACCGGGAGAGCAGTAGTGGTGGTTTCCCCCCGCCCACCCCACCAGCAGGCCTCCCGTACACCCCCTACCCCGGTATCAACCCGCACTTGGCTCCCCGGTGCGACGCCCCCGCGCCCACCCTCTTCCTACCTTCCTCTCCGTCGCGCCGAACGGCGTGCGGGAGCCGGATCAGCCGGAGAGGGAGGGCGGGATGCGCCGATACGCAAGGACTCTGGTCGCGGTCGCGCTGGCGACCACCGTGATGGCGGGGACGGCCGGCTGGGCGTCCGGAAACGCGCAGCAGGCCCTGACGGGGCCGCCCCCGGGCACCGCGGCCTGGCGCGCGGACCATGTGCTGGGGCGCGAGCTGCCCGACCCGGAGCGGACCACCCCTGCCGAAGTGAACCGGTTCTTCCGGGGGTTGACCGCCGCTCAGCAGCAGACCCTGGTCGTACGGCATCCACTCGTCGTCGGCAATCTGGACGGGGTCCCCGTCGAACTGCGCTACCGGGCCAACGCCCGTTCCCTGCGCGCCACTCACGACCCCAGGTACACCCATCTCACCGAAGCCGGAGCCGAAGCCCGGCCCGGAGCCGGAGCCCGACCCGGAACGGAAGCGGAAGCCGGGGGCAGAGACCTGGGCAGAGACAGAGGCAGTGCCGCAGCAGGTGACCGGCAGATCCTCGCCTTCGATCCGCGCGGACGCGGCCAGGTCGCCGAGGTCTTCGGGGACCTGAGCACCGCACGCCATGTGGCGGTCGTGGTGCCGGGCTCGGACATCGACGCCGGGACCTTCGACCGTACGAGCGATGTGTACGGCACTCCGGCAGGCATGGCGAAGGCCCTCCACGCGAAGACCGGTCGCGGCAGCGCCGTCGTCGCCTGGGCCGGATACACCACGCCCGTGGGCGTCGGCGTCGATGCCGCGACCGGCTCGCTCGCAGCGGCGGGGGCCGACCGGCTGACCCGGTTCGCGGACGGGCTGGCCGCCGACGGCGTGCCCGCACCCGCCGTGTTCTGCCACAGCTACGGCTCCGTCGTGTGCGGCCTCGCCGCACACCGGCTGCGCGCCACGGACCTGGTCGTCCTCGGCTCGCCCGGCATGCGCGCCGACACCGTCGCCGACCTGCACACCACCGCCCGGGTCTGGGCCGCCAAGGACACCACGGACTGGATCGACAACGTGCCCAACCTGGAGGTGGCGGGGATCGGGCACGGCCCCGATCCGACCGGTCCGGGGTTCGGCGCACGCCGGGTGCCGGCCCACGACGCCCACGGGCACACCGGCTACTTCGCCCCCGGTACGGACTCGCTCCGCGCCTTCGCCTCGATCGCGCGGGGGGAAGCCCGATGAGCCTCACCGCCCTCGCCGGGCGCATCGACGCCCGTACGCCCGCCCATCGCGACCGCGCCATCGACGGCCTGCGCGCCCTCGCGCTGCTCGCCGTCCCGACCGGCCACTGGCTGCTCGGCGGCTTCCGCCTCGACAGCGACGGCGCGCTGCACAACGCCAGCCCGCTGTCCACGTTCGGCGGCCTCGCCCCGCTGAGCTGGGTACTTCAGATGCTGGGCATCTTCTTCCTGGTCGGCGGGTACGCCTCCGTGCTCTCGTATCACCGCAGGAAGTCCACCACCGGCGCCTGGCTGCGCGGCCGGGTCGCCCGCCTGGGCAGGCCGGTGCTCGGGGTGACGGCCGTCTGGGCGGCGATGATCCCGGTGCTGAGCGCGCTCGGCGTGCCCGGTGACACCCTGCGGACCGGGTCGACCCTGGTGATCCAGCCGCTCTGGTTCGTCGGGGTGTACACGGTGGTCACGGCGCTCACCCCGTACTGCGTCAGGGCCGCGCGGAAGCTGGGAGGCTGGGCCGCCGTACCGCTGATCGGGTCGGTCGCCGTCATCGACTTCCTGCGGTACGGGCCGTTCGCCGACGCCATGCCGTCCTGGCTGAGCGTGCTCAACATCCTTCCGGGCTGGCTCTTCGCGTACCAGCTCGGCGTCTCCTGGGGCGAGGGCCGCGTCGGCCGGCGCGGCGCCCGCGTCCTGCTCGTCGGCGGGACCGTCCTGTTCGCCGCGCTGCTGCTGGTCCTCCACTACCCGGCGTCGATGGTCGGTGTCCCGGGTGAGGCGCGGACGAACTCGCACCCGCCGTCGCTGCTCGTCCTGGCGCTGGCCGCCGCGCAGAGCGGCGCGGCGATCCTGCTGCGGGACCGGATCGGCCGGCTGCTGCGCAGGCCGCTGCTGTGGGCGCCGGTCGTCGTCATCAACCTGTCCGCGATGACGATTCTGTGCTGGCACCAGACGGCGATGCTGGCCGCGGCGGTCCCGGCGTCGTTCGCCGGTGCGGTGCCGGGGCTGACGACCGGGCCCGACACGGTCGGCTGGATCCTGGCGCGCCTGGCGTGGATGCCGGTGTTCGCGGCGCTGCTGGTACTGATCGCCCGGTACGCGCGGCGGTTCGAGGCCCCGTGGAAGGCCGGTACGCACGCGGCGAACGCCCGCCGCGCGCTGGCGGGGCTGCTGGCGACGGGGTTCGCGGTGTACGCGCTGGGGCTGGCGTAGGGCGGCGCCGGGCAGAACGCCCCGGCCACCGCCGGAAACGGCTACTCGCGCGCGGCAGACGTCGAGCTCATGTCCGGGTACCGGTCCCCCGCCACCTGCCCCGCGATCGGCTCCAGCACCGCCAGCTCCTGCGCCGTCAGCATGAGCCGGGTGGCGGCCACGTTCTCCAGCAGCCGGCTGCTCTTGCGGGTGCCCGGGATCGGCACCACGGTCAGACCGTGCACCTGCGCCCGCTGCTGCACCCAGGCGAGCGCCACCTGCGCGGCGGACGCCCCGTGCGCCGCCGCGATCTTGCGGACGGGCTCCAGCAGGGCGGCGTTCGTCTTCGCGTTGTCGCCCGTGAAGCGCGGCTGGTATTGGCGGAAGTCGCCCTTCGACAGGTCCTTGGCCGCGTCCACGAACGCCCCGGTCAAAAAGCCCCGGCCGAGCGGCGAGTACGGCACGACGGTCACCCCGAGCTCGACGGCGGCCGGTACGGCGCTGCGCTCGATGTCCCGGCTGAAGAGCGACCACTCGGACTGGAGGGCGGCGATCGGGTGCACCGCGTACGCCTCGCGCAGCTCCGCGCCGGTCACCTCACTCAGTCCGAGCTGCTTGACCTTGCCCTGCCGCACCAGCTCGGCCATCGCGCCGACGGACTCGGCCAGGGGGACGGCGGGGTCGCGGCGGTGCATGTAGTAGAGGTCGATGACGTCGGTGTTCAGCCGGCGCAGGCTGTCCTCGACGGCCCGGCGGATGTACGCGGGGTCGTTGCGCACTCCCCGGTAGTGCGGGTCGTCGTCCCTACGCTCTATGGCGAACTTCGTGGCGAGGGTGATCTCGTCGCGGTGCGCCCCGACGAACGGGGCGAGGAAGGTCTCGTTGGCGCCGCTGCCGTAGACGTCGGCGGTGTCGAAGAGCGTGACACCCGCCGTCAGCGCCGTCTCCAGCGTCTCGCGGGCGGAGGACTCATCGGTGTCCCCGTAGAACTCGCTCATGCCCATGCAGCCGAGCCCCTGCACGCCGACCTGCGGGCCGCCGTTTCCGAGCTCCACGGTGGTGATCTTGTTGTCAGTCATCAGGCACACGGCCTTTCCGGCGCCCGGCGGGCACTCGCATAGAAGTCGATCTTGTGATCGAGGACGGCGAGGGTGTCCTGGAGCTCCGCGATCCGCGTCTTCACGTCGCGGCGGGTCGCCTCCAGCAGCTCCTGCCGTTCCTCGAAGGTGTGCTCGCCCTCGCGCAGCAGCTCCGCGTACCGGACCATGTCGGCGACCGGCATCCCGGTCAGCCGCAGCTTGCCGACGAAGGCCAGCCAGTCCAGGTCGCGGTTGGTGAAGCGGCGCTGACCGGTGTGCGACCGGTCGACGTGCGGCATCAGCCCGATCCGCTCGTAC
The DNA here is from genome assembly GCF_044742755.1 of Streptomyces sp. NPDC087845. Taxonomy (NCBI): domain Bacteria; kingdom Bacillati; phylum Actinomycetota; class Actinomycetes; order Kitasatosporales; family Streptomycetaceae; genus Streptomyces; species Streptomyces sp. NPDC087845. The sequence continues at coordinate 188,776 of NZ_JBIUVC010000004.1, forward strand.
CAGCGCAGGGTGTGCGCGGTGAGCCCGGTGAAGGCGACGACCTCGCTGATGGTGTAGCGGTCCTGGCCCTCGGGACGCGGATGCGGCCGCGGGGCCGAGGCGCAGACGTCCACCTTCACGGAAGTGCTCTCCATCACCGTCATGACCTCCACGCTAGAACCTTGGAGTGCACTCGAAGCAAGCGCAAACGGTGACGGGTTTCGGCAGCCGGGCCACCCGCGTACGCCGGCCCGGATCCGCGGTCCCCGGCCGCAGCCCGCCCAGAACGGTGAACGACGACGAGTTCGGCCCGCTGGGAATCCGGCCCACCATTGGGCTCTACCGGAACTTCCTCCGGCTCGGTGGCGGGCCAAGGCACGAGCCTGCCCGGTGGCACTGCTCGGAGAACGGGTCAAGCATGGAACTAGAGGCTTGGACGCTGGAGTCATGCTGGTCAAGGGGTTCCCATGCCGATGCACACGCCTTCTCTCCTGTCGGATCCGCTGATCAATCGGGGTACCGCTTTCACGGCTCAGGAGCGGGAGCGGCTCGGGCTGGTGGGCCGGCTGCCCGACGCTGTGCTCACCCTCGACCAGCAGGCGGTTCGTGCCTACGAGGAGTTGCAACAGGAGCCGTCCGATCTGGCGAAATTCATCAATCTTGAGCAATTGCACGAGCGCGATGAGGTGCTGTACTACCGGCTACTGCAAGATCACCTCGCCGAGTTGCTGCCGATCGTCTACGACCCGACGGTGGGTGAGGCGATCATGCGGTACAGCCATGAGTACCGGCGCCCGCGCGGGGTTTTCCTGTCCATCGACCGGCCGCAGGATGTGCGCCGCTCGTTCGAGGCACTCCAGCTCCACCGGGATGAGGTCGACCTGGTGGTGGTCAGCGATGCCGAGGAGATCCTGGGGATCGGTGACTGGGGGGTGCAGGGCATCCAGATCTCGGTCGGCAAGCTCGCCGTCTACACCGCTGCGGCCGGGCTGCATCCCGGCCGCTGCCTGCCGGTGGTCATGGACGTCGGAACCGACAACGAGAACCTGCTCAACGATCCTCTCTACCTGGGCGTGCGCCACAGCCGGGTACGCGGGAAGCAGTACGACGCGTTCATCGAGACCTACCTGGAGACGGTCTCGGAGCTGTATCCCAACGCGCTGCTCCACTTCGAGGACTTCGGGCCGGGCAATGCCCGCCGCATCCTGGAGACCTACGGGGATCGCTACCGCATGTTCAACGACGACATGCAGGGCACCGGCGCCATCACCCTGGCCGCCGTGATGTCGGCCTTGAAGATCACCGGACAGTCCTTCCGCGACCAGCGCCTCGTGATCTTCGGCGCCGGCACCGCCGGGGTGGGCAATGCCGACCAGGTGCGTGACGCGATGGTCCGAGACGGACTGGACCCCAAGGAGGCCACCCGGCGGGTGTGGCTGGTCGACAAGCAGGGGCTGCTGGTCGAGGGTATGCCGGACCTACGCGACTACCAGGCCCCCTACGCACGGGCGGCCTCGGAGGTACGGGGCTGGGCAGACGGGAACATCGACCTGCTGACCACCGTCCGGCATGTTCGTCCCACCATGCTGATCGGCACCTCGACCACGCCGGGCACCTTCGACAAGGACGTGGTCACCGCGATGGCCGAGCACGTCGACCGGCCGATCATCTTCCCGTTGTCCAACCCCACCGAGAAGATCGAGGCCATGCCCGCCGACCTGATCGCCTGGACCGACGGCAAGGTCCTCACCGCCACGGGCATCCCGGTCGACCCCGTCGAACACGGCGGAGTCCGCCACGTCATCGGGCAGGCCAACAACGCGCTGCTCTACCCCGGTCTGGGCCTGGGCATCGTCGTCGCCGGGGCTTCACGGCTCACCGCCGGGATGCTGCTCGCCGCCTCGGAGGCAGTGGCCGGGCAGGTCGACGCCAGGGCCCCCGGCGCGCCGCTGCTGCCGCCGGTGGCGAACCTGCGCGCCTCCTCGGCGACGGTGGCGGTGGCGGTCGTACGCGCTGCCATCGAGGACAAGGTCGCCACCCGCCGGCCTGCCGATCTGGTCCAGGCCGTGCAGGACGCCATGTGGCAGCCGGTCTATGAACCGCTGTCCGAGAAGGAGGCGTCGTGACCTCCGGGCAGCAGCACGCCGCCACCGAGCGGCCACCGAAGGTGCGGGACGTCCCGATCGGCATCGACGCCACTGGCACCCGCCGCGAAACGGACTCGATGGGTGCCATCGAGGTGGCCGCCGACCGGTACTGGGGTGCCCAGACCCAGCGATCTCTGATCCACTTCTCCATCGGTGACGATCGCATGCCGAAGGCCGTCTATCACGCGTACGGCTACGTCAAGAAGGCCGCCGCGCTCGTCAACGGGCGGGAGGGCCGCCTGCCGGGCTGGAAGGCCGACCTGATCGCCCGTGTTGCCGACGAGGTGATCTCCGGCGCGCTGGACGACCACTTCCCGCTGTACGTATGGCAGACGGGGTCCGGCACGCAGAGCAACATGAACGTCAACGAGGTCATCAGCAACCGGGCGGTCCAGCTGGTCGGCGGCACGCTGGGGTCCAAGGCGCCGATCCACCCCAACGACCACGTCAACATGGGCCAGTCCTCCAACGACACCTTCCCCACCGCGATGCACATCGCCGCCCTCCACCAGATTCACGAGCACACGCTCCCGAAGGTGAGAGAACTTCAACACGCCCTGGAAGCCAAGTCCCAAGCGTGGTGGGACATCGTCAAGATCGGCCGTACTCACCTGGAGGACGCCGTCCCGCTGACCGTGGGCCAGGAGTGGTCCGGCTACGCCGCCCAGATCTCCGACGCCATCGACCGCATCGAGGCGACTCGGCCGGGCCTGTACGAACTGGCGGTAGGAGGGACTGCGGTCGGCACCGGTCTCAACGCCCCCGATGGCTTCGGTGCCCAGGTGGCACAGGAGATCGGACACCTGACCGGCTATCCGTTCCACACGGCCGCCAATCCCTTCGCCGCCCAAGGCAGCCTGGATGCCATGGTGGCGGCCTCGGCGGGACTGAGGGCTCTCGCCGTGCCACTGATGAAGATCGCCAACGACATCCGCTGGCTCGCCTCCGGCCCCCGCTGCGGCATCGGTGAACTCGCCCTGCCCGCCAACGAGCCGGGCAGCTCGATCATGCCCGGCAAGGTCAACCCGACTCAGTGTGAAGCGATGGTGATGGTCTGCATCCAGGTCCTGGCCGAGGACAGCGCCATTGCGTTCGCCGGCACCCAGGGCAACTTCGAGCTCAATGCCATGCGGCCCGTCATCATCAACAACTTCCTGCACTCCGCCCGCATTCTCGGAGACGCCGGCGAGAAGCTCCGCACCTACTGCATCGAAGGCGCCGAACTGCATCGCCGGCAGATCGACGATTACCTCGCCCGCTCGTTGATGCTCGTCACCGCGCTCTCGCCGGAGATCGGCTACGACAAAGCCAGCCAGATTGCGCACAAGGCGGATGACGAGGGAACCACACTGCGCGAAGCCGCCCTCGCTACCGGCTACATCACAGCGCAGGACTTCGACCGGATCGTCGACCCCAAGAAAATGGTCCACCTGAACTAGGGTGCGTTTCATAAGCGGCCGCCCGCTGATGTCCGCAGCGTGATCGGCCAGTACAGTCGCCCTCATGGCAACACCGGTACTGCGGGCGGTTGAGTGGGACGGGACGTCATGGGACGACCCGTCTGACGAACAGCTGCACGATCTGCTGGCCGACATGAGCCTGACTTGGCGATTTGTAGTTGTCCAGCGGCTCGACCTCGAACCTGTCGGCCAGCACTACATGCAGGTCTATCTCAACGACGACCTCAGCTACCGGGTTGAATACCGCGAGGGCGGCCCAGACAGGCACTTCCACGCCCGGGTGCCGCGCGAGCACGAGGTGTTCGCCGTGGAACCTGTAGCCGAAGTGCTTCAGGACTGGGCCCGGGGGCGGCCGGGCTGGCGTAAAGCTCTTCCCTGGGCCCCGTGGCCACCGGTGGAACCAGCGCGATGAACCTCGTGCGGCGCGATGCGCGCCGCACGAGCCCTCACAGCCACTCGTTGATCGCCGCGATGACCACGGTGGCTTCGTAGCGGACGGCGAGTTTGTCGTATCGAGTCGCGACGGCCCGGTGCCTCTTGAGGCGGTTGATTCCGCATTCGACAGCGTGGCGTTCGCGATAGTCGGCCTTGTCGAACTTCGGTGGCCTACCGCCGCGCATGCCACGCTTCTTTCGGGTTGCGGATCTGGTCGGTCTTCTCCGGGATGGTGCAGCGGATGCCGCGTCTGCGCAGGTAGGCGCGGTTCGCGCGAGAGCCGTACGCCCTATCCGCGCGGACCTTGTGGGGCTTGGTGCGCGGGCGTCCCGGACCGATGCGCGGGACACTGACGCGGTCGAGCGCATTCTGGAACTGCGGGCTGTCATGGCGGTGGCCAGCGGTGATGACCAGGGACAGCGGCTTCTGCCCCTGCTCGACCGCGAGGTGGAGCTTGGTCGTCAGTCCGCCCCGGGAGCGTCCGAGTCCGTGGTCGGCCGGTTCGGTATCGACGCCGCCGGGCGGTTCTCGTTGGAGAGCCCCTTTTTTCGGGCGCCGGCGGCATGCTGGTGTGCGCGGGCGATGGTGGAGTCGACGCTGACGTCCCAGGTGATCAGCCCGTCTGCGTCGGCCCGGGCCTGGAGCTGTTTGAGGATTCGCTTCCAGGTCCCATCGCGCTGCCAACGCCGGAACAACCCATAGACGGTTTCCCACTCGCCGTACCTGATCGGCACGTCCCGCCACGGCGCACCCGTCCGTGTCCGCCACCGAATGCCGTCTATCAGCTGCCGCTTGGACCAGACCGGAGGCCGTCCCGGCTTCTTCCCCACCGGCAACAACGGCTCCAGCCTGGCCCACTGTGCGCTCGTCAGATCCCCACGTCCCACGCGGTGATCATTACAGAGCTTGATCGACTTCTAAAACGCACCCTAGTTGGGGCTTGTTGCGAAAGTTGATCTTCGTGAGGCCGGAGCGTGTCTCTTTTATGAGTTGATCAACTGATCGGCGACCCCCTGAAGGCTTGCTCTCGGACCGAGAGACGATCGCCTCCTGCCTGTCGGTGACCCATTCGAGCGTTGTTTGACGGCCGTGCCTTCGCCCTCGATGGCCGGACTGCTGTGACGGCTAGCGTGGATGCACCGCCCAGGTGTGGGTGTACCTCACGCGCCCCAGAACGACCGTTCGAGCGTTCTAGCGGCTTTCCGACGGGCGAGCAATGGAAGGGCCTGACATGTCCAACCACTTCACCGGCCTCAGTCTTGGGCCACCACTCGGCGACCAGCGTCTCGATCTGTGCGACCTATATGCCTTCGGGGTACCCGGCGATCCGAGCAGAACCGTTCTCATCCTCAATGCCAATCCCAACGCAGATGCCATGCACCCCGACGCCGTATACCGCCTGAACATTGACAACGACGGCGATTACCTGACCGACGGCGCCTTCAGCTGGGTCTTCAGCCCGCCGGCATCCGACGGCTCGCAGACCTACAGCGTCTTCATGGCAACCGGTGCGGAGTCCCGCAGGCCCGAGGCGGTCGGCACCAAGATCGTTTCAGACGCTGCCGCCTCCTTCGGCCCCCAGGCCAACGTGGTCAGCAGCGGCGACTACAAGGTGGCCGCCGGCAGCCGCAGTGATGCCTTCTTCTTCGACTTCGACGGAATCAAGAATCTGTTCGACACCAGCGGCAACCGGAATTTCACCGCGCCGCATCTGGGCGGAAAGTCCCCGTGGACCGGCGTCGACTCCAACAGCACGGCCAACGTCTTCTCCATGGCCATCGAACTGCCGACCGCGGAGCTGGCCCCCAACCCCGAGCTGCACATCTGGGGCCGGTGCAGCGTCCTGCGCGACGGCGAACTCGTCCACGCGGACCGGGCCGGGCACCCGTCAATGAGCAGCTTCTTCAACACCGACGACACGAAGGAGGAGTACAACGCCAGCGAGCCGGTCAACGACCGGGCCAGGTGGACGGACCAGTTCGTCCATCTGTTGGGCCACACCGGCGGCTACTCGCGTGAGGAGGCGATCACCGCGCTCGACGAACACGGCCTCCTGCCGGACGTGCTGCACTTCGACCCGTCCAAGCCTGCCGCGTATCCGAACGGCCGGACATTCACGGAAGACGTCATCGACATCCGCGTCGCGTTCCTCACCAAGAACGAGGCGCCGCCCACCGGTCTGACGCCGCACACCGACACCCTGGACCGGTTCCCGTACCTCGGCAACCCGCACCCGGCAACCACCTCCTGACGGATCCCGGCGGGCCGGCCGCCGCGCTGCTGTCCCCGCCGGCGGACCCGCGCCGCGGCAGTCCGGGCGCCGACAACAACGGCAAATTCGACATCCGGGCCACCACTCCCGGCAACGGAACTCTCCGTTTCCTCCCCGATTTCACCCCCGGCGGGGGCACGCTCGTTCCCCTATGACAACAACCAGGATCCGGGCCGTCGGGCCCGGCATGAGATCGCTTGATCACTTCGCCCGACCGGTGGCCCGACAGCCCCGCCCGTTACGCTCGTACGCATGCAGAGCCTGGCGATGATCGACAACTGGCCCGTCCCCACCGCGGCGGCTGCCGTCGTACGAGCGGACGGCACCGTCGTCGGTACGCACGGCCCGACCGCGCACCGTTTCCCGCTCGCCTCCGTCACCAAGCCGATCGCGGCCTACGCGGCGCTGGTGGCGTACGAGGAGGGCGCGGTCGAGCTCGACGAGCCGGCCGGGCCCGAGGGGTCCACCGTCCGGCACCTGCTCGCGCACACCAGCGGGCTCGCCTTCGACGAGCACCGGGTGACGGCCGCCCCCGGCACCCGGCGGCTCTACTCCAACGCGGGCTTCGAGGTGCTCGGCGACCACATCGCCAAGGCCACCGACATCCCGTTCCCGGAGTACGTGCGCCAGGCGGTGCTGGAGCCGCTGGGCATGACGGCGACCGCGGTGGACGGCTCGCCCGCCAAGGACGGCGTCTCGACCGTCGGCGATCTCGCCCGGTTCGCGGCGGAGGTGCAGGCGCCACGGCTGCTCGACCCGCGTACGGTGCTGGCCGCGCAGACCGTCGTACACCCCGGTCTGAAGGGCGTACTGCCGGGCTACGGCCACCAGAACCCCAACGACTGGGGCCTCGGCTTCGAGATCCGGGACTCCAAGTCCCCGCACTGGACGGGCAGTTCCTCGTCACCCGCGACCTTCGGGCACTTCGGGCAGTCCGGCACCTTCCTGTGGATCGACCCGGTCGCGGGCACGGCCTGCGTCGCGCTCACCGACCGGGCCTTCGGCCCGTGGGCGGTCGAGGTGTGGCCGCCGTTCACGGACGCGGTGCTCGCGGAGCTCCGTTCCGGTCGCTGAGCCACGTCTCCTCCGGCCGGTCCGCCGTCTTCGCGGCCAGGCACTCGAACCACACCGTCTTGCCGGTGCCGTCGCGGCGCGGGTCCGTACCCCAGCGGTCGGTGACGGCATCGACCAGGACCAGTCCCCGGCCGCCCTCGCCGAGGAGATCACCCGGTTTCGCGCGAGGCAGTTCCGGGCAGTTGTCCGCGACCTCGACGCGCACGCCCCCGGCCGGAAGCCGGAGAATGAGCGTCTGGCAGCGGCGGCCGGGGACATGCCGTACGACATTGGCGATCAGCTCGGTGAGCGCCAACTCCGCCGCGTCGGCCACATCGAGGAGCCCCCAGCCGGTGAGGTAGAGGCGCAGGATGCGGCGCAGATGCCGGGCCGAGTGCTCGCCCATCGCGAAGTCGGCGCGGTAGGTCGGCTCCACCGGATCGCCGGCCTGCGGCTCAATTACGTGATTCATGTCACCAGAGTGCAGCGATGTGATTACGCTCGGCTACGTACGGAAACGAACGCCGCGAGGCGTTGAATGCCGGAGGTACCCCGCCGTGGCCAACATCCAGTCGCTCGACCCCAGCGCTTCCCCCTTGGACTACTACGGCTGGGAGTTGCGCCGCCAGCGAGAGGCCAGCAACCTCAAACAGGGTCAGCTCGGCGACATCATCTTCTGCACCGGCTCCCTGATCGGCCAGATCGAGACCACGAAGAAGATCCCCACCCGCGACTTCTCCGAGCGGGTGGACGCGGCACTCGGCACGGACGGCGTGTTCTCGCGCCTCGTCGGCCTGGTCCTGCGCAGCCAGCTGCCGACCTGGTTCCAGCCGTACGCGGACATGGAGGCCCGCGCGGCGTACATCTCCACGTACCAGGCGCAGTTGGTGTACGGGCTGTTGCAGACGGAGGAGTACGCGCGGGCACTGCTCGGCGTGGATCACCCGAACAAGGTTGACGAGATGGCGGCAGCCCGTCTGGACCGCCAGCGGATTCTGAAGCGCGAGAATCCGCCCGCCTTGTGGATCGTCCTGAGTGAAGCCGCATTGCTCCAAGAGGTAGGCGGACGTGGCGTCATGCGCGCGCAACTGGCGCGTCTGTTGGACTTCCGCGACGACCCCTGGGTGCAGATCCAGGTGCTTCCGTTCTCCATCGGCCAGCACACGGGAATGATGGGGTCGTTCACCCTGCTCAGGTTCGAGGACGACCCCGACCTTTTCTATGTGGAGAGCTACGACCAGGGTCATATGACCGCCAATCCGCAGGTGATCAAGGAACGTTCGGTCGGCTACGCTCGACTGCAAGCCACAGCCCTCTCCCCCGAGGACTCGGCGACCCTGATCGCTCGTGTGATGGAGGAACGCTATGGGGACCAGTCATGACCTGACCGGAGCACAGTGGCGGAAGTCGTCGTACAGCGGCACCAGCGGCGGCGAGTGCGTCGAGTGCACCGTCACCGGCGACGCGGCCTGGCGCAAGTCCAGCTACAGCGGAAACACCGGCGGCGAATGCGTCGAGGTGGCCGACGGCCGCCCTTGCGCCGTGCCCGTGCGTGACAGCAAGAATCCGGACGGCCCCGTCCTGGTCGTCGGGGCCGACGCCTGGCAGAGCTTCGTGGACGGGCTCCGCTGAGGGCCGTCCCGTAATCCACGCCCGCCAGGGATTACGGGACAGCCCTCGGACCACCGGAGCGGCGGCCCGAGCGCCCCTGAGCGCTCAGGCCGAAAGCTCCCAGATCAGCACCTCGGCCGCCCCGCCCGCGACCAGCTCCGGCCCCGCCTCGCCGGTGATCCGCGCCGAGTCGCCCGCCGCCAGTTCCTCGTCGCCGAGCCGCACGCCGCCGGCCACCACGTGGACGTACACCCGCGCCGCGTCCGGCACCGCCGTGCGTTCGCCCGCCGCCAGTCTGCGTACGTGCAGCGTCGCCCCGGCCGCCGGGAGTGCGTACGGGGTGGAGTCGGCGATGCCGGGAACGATCGCGTACGCGGGTTCGCCGCCCGGTTCGAGCGGTGCCAGCCACATCTGAAGGAACGTCAGCGGGCCGTCCCCGTCGTTGCGTTCGACGTGGCGCACACCGGTCGCGGCGCTGAGGTGCTGGAGGTCCCCGGCCCGTACGACCGTGGCGTGCCCGGTCGAATCGCGGTGGGTCAGCTCGCCCTCGACGACCCAGGTGACGATCTCCGTATGGCTGTGCGGGTGTTCGTCGAAGCCCGCGCCGGGCGCCAGCCGCTCCTCGTTGCACGCCAGGATCGGGCCGAAGCGCAGATTGTCCGGGTCGTAGAAACCGCCGAAGGAGAAGGCGTGCCGGGACAGGATGCCGGCGTCCTGGTCCCCGCCCGGGAAGCGGTCTTCGGCGCGGTGTACGGAAATCACCGGCCCACGGTAGCCCGGCGCGGCGCCCCCGCGCCCCTTGCCGCTACCCGGCGGTACGACCCGCGGCCGCCCCGGCCCTCCGTGCACGTGGTCCGATAAGGCAGTCTTGTGTCCGTGCCCCGACCCGATCCTGAGCAGCCCGCTGCGAACAACGCCCACCTGCATGCCGCGACCCTGAAACGGCTGGAACAGTCCTCCGGCCGGCTGGCCGCCAACGCGATCGCCCGCATGGACGAGTCGCTGCCGTGGTACCGGGCGATGCCACCGGAGAACCGGTCCTGGATCGGCCTGGTGGCCCAGGCCGGAATCGCGGCCTTCACCGAATGGTTCCGGCATCCGGAGACCCCGCAGGCCATCTCCACCGACGTGTTCGGCACGGCGCCGCGTGAGCTGACCCGGGCGATCACCCTGCGGCAGACGGTCGAGATGGTGCGGACGACGATCGAGGTCATGGAGGCCGCGATCGAGGAGGTCGCCGCGCCCGGCGACGAGTCCGCGCTGCGGGAGGCGCTGCTCGTCTACGCGCGGGAGATCGCCTTCGCGACCGCCCAGGTGTACGCGCAGGCCGCCGAGGCCCGGGGCGCCTGGGACGCCCGGCTGGAATCGCTCGTGGTGAACGCGGTGCTGTCCGGCGAGGCCGACGAGGGCGCCGTGTCACGCGCCGCGGCTCTCGGCTGGAACTCCCCCGAACACGTCTGCGTGGTGCTCGGTACGGCTCCGGACGGCGACAGCGAGCTGACCGTGGAGGCGATCCGGCGGGCCGCCCGGCACGCGAAGCTCCAGGTCCTGACCGGGGTGCTCGGCAACCGGCTGGTCGTCATCGCGGGCGGCAGCGACAACCCGTTGCAGGTCGCGAAGGCGCTGATCGGCCCGTACGCGGCAGGTCCCGTCGTCGCCGGGCCCGTGGTGCCCGACCTGCTGGCGGCCACCCGGTCCGCACAGGCGGCGGCCGCCGGGCTCAAGGCGTGCGGCGCGTGGCAGGACGCCCCGCGGCCGGTGCTGGCCGATGATCTGCTGCCGGAGCGCGCGATGGCGGGTGACCCCGCCGCACGGGACCAATTGGTGGAGGAGATCTACAGACCGCTGGAAGAGGCGGGTTCCGCGCTCCTGGAGACGCTGAGTGTGTATCTGGAGCAGGCGAGCAGCCTGGAAGGCGCGGCAAGGATGCTCTTCGTCCATCCGAACACCGTGCGCTACCGGCTCCGACGTGTGACTGACGTCACCGGATGGTCTCCTTCCGATGTCCGCTCGGCGTTCACTCTGCGAATCGCCCTGATTCTTGGGCGCTTGGCCGCCAGAGATCCCCAGTCCTAGACTTTTGTCAGACATCAACAATTCCCCATACGGTTCTTCGTCCCTGTCCCCACGGGCGTTCCGGACCGTTCACAAGAGAGAGTGTGAGGGTGCTCGTACTCGTCGCTCCCGGCCAAGGCGCTCAGACGCCCGGCTTCCTGACTCCCTGGCTCGACCTCCCCGGCGCCACCGACCGCGTCGCGGCCTGGTCCAACGCCATCGGGCTCGACCTCGCCCGCTACGGCACCGAGGCCGACGCCGAGGCGATCCGTGACACCGCGGTGGCGCAGCCGCTGCTGGTCGCCGCCGGTCTGCTGTCCGCCGCCGCGCTCGACGCGTCGCCCGACATCGTCGCAGGTCACAGCGTGGGTGAGATCACCGCAGCCGTCTTCGCCGGAGTCATCGGCGACGAGGCCGCGCTGCGTCTCGTACGGACCCGTGGGCTCGCCATGGCCGATGCCGCCGCCGTCACCGAGACCGGTATGGCGGCGCTGCTCGGCGGCGACCCCGAGGTGACGATCCCTCATCTGGAGAAGCTCGGACTGACCCCGGCGAACGTCAACGGGGCCGGCCAGATCGTCGCCGCGGGCACCGCCGCGCAGATCGCCGCGCTGACCGAGGACAAGCCCGAGGGTGTACGCCGGGTGGTGCCCCTCAAGGTCGCCGGCGCCTTCCACACGCACCACATGGCGCCCGCCGTCGACCGGATGCGCGAGGCCGCGACCGAGCTGAAGATCGCCGATCCGACCGTGACATATGTCTCCAACGCCGACGGGGAGCCCGTCGCCATCGGCGACGAGGTCGTCTCCCGGCTGGTCGGCCAGGTGGCCAACCCGGTCCGCTGGGATCTGTGCATGGAGACCTTCAAGGAGATGGGCGTCACGGCGCTCATCGAGGTGTGCCCCGGCGGCACCCTCACGGGTCTGGCCAAGCGCGCGCTGCCCGGTGTGCAGACCCTCGCGCTCAAGACCCCCGACGACCTCGACGCGGCCCGCGCGCTCATCTCCGAGCACGCGGGCGCCTAAGGAGCCCGAGAGCATGGCGAAGATCAAGCCCAGCCAGGGCGCCCCGTACGCACGGATCATGGGTGTCGGCGGCTACCGCCCGACCCGTGTCGTGCCCAACGAGGTGATCCTCGAAACGATCGACTCGTCCGACGAGTGGATCCGCTCGCGCTCCGGCATCGCCACCCGCCACTGGGCCTCCGAGGAGGAGACCGTGGCCGCGATGTCCGTGGAGGCGTCCGGGAAGGCCATCGCCGATGCCGGGATCACGCCCGAGCAGATCGGCGCCGTGGTCGTCTCCACCGTCTCGCACTTCAAGCAGACCCCGGCCATCGCCACCGAGATCGCCCACAAGATCGGCGCGGGCAAGCCCGCTGCCTTCGACATCTCGGCGGGCTGTGCGGGCTTCGGCTACGGGCTCACTCTCGCCAAGGGCATGATCGTCGAAGGCTCGGCGGAATATGTGCTGGTCATCGGCGTGGAGCGGCTCAGTGACCTCACCGATCTGACGGACCGTGCGACGGCCTTCCTGTTCGGCGACGGTGCCGGTGCGGTCGTCGTCGGCCCGTCCAAGGTGCCGGCCATAGGCCCGACCGTCTGGGGCTCGGAGGGCGACAAGTCCGAGACGATCAAGCAGACCGTGGCGTGGAACGACTTCCGCATCGGCGATGTCTCGAAGCTGCCGCTCGACGAGCGGGGCGAGGTCAAGTTCCCGGCCATCACGCAGGAGGGCCAGGCGGTCTTCCGCTGGGCCGTCTTCGAGATGGCGAAGGTCGCCCAGCAGGCGCTGGACGCGGCCGGGATCGCCCCGGAAGACCTGGACGTCTTCATTCCGCACCAGGCCAACATGCGGATCATCGACTCGATGGTGAAGACCCTGAAGCTGCCGGAGAGCGTCACGGTCGCCCGTGACGTGGAGACCACCGGCAACACCTCCGCCGCCTCGATTCCGCTCGCTATGGAGCGGCTCCTGGCGACCGGTCAGGCGAAGAGCGGCGACACCGCGCTCGTCATCGGCTTCGGGGCGGGTCTCGTCTACGCCGCGACGGTCGTTACCCTCCCCTAGGCACACCAGGCCGTTTCGGCCCGCAAGCCCCAACCTGCAGTTAAACATCGAAGGAGCGCCAACATGGCCGCCACTCAGGAAGAGATCGTCAAGGGTCTCGCCGAGATCGTCAACGAGATCGCCGGTATCCCGGTCGAGGACGTCCAGCTGGACAAGTCCTTCACCGACGACCTGGACGTCGACTCGCTGTCCATGGTCGAGGTCGTCGTCGCCGCCGAGGAGCGCTTCGACGTCAAGATCCCCGACGAGGACGTCAAGAACCTCAAGACGGTCGGCGACGCCGCCGAGTACATCCTCAAGCACCAGGGCTGATCAGGCCTGCTCCTGTGTCGCCACCCGGCGGTGGCGCCGCTGATTCACGACCCTCTACACGTGGAGAAGATTTTCCAGTGAACTCGACCAATCGCACCGTGGTCGTCACCGGTATCGGCGCAACCACTCCGCTGGGTGGCGACTCGGCGTCGACCTGGGAAGGTCTGATGGCCGGTCGGTCCGGCGTCAAGCCTCTCGAGGGCGAACGTTTCGCCGAACTGCCCGTCCGGATCGCCGCTCTCGCGGCCGTCGACCCGGGCGACGTCCTGCCCCGTCCGCTCGCCCGCAAGCTGGACCGCTCGGCGCAGTTCGCGCTGATCGCGGCCCGGGAGGCGTGGGCGGACGCCGGTTTCACCGGCAAGGCCGGTGAGGACGACAAGGTCCGGCCCGAGCGGCTGGGCTCGGTCATCGCCTCCGGCATCGGCGGCGTGACCACCCTGCTCGACCAGTACGACGTGCTCAAGGAGAAGGGCGTACGCCGCGTCTCCCCGCACACCGTGCCCATGCTCATGCCCAACGGCCCGGCCGCCAACGTCGGCCTGGAGGTCAACGCCCAGGCCGGTGTGCACACCCCGGTCTCCGCCTGCGCCTCGGGCGCCGAGGCGATCGGGTACGCCGTCGAGATGATCCGCACCGGCCGTGCCGATGTGGTCATCGCCGGCGGCACCGAGGCGGCGATCCACCCGCTGCCGATCGCGGCGTTCGCCAACATGATGGCGATGTCCAAGAACAACGACGAGCCCCTGAAGGCCTCCCGTCCGTACGACACCGGCCGTGACGGCTTCGTCCTCGGCGAGGGTGCCGGGGTCGTCGTCCTGGAGTCCGCGGAGCACGCCGCCGCGCGCGGCGCCAAGGTCTACTGCGAGGTGCTGGGCCAGGGTCTGTCCGCGGACGCCCACCACATCGCGCAGCCCGAGCCGACCGGTCGCGGCATCGCCGCCGCGATGCAGAACCTGCTGGACGAGACGGACCTCAAGCCGTCCGAGGTCGTGCACCTCAACGCGCACGCCACGTCGACGCCGCAGGGCGACATCGCGGAGCTGAAGGCGCTGCGCAAGGTGCTGGGCGACGACCTCGACCATGTCGCGATCTCCGCGACGAAGTCGATGACCGGCCACCTGCTCGGCGGCGCGGGCGGCATCGAGACCGTCGCGACGGTCCTGGCGCTGCACCACCGGATGGCTCCGCCGACGATCAACGTGGAGCACCTCGACGAGGAGGTGGAGGCGGACGTCGTGCGCGACGAGCCGCGACCGCTGCCCGAGGGGCCGATCGCCGCGATCAACAACTCGTTCGGGTTCGGCGGGCACAACGTGGTCCTGGCGTTCCGCAGCGTCTGACCTGCGGTCCGCGGCCCGGTACACCGAAACCCGTCTCCCCAGCTGGGGAGACGGGTTTCGTCCGTTGCACGGGGCGTTTCGGGGGCTCTGCCCCCGGACCCCCGCTCCTCAATCGCCGGAGGGGCTGAACTGTGCGCCCTCACACCACCTGGTGCAGCCACCGCACCGGCGCGCCCTCGCCCGCGTGGCGGAAGGACTCCAGCTCGTCGTCCCACGGCTTGCCGAGCAGCTTGGCGATCTCGGCCTCCAGGTCGGTCTCGCCCCGCACGGACCGCGCCAGCGCCGCCCGCAGCCGGTCCTCGGGCACCAGGATGTCGCCGTGCATGCCGGTGACGGCGTGGAAGATGCCCAGTTCGGGCGTGGAGCTGTAGCGCTCGCCCTCCGTCGTGGGGCTCGGCTCCGCCGTCACCTCGAAGCGCAGCAGATCCCAGCCGCGCAGCGCGGAGGCCAGCTTCGACGCCGTGCCGGGCCGGGCCTGCCAGGAGAATTCGGAGCGCCAGGTGCCGGGCGCGGCCGGCTGTCTGATCCAGTCGAGCTGGACCCGCACACCGAGGACCCCCGCCACAGCCCATTCGACATGGGGGCAGAGCGCGCGCGGTGCGGAGTGAACGTACAGAACTCCACGTGTCGTCACCGGGTCCTCCAGTGTGGGACGAAGTTCGCCTTTCCCAGCGGCCTCGCGCCCGTACCGTCTCTTCTCAGCCGGCTCCCGAGGTTGTCGTCAGTAAACAGCATCGGGGTGAATCTCCTGAAAAAGGACCGTATGTGACGTGATGTGATTTACGGAAAGCCACCCGAGTGGAGCCGGGCGGGGGAATGCGCCGCTGGTTCGACGAGGAAAAGCTACCGCGCGGCGGGGGCCGAGGTGTGACGTACGGTCGGTCCTGGGCACATCATTCGCCCAGCTTTCACCCCGCGGGGCACGTGGGCCATTTCCCCCGGTGCCACGAGGGGTTGCCGGGGGCATAACCGAGGGGAACCAGGGATGCAGGATCGTTCCGCCCGTCACCGTTCTCGCAGCGCGGCCGCTGTTCTGGCGGCGGTCTCATTGTTCGGCGCGGCCGCCCTGACCGGCTGCGACGCCGACCGGGACGGGTCGACGAAGGGAGCGGCGGCCGGGCAGCGGCAGCCGTCCGCCCGGCCCGGCCCGGTCTGGGACCGCAGCCCGGAGTCGGTGGCCGCCGTGGGCGACTCCATCACCCGCGGCTTCGACGCCTGTTCCGTGCTGGCGGACTGTCCGGAGGTGTCCTGGGCGACCGGTTCGGACACGGAGGTGCGCAGCCTCGCCGTCCGGCTGCTGGGAGCGTCGGGGGCCGCCGCGCGCAGTTGGAACCACGCCGAGACGGGAGCCAGGATCGCGCAGTTGCCGGAGCAGATGGCACAGGCCGCGAAGGAGAAGCCGGATCTGGTCACGGTGATGATCGGCGCCAACGACGCCTGCCGGGACTCGGCGCGGCTCATGACGCCGGTGGCGGACTTCCGGGCGTCGTTCGAGGCGTCGATGCGTCAGTTGCGGGCCGGGGCGCCGAAGGCGCAGGTGTATGTGTCGAGCGTGCCGGACCTCAAGCGGCTCTGGTCGACGGGGCGCGGCAACGCCCTGGGCAAGCAGATCTGGAAGCTGGGGATCTGCCAGTCGATGCTGGGGGACGCGGACGACATGGGCGCGCAGGCCACGGCCCGGCGCGCCTCGGTGCAGGAACGGGTCGTGGCGTACAACGACGTGCTGCGGGAGGTCTGCGCGAAGGATCTGCGCTGCCGCTACGACGGCGGGGCGGTCTTCGGCTACGCGTTCACCGGCAAGCAGCTCAGCCAGTGGGACTGGTTCCACCCGGGGCGCAACGGGCAGGCGCGGCTGGCGGAGATCGCGTACCGCAATGTCACTTCGGCCCGGCCCCCGGCGTAGCCTTTGTGATCATGGACACAGGTTCGAGCACGGTGACACGCGCGGAAGAGTTCGGCACCCTCGCGGACGGCGCCGTCGTGCACCGCTGGACGCTCGAACGGGGCGGTACGCGGGTGCGCGTGCTGACGTACGGCGGCATCGTGCAGTCGGTCGAGGTGCCCGGCCGGGACGGAGCGCGGGCGGGTGTCGCGCTCGGGCTGCCCGACCTCGCCGGGTACGAGACGTTCACCGGACCGTATTTCGGCGCGCTGGTCGGGCGGTACGCGAACCGGATCGGTGGTGCCCGCTTCGAGCTGGACGGGCGCACGCACCGGCTGACGCGGAACGAGGGGCGCAACCATGTGCACGGCGGGGCCCGGGGCTTCGACAAGCGCGTGTGGCAGGCGCGGGAGGTGGCGGACGGTGTCCGGCTGTCCCTGGTCTCCGAAGACGGCGAGGAGGGCTTCCCGGGGCGTCTGGCGGTGTCGGCGGCATACACCCTGGACGAGGACGGGGCGCTGCGGATCGCGTACCGGGCGACGACGGACGCCCCGACGGTGCTGAACCCGACCAATCACACGTACTGGAATCTCGCGGGCGCCGACAGCGGCAGCGCGCTCGGGCAGGTGCTGCGGATCGCGGCCGGGCGGATCACCCCGGTGGACGCCGAGTCCCTGCCGACGGGCGAGTTCCTGCCGGTGGACGGGACCCGGTTCGACTTCCGTGAGCCGGCGCCGGTCGGCCCGGACTACGACCACAATTTCGTGCTGGACGAGGCCGGGGCGGGTCCGGCGGCCGAGTTGTACGACGCGGGGTCGGGGCGCGTCCTGACCGTCACCACGACGGAGCCCGGGGTGCAGTTGTACACGGCGGACCACTTCGACGGGCGGCCGTTCGGGCCGTGCGCCGGGATCGCCCTGGAGACCCAGCACTTCCCGGACTCCCCGAACCGGCCCGGATTCCCGAGCACGGTGCTGCGGCCGGGCGAGGAGTACGTCTCGGCGACGGTGTACGGATTCTCGGTGCGCTGACCCCGGCGCCGGGGGCGGCGGCACGAGAAGAGCCCCGGAGCGGGGCCGGGTACCGCTCCGGGGCTCTTGTCGTCGGGGGCAGGGCCCGCCGCTACCGCGTGACCTCCACGGCCGCCGTCAGGCGTACGTCGGCGAGCGAGTGGGCCGCCTGCACCTCGTAGGTGCCGGGGACGAGGGTCCAGTCGTACGCCGTCTCGTCCCAGATCTCGTACGCGCGCCGATCCAGCGCGATCACCGCTTCGGCGCTCTCGCCGGGCGCCGCCTCGACCCGTGCGAAGCCGGCCAGCCGGCGGACCGGGCGTTCGGCGGTGTCGTCCCGGGGTGCCAGGTAGACCTGGACGGTCTCGGCGCCCGGCCTGGTGCCGGTGTTGCGGAGGCGGACGGTGGCGCTGTCGGGGCCGGCCGTCAGGCTCTCGTACTCCCAGGTGGTGTAGCCGAGCCCGTGTCCGAAGGGGTACGCGGGCGCGGTGCCGGCCTTCTCCCAGGCGCGGTAGCCGACGAAGACCCCCTCGTCGTAGTGGAGTTCACCGCCGGTGGGGGCGGTGTTCGAGACCGGGACGTCGGCGAGCGCGACCGGCCAGGTGGTCGGGAGGCGCCCGCCCGGTTCCTCGGCGCCGAGCAGCACGTCCGCCAGCGCGTGGCCGGCCTCCTGGCCGGGGAACCAGCCGAGGAGCACCGCGGCGACCTCGTCGCGCCACGGGAGCTCCACCGGGGAGCCGGAGTTGACGATCACGACGGTGTTCGGGTTGGCGGCGGCGACGGCCCTGACGAGGTCGTCCTGGTGGCCGGGGAGCCTCAGGTCGGTGCGGTCGAAGCCCTCGGACTCGACGCGCTCGGTGGTGCCGACGACGACGATCGCGGCGTCCGCGGCGCGGGCCGACTCGACGGCCTCGGCGATCAGTTCCCGGGGGTCGCGGCGCGGGCCGAGGTGGCAGAGGGCGAACGAGACGCCGGGGATCGCCGCGTCGTCGCCCAGGGTGTCCGGGATCTGCCGCAGCGAGACCTCGACGGGTTCGCCCGCGGTGAGGGTGATCCGGCCGCGTTCCAGGGGGTTGCCGAAGAACGCCTCGCCGGGGTCGGCGGAGGCGACCCGGTGGACCTCGTCGTACAGGGTCTCGCCGGCGACGGTGAGGGTGAGCGCGCCGGTGCCGCGGGTGCCGAAGACGTGCTCGCCGCCGTCGCGCGGGACGAAGGTGCCGGTGATCTCGACACTGTGCAGCGTCTCGCGGGTGACGCCCTCGGGAAGGTCGTCACCGATCCACTGGAGGGTGCCGTTGCGCAGCGGGGCCGAGCCGATGACGGCGCCGGAGGCGTCGAGGCAGACGGCCCTGAGCTCGAAGCCCTTCTCCGCGGGAGTGAGTTCGTCGTTCGGGTCGGCGCCGACGCGGTAGTCGAGCGCGCCCTCGGGAAGGGCGGCGGTGAGGCCGTCCAGGGGCGAGACGATGTGCTGCGGGAAGACCTGGGCGGAGCCGCCGCCGAGGACCCGGGCGTCCCGGGCGAGCGCCCCGCTGAGCGCGACCTTGCGGACGGCGGCCGGGTCGATGGGGAGCGCGGCGCGTTCGTTGCGTACGAGGACGAAGGAGCGGCGGGCGATCTCGCGGGCCAGCGCGTCGCCGTCGGCGGTCGCCGGGTACGCGGTCTCGTCCACGACGGGCGGGGCGCCGTCCAGGATGCCGACGCGGGCGGCCAGCCGCAGCACATTGCGGACGGCGCCGTCGACGACGGACTCCTCGACCTCGCCGGCGCGGACCGCGTCGGCGAGCGCCTTCCCGTACACGGTCTTGGGGCCCGGCATGGCGACGTCGAGGCCGCCGCTGACGGCGGCGACGGTGGAGCGGGCGGCCAGCCAGTCGGAGACGATGCAGCCGTCGAAGCCCCATTCGCCGCGCAGCACCGCGTTCTGCAGGTAGCGGTGCTCGGTCATGGTGGAGCCGTTGACCCGGTTGTACGCGGCCATGATGCCCCAGGGATGGGCGTTCTTGACGATCCGTTCGAACGGGGCGAGGTAGATCTCGCGCAGGGTGCGCGGGGCGACGATGTTGTCGACGGTGAAGCGGTCGGTCTCGGCGTCGTTGGCGACGAAGTGCTTGACGGTCGTGCCGACGCCGCCGTCCTGCACGCCCCGCACATAGCCGGTGCCGATCTCGCCGGTGAGGTACGGGTCCTCGCTGTACGCCTCGAAGTGGCGCCCGCCGAGCGGCGACCGGTGGAGGTTCACAGTCGGGGCGAGGAGGACGTGCACCCCCTTGCGACGGGCCTCCTGGGCCAGCAGCCGACCGGTCCGGCGGGCCAGCGCCGGGTCCCAGGTCGCGGCGAGCGCGGTGGGCGAGGGCAGGGCCACGGACGGATCGTCGGCGCTCCAGGCGACCCCGCGGACGCCGATCGGCCCGTCGGACATCACCAGGGAGCCCAACCCGATGCCGGGCAGCGCGGGCAGCGACCACATGTCCTGTCCGGCCAGCAGCCGAGCCTTGTCGTCGAGCCCGAGTGCGGCCAGCGCCGCGTCGACCGCGGCCTCGCGGGCCGCATCGGGGTGGGTGGGTGTGGACGCGCCTGCCACGGCCGTACCTCCTCGTCGGTGTCCTGCACTGGATGTCCCCATACTGACCCCGAAACCAGTAATGCAGTAGGTTTCTTTATCATTCTGTGATTTATCGGGATGGCGTACGGTCCTCGGTGCGGGACCGATGAAGCACCGAAAGGGGCCGGGGCGATGGTGCGGGCCAGAAGCGCGGAGCGGCGGGCGGAGATCCTCCGCGCCACGCTGGAAGTGATCGCCGAGCGCGGCTACCGCGGCGCCTCGCTGAGTGCTGTCGCCGAGCGGGTCGGCCTCAGCCAGCAGGGGCTCCTGCACTACTTCCCGACCAAGGAGGCGCTGCTCGTCGCCGTGCTGGAGGACCGCGACCGGTGGGACACCGGCGGTGGCACCCGGAGCGACGGCACCTGGCGGATCGACCTGCTGAACTCGCTCGTCGAGTACAACGCGATGCGTCCCGGCATCGTCCAGACGTTCTCGGCGCTGCTCGGCGAGAGCGTGACGGAGGATCATCCCGCGCGGGAGTTCTTCACCCGCCGCTACACCCAGGTCCGGGCGAGCATGGCCGCGACGCTGCGCGCGGAGTACGGCGAGCGGCTGCCCGGCGGGCTGACTCCGGAGCGCGCGGCGCCGCTCCTGGTGGCGGTGATGGACGGGCTCCAGTACCAGTGGCTGCTGGATCCGGACTCGGTGGACATGCCGGCGGCGTTCCAGGATTTCCTGGCGCTGCTGCGGGCGGCGGCACCCTCTGCTCCGGAGAACCCCCGATCATGACATGACCCGCGGCGGCATCAGGGCGACAAGGTCGATGGGCCCCACCTGCGGGTGATTTCCAGGCGGTCTACGCGCGTCCGGGTGAAGGGCACCCGCCGGGGCGCCCCAGGGTTGGCCGCATGACTTCCAAGCCCACCGGACCTTCCTCCGGCCTGCCCTCCCGCCGCACCCTGATGGCGGGTGCCGCCGCCGGTGCCGCCGCCCTCGCCACGACCGCCGCCGGCTCCGCGAGCGCCGCCGCGCCCCATGCCCTCGGCACGGCCACCGCGGCCGGCACCGCGCTCGCGCCCGCGGCCGCCCCCGGCTCGGACTGGGACGCCTGCCTGACCATTGCCCGCGCCGTCCTCGTACGCGACGAGCAGGACCGCCCGCTGGTCCCCGCCTACCGCGACATCCTGCTGTCCAAGGGCCTGCCACGCAGCCGCAAGTCCCCCAAGAAGGTGCTGGTCGTCGGCGCGGGCCCGGCCGGGCTCACCGCCGCGCACCTGCTCCGCGACGCCGGGCACACCGTGACCGTGATCGAGGCCAACGGCAACCGCGTCGGCGGCCGGATCAAGACCTTCCGCAAGGGCGGCCACGAGAACGCGAAGGCGCCGTTCGCCGACCCGAAGCAGTACGCCGAGGCCGGCGCCATGCGGATCCCCGACAGCCACCCGCTCGTCACCGGGCTCATCGACAGCTTCGGCCTGAAGCGCCGCCGCTTCTACCTGGTCGACGTCGATGCCGAGGGCCGGCCGGCGAACCACACCTGGATCCATGTCAACGGCATCCGGATGCGCAAGGCCGACTACGCGCGGAAGCCGCAGGCGATCAACCGCTCGTTCGGCGTCCCCGCCGCGTTCGAGAACAAGACCGCCGCGACGATCGTGCGGGAGGCCTTCGCGCCCGTGCGCAAGGAGTTCGAGGGCAAGGAGGGCCGCGAGCTCGTCGAGGGCTGGGCGCGGGTCATCCAGCGGTACGGACACTGGTCGATGTTCCGCTTCCTGACCGAGGCGGCCAAGCTCGACGAGCGCACCATCGACCTCGTCGGCACGGTCGAGAACCTCACCTCGCGGCTCCATCTCGCCTTTGTGCACAGCTTCATCGGGGCCTCCCTGATCAGCCCGGACACCGCGTTCTTCGAGTTGCCGGACGGCACGGCCACCCTGGCCGACGCGATGTACAAGCGGGTCAAGGGCATCGTGCGGCTCGACCGCCGGGCCACCAGGATCAGTTACGGCGCGGGCAGCGTCCGGGTCGAGACGATCTCCGAGGGCCGCGACGGCAAGCCGCTCGTGCGCGAGACGTTCACCGGCGACCGGGCGATCGTCACCGTGCCGTTCTCCGGACTGCGCCACATCCCCGTCGCTCCCGCGCTCTCGTACGGCAAGCGGCGCGCGATCACCGAGATCCACTACGACGCGGCGACGAAGGTGCTGCTCGAATTCAGCCGCCGCTGGTGGGAGTTCGAGGAGAAGGACTGGAAGGCCGAGCTGGAGCGGATCAAGCCCGGTCTGTACGACGCCTACCGGCTGGGCAAGGCGCCGGCCGACGGCTCGCTGCTGGGCGCCCACCCCTCCGTACCGCCCGGTCACCTCCCGCCCAACCAGCGTGTGCACTACGCGGCGTACCGGGCCACCGCGCGCAACCAGCCCGAGGCGGCGCACGTCATCGGCGGCGGGTCGGTCACCGACAACCCCAACCGCTTCGTCTTCCAGCCGTCCCACCCGGTCGAGGGCAGCGCGGGCGGTGTGGTCCTCGCCTCGTACAGCTGGGCCGACGACGCGCTGAAGTGGGACTCGCTGGACGACGACGAGCGCTACCCGCACGCCCTGGGCGGGGTGCAGGACGTGTACGGGCAGCGCGTCGAGGTCTTCTACACGGGTGTCGGCGCCACCCAGTCGTGGATGCGCGACCCGTACGCGTACGGCGAGGCCTCGGTGCTGCTGCCGGGCCAGCACACCGAGTTGTTCGCCGATGTGCGCTCGGCCGAGGGGCCGCTGCACTTCGCCGGCTGCCACACCTCGATCAAGCCGGCCTGGATCGAGGGGGCCCTGGAGTCGGCGGTCAGGTCCGCGCTGGAGGTGCACAGCAGCTGACCCGTGCCCGGCGGGCGCCGCTCAGCGGGCCGGGAGGGTGCTGAAGTTCCTGGCCGGATCAGGGAGCGGCATTCGGTGCGTGCGGTTGCCATGACCGCGAGGACGGTGATGACGGCGACAGCGGCGATCTCGGTCATGGGCCGCCCGTCCTCAGCCCTTGTCGAGGGTGTACGGGGCCGGCGCCGCGTCCTCGTCCTCGCCGGGCGCCACCAGGTCCCGGGCCAGCAGGGTGGCTCCGGCGACGGCGCCCGGCATCAGGAGGACAGCGACGAACGGGACCAGGAAGGCCAGTCCCAGCGGTACGCCGAAGCCGAGCGCCAGCATGCGGCGGCCGCGCAGCAGGGCCAGGCGGTCCTTCAGGACCATGCCGCGGCGCTGGAGCGCCACGGCGGTGAGCTCCTCGGAGAGGAAGTAGCCGGTGACGCAGAAGCCGATCGCGGGGACGACGGTCTGGCCGACGACGGGAACGAATCCGAGGGCGAAGAGCAGCACCGAGTACAGCGCCACCCGCGCCAGGACGCGGACACTGTCGCGGGCGGATATCCACAGATCCCGCCAGAGCGGCAGCCCGGACTCGGGGACCTCACCGCCTTCCGTGCGGTCGACCTGCTCGGAGAGCGACTCGTAGAAGGGCTCGCCGACCAGCAGCGTCACGGCGGTGAACGTGATCACGGCGAGGAAGAGCCCGAGGGCGAAGACCAGCACGGTCAGGGTGGTGCGGAGCAGGCCGAGCCAGGGGGACGACCAGTCGTCGGCGAAGGGGGTCGCCCAGCCCACCAGGTCGTCGGCGCCGTAGCCGAGGCCGACGAGCGCCGCCGCGTACAGGACGAGGGTGAGGAGCCCGGGCAGCAGCCCGAAGCCGAACCAGCGTCCGTGCCGCCCGACCCATCGCTGCCCTTTTATCAAGTAGCCGAAGCCCACCCCGAGATCACGCATGGCGTCAGCGTACTTGCGGGGCGGGGCCTCCCCCCGGCGCGGTGTGCCCGGTGCACGACCGGGGGCCGCACTCCGGCAGGAGTACGGCCCCCGGTCGTGGCGGACGGTGCGAGCGGTCAGGCGACCGACAGCTCCACCTTGATGTTGCCGCGCGTGGCGTTCGAGTACGGGCACACCTGGTGGGCCTTCTCGACGAGCGACTGCGCGGTGGCCGTGTCGACGTTCGGGATGGTGGCGGTGATCGCGACCTCCAGGCCGAAGCCGCCCTCGGCGGTCTTGCCGATGGAGACCGCGGCGGTCACCGTGGAGCCGGAGATGTCGGCCTTCTCCTGACGGGCCACGACACCGAGGGCGCCCTGGAAGCAGGCGCTGTAGCCGGCCGCGAAGAGCTGCTCCGGGTTGGTGCCCGCGCCGCTTCCGCCCATGGCCTTGGGCGGGTTGACGACGACGTCGAGGTTGCCGTCGTCGGACGAGACGCGGCCGTCACGGCCGTTCTCCGCGGTGGCGACGGCGGTGTACGCGACGGTGATGTCCTGAATAGCCATGCCGGGTGATCCTTCTGCTGTGCGCCGCGACTCGCGCCCACGATCGCGACGGCCTGTGGATGAGACTAACGGGTGCGCCGGGGCTGCTGTCAGGCGAGGGAGACGATCATCTTTCCGGTGTTCTCGCCGCGCAGCAGGCCGAGGAAGGCGTCGAAGCCGTTCTCGATGCCCTCGACGGAGGTCTCGCGGTACTTCAGCTCGCCCGAGGCCAGCCAGCCGGCGACCTCCTGGACGAACTGCGGCTGGAGCGCGGCGTGATCGCTGACGAGCATGCCCTGGATGCGCAGCCGCTTGCCGATGACCAGGGCGAGGTTGCGGGGGCCGGGGGTCGGCTCGGTGGCGTTGTACTGGGCGATCATTCCGCAGACGGTGACGCGGCCGTGCACGTTGAGCGAGGAGATCGCGGCTTCGAGGTGCTCGCCGCCGACGTTGTCGAAGTAGACGTCGATGCCCTCGGGGGCGGCCTCGCGCAGCTGCTCGACGACCGGTCCGTTCTTGTAGTTGAAGGCCGCGTCGAAGCCGTACTCCTCGACGAGGAGCTTGACCTTCTCGTCGGAACCGGCCGAGCCGATGACCCGCGAGGCGCCCTTGAGCTTCGCCATCTGGCCGACCTGGCTGCCGACCGCACCGGCCGCGCCGGAGACGAAGACGGCGTCGCCCCCCTTGAAGGAGGCGACCTCGAAGAGGCCCGCGTAGGCGGTGAGGCCGGTCATGCCGAGCACGCCGAGGTAGGCGGAGAGCGGGGCGAGCGACGGGTCGACCTTCACGGCGTGCTCGGCCGGGACGTCGGCGTACTCACGCCAGCCGAGGCCGTGCAGAACGTGGTCGCCGACCGCGATGCCCTCCGCGTTCGACGCGACGACCTCACCGACCGCTCCGCCGTCCATGGGGTGGTCGAGCTTGAAGGGCGGGGTGTACGACTTCACGTCGTTCATCCTTCCCCGCATGTACGGGTCGACCGAGAAGTGCAGATTGCGGACGAGGACGCGGCCCTCGCCGGGAGCGGTGACCGGGGCCTCACGCAGGGCGAAATCCTCGGCCTTCGGCCAGCCGTGGGGGCGGGCGACGAGGTGCCATTCACGGCTGGACGCGGGAAGTGCTGCAGACATGGGCTCGGGGTCTCCTCGATGTCTCACGGAGTGGGGGGCTTCGCCCGGCCCGGCCGGGACCGGCGGCGAAGCAGAGATATTTAAGGACGTGAAACAACCATGCTCCTGAATATTTCATATTGTCAAGTAACCGGTTATCGTGGATGTCATGGCGACCACCCGCACAGACCCTCTGACCCTCGAAGTCGTCGAGCTCATCGGTACCGTCGTGGCGCGCTACTACGAGGAGTACGACGAGGCCGCGGCGGCCCACTCCCTCACCGGTGCCCAGGCGCGCGTCCTCGGACTGCTCTCGCTGGAGCCGATGCCGATGCGCAGGATCGCCCAGAAGCTGAAGTGCGAGCCGTCGAATGTCACCGGCATCGTCGACCGGCTGGAGACGCGCGGACTGGTGGAGCGCAGGCCGGACCCGGCCGACCGGCGGGTGAAGCTGGCCGCCCCGACGGAGAAGGGCACGCGGACGGCGCAGCAGCTGCGCGATTCGCTCACCTTCGCCCGGGAGCCGCTGGCCGAGCTGTCGGACGAGGACCGGGCGGTGCTGCGGGACCTGCTGCGGCGGATGCTGGGTGAGCCGGCCCCGCGCCGCGGCTGAGCACCCGGCGCGGGGCCGGGCGGTGCCGCGGTACGGCGCGGAAGACCTCCCGGGCGCGGATCCCGTATGGAACCGTTGGTCCCATGACCGCGCCCGCGCCTTTCGGCCCCCGTGAGTTCCAGCTCGTCCTGTTGCGCCGGATGGCCGACCACCAGCCCGCCCTCGTCGACGGGGCCCGGCAGGAGCTGAGCGCCTCGCTCGCCGAGATGCGGGAGGCCAACCGGCGCTGGCAGGCCATGGTGCGGGCGCCGCGGGGGCGGGGCGCCCTGCGCCGCTACCGTTCGGTGCTCGGCGAGCCCGAGTCGTCCATGCGCCGCACGATCGGCGATCTGGAGTGCGACGCGCTGCTGTGGCCGGTGCCGCTCTGGCCGGATCTGCGGTTCGAGGTGATGGTCGCGCCGGGCGGGGCCGTATGGAACGAGTGGCTGGTCCGGGCGCCGGGGGCACCGGGCCCCGAGTTGCGTACGGTCGAGGATCTGCGGCCCTGGTCGGGCACGGTGGACGAGGTGGCACGGGCCTTCGCACCGGCCCGCCCGATGGAGGGCAGCGCGCCGACCCGGTGGGCGCTCGCGATCGACGCGCCGGGCTCGGGCGAGCCGTATGTCGCCGAGTTCACCTGGGGGCTGTTCCAGCGACTGCTGCCCGGCTGACCTCCCCGTACCCCGCGCGCTGTCACTCCGTCAGCTCCGTACCTCCTACGGCTCATCCCGACGCGCGCGACGACTCCGAACGGCGCACGATGCGAGGACAGCCGGCTGCCGCCGGAACCCCCTCAGTGCTCTCGGGAGAACCTGCCGTGACCGTCAGCCTTGAGCAGTTGCGCCGTTGCCATGTCGCCGTCGACCTCGGCGCCGCCCGGACCCGGGTGTACGTCAAGGGACTCGGGCTCGTCGTCGACGAGCCGAGCGCCGCCGCCATGAACACCCGTACCGGCTCGCTCATCGCCGTCGGCGCACTCGCCGAACAGATGACGGGCCGCACCCCCGACTACATCCGGGTGGTCCGCCCGGTCACCGGCGGAACCGTCATCGACATCGAGATGGCCCAGCGCATGCTCCGCCAGCTGCTCGGCGACAAGCTCCGCCGCCAGCTGCGCCGCAAGCCCCGGCTGCGGGCCGCCGCCTGCACGCCGCACGACAGCGATCCGCTGGCCCAGCGGGCCACCGTCGAGACGCTGGTGGGGCTGGGCGCCCGGCGGGTCGAGCTGGTCGACACCCTGATCGCGGCGGCCGTCGGCTGCGGGCTCCCCGTCGAGCAGCCGACCGCCACCATGATCATGGTGTGCGGAGCGGCGACCACCCAGATCGCGGTGCTCTCGCTCGGCTCGATCGTGTCCGCCGTACGCATCCCCATCGGCGGCGACGCCATCGACCACGCGGTGATCCAGTATCTGCGCCAGCACCACGAGCTGATGCTGCCGAGCCAGGCCGTACGGCCGCTGCAGCTGGCGCTCAGCGGCAGCGGTCTGACCGCGCACGGGCCCGCCACGACCGAGATCCACGGCCGGGACGTGGCGACCGGTCTGGCCCGCGCGGTGCAGGTCGACACCGCCGCCGTGCGCAAGGCGATCCACGCGCCGCTGACCGCGGTGCTCGACGGCCTCGGCAAGATCCTGCGCGACTGCCCGCCCGACCTGGTGGCCGACCTCGTCGACTGCGGGATCATGATGGTCGGCGGCAGCGCGCTGCTGCCCGGTCTCGATCGGATGCTGCGGGAGGCGACGGGCATGCCCGTGCACATCGCGGAACGGCCCGACGTCTGCTCCGTACTGGGGCTCGGTGCGATGCTGGACGGGAAGATCGAGCCGTTGGTCCTCGACCCGCTGGCCTGCTGAGCACCGCGGGGGGTGCGCGTATGACCGAAGAGACGGAGAACGGGGTGGCGGCGCGCCCGGCCGCGGCGGCCCCCGGCGAGGAGGCGGGCGGCGGCCCGCAGGCGCCCCGGCTGCCGATGCTCCTGGAGGCGGTGCTGAGCGTCGGCACCGATCTCGAACTGCGGGCCACGCTCCAGCAGATCGTGGACACCGCCACCGCGCTGACCGGGGCCCGGTACGGCGCGCTCGGCGTACTCGACCCCGAGCACGGCACCATCAGCGAGCTGTTCACCTCGGGCCTCGGCGACGCTGCGCGGGAACGCATCGGCCGCCTCCCGGGCGGACGCGCGGGGATGCTCGGCGTCCTCGTCGCCGAGCAGCGGGCGCTGCGCTCCGACGATCTGACCGCCGACCCGCGCTCCTGCGGAGTACCGCCCGGCCATCCGCCGATGCGCTCCTTCCTGGGGGCACCGATCCGGGTGCAGAACCAGGTGTTCGGCAACCTCTGCCTCACCGAGAAGGGCACCGGCCGCTTCACCGATACGGACCTGGCGCTGCTGAGGGTGATGGCCTCGCAGGCCGGGATCGCGATCGGCAACGCCCGGCTGTACGAGGCGGCCCGGCAGCGGGAGCGCTGGATCGAAGGGGCGGCCGCCGTCACCACGACCCTGCTGACTGGCGGGAACGCGGCGGACGCGCTGATGACCGTCGCCGAGGAGGCCAGAGCGCTCGCCGACGCCTTCGCCGGGGTGATCCTCCAGCCGAACGAGGAGGGCGGGATGGAGATCGTCACCGCGTCCACGCTCGACGACCCGGCGGGGATCGTCGGTACGACCATCGAGCCCGGCTCCGCCGTGCTGGTCCAACTGCTGGGCGGCGAACCGGTGTTCATCGAGGACTCGGCGACCGATCCACGGATGACGACGCATGTGCGGTCGCGGTTCGGCCCCAGCATGATGCTGCCGCTGCGCAGCGGCGGGCGGCTGATCGGCACCCTCGCCCTGCCCCGGCGGCGCGGCGCGCGCCCGTACACGGCCGTGGACCGGCAGCTGGCCTCGCAGTTCGCCTCGCAGGCCGCGCTCGCCCTGGTCCTGGCGGACGCCCAGCACGACCGGGAGCAGCTCGCGGTGTACGAGGACCGGGACAGGATCGCCCGCGATCTGCACGACCTCGTCGTCCAGCGGCTGTTCGCGACCGAGATGATGCTGGAGTCGACCCGCCGCAGGGCCCCCGCCCCGGAGACGGACGAGTTGCTCGGCAAGGCCGTCGACGAACTGGACTCCACCATTCAGGAGGTGCGGACGGCGATCTTCGCCCTCCAGCAGCCGCCCGCCGAGGTCCCCGCCACCTTCCGCGGCCGGGTGCTGCGGGAGACCGGGGGCGCCGCCGCCGTCCTCGGCTTCCAGCCGTCGGTGCACTTCAACGGGGCGGTCGACGCGCTGGTCGGGGAGCCCGTGGACGGCCGGCTGCTGGCCGCGCTGCGGAGTGCGCTCGCCGCCGCGCACCGGCGGGCCGGGGTGTCGGCGATCGAGGTGGAGGTGGACGCGGCGGCCGTGCTGCCGGACGGGCGGGCCGCGGTCCGGCTGTCGGTCGCCGACGATGGCCGCGAGGAGGACGGCTCGCGCTCGTCGACCGTCATCTGGCAGGAGCCGCTCTGAGCGCGACGCGGGTGTTGGAGTGGGCGACACCGGCCTCCCGCTTGAGTCTGCGCAGCAGTCCGTCCAGGGCAGCGGTGTCGGCGACGGTGGCCCGTACGAGGTAGTCGTGGCCGCCGGTCACATGCACCACTTCGGTGATGCCGGGCAGCGCGAGCACCGCCCGTTCGAACACTTCGTTCGTCGTGTCCATACGCAGCGTCACGTCGATGAAGACGACAAGGCCGGTGCGGGTGTCGGCGGCCGGATCGATGATCACGGTGAAGCCGCGGATGACACCGTCGCGCCGCAGCCGGCGCACCCGGTCGGCCGCGGCATTGGCACTGAGCCCGACCCGTACGCCCAGATCGCGGTACGAGATCCGGGCATCCTCCTGGAGGATGCCGAGAATCTCCCTGTCCAGACGGTCCATACTGCGATTGTCTCAGTTATGTCCGGTTTACGACTTCTATCTCCGGTTTACGGCTTCACGAGGCGCACCGGGGCCCCGTCCCGTCCCGGGCGTCGACGGCTCCGGCCGCCTTGCCCCGCACGGAGCATCCCGGCGGGCCCGCGGCTTGTGCCCGCTCTTGACTGAGGGGGTGGATACAGCCGTCGACCAGTCCCCCGCCCGGTGGGCGCGGTGTCCGCAGCCGCCTGCCGCAACCTCGTGATGGCCACGGTCGGTTTCGGGCCGGCCTTCTGGGCCTGGAATCTGATCGCGCCCATGTCCGGGGAGTACAAGGACCGGCTCGGCCTGGGCTCGTTCGAGCAGTCACTGCTGGTCGCGGTGCCGGTACTGGTCGGTTCGCTGGGCCGGATCCCGGTGGGCGCGCTCACCGACGGGAGTAGGGCCCGGCCGCGCACGGGTTCGCGCGCCCCACCGCCGCGGTTCCGGAACACTCGGGCGGCCCGGCGCCGCGCGGGCCCGGACCGGTGGCGGTCCGTCCTCGAACGCCGGACGGGCCGGACGGCCGCGCCGGTTAGCCCGCTTCGCGACGGAACAGGCTTGGATTCCCGGTTCGGCACGGGCGGACAGCCCTTAGGGTGCGGTGGGTGACTCCTCTTCTGTGTGTGCCGGATGACGGTTCCGTCCGGGAAGCCGTCCGGTTCGGCGAACACTCCATGACGTACGACCGGTTGGCCACCGCCTCCACCGCGCTCGCCGCGCGCCTCACCGGCGCCGGGCGGGTCGCCGTCTGGGCCACGCCCACGCCCGAGACCGTGGTCGCCGTCGTGGCCGCGCTACGGGCCGGGGTGCCTGCGGTGCCGCTCAATCCGAAGACGGGGACGCGCGAACTCGGGCACATCGTGGCCGACAGCGCACCGGACGTGGTGCTCGCCGCTCCGGGCGACGTCCTCCCGCCGGTGCTGGACGCGCCGGCCCGTATCGATGTCGACACGGCCCCGGCCGGGGAGGCGGGCGCCACACTCCCCGAGCCCTCCCCCGAGTCCCCCGCGCTGATCGTCTACACCTCCGGCACCACGGGCCCGCCCAAGGGCGTGGTCCTGCCGCGGCGGGCGATCGCCGCGTCACTGGACGCGCTGGAGGACGCCTGGCAGTGGACCGGTGACGACGTACTCGTCCACGCCCTGCCGCTGTTCCATGTGCACGGTCTGGTCCTGGGCGTGCTCGGGCCGCTGCGCCGGGGCGGATCGGTGCGGCACCTGGGCCGGTTCTCCACCGAAGGGGTGGCCCGGGAGCTGTCGTCCGGCGGCACGATGCTCTTCGGCGTACCGACGATGTACCACCGGCTGGCCGAGGCCCTCGACGGCGCCCGCCCCGGTGCGGCCGGGCTGGCGAAGGCGCTGGCCGGGGCCCGGCTGCTGGTGTCCGGCTCGGCCGCGCTGCCGGTCCACGACCACGAGCGGATCGCGGCGGCGACCGGCCGCCGGGTCGTGGAGCGGTACGGCATGACGGAGACCCTGATGAACACCGGCGTCCGGGCCGACGGCGAACCGCGCCCCGGCACGGTCGGCGCACCCCTGCGCGGCGTCAGCCTCCGCCTGGTCGAGGAGGACGGCACCGTCCTCACCGCCCCCGACACCATCGGCGAGATCCAGGTACGCGGCCCGAACCTCTTCACCGGCTACCTGAACCGCCCCGACGCCACCGCCGCCGCACTCACCGAGGACGGCTGGTTCCGTACCGGGGACATGGCCACCCGCGACACCGACGGCTATGTGCGGATCGTCGGCCGCAAGGCCACCGATCTGATCAAGAGCGGCGGATACAAGATCGGCGCCGGTGAGATCGAGAACGCGCTCCTCGACCACCCCGGCGTCCGCGAGGCCGCCGTCACCGGTGAACCCGACCCGGATCTGGGCGAGCGGATCGTCGCCTGGGTGGTGCCGGCCGACCCCGCCGCGCCCCCGGCCGAGGACGAGCTCGCGGACCATGTGGCCGCCCAGCTGTCCCCGCACAAGCGCCCGCGCACGGTCCGCTACCTTCAGGCGCTGCCCCGCAACGACCTGGGCAAGATCATGAAGCGGTCGCTCCATGCCTGACCGGCCGACCGCGAGGGCGGCGATCGCGGCCGTCACCACCGGGTTCGAGGAGATCACCGAGCCCGCCGTCCCCGGCCGCGGCACCGCCGGGGACGGGCCGCTCTCCTGGGCCGGGTACGCGGACTCCCGGGCCCGTGCCACCGCCCGTACCGGCGAGGAGGAGTCCGTCGTCCACGGCCTCGCCACGATCGGCGGCCTGCGCTGTGTCCTGCTCTCGTTCGAGTTCGGCTTCCTGGGCGGTTCGCTCGGGCAGCGCACCGGGGACCGGCTGGAGGCCGCGTACGCGGCGGCCCGGACCCGGGGGCTGCCGCTCGTCTCGCTCATCGCGACGGGCGGCAGCCGGATGCAGGAGGGCATGGTCGCCCTGACCCAGCTGCAGCGCGTGGCCCGTGCCTCGGCGCGGCTGCGGGCGTCCGGCCCCGCACAGCTCGCGGTGGTGCGCGACCCGACGACGGGCGGCGGCTGGGCCACGCTGGGCGCCGGCGCCGATGTGATCCTGGCGCTGCCGGGCGCCCAGATCGGGTTCGCCGGCTCCCGGGTACGGCCCGCCGGCGCGGACCCCCACGCGTACACCGCCGAGGGCCAGCTGGCCGCCGGCCAGATCGACGCCGTCGTCCCGCCGGACGAGCTCCCGAAGACCCTGGCCCACTGGCTGCGGGCCCTGCACGTCTCCGGCTCCCCGGCCCCGGATGCCGCCCCGGTGCCGGACGCCCTTTCCGCCGCCGGTCTCCCGGTGACCGGCTGGGACGCGGTCCGGCAGGCCCGCTCTCCCTCGCGGCCGCGCGCCGAGGCGTACCTGAACGCGTATTTCGACCACCGGCTCCCGCTCAGCGGCGACCGCTGCGGTGGTACGGACCCGGGGCTGCTCTGCGGTTTCGGGCGGCGTGGCGGCCGGACGATCGCGTACGTCGCCCAGTGCGGCACCGCGACCCGGCCGGCCGGCTACCGCACGGCGGCCCGGGTGATCCGGCTGGCCGACCGGCTCGGTGTTCCCGTGCTCACCCTGATCGACACCCCTGGCGCGGCGAACGACGCCGAGGCGGAACGGGCGGGCGCGGGCGCGGCCATCGCCGACGCCTTCGCGGCGATGGCCGGGGCCCGGGTCCCCGTCACGACGCTGGTGATCGGCGAGGGCGGTTCGGGCGGCGCGCTGGCCCTGGCGGCACCGGGGAACACCCATGTCACCCGGGACAGCTACTTCTCGGTGATCGCCCCGGAACTCGCCGCGGCGATCCTGAAACGCGCCCCGGACGAGGTGCACGCCACGGCCGACCAGCTGCGGCTGCGCCCCCAGGACCTGGTGGAGCTGGGCTTCGCCCGGTCCGTCGTGCAGCCGCTGCCGCCCGGGGGCTGAGCCGTCAGGGCCGCGGGTTCTCCGCGTCGTACCGCGCGAACCCGCGCCACCGCAGCCCCAGCAGCGCCACGGCGACGACACAGGCGATCCCGCCGCCGGTCACCGCCAGGCCGGGCGAGGTCAGGTCGGCGAACGATCCGGCCAGGAAGTCGCCGAGCCTCGGTCCGCCCGCCACGACCACGATGAACACGCCCTGCAGCCGTCCTCGCATCTCGTCCGGCACGGCCGCCTGGAGCATGGTGTTCCGGAAGACCATCGAGGTGGTGTCCGCGCACCCGGCGAGCGCCAGGAAGATCAGCCCGAGCCAGAGCTGCCGGGTCAGCCCGAAGAGCGCGATGGCGGTACCCCAGCAGGCGACGGCGAGGAGTACGGCGAGGCCGTG
Source organism: Streptomyces sp. NPDC087845 (assembly GCF_044742755.1). Taxonomy (NCBI): domain Bacteria; kingdom Bacillati; phylum Actinomycetota; class Actinomycetes; order Kitasatosporales; family Streptomycetaceae; genus Streptomyces; species Streptomyces sp. NPDC087845. The sequence continues at coordinate 222,684 of NZ_JBIUVC010000004.1, forward strand.
GCGGCGGACGCGTCCCAGCCATCCGGAGAACACCCCGCCGAGCAGCGCCCCCAGCGCGGGGGCGGCGACCAGCAACCCGGTGGTCTTCGCGTCGCCGCCGTACCAGACCACGGCGACGACGGGGAACAGCGCCCGGGGATGGGCCAGCACCATGGCGCACAGATCGGTGAAGAAGGTCATCCGCAGATTGGGCCTGGCCCCCAGGAAACGCAGCCCGTCCGCGACGGACGCGCGCTTGCCGCCCGCGCCCTCCGCCCGCTCCGGCAGCATCGAGGGCAGCCGCCACATCGCGTACAGCGAGGCGGTGAAGGTGACGGCGTCGACGGTGTACGCGGCCCGGTATCCCCACCAGCCGACGACGATCCCGCCGAGCATCGGCCCGACCAGCGTGCCGGTGGTGCTGGTCATGGAGTTGAGGGCGTTGGCGGCGGGCAGCTGCTCGGCCGGCAGCAGCCGGGCGATCATCGAGCTGCGGGCCGGTGAGTTGACCGCGAAGCAGGCCGCCTGCAGGGCGACGACCGCGTACAGCAGTCCCACCTGTTCCACCCCGGCGACGGCGGCGGCGACCAGCCCGACGGAGAGGAGAAACGACCCCGCGGAGCTGGCGAGCCCCAGCTTGCGCCGGTCGATGGTGTCCGCGACGGCCCCGCCGTACAGCCCGAAGACGACCAGTGGCAGGAACGAACAGAATCCGATGAGCCCGACCGAGAAGGCGGAGCCGGTGATGTCGTAGACCTGGAGCGAGACGGCGAGTGCCGTCATCCCCTGCCCGATCCAGGAAACCGTGTTTCCGAACCAGAGCCGCCGGTAGTCGGGGGAGGTCCGCAGGGGTGTCAGGTCGGCGAATATGCGTGTGCGGTGGGCGGGTTCTTCGGCTGCGTCGGCCGCGTCGGCTGTTTCGGTCACAGCGGATGGTAACGACCGGCGTGCGTCCGACGGTCCGGCCGCCCTCGGGTGCGCCCCGTATCCGGCCGGGCCTCCGGGTCAGGGGGCCCGGCCGGGCGCGCACTTGGGCGCCGTCCGCGTCCACGTCCGCTTACCGCCAGTGGATTCCCGACGTGCGGGCGGGCGGGTAGACGGTGCCGTTGCGGGGTGGGACACGGCGCTCGAACAGGGTGGCGTACAGGCCCTTGCGGCCCAGGAGTTGGGTGTGGGTGCCCGATTCCACCAGCCGTCCCTCGTCCAGGACCAGGATGCGGTCGGCGTCCGCGGCAAGGGCCAGGTCGTGGGTGATCACGATGGTGGTGCGTCCCTCGGCGAGACGCCGCAGCGGCGCCAGGATGCGCTGCGCGGCCAGCCTGTCCAGTCCGGTGGTGGGCTCGTCGAGCAGGAGCACGGGTGCGTCGCGCAGCATGGCGCGGGCGATCGCGATGCGCTGCAACTGACCGCCGGAGAGCCGGGACGTACCCGTGGATATGACAGTGTCATATCCCTCCGGCAATGTCCGGATGAAGGCGTGGGCGTCGGCCGCCCGCGCGGCCTCCACTACGTCACGGTGTGTCACATCGCTGCGTCCACAACCGATGTTCTCCTCGATGGTGTCGTGCAGGACGAGCGTCTCCTGGGGCAGCAGCGTGATGTTGCGGCGCAGGTAGGTCAGCGGCAGCCGGTCCACGGACACACCGTCGAGCCGCACGCTGCCGGCGTCCGGGTCGTAGAACCTCAGCAGCAGAGCCGCCAGGGTCGACTTGCCCGCGCCGCTGGGGCCGGTGATGACCAGCAGTTCTCCGGGACTCGCGGTGAACGAGAGGTCCCGGAGCACGGGCTCGCCGCTGTCGGGGTAGTGGAAGAGGACCTGGCGCGCCTCCACCTCGCCGAACGCACGGCTCCGGGGCGGGTCGGGCACGGAAGCGGCCGGGTCGGTGACGGCGGGCCGGGCGTCGAGGATCTCCAGCAGCCGTTCGGCTCCCGCGGTCGCGGCGGTGGCCGTCAGGCCGAGCTGGCCCAGGGAGCGGATCGGCGGGTAGAGGTAGCCGATGAAGGCGGCGAAGGCCAGGAGCTGCCCGAGGGTCATCCGGTGCGCGGAGATCTCCCAGACCCCCAGACCGATGACGGTCAGGACGCACACGGTTTCGAGGACTTCGACGAGTTGCTCGTAGAACTCGGTGAGGCGGACGGCCCTCACCGCCGTCCTCATCCGGACGCGTGCCTTGCCGAAGAGCCGCGCCTCCTCGTCGGGCTGCCTGTTGTACGCCTGCGTCATGACCACGTTGACCAGCGTCTCCTCGACCACCGCCGTCACGGCGCCGTCGGCCGCGCGGCCGCGCCGGGAGACCGCGCGCAGGGGCCCGGTGAACCAACGGGTCGTGAACCAGAAGAGCGGCACCATGACAAAGGTGGCAAGGGCCAGGTCCCAGCGCAGCCACAGGGCCGCGGCGGCGTAGAAGAGCGTGCTGAACAGGGCGGAGGCCGCCCCGACGATGCCGGAGACCACGAGCGCTTCGATGGCTTCCACGTCACCGGTCAGCCGCTCCACCAGGTCGCCGCGGCGATTGCGTTGGTAGAAGTGCGGCGGGAGGGTCTGGAGGTGGCTGAAGACACGGGCCCGCAGCCGCATCACGAAGCGTTCGGCGACCCAGGCCGCGATCGAGTTGCCCAGGTACCCCACCACGGCTCCGATGGCGGCCACGGCGAGCCACTGGCCCGCCGGCTTCCAGAAGGCGCTGATCGAGCCGGTCTGGAGGGCCTTGTCGGTGAGTTCGGCGAAGAGCAGGACGGTGATCGTCTCGGCGACGGCGGCGAGGACGGCGCACACGAAGATGAGGACGAGCCAGCGCCGGTCTCCCACGGTCAGTGGCCAGAAGCGGCGGAACGCCACCAAGATGCTGATGGGATCGGTGCGGATCGGTACGTCCGTCACCGAGTCCTGAGAGGTCTCTTCGGAGGGCGCTTGGCCCCTAAGCGAGCTGCGCAGGCGCATGGGCGTCACGTCACAGAAGTGCTCGGACTATGGACCATCTCCATAGGCGCGGACCCCAAACCTGCGAGGCCGACCCGCGCCGGAGCACGAGCCTGCCTCGATTTGGGGATGGTGTCAGGGATGGCTGGTCAGTAGCCCCAGTCGCCGCCACCACGGCCGCCGCGGCCGCCACGACCGAAGTCGCCATAGCCCCGGCCACGTCCGTATCCACCACGTCCGCGTCCATAGTCGCCGCCGCCGCCACGGCCGCGTCCGCGTCCGTAGTCGCCGTGATCCCTGTCCCTGTGGTCGAAGATGCTGCGTACCTTCATCTTCGCCTCCTCTGGAGGATTACGCTGTGCCGCTCCTTGCTCTTGCTGCGGCACTACCGACACTACGACTGCCCTCTGCGACCAACAACCCGTACAAGCCGCATTTCGAACATATTTCACGAAATACCGTAAACCTTCAGAGCGTTGCCACAAGTGACTCTCCGGATGCCTTGCGAAGTCGCGCCCCGCCACACGCAAACAAGGCCTCCCGTACGCCACCTGACGGCACGAGGGGTCGGGCGGACGACCCGCCGGGCGGCGGTGCGGCCACTCGGCGCCGGTCCGGAGCCGCGACCGGTGCCGGCGCATCCCGGTGACCCATTTCACCTGCGGTTTCGCCGATGAACCGGACATCTCCATCCGATTCGATCCGCTCCGTCCTCCTCGACCGGCTTGATCCGATGCGGTGAGGCGACCGCCCCGCGGGATGCCGAGCACGGCACAGGGGGGCAGTGACACCGGTGCGACTGCCGCCCAAGACGCGTGCCATTCGGGCGAAGGAGGAGGCGTACGACGCCGAACGCCCCCGTCAAAGGCCGTCGGGACGTCCGCCGACCACAGACAGCGAACCACGTTCCGTAACCGGATACGTCCGACAGGCCACCTGGGGGGGCTCAGCAAGTCCTGCGGAAGCGAGGGCGACACCATGGACTCGGTTAGGGTATTTGTTCGATTTCCTTGCAAGCCGCCACCCGCCGTCGCCGCCGCCGGTGGCCAGGGACTCGGCACCGAGGATGACGGCCGGGCCCGTCCCGCCTCCCGCCGGAGCGGCACTTCGCCCTCCGGACCTCCGGCCGAGGGAGCTGTTCCGCTTTCCTCTGCGGGTTTACCGGAGGCCTCTACTCCGAAGGCAGTGTGTCGGCGCGGTCACCTGATCCGTCACCGGCCCGACCACGAAGCAGTGACTCGTGATCGTGTGAAGACTTCCGTTCCGATGCGTTCCACTCCTGCCCGTCGGGGCAACGGCATAATCGTATCGATCTCTTGATCTTGCCCGTTTGGCCCCGGGAAAGGGTGAGAGTGACAGACGTAAGGGCGGGTGTTCCTGCTCCTTTTCGGGCGACGTGGCCTTGATCCCGTTCGTCGGGTAGTGGTGTACTGCTCGGCGCGCCGCTGCGCGAGAGCGTGCCAGAGCCAGAATTACCCATAGGAGCTGTGGCGTGTCGGCGGGATACGGAGAACAGATCGGTCCGATTCAGGCCGGCAGAGAGGAACCCTCATGTTTGATGAAAGCTTCGCATTCCCTTCCGAACTTCGGGAGCGGGCACGCATGGGCGGTGATTTGGGGCAGGTCGCTGTGATCGGTGCCGGTGTCGCCGGGCTTGTGGCGGCCTATGAGTTGCAGCAGCGCGGTTACGACGTGGTGGTGTACGAGGGGGCGAGTCAGCCGGGCGGCCGGGTGCGCACCCATCGGTTCTGGGACGGCACACACGCGGAGTTAGGGGCGATGCGCATTCCTGACAATCACCACTGCGTCTTGCATTATGTTCAAGAGTTCGGCTTGGGGGTTCGCCCCTTCATCAACTCCAACCCGGCCGCTTACTACCATTTGCGGGGGCGGCGGGTTCGGATTTTCGACACACATCACCTCTTTCCCGATTTTGAATTGCGAAGCACCGAGAAGGAGCCTCCTTTTCTGCTTCTCGACCGCCTTTTGCGGACTGTATGGGAAACGCTGGACTTCGGGCAGCAGCGCCGCGTGCTGCAAGGTCAGTGGGATGATCCGGCTCTCGGCCGACTCATGTCGGTATCACTGTGGCAGTTTGCGCACGAACACCTGTCAAAAGACGCCTGGGACTTCGTGGGACACGCCACAGGTCTGGTTCACTACGAGCAGTCCTCTTTGCTGGAGGTCCTCGTCGACCACTTCGGCCTGTTCCACACCGGCCAGGTGGAACTGGTTGACGGGATGGATTCCCTGGTGCGCGCGTTCGTGGGGCGGCTGCTCCCGGGCACGGTCCAGCTGTCCACCGACATCAGAGAGATCGTTCTGACCGGCCGAGGGGCGACAGTGCGGGGCACACGGATGGGAACGTCGTTCGACAGGGATTTCGATTTCGTCATCTGCTGCGTTCCTGCTCCCGCGCTTGACCGGATGACGTTCCGGCCCGGCCTGCCCCACCAACAGCGCCAGGCCATCCGCGGCATCAGCTACGCCAGCAGCTCCAAGACCCTGCTGCACCTGACGCGGCGCAGATGGGAGTCGCGCGATGGCCTGTTCGGCGGGGGCAGCTTCACCGACCTGGCGATCCAGCAGTGCTGGTACCCCTCGGACAATGCCCGCCCCGGAAGAGAGAATGCCGCCGGCTTCACACCACGCTGGACTGCCCAGGATCCGCAGCGCTCCGAAGCGCCCACAGCACTTCTCGGGGCCTACCTCTGGGGGGCCAACGCCCGCCGCTTCGCCGCGATGCCGTCCGCCGACCGTGACCGCCTGGTCCTGGACGGTCTGGAACAGCTCCACCCCGGCATCACCGAAGACGTCGACGACATCTTCCACTGGAACTGGGGCGAGCAGGCAGGAATGGGAGGCGGCGCTTTCGCGCACTTGAGACCGGGAGAACACGGCCGCCATCTCGAAGCGCTCGGCTCTCCCCACCCCGCCGAGGACCCCCGGGTGTTCTTCGCCGGTGAACACCTGTCCGGTGCGCACGCATGGTGTCAAGGCGCCGCGCAGTCAGCCCTGAGCGTCGTCAGCCGACTGCTCGGCATGCAACAGCGCACATCGACCGCTACGCCAGTGGGGGCAGCATGACCAGGAAACCCGCCTTGACCCACGACGACCTCTCCACGGTCATGGCTCCGTCGCCGGCCGCGACGGAGCAGGTGGGCATCGAGATCGAGTCCGGTCTCGTCACGCCCGAGACCGGACGCGCCACTCCCTATCGGGGCGAGAACGGCACCCTGGCAGTCCTGGAGACACTTCTTGAGGAGTGGGGCGGCGAGCGCCTGGAGGATGCCGGTCTCCTGACCGGTATCCGACTTGAGGACGGCACCCAGATCACCCTCGAACACGGTGGACAGGTGGAGTACTCGTCCGCCCCCGCACCAAACCTGCAGAGTGCGGTGGATGACGCGCGCAACACCTTGCAACGGCTCGCGGAGCTCGTCGGCCGGTTCGGCCTGGCTCTCCTGCCCGGCGCCAACCTCCCCTTCGACGACCCCTCCACCATGAACTGGGTGCCCTCCACCCGGGGCGCACTCATGCGCGACTTCTTCCAGCGCCTGGGAACCGCCGGGAGCGGTGCCCCGCAGATCATGACGACATCACTCTCCACCCAGGTCCACGTGGACTGCCTGAACCCGCAGGACTTCACCCGCAAACTACGCATGCACACAGCCGCCGCACCCGTAGTTGCTGCGCTGTTCGTCAACTCACCCCTACAAGCCGGGCGTTCGAACGGACTCCTGTCACACCGCTCGGACGCGTGGCTGCGCATGGACCCACGCCGCTGCGGCACGCTTCCCCCTGCCCTGCGCCCGGACGTCAGCGTCGAAGACGTCATCGACTGGGCCCTGCACGTTCCCATGCTCTACCACCGGTCCGCCGACGGAAGATACCGCGCGGCTCCCGACCGCCCCTTCGCCACCGTCCTGGACAAGGGCTTCGACGACGGAACCATGCCCACGATGCACGACTGGACCGCTCACCTGTCGCAGATCTGGACCCACGTCCATGTCCGCCGCACCCTCGAACTGCGCGGCGCCGACGGACCGCACCACCACCACATCCCAGCCGTGCCGGCCCTGTGGGTGGGCCTCAGCTACCACGCCCCCTCACGCGACGCCGCCTGGAACCTGCTCAGTCACTACACCGTGCGGGACCACGACGATGCCCTGCACAACCTCCCGCGCCAAGGACTGCGGACGAAACTGGGCAACGACCGCGTCCATGACCTCGCCACCGAACTGGTACGCCTCGCGCGCCAGGGCCTGACGGCCCGGGTCGCAGCAGGTCTCGAACCCACACAGGTGGTGGACCACCTCGACCCGCTCGACGAAATCCTCACCACAGGACGGACCTTCGCGGAACAGACCCTGGAACGCTGGGACACCGATCTGCGCCAAGACCCGCAACGGTATGTGCAGGCATTCCGGGTCTGATCCCCCGACACCCTCCAGGTGCCGTCGCTCGGTGCGGCGGAGCCGAGAGGTCTTCTCCGGGTGCACCGCGACGAGCCACTCGTCCCATGCCGGATCCAGCTGATCCGTGCACGGTCAGCCGTCGCAGGCCGGCCGGTCATCGATGGGTGAGAAAAGAAGTCCGGACGACCCCACAGGGTCACCGCCGCAGCGACCCGTCACACGTTCCCACTGGACGACAGTGCCGCTCTCGCGGCGTTCGTGCAGGCCGCGCAGGATCTTCAGGGCGCCGTACAGAGCCCGAGGCATCGGTTTGCCGCCAGGAAGCCTCCGCCGCTCGTCCCGGCTCCGGGTTCGCCCCGCTGATCCACGTCGGCCTCTTCGTCGACGACTTCCGTGGTCGCCCGGGGCAGCCCGCAGGCCGGGGTACCCCGGGGCGGCCGCACGGCGGCCGAGGACGTCATCCCCGCACTCGTCAGGGCGTTGGGCGAGTTCGAAGCCCTCCGCGTCCAGTCGGAACAGGTCGTCCCGCACCGCTGGGGCGACCCCAGGCAGCCGAAGGAGGAACTGGACTTCACCGGCGGTGCTGAGCATCGAGGTCACCGAGGCTTCCGTCAAAACCCGCGCGGGTTTCGCAGCGGACTCCCCCGAGTGCGGTCCGATCCAGGAAGACACCTCGCACGACAGCGCGTGGCGGGGGCTCATCCCTGTCCACGAGGTCTACAGCCCTCCGAAGGCCGAGTCGGGGATGACCGTCGGGCCCCCTGACTACGTCAAGAACTACCGACGTCCCAGGACCTGATCACTTCGTGGCCCGGTGGCCGGCCGCTTCCCCGGCCGGCCACCGGAGAACAGAACCCTGGGCACCCTGCGCCGATCCTCGTTCCCCCGCTCCCCTGCTCGCCGCTCGGATCACTGCGTGTGATGAACCGAATGGCACGGCACGTACACGTCGGCCCGTCTCCGGACCGCCCTCAGCCGACGGGTTCTCCGGACCGGGCGATCGGCCAGGGGCACGGAGCGCAGTCACGCCGGAAGCCCGCGAGGCGGGCCGAGCCGGGTCATGGCTCGCCCGAGCCGGGTGGGGAGCCGCGGAGGGTGGCCATGCGACGGTGGTACTCGTCGTCGTCGATCTCACCACGTGCGTACCGCTCGGCGAGGATCCGCTCCGCGGACGACGGGCCGGGCTCGGGCCATCCGGGCGCGGCAGGGGGCCGGCCGCCGACCGGATGGCTCCGGCTGAACGCGCGCAGGAGCAGGACCACGGCGATGATGATCAGCACCCAGAAGAGGATCATGCCGAACGTCATCGCGAACCAGGCCCACCCGCCCATGCCGCGGTGGTACCAGAACATCATCGAAGATCACTCCCCCTTGTTCGTCCGGTGGGGGTGCGGGCCCGGCGCCCGCAGAGAGCCTCACGTTCCATCTTCCCTCTCGCCTGAACGAAGTGGACGAGAGAGCGGACCTGCCGGTCGTGCCCGCGGACGGCAGGCCGGTGCAGGGTCGTGAAGAGCACGAACAGCAGCTGCGGGGCGACCGGACCCGGCAAACACTTTGGGTGACCAACCAGGTACGGTATGTGATGTGCTCGTGATGCGGCGTCACTCCCGGTCGTCCACGCTCCCAGCGGTCCTCGCTGTGGTGCTGGCCGCTCTCGTGCACGTGTTGGCCTGCGCCCATGGGCCCGAGTTCGGGCGCGCGGCCATGTCCGACTCCTTTCCCGTCGCGGCTGCGGCCGTGATCGCCGTGCCGGCGTCGAGTCCGGTGTCCGCTCCGGTCGCCGGGGAGCAGGGGCTGCGGTTCGCCGACTGCACGGGGGGCGACGACCCGAGTGTGCTGTCCCGGGACGTGTACGTGGCACCGGCGCCGGAGGTGATGGCGTCCACGAGCACGGTGGAGCCGGAGCCGCTGGCGGTTGCCCGGCGGAGAGCGCCGGTGGAGGGCGCGCCCGGGGATCACGGCGAGCAGCAACGGGTGCGGGCGGTGCTGGGGGTGTGGCGGACGTGATCGGGACACGCCGCGCGGCGTGACGGGTGTGGCCGGATGGCCCCGTCGTGCCGCGGGCGTCCGCGCGTCCTGAACAGCCGTCACGATCACGCGGCCCGCCGAAGGGCGAGGTCGCGGGAGACCACACGCGATGACATCTCCGTACACCCGCACCACCTCTGCCTGTTCACCTGCCCAGTTGCCCGCGTCCGGACCAGCCGCGCAAACGCCGGCCGGACTCGTCGGCGACACCCCGCTGCTGTGGGTCGGTGAGCCGTTCACCACCACCGGCCACGGGTTCTGGGCGAAACTCGAAGGCCAAAACCCTGGCGGGATCAAGGACCGGACCGCTCTGTACATGGTGGCCCGCGCACGCGAACGCGGCGAGCTGCTGCCCGGAGCGCCGATCGTGGAGTCCACTTCCGGCACGTTGGGCCTGGGCCTGGCGCTGGCCGGGGTGACGTTCGGGCATCCGGTGGCGGTGGTCACCGACCCCGGCATGGAGCCGCTGATGCGCGGCCTGCTCACCGCCTACGGCGCCGAACTGCATGGCGTGACCGAGCCGCATCCGGTGGGCGGCTGGCAGCAGGCCCGCCGCGAGAAGGTCGACCAGCTACTGGCGACACGGCCGGACGCCTGGTGTCCGGATCAGTACCACAACCCCGACAACGTGGCCGCCTACGCCCCGTTGGCCCACGAGCTGGTCGCCCAGCTCGGCCGCATCGACACGCTGGTGGTGAGCGTGGGCACCGGCGGGCACTCGGCCGGCATCGGCCGGGTGCTGCGCGGCTTCTTCCCCGCCTTGCGGATCGTGGGGGTCGACACCTGCGGCTCCACGATCTTCGGTCAGCCCGCCGCACCGAGGCTGATGCGGGGGCTGGGTTCCAGCATCTACCCGCGCAACGTCGACTACGCCCTGTTCGACGAGGTGCACTGGGTCGCCGCCGGTGAGGCGGTCTGGTCGGCCCGCGCCCTGGCGAAGGCCCGGTACGCGACGGGCGGGTGGAGCGTGGGTGCGGTCGCGCTGGTCGCCCGCCGGCTTGCCGCCGCATCGGCGGCGGAGACGCGGATCGCCGCGGTGTTCCCCGACGGCCCGCAGAGGTATGTGGGTACGGTCTTCGACGACGCCTGGTGCCGTACCCACCAGCTGCTCGGCCAGGAACCCGCCGCCGAGCCGGACGAGCTGGCGCATCCCGGTGAGCGGGTCGTCGTCCGCTGGAGCCGCTGCACGGCGGTCCTCGATCCCCTGGCCGGGACCACACGTACGGCTGCCGAGAAGCTCGGGCCGGCGGGGGTGACCCGGTGAAGGCACTGATGGCGACGGCACGGAGTTTCTCTCCGGCGGTACGGCTGCTGATGGTGAACCAGTTCGCCATCAACCTCGCGTTCTACATGCTCATGCCCTATCTCGCCGCTCACCTCGCAGGGCAACTGGGGCTGGCGGCCTGGGCGGTCGGGCTCGTGCTGGGGGTGCGGAACTTCTCCCAGCAGGGCATGTTCCTGATCGGCGGCACCATCGCCGACCGCTTCGGCTACAAGGCCCCGATCATGGCCGGCTGTCTGCTGCGCACCGGCGGGTTCGCCCTGCTGGGGTGGGTCGACAGCGTGCCCGCGCTGGTGGCCGCGTCGGCGGCCACCGGGTTCGCCGGGGCCCTGTTCAACCCGGCCGTACGCGCCTACCTCGCCGCCGAGGCCGGCGAGCGGCGGGTGGACGCCTTCGCCGCGTTCAACGTCTACTACCAGGCCGGGATGCTGCTCGGCCCCGTGGTCGGACTCGCCCTGCTGGCAGCCGACTTCCGTCTGGTGTGCACCGTCGCCGCCACCATTTTCGCCGCGCTCACCGTGCTCCAGGGCCGTGCGCTGCCGGCCCGCCGCGCCACCGCCGCCAAGGACGGTGGGGGCGCGGGCGGGGTGCTCGCACAGTGGCGCCAGGTGGTGGCCAACCGGCCGTTCCTGCTGTTCTCGCTCGCGATGATCGGCTCCTACGTGCTGACCTTCCAGGTCTACCTGGCCCTGCCCATGGCCGCCGGTGCCGCGCTCGGCGCGGACGGCACGAAGGCCACGAGCGGCCTGTTCGTGCTCTCCGCCGCGGTGGCGGTCGCCGGGCAGCTCAGGCTGACCGCCTGGGCGAAGGCGCGGTGGAGCCGCCCGCAGGCGATGGTGCGCGGGCTGGCCGCGATGGGCCTGGCGTTCACTCCGCTCGCCCTCGCGCAGGCCGCCGGAACGGGGATGTGGCAGACCCCGGCCGAGCTGGCGGCCCTGGCGGCGGCCGTCGTCCTGCTGGCGGCGGGCGGTGCGGTGGTCTACCCGCTGGAGATGGACACCGTCGTGGCCCTCTCCGGCAACCGGCTGGTGGCCACGCACTACGGCCTCTACAACACCGTCTCCGGCCTCGGTATCACGCTGGGGAACCTGGCCACCGGTGCGCTGTGGGACTTCGCCGCCGCCCATCACGCGCTGTGGCTCACCTGGGCGGTGCTGACGGCGACCGGGCTGGGTTGCGCCGGCGCCGTGTACGGACTCGCGCGCGCCGGCCGCATCGGCACCCCGGCACCCGTGCCCCTGGCCGTCTGACCCGGCCACCGCACGGAACGGCGTCCGGGCCGCTCATCGCTCTCTCGCTGCGTGGACGTGCCCCGCGCAGGCGAGCCGAGTGCGGCCCGGCACCTCCGCTCGCCGTGGGCGGTGAAGGCGACGCGGCGTCGCGAACGCATGCAGAGAGATCGCCGCCTGACCAGAAGCCATCTTCGTCTCGGGACGGGTACCGGCTGGCCGGCCCGGGGGCGCGGGGTCGACGCGGCGGCTGGGTCGTGGGCTCCGGGGTACGGGAGCATCCCCGCGGGCGCGGGGCGACTCGTCACGTCCGATCACGGTCCGGGAGTCCCGCGGACCATCTCTGCGGGCGCGGGATCGACAGCGTGAACACGCCCTTGCGGACGCGGGATGCCGGACCATCCCCGCGTTGCAGTGGGCTTCACAGGCCAGGCTGATCCCTGCCCGCCACACATGGTTACGTTCCGTAACGGAGGCCCTCCGGATGCCAGTCACCGCTTCGACCGAGCCGGGGCTGCTCCGTGCCGGGGCAGGCTGCAGTGGCCTGCCGCTCTCCACTGCTCTGTACTGCCAGCCCCCCGGACCTGCCATCGACCGGGCCGCCTACAAGGTCACCATCACCATGCTCACCACGGACGCTTGACGCTACCCAGCTCCGCCCTAACTGAACGGCGTTGTTTCGAAGGACTGTCCCGCAACCCCTGGCGGGCGTGCGACGACAGCTACGGCGACGCGCGCGGAAGGGATGTCCGCGGCCTGGGTCGCCGCCGTCTCCTTCGGCGCGGCGGGGGCCTGAGGTGCCTCGGCGATCGCCGAGCCGGCGCCGTCGATCAGGGTGGCCGACAACGCCAGAGCAAGGGTGCCCGCTATGTAGCGCAGGGCCCTGCCCGGTCTTGACCGCCCGGGCTCGTGCGCATATCTGTGAACTCCCACCGCTCCTCGGTCCATTGATGCCTTCGCGTTACTCATGTGAAGCAAATTTGAAGGCAACAAGGAGAAAAAGGGGGGTCGTCGACCGCGGCCCCGGCCGCCCGCCGAGCACCATGGCGCAGCAAGGAAGGGATCGGCGGCCGGGCGCTCGACTTCGACCTGCGCCGCGTCGATCCCTTCGTATACAAGCCATCACGACTTCGCCCGGTTGCGACGCACTGACCGGCCCCTCACCTTGGTGCCTGTCAACGACCACGCATTCCCATCAGCCGATGATCGCGACCGGGGCGTCCCATGTGTTGCGGTCAACGGTGATGGTGTAGCCGCCGCGGGTTTCCTTGCTGTTGACCATGTACTGGTGGCCGCGGCTGTGGTCGGTGAACTGGGCCGGCTTCCACGGCCAGTCCGCGGTGGTCGTGTCCTTCTTGTCCCACAGCGCGTACCAGAGGTTGCCTGGCAGGTCCGTCTTGTTCGTGGCGGTGGCGATGGCCTTGGCGCTGGAACTACTGAAACCGTAGAAGCCTCCACGGTAAGTGGCATTGCGCAGAGTCTTGGTGAAGGAGCGCACGTACGTCAGGACGGCGTCGTTGCACGCCTTGTCGGTGATGTCGTACGGCTCCATGTCCAGGTAAATGGGGCTGCCGGCCTTCATCCCAAGTGCTGATGCCTTGGCCACTGCGTCCTTGGCGTTGCTCGCACCGACGGAGGCGGCCGTGGAGGAGGTGAACTTCTCAGGGTTCGCGCTCTTCTGGCAGGGTGGCTGCGCGCCGACGTAGAGCGGGATCAGCTTCCAGCCGGTGGCGCTGACCGACTTCACCCAGGACTTGGTCAGGTTGGGCTGGGCGCAGCCACGGTTCTTCCCGCCGATATAGACGGCGGCGGCGCCGTAGAACCCCGTGTGCCACGCCTTCATCGCAGTGAGCGAGGGGGCGGTACACGTGTCGAACGCCCGGCCCGTGTAGGTCTTCTGCGCAGGCCAAGCGGTAGCTGCCATGGATGTCTGTGCCGCAAACCCGGCACCCGCGACCCCGACAACACCCGCAGTCGCCCACGCGATGTAACGGCCCTTCTTGGACAGCCTGTGTCTGGACATTCCCCACCCCATTCAGTTGCGGCTCACGGCCGCATCCGGCGCACCCACGAACGGCGACCGGCAGGAACCTGCGACAGGGCCCTGCCGCGACACGGGTGCAGCGCGCGCATACAGTGGCGCGGCATCTGTGCTCCGGAAGGCCGAAGCGCATCGCACAATAGCCGACGCGGATGACATGACTGGGACGGACGCAGGACAGTCCATGTCGCGCGACTTTCGGCCCGAAGCGTGGGCCTGCGACAGTGCTTCCCCTGGAGCACTGCCCTGAGCCGCTGCATCTGGGACGATCCGCACGTCGTCGTTGCCGCTCTCAACGATCGACCCCGCAAGACAGTGGGAACGTTCCGGCAAGGGCGACCCCGTGGTGGGGTGGGTGGGACCGTCAATCGACGCCCACCGACGCGCCCCACAAAAGCCAGGTCACAGCCGTCCAAGGGACCTCTTTGACGCGCGAAGGCTCACGTTCGCCGCACCTTCGTGAGGCGTCCGCTGCACGCGAAATGCCCCCACAAAAACGCGTTTCCCCAGGTCAGAACGATTCTGCCTGGGGTTGCTCGGTGGGGCGGGTGGGACTCGAACCCACGGCCGACGGATTATGAGTCCGCTGCTCTAACCGGCTGAGCTACCGCCCCTTTTCGGCGTGGCGCGTACAAGTGTGCGCGCCGTCTGCCGCAGCATAGCCGGTCATACGATCTCTCGCTCCGGATGGTCGGCTACTCATGACCATGAAGACCGAGGCGCGCCGCGCGCGGTTCCGGACGGCGCGAAGTGGACGCGAAAGAGTTACGTGAACCCCATGCGCACCACGCCGCCCATCGCGGCGGTGGACGGCCACGGGCACACGAAAAAGGACCCCGCAGGGCCCTCCTCCGATCCGCTCCCCCGACTGGACTCGAACCAGTAACCCTCCGGTTAACAGCCGAATGCTCTGCCAATTGAGCTACAGGGGATCGCGCTCCCCCGACTGGACTCGAACCAGTAACCTGCCGGTTAACAGCCGGCTGCTCTGCCAATTGAGCTACAGGGGATTGCTGCGTTTGCACCGGACCCCACCTACCTGGCTGCTGCCGGGCGGCGTGCGTTCGCTGCGACACATACATTAGCGCAAGCAGGGGGGTGCTTTGCCAATCGGTATCGCCCGGGGTGATCTCGGGTGCCCGCGGGTAGGCGGGGCAGCACACGTCGCACTCAGCCAAGGAAGGGTGGCAGCCATGCGGTACCGGCTCACGTTCATCGCCGGACTGGCCCTCGGATACGTGATCGGCACGCGGGCCGGGCGCGAGCGCTACGAGCAGATGAAGAAGTCCGCACGCCGGTTCGCCGAGAACCCCGCCGTGCGCAACACCGCCGAGTCGGCGGCGCAGAGCGGTCGCGATCTGGCCGGCAGGGCCTGCCACGCGGTCGGCGAGAAGATGCCCGCCTCGGTGGCCGACCGGGTGCGCTCGCTGCGGGACCGCAGGCAGTACGGCCGGAACGGCGAGGACGACTGGGGCACCTCCAACACATAGCCGGGGCCCGCCCGCCCCCGCCGCACCACCGGTACGGAAACACTCCGGCGGTGCGGCAGAATCGTGCGCATGGGCATAGTCGCCGGCTTGGACAGTTCTTCCGCCTTCACGCACATCGTCGTCTGCGACGCGGACACCGGCGCGGTGCTGCGCCGGGGGTACGCCGCACACCCCGTCGAGGCGAAGGCCACCGAGGTCGACCCGCAGGCATGGCTGCTCTCACTCGGTGAGGCCGCCGGCGGCGGGCTGCTCGAAGGCGTGCAGGCCATCGGTGTCTCCGCGCAGCAGCACGGCCTGATACCGCTGGACCACCAGGGCAATCTCGTCCGTCCGGCGCTGCTCGGCAACGACAGGCGGGCGCAGGTCGCCGCGGCCGATCTGGTCGACGGGCTCGGCGGGCGGCAGTCCTGGGCCGAGGCGGTCGGGACGGTGCCGCAGTCCGCGCAGCCGGTGTCGAAGCTGCGCTGGCTGGCGCGGACCGAGCCGGAGGCGGCCCAGCGCGTGGCCTCGGTGCTGCAGCCGCACGACTGGCTGGTGTGGCAGCTGCTGGGTCGGCCGGCCCGGCGGACCACCGACCGGGGCGCGGCGTCCGGCACCGGTTACTGGTCGGCGGGCAGTGGTTCCTACCGGCCCGATCTGGTGGAGCTCGCCCTGGGCCACCAGGCCGCGCTGCCCGAGGTGCTCGGCCCCTCCGACGCGGCCGGGACGACGCCCGAGGGGCTGCTGATCTCCGCGGGGACCGGCGAGACCATGGCAGCGGCGCTCGGGCTGGGGGTCGGGGTCGGCGACGCGGTGGTGTCGCTGGGCGCTTCGGGTTCGGTGATGGCGGTGCACCACGAGGCGCTGTCCGACCAGAGCGGGATGATCACCTCGTTCGCGGACGCGACGGGGATGCATCTGCCGGTGGTGTACACGTCGAACGCGGTACGCGCGTTGCGCGGGACCGCCGAAATGCTGGGCGTGGAGGGGCTGGAGGAGCTGTCCGCGCTGGCGCTGAAGTCGACGCCGGGCTCCTCCGGGCTGGTGCTCCTGCCGTATCTGGAGGGCGAGCGGACCCCGCATCTGCCGCACACGGCGGGGACGCTGTGCGGGCTGCGGCGCGAATCGATGAAACCGGAGCATCTGGCACGGGCGGCGTTCGAGGGGATGCTCTGCTCGCTGGCCGACGCGCTCGACGTGCTGCGCGGTCGCGGTGCCGAGGTGCGGCGGGTGTTCCTGCTGGGGGCGGCGGCCGAACTGCCCGCCGTACAGGGGCTCGCACCCGCGCTGTTCGGTACGCAGGTGGTCGTGCCGCAGCCCGCCGAGTACGCGGCGCTGGGCGCTGCCCGGCAGGCGGCCTGGGCGCTGGGGGTCTCGCAGGGGACGGCCGATCCGCTCACTCCCCCGGCCTGGCAGGGCGCCGCGGCGCAGGTGCTGGAGCCGGGCGAGGAGCTGGCGGTCGGGCAGGCGGTCCGCCAGCAGTACGTAGCGACGCGGGACCAGATCCATCCCGGGGCGTTCGACTCCGCGCCCTGAGCCGCCCACCGCGCGCGGCAGGACCGGGTACACCGGCGGAAAACGATCTTCCGCTCGTGTACTCGGTCTTTTTTTTGACCTGGTCTTGAATAAAATCGTTCGCGGACCCTCTCCGCCGTGCCGGAAAATGGGTCGCCTCCCGCCCTCTGCCGACTCCGAGAGACACGCGTGCTCATAAAACTCCTGCGGGCCTATCTCGGTCCGTACAAGAAACCCATCCTGCTGCTGGTCCTCCTCCAGTTCCTGCAGACCTGCGCCAGCCTCTACCTGCCCACCCTGAACGCCGACATCATCGACAACGGCGTCGTCAAGGGGGACACGAACTACATCCTGGAGTTCGGCGGCATCATGATCGCCGTCAGCATCTGCCAGGTGGTCTGCAACATGGGGGCCGTCTACTACGGCGCCCGCACCGCGTCCGCCCTCGGCCGCGATGTCCGGGCGTCGGTCTTCGACCGGGTGCAGTCGTTCTCGGCACGTGAGGTCGGGCGGTTCGGCGCACCCTCGCTGATCACACGTACGACCAATGACGTCCAGCAGGTCCAGATGCTGGTGCTGATGACGTTCACCCTGATGGTTTCGGCGCCGATCATGTGTGTCGGCGGCATCATCATGGCGCTCGGCCAGGACGTCCCGCTGTCGGCGGTGCTGCTCGCGGTGGTGCCGGTGCTCGGCATCGCGGTGAGCCTGATCGTCAAGCGGATGCGGCCGCTGTTCCGCACCATGCAGGAGCGGCTCGACACCGTGAACCGGGTGCTGCGCGAGCAGATCACCGGCAACCGGGTCATCCGCGCCTTCGTCCGCGACCGCTACGAGGAGGAGCGCTTCCGCGGCGCCAACAACGAGCTGACCGACGTGGCGCTGTCCACGGGCCGGCTGATGGCGCTGATGTTCCCGACCGTGATGACGGTCGTGAACGTGTCGTCGATCGCCGTGGTCTGGTTCGGTGCCCACCGCATCGACAGCGGCGGCATGGAGATCGGGGCGCTGACCGCGTTCCTCACCTACCTGATGCAGATCGTCATGTCGGTGATGATGGCCACCTTCATGTTCATGATGGTGCCGCGCGCCGAGGTCTGTGCCGAGCGCATCCAGGAGGTCCTGGAGACCGAGTCCAGCGTGGTCCCTCCCGTCAAGCCGGTCCGCGAGCTGACCGCCCGCGGTCATCTGGAGGTGCGGGGCGCGGACTTCCGCTACCCGGGTGCCGAGGAGCCGGTGCTGCGGGCGGTGGATCTGGTGGCCCGCCCCGGCGAGACCACCGCGATCATCGGGTCGACGGGCAGCGGGAAGTCGACGCTGCTCGGGCTCGTACCGCGGCTGTTCGACGTGACGGACGGCCAGGTGCTGGTCGACGGTACGGATGTGCGGACGCTGGAGCCGGCGCTGCTGGCGAAGACCGTGAGTCTCGTTCCGCAGAAGCCGTATCTGTTCTCCGGGACGGTCGCGACGAACCTGCGGTACGGAAACCCGGACGCGACCGACGAGGAGCTGTGGCACGCGCTGGAGGTCGCGCAGGCCAAGGAGTTCGTCACGGCGCTGGAGCACGGTCTGGACGCGCCGATCGCGCAGGGCGGCACCAATGTCTCGGGCGGGCAGCGGCAGCGTCTGGCCATCGCCAGGACGCTGGTGCAGCGGCCGGAGATCTATCTCTTCGACGACTCGTTCTCCGCACTCGACTACGCCACCGACGCCGCGCTGCGCGGGGCTCTCACGCACGAGACGTCCGAGGCGACCGTGGTGATCGTGGCGCAGCGGGTGTCCACCATCCGCGACGCGGACCGGATCCTGGTGCTGGACGAGGGCCGGGTCGTCGGCTCCGGCACCCATCACGAGCTGATGGACGGCAATGAAACGTACCGGGAGATCGTGCTCTCCCAGCTGACGGAAGCGGAGGCCGCGTAATGGCCGGTCCTGGCGGACGCATGATGGCGGGCGGGGCGCCGACCGACCGGTCCATGGACTTCAAGGGGTCCTCGAAGCGGCTGCTGAAGCGCTTCGCCTCGGAGAAGACCTCGCTGTACGTGATGCTGGCGGCCTCCGTGCTGAGCGTCGGCCTGTCGGTGGTCGGGCCGAAGATCCTCGGCAGGGCCACCGACCTGGTGTTCGCCGGTGTGATCGGCCGGCAGATGCCCGACGGCACGACCAAGGACCAGGCCATCGAGGGCCTACGCAAGAGCAGCAGCGGCCTGGCCGACATGCTCTCCGGGGTGGACTTCGTCCCCGGTCACGGCATCGACTTCAGTGCGGTGGGCGACGTACTGCTGGCGGCGCTGGCGGTCTATGTCGGCGCCGGCCTGCTGATGCTGGTGGCGACCCGGCTGTCGATCCGGATCATCAACCGGATCATCTTCCAGCTGCGCGAGGACATCCAGACGAAGCTGTCGCGGCTGCCGCTGTCGTACTTCGACCGGGCCAAGCGCGGCGAGGTGCTCAGCCGGGCGACGAACGACATCGACAACATCTCGCAGACGATGCAGCAGACGATGGGCCAGCTCATCAACTCCCTGCTCACCATCGTCGGCGTGCTCGTCATGATGTTCTGGGTCTCGCCGCTGCTGGCGCTGGTCGCCCTGGTGACGGTGCCGCTCTCGGTGGTCGTGGCCACGAAGGTCGGCAAGCGCTCGCAGCCGCAGTTCGTGCAGCAGTGGAAGGTGACGGGCAAGCTCAACGCCCACATCGAGGAGATGTACACCGGGCACACCCTGGTGAAGGTCTTCGGCCGGCAGGAGGAGTCCGCGAGGGACTTCGCCGAGCAGAACGAAGCACTGTACGAGGCCGGTTTCAAGGCGCAGTTCAACAGCGGGATCATGCAGCCGCTGATGATGTTCGTCTCCAACCTGAACTATGTGCTGATCGCCGTCGTGGGTGGTCTGCGGGTCGCTTCGGGGTCGCTGTCGATCGGTGACGTGCAGGCGTTCATCCAGTACTCGCGGCAGTTCTCGATGCCGCTGACCCAGGTCGCCTCGATGGCGAACCTGGTGCAGTCGGGTGTCGCCTCGGCCGAGCGGATCTTCGAGCTGCTGGACGCTGAGGAGCAGGGCGCCGACCCCGCGCCCGGCGAGCGCGAGCGCCCCGAGGAACTGCGGGGCAGCGTCTCGCTGGAGAAGGTGTCGTTCCGGTACGAGCCGGAGAAGCCACTCATCGAGGATCTGTCGCTGAACGTCGAGCCGGGTCACACGGTCGCGATCGTCGGCCCGACCGGGGCCGGCAAGACCACGCTCGTCAATCTGCTGATGCGGTTCTACGAGGTGACGGGCGGCCGGATCACGCTGGACGGGGTCGACGTGACGAAGATGTCGCGCGACGAGCTGCGGCAGGGCATCGGCATGGTCCTCCAGGACACCTGGCTGTTCGGCGGTTCGATCGCGGAGAACATCGCGTACGGCGCTTCGCGCGAGGTCACCCGGGAGGAGATCGAGGAGGCGGCGAAGGCGGCCCACGCGGACCGCTTCATCCGTACCCTGCCGGACGGTTACGACACGGTGATCGACGACGACGGCTCCGGCGTCAGCGCGGGCGAGAAGCAGCTGATCACCATCGCGCGGGCGTTCCTGTCCGACCCGGTGATCCTGGTGCTCGACGAGGCGACGAGCTCCGTCGACACCCGTACCGAGGTACTGATCCAGAAGGCGATGGCACGCCTGGCGCACGGTCGTACGAGCTTTGTGATCGCGCACCGGCTCTCCACCATCCGGGATGCCGACATCATCCTGGTGATGGAGAACGGCTCGATCGTCGAACAGGGCACGCACGACGAACTGCTGGCGGCCGAGGGGGCGTACGCCCGGTTGTACTCGGCGCAGTTCGCGCAGGCGGTCGCCGAAGTCGACTAGGGTCTTTCGTTTGGGTCAGGCCGGATCAGGGAGCGGCGTCCGGTGCGTGCGATCGCAAGGCGCGGAAATGGTCTCGTACCGGAGCTGCCAGGGCATTTCTGCAAGCCGCGAGCGTGCGTGCCAGACGCCACGGGACCGGCGGGACTTTCAGAACACGCCCTGGGCGGACCGGAACGAACGGCCGGCGCGTGACGGGGCCCGTACCACCGCCCGGTGGTACGGGCCCCGTCACGTGGTCAGTCGAGGTAGCCGCGGAGCTGGTCGGCGAAGGCGTGGTCCCGCAGCTTGTTGAGGGTCTTGGACTCGATCTGGCGGATGCGTTCGCGTGTCACGCCGAAGATCCGGCCGATCTCCTCCAGTGTGCGGGGCCGCCCGTCGACCAGCCCGTAGCGCAGCTGGACCACCTTCCGCTCGCGCTCGTTGAGGGTGGAGAGCACCGCTTCCAGGTGCTCGCGCAGCAGCAGGAACGCGGCGGACTCGACCGGGGACGCGGCGTCGCCGTCCTCGATCAGGTCGCCGAGGGCGACATCGTCCTCCTCGCCGACCGGGGCGTGCAGCGAGACGGGTTCCTGGGCGAGCCGCAGGACTTCGCCGACCCGCTCCGGGGTGAGGTCGAGCTGGTCGGCGACCTCCTCGGGCGTCGGCTCGTAGCCGCGTTCCTGGAGCATCCGGCGCTGGACGCGTACGACCCGGTTGATCAGCTCGACGACATGGACCGGGACCCGTATGGTCCGCGCCTGGTCGGCGAGGGCGCGGGACATGGCCTGACGGATCCACCAGGTCGCGTACGTCGAGAACTTGTAGCCCCGGGCGTAGTCGAACTTCTCGACCGCCCTGATCAGTCCGAGGTTTCCCTCCTGGACCAGATCGAGCATGGTCAGCCCGCGGCCGACATAGCGTTTGGCGACGGAGACGACGAGGCGGAGGTTGGCCTCGATGAGACGGCG
Source organism: Streptomyces sp. NPDC087845 (assembly GCF_044742755.1). Lineage (NCBI taxonomy): Bacteria > Bacillati > Actinomycetota > Actinomycetes > Kitasatosporales > Streptomycetaceae > Streptomyces > Streptomyces sp. NPDC087845. The sequence goes on from NZ_JBIUVC010000004.1 coordinate 244,366, forward strand.
CTTCGCCATCCGCCCCATGACCACCAGCCGGTCGAGGTCGACGGCCAGCCGGGTGTCCGGGTCCGGGGTGCTCGCGAGCCGCTCCTCGGCGAAGAGACCGGCCTCGACGCGGCGGGCGAGCTCCACCTCGTCGGCCGCGGTGAGCAGCGGGATCCGGCCGATCTCCCGCAGGTACTGGCGGAAGAGGTCGGAGGACGGGCCCGCGGTCTCCGGGCGGCCCTTGGGTCCCGGGGGTTCGGACGCCTCCGGCGGCTCCTCCATGAGTGCCTCGGGTGGGTCGGACGGTGTCTGCGGCTCCACCGCGGTCTCCGGATGACGCACGGCCCGGTTCTGCGCGGGGATGGCCGAGACATGCTCGGTTTCGGTCACGGTCCGGGTCTGCACGTGGGCGACCTCCAGGTGATCGCTGCCGGACCGCGGGGATGGAGGCCACCGTTCGGTGGGCCGGCCGCGCTCCGATGACTCAGGCACCGCCCCCAGTGTGGGGGAAGACACATCGCTGCCACGAGGGGCGTGCGGGGACTTTCTGAGTCCGGTCCGTGACCGCGCGGTTACGGGGACGGCGGACCTTTCGGGTCCGCGCCGCGATCGCGGCGGGGACGGCGGCCGGGTGGATCCGGTGCGCCGGCGCGGCCGCGCGGCCGGGGCCTCGCGTCAGAGCGCGTCGGCGCCGTTGTTGCGCAGGGACTGGGCGTACTGCTGGAGGACCCAGACCTCGTTCTGCGCGGCCGCCAGGTGGTCCGGGGCCACATTGCTGCCGAGGCGGGCGAGGCTGCCCTGGACGTCGCCGATCCGGCGGTCGACGGCGCGCAGGCGGACCTGGACGAGCTGCATGCCCGCGTAGGTCTCGTCGATGGTCTTGCCGTGGAAGACCTCCACCGCGAGCTCGGTGACCAGGTTGCGCACCGTGTCGTCGGGGGCCGATTCCAGGACCTGGACCAGGTAGTCACGGGTCTCCGGAACGCCCGTTTCGGCACCCCCCGCCTCCGCGATGCACTGCCGGACCGCGGCGTACGGCGGGGCGGTGAACTCGTCGGCCCCGTAGGCGTCGAAGGCCGGGGAGACGAGAGCGGGTTTCTGCAGGGCCAGCTTCAGCAGCTCGCGCTCCGTGCGGTGGGCGGGGCTGCGGAGGTTGAGAGCGGGGCCCGAGGGGCCGGCGGGGGCCCGGACCTGGTGGTGCTGGGGGCCGCCGCGGGACGGGGCCGGTGCGGGGCCCCGCTGATCGCCCCGCTCGCGGGCCCAGCGGGCGAGCTGGCCGACGCGCTTGACCACGAACTGGGTGTCCAGGATGCCGAGCATGCCGGCCAGTTGGACGGCGACCTCGTGCTGCGAGGAGCTGTTCTTGATCCGGGCGACGACGGGCGCCGCCTCGTCGAGCGCGGCACCGCGGCCCGCCGGGGTCTCCAGGTCGTACCGGCCGACGATCTGGCGGAGCGCGAACTCGAAGAGCGGCGTGCGGGGTTCGACCAGGTCGCGGACGGCCTCGTCGCCCTTGACCAGGCGCAGATCGCACGGGTCCATGTTGTCCGGGGCGATCGCGATGTACGTCTCGGCGGCGAACTTCTGGTCGTCCTCGAAGGCGCGCAGCGCGGCCTTCTGGCCGGCCGCGTCACCGTCGAAGGTGAAGATCACCCGGGCGCTGCCGTTGTCCATCAGGAGGCGGCGCAGGATCTTGATGTGGTCGCCGCCGAAGGCCGTGCCGCAGGTGGCGATGGCGGTGGTGACCCCGGCGAGATGGCAGGCCATGACGTCGGTGTAGCCCTCGACGACCACGGCCCGGCTGGCCTTCGCGATCTCCTTCTTCGCCAGGTCGATGCCGTAGAGCACCTGGGACTTCTTGTAGATCGCGGTCTCGGGGGTGTTGAGGTACTTGGGTCCGTTGTCGTCGTCGCGCAGCTTGCGGGCGCCGAAGCCGACGACCTCGCCGGAGGTGTCCCGGATCGGCCACATCAGCCGGCCGCGGAAGCGGTCGATGGGGCCGCGCCTGCCGTCCTGGGAGAGGCCGGAGGTGATCAGCTCCTTGTCGCTGAAGCCCTTGCCGCGCAGATAGCGGGTGAGGTGGTCCCAGCCCGCCGGGCTGTAGCCGACGCCGAAGTGGGCGGCGGCCGCCTGGTCGAAGCCGCGCCCGGCGAGGAACTTCCGGCCGATCTCGGCCTCGGGGCCGTCCAGCTGCTCGACGTAGAACTGGGCGGCCGCCTTGTGCGCCTCGACCAGCCGGATGCGCTCACCGCGCTGGTGGGAGGGGTTGTACCCGCCCTCCTCGTACCGCAGGGTGATGCCCGCCTTGGCGGCGAGCCGCTCGACCGTCTCGGAGAACGAGAGATGGTCGATCTTCTGCACGAAGGCGATCGTGTCGCCGCCCTCCTGGCAGCCGAAGCAGTGGAAGAGACCCTTGCTCGGGCTGACCTGGAAGGAGGGGGACTTCTCGTCGTGGAACGGGCAGAGCCCCTTGAGGTTGCCACCGCCCGCGTTGCGCAGCTGGAGATACTCGGAAACGACGGCGTCGATCGGGACCGCGTCCCGTACCGCCTTCACATCGTCGTCATTGATCCTGCCTGCCACGGGTGAAGTCTACGGGTGGGGTACGACAGCCGTGCCGCGCGCCGATGTGATCCGTGGAACCCGGCGGGGCGCGGACCGGCTCGGCGCGGCACGGCCCGGTTCCCGTTCAGCTCAGGGAGGTCAGCGGTACCGACGGGTCCGCCAGCGCGTCCGGGTCGATCTGCCGGCCGGACCGGACCAGTTCCTGGACGGCCTCGGTGACGTCCCACACGTTGACGTTCATCCCGGCCAGCACCCGGCGGTCCTTCAGCCAGAAGGCGATGAACTCGCGCTTGCCGGCGTCGCCGCGGATGACCACCTGGTCGTAGCTGCCCGGCGGCGCCCAGCCCGAGTATTCGAGACCGAGGTCGTACTGGTCGGAGAAGAAGTACGGCACCCGGTCGTAGCAGACCTCCTGGCCGAGCATGGCGCGGGCCGCGGCCGGGCCGCTGTTCAGCGCGTTCGCCCAGTGCTCCACCCGCAGCCGGGTGCCGAGCAGCGGATGGGCCATGTTGGCGACGTCCCCGGCCGCGAAGATGTGCGGGTCGGAGGTGCGCAGCGAGGCGTCGACCGCGATGCCGCCGCCGTCCTTGCGCGCGGCCATGGCGAGCCCCGCGGCTTCGGCGAGGCCGGTGCGGGGGGCGGCGCCGATCGCGGCGAGCACGTCGTGGGCGGGGTGCTCCTCGCCGTCGTCGGTGCGGACCGCGAGGACCAGGCCGTCCTGGCCGATGATCTCGGTGAGGCGGACGCCGAAGTGGAAGCGGACGCCGTGGTCGCTGTGCAGATCGGTGAAGATCTGGCCGAGTTCGGGGCCGACGACCTGGTGCAGCGGGGTCGGCTCCGGTTCGACGACGGTGACCTCGGCGCCGTACCCGCGCGCCGCCGCCGCGACCTCCAGGCCGATCCAGCCGGCCCCGGCGATCACCAGGTGGCCGTTGTCGCGGCCGAGGGAGGTCAGCACGTTGCGCAGCCGGTCGGCGTGGGCGAGGCGGCGCAGATGGTGGACGCCGGCCAGGTCCGTACCCGGAATGGGGAGGCGGCGCGGCTCGGCCCCGGTGGCGAGCAGCAGCTTGTCGTAGTGGACGACGGTGCCGTCGCCGAGCTGTACGGAGCGGTCCTCCCGGTCGAGGCCGGTGACGGGCTGGCCCAGGTGGAGCTCGATGTCGGCGCCCGCGTACCAGGCGGTCTCGTGGACGAAGACGCTGTCCCGTTCCTCCTTTCCGGACAGGTAGCCCTTGGAGAGCGGAGGCCGTTCGTACGGATGGTCGCGTTCATCGCCGAGCAGGATCACCCGGCCGCTGAAACCCTCCGCCCGGAGTGTCTCGGCCGCCTTCGCTCCTGCCAGTCCTCCGCCGACGATGACGAACGTCCGATGTGCGTCGACCACGTGATGTCTCCTCTGTGCTTGCTGCTCGGGGTCTGTGCGTGCTGCTCGGGGCCCGACTGCGAGCGTCCCGCACGCAGCGTGATGCCGAAAGAGGGTGTACCCCGATCAGGTCACACCCGGTGGTCGCGGGCAAGCCCGGGAGCGAGCCCGGCGTGATCCAAACGAAAGACCCTAGGCCCGGTCGGCGGGGTGGTGCGACGGGCCGGGGCGGAGCGGCCGGTCGGGTGACGGGGCTCCGGTCAGCGGCGGCGCGCGGTGAGGGACGCGTGCAGGGAGCGCGCCGAGGCGTCGGTCAGGGCGGCGATCTGGTCGACGAGGACCCGCTTGCGGGCCCTGTCCCCGGACGCGGCGTCGAACAGGGCCCGGAACTGCGGCTCCAGCCCCTCCGGGGCGCGTGCGGTCAGCGCGGCGGCCAGTTCCGCGATGACGATCCGCTGGTCGGCGCGGATCGCCTCCTGCTCGGCGCGCTGCATGACGTACCGGTCGGCGACCGCCTTGAGGACGGCGCACTCGTTGCGTGCCTCGCGGGGGACGACGAGCTCGGCCGCGTACCGGCTGAGCCGGCCCGTTCCGTACGCCAGCCGGGTGCCGGTCTCGGCGGCGAGGCAGAACCGGCCGATCAGCTGGCTCGTCGCGTCCTTCAGCCGGGCCTGCGCGACCGCGGACCCGTCGTAGCCGTGCGGCCACCAGTCCTGGCCGATGAGCCGGTCCAGGGCCTCGGCCAGCTCCCCGGGGTCGGTGTCCGCCGGGACGTAGCGGCCGATGGCGACTTCCCAGATCGCGTTCCGCTCGGGCCCGGCGTGGAGGCAGTCGGGGTCGATGTGCCCGGCGTGCAACCCGTCCTCGAAGTCGTGCACCGAGTACGCGACGTCGTCGGACCAGTCCATGACCTGGGCCTCGAAGCATTTGCGGTGCTCCGGGGCTCCGAGGCGGGCCCACTCGAAGACGGGCAGGTCGTCCTCGTACACCCCGAATTTCGGCGAACCGGGGTCGAAGGGGTGCCCGCCGCGCGGCCACGGGTACTTGGTGGCGGCGTCCAGAGAGGCACGGGTCAGATTGAGTCCGACACTGACCAGCTCGCCGGTCCGGGTGTCGGGCACGAACCGCTTCGGTTCGAGCCGGGTCAGCAGGCGCAGCGACTGGGCGTTGCCCTCGAAGCCCCCGCAGTCCGACGCGAATTCGTTGAGTGCCTGTTCCCCGTTGTGTCCGAACGGCGGGTGGCCCAGGTCGTGGGCGAGACAGGCCGTCTCGACCAGATCGGGGTCGCAGCCGAGCGCCGCCCCGAGCTCGCGGCCGACCTGGGCGCATTCCAGGGAGTGGGTGAGCCGGGTCCGCGGGCTGGCGTCCCACGCGTGGCTGCGGGTGCCGGGGGTGACGACCTGGGTCTTCCCGGCGAGCCGGCGCAGCGCGGCGGAGTGCAGCACCCGGGCGCGGTCGCGCTGGAACGCGGTACGACCGGGCCGTTTGTCCGGTTCGGTGTCCCAGCGCTCGGCGTCGGCGGCGCGGTAGGGGGCTGTGCCGTGGTCCTGTGTGTCCGAGGTGTGCCGGGTTTCCTGCGTACCGTCCATGGTTCCGACAGTAATCGGCCCCACCGACAGCACGGCTCAGGCGGGTGCGCGGCGGACGGCCGGGGGAAGGGGCTGTTCGGTCGCCTCGGCGCCGGCCGCGATCCGCCGGACGGACCCCGGAGAGGGGGCCCCTGCGGCGGTCCGCCGGGTTCCGTTCCGGGCGACGAGGCTGAGCTGGGTGCCGAGTTGCGCGGTGATGCGGGTCAGCAGTTGCGCCGTGCTGTCGAGGGGCAGGGACTCGTCCGGATGTGCCTGTGCCGGCTCCGTCATGGACCGATGATGCGGGGCCGAGGTTGCCGCACCGTTGCGTGGGGGTGACGGCTGGGGCGGTTCCGGTCCTTCGGGTACTCGTGCGCGGCGGCGGTCACCCGGTCGTCCGCCCCGGTTCCGGGCCGGTGCGTGGCGCCGTCGTGCCGAAGCGTCCACGGCGTGATCGGAAACGGTAACGAAAATAACGAAATCGGGAGATGGAGAACCCTTTGCCCCCGCCGGTCGTCCGATCATGTGGAACAGCGGCACGGCCCGGGGCACGGACGGGCGCAGGGCACGAACAGCAGGAACAGGGGACACGCATGCGGGAGAAGCGGCCGGGACGGCTGGGGCGGCTTCGGCGACTGCGGCCGCGGTGGCCGCGGACGCGGCGCGGGCAACGGCGGGCCGTGCAGGGGGTGATGCTCGCCTGCGTGGTGGCGCTGGCGCCCGCGACCTGGATGCGCTCCGTCGCCGACGCCCGGGTCAGGACGACCGCGGACGTGCCCGCGCAGCAGGTCGCCGTGGTGTTCGGGGCCGGTCTCTGGAAGGGCAAGCCGTCGCCGTACCTCGCCAACCGCCTCAAGGCCGCCGCCGAGCTGTACCGGAACGGGAAGGTGAAGGTCGTGCTCGTGACCGGTGACAACAGCCGCAAGGAGTACGACGAGCCCGACGCCATGCGCACATATCTCCGGGCGCACGGCGTGCCGGACAAGCGGATCGTGAGCGACTTCGCCGGATTCGACACCTGGGACTCGTGCGTCCGGGCCAAGAAGATCTTCGGCGTCGACCGCGCGGTGCTGGTGAGCCAGGGGTTCCACATCCGGCGGGCGATCGCGTTGTGCCGGACCGCGGGGATCGACGCGTACGGGGTCGGCGTCGACGCCGTACACGATGCGACCTGGTACTACGGCGGAACGCGGGAGGTGTTCGCGGCGGGGAAGGCGGCGCTGGACGCCGTGTTCAAGCCGGACCCGCAGTTCCTGGGCCCCGAGGAGCCCGGGATCGGGGAGGCCCTGGCGGCGGACGGGCGCTGAGGACGGGCCCCGGGGCGGGCGCCCGGTTCTACAGGGGTGCGACCGGGGCGGTCTCGGCCGCGACCCAGTCGAGGTAGCGGGCGCTGCCGCGTACGACCGGGATCGCGATGACCTCGGGTGTTTCGTAGTCGTGCGCCGCCAGGAGGTGGGCCTCCAGTTCGCCGTACCGCTCGGCCGTCGTCTTGAACAGCAGCTGCCATTCCTCGGTGCTCTCGATGGCGTTCTGCCAGCGGTAGACCGAGGTGACGGGCGCGGAGATCTGCACGCAGGCGGCGAGCCGTGCCTCCACCACGCCCTGCGCCAGGGACCGGGCCTTCTCCTCGCTGTCCGTCGTGGTCAGTACGGTCAGCCACGGCGTCGTCGTCGTCACCTTCGGTCTCCTCGCTGCGGGTCACTGGGTCATCGGGGGTCCCTCCATTGTCGGGGGCGTCGCGGCACGGCGCAGGGCCCGGTGGTCAGATGCCGTACGGGCGGACGGCCTTGGCGTCGCGCAGCGCGCGCCCCCACCAGACCAGCTGGTCGAGCAGCGCCTCGGCGGCCGCGTCGCAGCCCGAGGGGTCCTTGTGCCTGCCCTCCTCGTCGAACAGGGCGCCCGCGTTGTGGAACGACACGGTTTCGCGGATGCCGGCGGTGTGCAGCTCCGCGAAGACCTGCCGGAGATGCTCGACGGCGCGCAGGCCGCCGGAGACTCCGCCGTACGAGACGAAGGCGACGGGTTTGGCCTGCCACTCGGCGTGGTGCCAGTCGATGAGGTTCTTCAGCGGGGCCGGGTACGAGTGGTTGTACTCGGGGGTGATGACGACGAAGGCATCGGCTGCCGCCAGCCTGGGCGAGACGGCCGCCAGTTGGGCCCGCGCTTCGGCGCCGGGCCGGTGGGAGAGGGCGATCGGGAGATCCAGTTCCGCGAGGTCGACCAGATCGGTCTCGATGCCGGGGTGGCCGGCGGTGCGCGAGAGGAACCAGTCGGAGACGACGGGGGCGAACCGTCCTTCGCGGTTGCTCGCGAGGAGGACCGCGACCCTGAGGGGCGCGGCCGAGGCGGTAGCGGTAGCGGTAGCGGTAGCGGACGAGGGTGCTGTGGTGAGGTCCATGTGGAGAGGCTCATATGTCAACCATGGTTGAGGTCAAGCCCTGCCCGCCGGCGGCCGCCCTCGTTCCTCCCGGCATACGGTGGACCGCATGACGACTCCCCCTCCCGCGCCGTTCCCGTACGCCGAGTTCAACGGACACCCGGCCACCGAGGCGGATCTGCGGATTCCCGCCTTCCTCAACTACGGCCATTTCACGGCCATGCAGGTCAGGGACGGAAAGGTGCGCGGCCTCGCCCTGCATCTGGCCCGGCTGGACTCGGCGAACCAGGAGCTGTTCGACCACGCGCTGGACGGGGAGCGGGTCCGCGAGCTGATCCGGCACGCGTTGGACGGCGCCGGGGTGCGGGACGCCTCGACCCGGGTGTACGGCTTCCTGCCGCCGGGCGACACGGAGACGACCGTCATGGTCACGGTGCGCGGGCCCGCGCGGAAGTCCACCGAACCGCACGGCCTGATGGCCGTCCCGTTCGCCCGGACCGTGCCGCACATCAAGCGCCCCGGCGAGTTCGGCCAGACGTACTACGCGAGGCTCGCCGCACGCGCCGGGTTCGACGAGGCCCTGCTGACCATGCCGGACGGTGCGGTGACGGAGGGGGCGATCACCAACGTCGGCTTCTGGGACGGCACTTCCGTCGTCTGGCCCGCCGCCCCTTCCCTGCTCGGCATCACCATGGCGCTGCTGGAGCGGGAACTGCCCGGCGCGGGCCTGGAGTCCGTGCGGCGTCCGGTGACACTGGACGGGCTGGGCGCGTACCGCTCGGCGTTCCTCACCAACTCCCAGGGCATCGCACCGGTCGGGCGGATCGACGGGGTCGAGTTCACGGTGGACGAGGAGCTGATGGAGCGGATCGGGCAGGCGTACGACGCCGCACCGTGGGACACGGTCTGACACCGCGCGGCGTCACGGGCCGGTGGCCGAGGGAGGAGCATGGGGGCATGCGGATCCACATCGAAGGCTCTCGCCTCCCCGGCCTCACCTGCGGGCCCGACAGCGATTTCCCCGGCGCCCACAACATCCACGTGGGCGTGCAGCGCAAGGACAGGCCCGGCGAACTGCTCGGCCTGCACCGGGGTGACGCGCCGTCGGCCTCGTGGACCCTGGACTGCGCCGTCGCCCCGGCCGCGGACGGTGCCGGCATCGAGGGGCCGTACATCCAGAACCGGCTGGGCGGGCGCTTCGTCTATCTGTCCTGGGGCTCCGTCGACGAGAACGGCGTCTTCACCATGTTCCGGCGGGCCAAGCTGATGCTCGGCGACATCGATCCGGACGTGCTCGAAGCCGCCGTGCGCTCCGGGCACCTCACCGCGCGACTGCCCCTCTCCGACAACAGGGGGCAGCCGCTCTGCGCCCGGGTGCGGCCGCCGGTCGTCGAATGGTCCGCCGCCGCGCCGTCCTGAGAACGCCGTACCGCGGGACGCCCCGGCATGGAACCGCCCCCACCGGGCCCAGGGGGGGTGGGCCCGGTGGGGGCGGCGGCCGGGGGCGGCCTGGTGCACCGTCCCGTGGGGGGGTGTCAGACGTGTGCCCGACCTCCACGAGGTCATGCATGTGACGTACGCCACTCTTCTTCGGCGTGGCGTCACCCGATCGGCACCGGATGCCGCGGGGCCGGTCACCTTCTTTTCGATCATGGCATTGACCTGCACACATGCGTCTTGGCAAGGATGCCGCGCCGGGCCGTTCGGGTGAGAGCTGACTTGGTGTCAGCAGGCATGTGCGGCGGGCCGCCCGTTAGCTCGGGGGCAGGACACACCTACTCGCGCCATTGCCGGAGGAACCCCCATGCGTCCTGCTCGCCCAGTGACCGGTACCGCCGCTTCCGCGGTCACCATAGCCGCGCTCGGACTCTTCACCGCCGGGGCGCCCGCGTACGCGGGTGACGCCGGCGCGCTGCGGGCCGGTTCGGCGGCCGTGGCGCGGGCCAACGGCGCCCCGGCGGCACAGGGCAACGACGGGGGCGGGGCGGACGACCCCGCCGGGTCCGGGCGCAACACCCCCTTCGGCCTCAATGTCCCCTCGCTGCTCGACTCCGTCGGCGGGCTCAACGCCTTCTCCGGGCTCGACACCCCCTCCAGGGACCAGGGGTCGAACGAGCGTGGGAGCGGAAACCGGAACCCGTCCGAGGACGGAGGCTCGGGCAGGCGCGACAGCTCGTCGTCCGGACGCGACAACTCGTCATCCGGGCGTGACAGCTCCGCCGGACGCGACAACTCGTCGTCGGGTCGGGACAAGTCGTCGTCGGGGCACGACAGCTCGTCCTCCGGACGTGACGACTCGTCCGTGCCCACCGGTCCCAGCGGGCACGTCAAAACAGGCGTCGGCGGCAGCGTCCGGTCCGACACCTCCCAGATCGCGGCGGGCGCCGGCGTACTCGCCGCGGCCGCCGTCGGCGGAGCCTGGCTCCTGCGTCGCCGGGCGAGCGGCACGCAGGAAGCCGGCTGACGGAGGCGGATTCACGCCTCGGTACCGCCAGGTGTCCGTCCCGGTGGCCGCGCGGCCACCGGGACGGGGCCGCCCCCGCGCCCCGTCCCGCCCCCTCACGCCCCGTCCCGCCCCCTCACGACCCCTCCCGTCTCCGCTTCGTCACCCGGAGGACGACCGTGTCCCAGAAGGTCAAGGGCTGGCTGCTGGTCGTCGCGGCGCTGGCCGGTGTCTGGCTGATCCGCCACGGCGCCGGCGCCCAGCTGATCCCGCCCCAGCCGACCACCGCGCAGGCCCTCGCCGCCGGCCCCGAGCCGCAGCCGGGGTCTCCGGTCGCCGCCCCCCTGAAGCCGTCGGCGCCCGTGCGCATCCGGATCCCCAGCATCCGGGTGGACGCCCCGGTGATCCGGCTGGGCCTCGGGGCCGACGGCAGTCTCGGCGTGCCGCCGGCCGGGAACCGCAATGTCGTCGGCTGGTACCGGGACGGCACTCCCCCGGGCTCCAGAGGCAGCGCGATCGTCGCCGGTCATGTCGACAACGCGCAGGGGCGGTCGGTCTTCTACGACCTGGGCACGCTGCAAAAGGGCAGCGAGGTCGAGGTGGTCCGCCAGGACGGACGCACCGCCGTCTTCTCTCTCGACGGGATCGAGGTCTACGACAGCGACGACTTCCCCGACAAGCGGGTGTACGGCGCCTCGCCCTACGCCTCGCTGCGGTTGATCACCTGCGGCGGCGGCTTCTCGAAGACATCGGGCTACCTGGGCAATGTGGTCGCGTACGCGCATCTCACGAAAGTGCGGTGAACCGGGCGCGCCCGGTGTGCGTCGTTCACCCCGTCCACTGGTCGAACGCCAGCTTCGCGACCAGTGAGAACACCACGACCAGCAGGACGCCGCGGACGAACTCGCTGCCCTTCCTGAGCGCCATCCGCGCCCCGATCAGGCTGCCCGCCAGGTTGAACACCGCCATCAGCGCGGCCAGTTGCCACATCACATTGCCCTGGTACGCGAACATCGCCAGCGCCCCGCCGTTGGTGAAGACGTTGACGATCTTGGCCGTGGCCGACGCGGTCACCAGATCCAGGTGGAGCACCGCGGTCAGTGCCAGGACGAGGAAGGTGCCGGTGCCGGGGCCGAACAGCCCGTCGTAGAGGCCGATGCCGCCGCCGACGAGCACGATCGCGGTGACGGTGCGGGCCCGGGTGACCTCGCGCCGCGTACCGTCGTCCGGTGCCCGGCCGAACGAGGGGCGCAGCATCACGAACGCCGCGACCGCCAGCAGCACGACCATGATCACCGGGCGCAGCACCTCGCTGCTGATCCCGGCGGCGAAGAACGCACCGGTCATCGATCCGGCCAGGGCCGCGAGCCCGATCCGCAGGGCCGTCCCGACCTTGACCGGTGCCCTGCGCACATACGTCACGGCGGCGCCCGACGTACCGACGATCGCGACCGCCTTGTTGGTGCCGAGTACGTGCGCGGCCGGGACGTGGGGCAGGCCCAGCAGCAGGGCGGGCAGCAGGAGCAGTCCGCCGCCGCCGACCACCGCGTCGATCCAGCCCGCCGCCGCTGCGGCGAGGCAGAGGACGACCAGAGTAGTGAGTGCTATGTCGGGCATGATCGCGACCCTAAGGACGCGATGCCCGCCCCGTCCAACCGCGTCGGCCCGATCCCGGGACCGTCGCGGCGACACAGTCGCCGAACCCCCTTACCGGCATGGGGAGTTCCGCGGTTGGGCCCGGCCCGCTCCCCCCGCACGCGCGGCCGTACCCTTGACCCATGAGCCAGGGCTGGAACGCGAGCGACATCCCCGATCAGAGCGGCCGTACGGCCGTGGTCACCGGGGCCAACAGCGGCATCGGGTTGATCACGGCACGGGAACTGGCCCGGCGCGGCGCGCGGGTGCTGCTCGCCTGCCGTGACGAGACGCGCGGCAAGGAGGCCGCGTCGCGCATCCGGGCGGCCGTGACCGGCGCGGACGTGGAGTTCGTGCCGCTCGATCTGGCCGATCTGGAATCCGTACGCGCGTGCGCGGCGGCGCACATGCCCGAGCGGATCGATCTGCTGATCAACAACGCGGGTGTGATGGCCCTTCCCTACGGGAAGACGGCCGACGGCTTCGAGAGGCAGTTCGGCGTCAACCACCTGGGGCACTTCGCCCTCACCGGGCTGCTGCTGCCGAAACTGCTCGGCACCCCCGGGGCGCGCGTGGTGAGCGTCTCCAGCGGCATGCACGCCCTGTCCGACATCGACATGGGGGATCTCAACAGCGAGCGGAACTACCGCCGGTGGATCGCCTACGGCCGCTCGAAGACCGCCAATCTGCTCTTCGTCCACGAGCTGGCGCGGCGTCTGGCGGCCGCCGGTTCCGAGGTGGTGGCCGCCGCCGCGCACCCCGGGTACGCGGCGACCAATCTGCAGACGGCGGGCGTCCGGATGGAGAACCGCAAGGCGGCGGAACGGGTGGTCGAGCTCGGCAACCGGCTCATCGCCCAGCCCGCGTCGGCCGGTGCGCTGCCCACCCTGTACGCGGCCACCGCGCCCGGCGTACGCCCCGACTCGTTCACCGGCCCGAGGCTGCTGGGCTGGCGCGGTGCGCCGGCCCCGTCCTGGCGGGCGGGCTGGACGCTGAACGACGTGGCGGGCGAGCGGCTCTGGGTGGCGTCCGAGCAGCTCACCGGAGTGACGTATCCGGGCCTCACGCCCTGAGGCCCACCCGCCCGCCTGCTCACCCGCTCACCACCTGCTCGCCCGCTCGCCGTCGACCGGCTCAGCCCTGCTGACCCTCGACGGCGGCGGGGTCCATCCACATGACCTCCCAGATGTGGTGGTCCGGGTCCTGGAAGGAACGGCCGTACATGTGGCCGTGGTCCACCGGCTCGTTGGCGGGCGAGCCACCGGAGGCGAGGGCCGTGTCGGCCAGCTCGTCCACCCTCGCGCGGCTCTCGGCGCTCAGGGCGAGGATCACCTCGGTGGACTTCGAGGAGTCCGTGATCTCCTTCCTGGTGAACTCCTTGAAGCGGGGCTCCGTGAGGAGCATGGCGAAGATCGTGTCACTGATGACGAGACACGCGGTGTTCTCGTCACTGAACTGCGGATTGCACGAGAAGCCGAGCTTGCCGAAGAAGGCCTTGGTCGTCTCGAGGTTCTTGACCGGCAGGTTCACGAAGATCATCTGAGGCATGGCCGTCCCGTTCTCTCTGGTGTGCGAACGTTTTACGACAGGTAGACGGCGGCGCTGCGCGGAACTCATCGGTACCGGCGGAACAAATATTGCGCGCCTGCGGTCGTCAGGACATGGCGAGCGGTGCGCCGCCCCGGAGCAGCGATCCGCCCAGCGGGGTCAGTGTGTGCAGGACCGAGCTGCCGTGCCGCAGGGTGTGGATCAGTCCCGCCTCGCGCAGCACACAGGCGTGCTGGCTGGCCGAGGCGAGGGAGACCCCCGCGCGGCGGGCGAGTTCGCTGGTCGTGCAGCCGTTGCCGATGGCTCTCAGGACCGTCGAGCGGGTATGGCCGAGGAGCCGGCCGAGCCAGGGGCCCGGTTCGGCGAAGACCGGGGCGCGGGAGTGGGTGACCGGGTAGACGAGGACCGGCGGGAGTTGCGGATCGCGGTAGACGACCGGGGTGACGCGGCAGAAGAAGGACGGCTGGAGCAGTAACCCCCGCCCGTCCAGGTGGAGTTCGCGGTCGACGGGGTAGTCCGCCTCCAGTACGGGGGCCCGCCAGCGGATCATGGGCGGGAGGGAGGCGAGCAGCTCGTCCGCGCCGCCGTCCAGGAGCGCGCGGCCGCGGACGGCGCGGTCGGCCTCGACGCTCGCCTGGATGTGCGGCCAGTAGGGCTCGATCGCGGCGCGATGGTAGCTGCGCAGGACGCCGACGAGCCGGTCGAGCGACTCGATGCGTCCGTCCCGGGGGCGGCGCGTCTCGCGGCGTTCGGCGGCCAGCAGGGCGAGTTCGGCGCGTATCCGCCCGGACGGGGTGCCGCGCAGCACCTCCATTCCGGCGTCGAAGCCGTAGGGCTCGCTACTTTTCTGAGAAGGCGTCAGAAAATCCGGGAAATAGCCGCGCGGTGGAATCACGGCGGCCAGCAGGCGTACTTCACCATTCAACCGGGGCCGGGTTTCCGTACGCCATTTCCCGAACACCGTGGAACCGCGCCGGTCCCTCAGCCGATGGAAACTCAGAATGGTTTCCCACAGCGCATCCGGCCGGGTGGCCATCCGCACTTTGGAAAGGTCCGCTCCGGACATGTGGATACGCAGCACCGAACCCCCACCTGTTGCACGTGCAATTGCCCCCATCCAAGGGTAGGCGACCCGTAACAGCACGTCACCACGGGGTTTCGGCCAGAGGTGAAACGTCTCGCCCGCGCACACCATCACCCGAAAAGCTGTACGACGTCGGGTACGAATCCGGAGCCACCGGAAGAGCGAGTGAAGGCCGTGGGGGGTTTTGCTCGTTCGGCGGCGGTGCGCAACGGTGCGGCTCCGTACCCGACGGGGGTAAGCCGGGTGCGGCCCATGGGTGGGGATCCATGGGCCGCACCCCGGTCCGTTCCGGGCGCGGGCCTTCGGTCCGCTCCGGAACAGGTCTTTGCGTATCGAACGAACGTTGCGTATCGAACGAGAAAAGGAACAGCGTCGAACAACCTTTTCCCCAGAACGGAACGAGGCGGCGGCACCCCCGCACAGGGTGCCACCGCCTCCGGTGGTTCCGGAGCCGCCGCCGGACCGATGAGGGTACGGGTGAGCCGGCGACGGCTCCGGGTCAGGGGATCGGGTGCCGGATCAGCGGCTGTCGCTGCCCGTCGAGTCCGCCGCCGCCCGGCCCGCCTCCAGGCGGGCGACGGGGATGCGGAACGGAGAGCAGGACACGTAGTCCAGACCCACCTCGTGGAAGAAGTGCACCGACTCCGGGTCGCCGCCGTGCTCGCCGCAGACGCCGAGCTTCAGGTCCGGACGGGTGGCCCGGCCGGCCGCGACGGCGCTGCGGACCAGCGAACCGACACCGTCCTTGTCGATCGTCTCGAACGGCGACACCCCGAAGATCCCCTTCTCCAGGTACGCGGTGAAGAACGAGGCCTCCACGTCGTCACGGGAGAAGCCCCACACCGTCTGGGTCAGGTCGTTCGTGCCGAAGGAGAAGAACTGTGCGGCCTCGGCGATCTGACCGGCGGTCAGCGCGGCGCGCGGCAGCTCGATCATCGTGCCGATGGTCAGCTTCAGCCGGGTGCCGGTGGCGGCCTCGACGTCGGCGATGACCCGGTCGGCCTCCTCGCGGACGATCTCCAGCTCCTGGACCGTGCCGACCAGCGGAATCATGATCTCGACGCGCGGGTCGCCCTTGGCGTTCCTGCGTTCGGCCGCGGCCTCGGCGATCGCCCGTACCTGCATGGCGAACAGGCCGGGGATGACGAGACCGAGACGGACCCCGCGCAGACCGAGCATCGGATTCTGCTCGTGCAGCTTGTGCACGGCCTGGAGCAGGCGCAGGTCGTTCTCGTTGGCGTCCTTGCGGGACTCGGCGAGCGCGACCCGGACCGAGAGCTCGGTGATGTCGGGCAGGAACTCGTGCAGCGGCGGGTCGAGCAGCCGTACGGTGACGGGCAGTCCGTCCATCGCCTCGAACAGCTCGATGAAGTCCGCCTTCTGGAGCGGGAGCAGCTCCTCCAGCGCGGTCTCGCGCTCCGCGTCGGTGTGGGCGAGGATCAGCTTCTCGACCATCTCGCGGCGCTCGCCGAGGAACATGTGCTCGGTACGGCACAGGCCGATGCCCTGGGCGCCGAAGCGGCGGGCCCGCAGCGCGTCCTCGGCGTTGTCGGCGTTGGCCCGCACCCGCAGCCGGCGCACCCGGTCCGCGTACGCCATGATCCGGTGCACGGCGGCCACCAGCTCGTCGGCGTCGTCGGCGCCCGCGTGCATCCGGCCCTCGAAGTACTCGACGACCGGGGACGGCACGACGGGGACCTCGCCGACGTACACCTTGCCGGTGGAGCCGTCGATGGAGACGACGTCCCCCTCCTCGATGACCCGGCCGTCCACCGTCATCCGGCGGCGCTTGGTGTCGACTTCGAGCTCCTCGGCGCCGCAGACACAGGTCTTGCCCATGCCGCGGGCGACGACGGCGGCGTGCGAGGTCTTCCCGCCGCGCGAGGTCAGGATGCCCTCGGCCGCGATCATGCCGTCGAGGTCGTCGGGGTTGGTCTCGCGGCGGATGAGGATGACCTTCTCGCCGGACCGCGACCACTTCACCGCGGTGTACGAGTCGAAGACGGCCTTGCCGACCGCGGCGCCCGGCGAGGCGGCGATACCGCGACCGAGCAGCTCCGTATTCGCTTCGTCGTCGAAGCGCGGGAACATCAGCTGCGCCAGCTGCGCCCCGTTGACCCGCTGAAGCGCCTCGGCCTCGTCGATCAGGCCCTGGTCGACGAGCTGGGTGGCGATCCGGAAGGCGGCACCGGCGGTGCGCTTGCCGACCCGGGTCTGGAGCATCCACAGCTGGCCGCGCTCGATGGTGAACTCGATGTCGCACAGGTCCTTGTAGTGCGTTTCGAGGGTTTTCATGATCTGCATCAGCTGGTCGTACGACTTCTTGTCGATCGACTCCAGCTCGGCGAGCGGCACGGTGTTGCGGATACCGGCGACGACGTCCTCGCCCTGCGCGTTCTGCAGGTAGTCGCCGTAGACGCCCTGGTGGCCGCTGGCGGGGTCGCGGGTGAACGCGACACCCGTGCCGGAGTCGGGGCCGAGGTTGCCGAAGACCATCGAGCAGATGTTGACGGCCGTGCCGAGGTCGCCGGGGATGCGCTCCTGGCGGCGGTAGAGCTTGGCCCGGTCGGTGTTCCACGAGTCGAAGACGGCCTTTATGGCCAGGTCCATCTGGTCGCGCGGGTCCTGCGGGAAGTCACGTCCGGCGTCCCGCGAGACGATCTTCTTGAACTGCTTGACCAGCTTCTTCAGGTCGGCCGCGTCGAGATCCACGTCGACGGTGACGCCCTTGGCCTCCTTCGCCGACTCCAGCGCCTCCTCGAAGAGGTCGCCGTCGACGCCGAGGACGGTCTTGCCGAACATCTGGATGAGGCGGCGGTAGGAGTCCCACGCGAACCGCTCGTCGCCCGCCTGGACGGCGAGACCGGCCACGGACTCGTCGGAGAGGCCGATGTTGAGGACCGTGTCCATCATGCCGGGCATCGAGAACTTCGCGCCGGAGCGGACCGAGACCAGCAGCGGGTCGTCCGCCTGGCCGAGCTTCTTGCCCATCCGCGCCTCAAGGGCGTCGAGATGCGCACTGACCTCGTCCCGGAGCTCCGCCGGCTCCTCGCCGCTGTCGAGGTAGACCTTGCACGCCTCGGTGGTGATGGTGAATCCCGGCGGGACGGGGAGTCCGAGATTGGTCATCTCGGCGAGGTTGGCACCCTTCCCGCCGAGGAGGTCCTTCAGATCCTTGTTGCCCTCGGTGAAGTCGTAAACGAACTTCTGGCCCTGGGCCTCCCGGGATTCCGGGGTGGATACGTGGGGATCTTTGTTTTCCGACACGGGTCTCGACTCCTCGAGGACGCGGTGGCTGCCCTGACGGCGAGGAACATACCCAGATCGAAGGTGTCTGGGTACGTCCACTTGTGCGTCATGAGGCGTCAACCACCCGTCCGCCAGCAGATCGAAAGTGACATGCCCTGTCCCTCGACCAGAGGGATGCCTTCACTTCTTGAATGAATAAACACTCAATGCAACCGATATCCCGCCAATCGGTCACACAGGGCAGTGGAAGCGTCGATCGATCAAAGTAGAGCCCATTGGCACCCAGTGCCACCATTTGAGAAATGCAGCCCTCGAAATTGCGCTCATCTGAGCACCCCAGTCCTCAGGGTGGCGAGAATCACTTTACGAACAGCGCTCAGATGTCACCATCCGGACGCACGACCGGCGCCTCCCGGTCACTCACTGGTCATAGAGACGCAGCCAAGCGTGAACAGATGGGGTTGGCGAGGCGCGATGGGGATTCTTCGAGACCGATCCGCGGCTGGATCTCGCCGAATCCGGCCAGATTTTGCGCTCAGATGAGCGGGGCATGCGGAGCGGCACGCGGTGCCTGTGAGGTGGTGCGCCCCTGAAGTGCCACGGAGGCGGAGCGGACCCGATGGCCCGGGGGCCGGGGCACGAGAAGGGTCCGGAGGGGCGGAGGCCCCGGGGGCGGGAGAGGGGGCCCAGGGGCGGAGGGCGCGAAAAAGGGGCCCCGGGGGGAGCCCGCACAGGCTCTTCGGGGCCCCGGAAGCACTCTCGGGGGCGGGGTCAGCCCTTCCTCAGCCGCCCGACGTGTCCAGCTCCGCGTCCGCGCTCACGCCCGCGCAGTCGTACGGGTCCTTCAGCCAGCCGTCCGGCAGGACCACCCGGTTGTTGCCCGAGGTGCGCCCGCGGGGCCCGTCCGCGCCGTCCGGCCACGGCTGGTCCAGGTCCAGCTCCTGCAACTGCCCGCCCAGCTCCTCCAGCGACGAGGTGATCGCCAGTTTCTTGCGCATCTCCGAGCCGACCGAGAAGCCCTTGAGGTACCAGGCGACATGCTTGCGGAAGTCGATCACACCCCGGGTCTCGTCACCGATCCACTCCCCCAGGAGCGTCGCGTGCCGGAGCATGACGCCGGCGACCTCGCGCAGACCGGGGGCCGCCCCGGCACGGGACCCGCCCGGACCGGGGGCGGTCGCCGGGTTTCCACCGGGGGCCGGCGCCGGCCCCGGCTCCGTACCCTCGAAGGCCCTCACCAGGTCGCCGAAGAGCCAGGGACGGCCCAGGCAGCCGCGCCCCACGACCACGCCGTCGCAGCCGGTCTCGCGCATCATCCGGCGGGCGTCGTCCGCACACCAGATGTCGCCGTTGCCGAGGACGGGAATCTCCGGGACGTGCTCCTTGAGGCGGGCGATGGCGTCCCAGTCGGCGGTGCCGCCGTAGTGCTGAGCGGCCGTCCTGCCGTGCAGGGCGACGGCCGTGACGCCCTCCTCGACTGCGATCCGGCCCGCGTCCAGATAGGTGATGTGGTCGTCGTCGATGCCCTTGCGCATCTTGATCGTGACCGGGAGGTCACCCGCGTTGGAGACCGCCTGGTGGAGGATCGCGCGCAGCAGCGGCCGCTTGTAAGGGAGCGCCGAGCCGCCGCCCTTGCGGGTCACCTTGGGGACCGGGCAGCCGAAATTCAGGTCGATGTGGTCGGCGAGGTCCTCGTCCACGATCATGCGGACGGCCTTGCCGACCGTGACCGGGTCCACTCCGTACAGCTGGATCGAGCGCGGGGTCTCGGTCGCGTCGAAGTGGATGAGCTGCATGGTCTTCTCGTTGCGCTCGACCAGCGCCCGGGTGGTGATCATCTCGCTGACGAACAGCCCCTTGCCACCGGAGAACTCCCGGCACAGGGTGCGGAACGGGGCATTGGTGATGCCGGCCATGGGGGCGAGCACCACGGGCGGCTGCACCGTGTACGGGCCGATCCGGAGCTGCGGGAGCGAGGGGGCGAGCGTGGTCATTGCTCCATTGTCGCGTACGGCGCGCAGCGGCCCTTCTCGCACCGGGCGAGGGCCGGACCGGCAGCGCAATTCATTAGTTAACCGTACTATCCATATATGCCTGAGCTGAGCCCCCGCCGACGTCAACTGGTTCTGGCGATCTGCTGTATGAGCCTGCTGATCGTCAGTCTCGACAACACGGTCCTCAACGTCGCCCTGCCCTCCATCCAGAAGGAACTGCACGCCACCGTCGCGGGCATGCAGTGGACGATCGACGCCTACACCCTTGTCCTCGCCTCGCTGCTGATGCTCGCGGGCTCCACCGCCGACCGGATCGGGCGCCGGAAGGTCTTCAAGATCGGGCTCGTCCTCTTCACCCTCGGCTCGGTGCTCTGCTCCCTGGCGCCGAACCTGGAGTCGCTGGTGGCGTTCCGGATGGTGCAGGCGGTGGGCGGTTCGATGCTCAACCCCGTCGCGATGTCGATCATCACCAACACCTTCACCGACCCGCGCGAGCGGGCCCGCGCCATCGGGGTGTGGGGCGGGGTCGTCGGCATCTCCATGGCGGCGGGACCCGTGGTCGGCGGCCTTCTGGTGGACTCGGTGGGCTGGCGGTCGATCTTCTGGATCAATCTGCCGGTCGGTCTCGTCGCGCTGCTGCTCACCTGGCGCTACGTCCCCGAGTCCCGCGCGCCGAAGCCGCGCCGCCCCGACCCCGTGGGGCAGCTGCTGGTGATCGCACTGCTCGGTTCACTGACGTACGCGATCATCGAGGCACCCTCGGCGGGCTGGACCTCGGCACGCATCCTGACGTTCGCCGCGCTCGCCGCCTGCGCGGTCGTCGGGCTGCTGCTGTACGAGCCCAGGCGCGCCGAGCCCCTCATCGACCTGCGGTTCTTCCGCAGCGCCCCGTTCAGCGGGGCCACCGCCATCGCGGTCAGCGCCTTCGCCGCGCTGAGCGGGTTCCTCTTCCTCAACACGCTGTACCTGCAGAACGTGCGTGGTCTGAGCGCGCTGCACGCCGGTCTGTACATGCTGCCGATGGCGGCCCTGACCTTCGTCTGCGCACCGCTGTCCGGGCGGCTGGTCGGCAGCCGGGGGCCGCGGCTGTCGCTGCTCGTGGCGGGCGTGGCCATGACGGCGTGCGGGCTGCTGTTCGCCGCGTTCGACGCGGAGACGGACAACGTCCTGCTGTTCACCGGCTACGTGCTGTTCGGCCTCGGCTTCGGCATGGTGAACGCGCCGATCACCAACACGGCCGTCTCCGGGATGCCGCGCTCGCAGGCCGGTGTGGCGGCGGCGGTCGCCTCGACCAGCCGACAGGTCGGCGGGACGCTCGGGGTCGCCGTGATCGGTGCGGTGCTGGCGGCGGGCGTGGCCGGTACCGGGTCCCCGCGCGGCGCCGGGTACGCCGCCGCGTTCGTGGACGCGAGCAAGCCCGCCTGGTGGATCATCGCCGGATGCGGGCTGTGCGTCCTGCTGGTGGGCACGCTGACCAGCGGGCGATGGGCGCGGAAGACGGCGCGCCGGACGGCGGAACGCCTGGAGGCGACGGCAGGTGCCCCGGCCGGGGATCAGGCGTCGGCGAGCTCCAGGGCCTGAAGGCGGAACAGCCGCTGCCGGGTCTCCTCGTCGGCGGGGGTGTACGTCACCATCCGCGGCCCGGCCGACGGGCCGAGCCACAGGTCGGTGTGGTCGAGGCGGAGCAGTCCGACATGGCCGTTGCGGAAGAGCTTGGTCCGGCCGCCGGGGCCCACCACCTCGTGCCGCGCCCAGATCTCCCGGAACTCCGGCGAGGCCGCTTCCAGCCGCCCGAGGAGCGCCTTCCAGGCGGGCTCGGCCAGATGTCCGGCCATTGCCGCGCGGAACTTGGCGGCCATCAGCCGGTTCATCTCCGGGAGGTCGACGACGGCGGAGCGCCACTCCGGGTTGGTGTAGGAGAGGATCATGCAGTTCCGGTCGTCCGGATCGACGGCGTCCAGGTCGCAGAGCAGCCGCCCGTAGGTGCGGTTGTACGCCAGGATGTCGTACCGGCTGTTCTGGATGCAGGCCGGGACGGGGTCGAGCTGCCGCAGCATCTCGCGCAGCGCCGGGGTGACGCTCGGGCAGTCCGCGCCGGGCGACGGATCGACGGCACCGGCGAGCGAGAAGAGATGGCTGCGCTCGCTGCGGTCGAGCAGCAGGGCGCGGGCGAGTGCGTCGAGCACCTGGGGCGAGACCTGGATGTCGCGGGCCTGTTCCAGCCAGGTGTACCAGGTGACGCCGACGGCGGAGAGCTGGGCGACCTCCTCGCGGCGCAGGCCGGGCGTGCGCCGGCGGCTACCGCGTACCAGCCCGACCTGCTCGGGGGTGATCCGCTCGCGGCGGCTGCGCAGGAAGTCCGCGAGTTCGTGCCGCCGGACGTCGGACTCGGAGGGCCCGGCGCTCTCGGCAGCCGGCGCCCCGGACACCTCACGTACGGCGGAGCCCGGTGTTCCGGGCACCTCGTACACGGCGGGAGCCAGTGGCACCTCGCGCACGCCCGGAGGCGGTGGCACCTCGCGTACGTCGGGAGCCGGTGGCATCCCGCCTGCGCCCGCAGCGGGTGGCACCGCGCGTACGTCGGGCAACTCACTCACCATCGTCGTCATACCTCCAGCGTGCCGAACGGCCCGGTGCTCTGCCAGGTGCTACCTGTACCAGGATAAAGACACTCTGGTACCAGGCTGAGAAGACGGCGATTCTCGGTGGCGTGAGTGAATCAACTGTACGGACGAAAGCATCCGCCCCCACCGCCCGAGTGGTGCGGCACGACCACTCCGCTCCGGTGCTCGGCACACTCGGTCTGTTCACCGTGCTCCTCGGCGCCGCGCTGCCGCTCATCGACTTCTTCATCGTGAATGTCGCCCTGCCGACGATCGACCACGATCTGGACGCGGGCCCCGCCCTGCTCGAACTGGTCGTCGCGGGTTACGGCCTCGCCTACGCCGTCCTGCTCGTCCTCGGCGGCCGGCTCGGCGACATGGCCGGCCGGCGCCGGCTCTTCCTGGTGGGTATCGCCGCCTTCGGGATCACCTCGCTCGCCTGCGGGCTCGCGCCGGACGCCTGGACACTCGTCGGGGCGCGGGTGGCGCAGGGGGCGGCGGCGGCGCTGATGCTGCCGCAGGTGCTCGCCACGATTCAGGCGGCCACGTCCGGACACCGGCGGGCCCGGGCTCTGAGCCTGTACGGGGCGACGGCCGGGCTCTCCATGGTCGCGGGCCAGATCCTCGGCGGGGTGCTGGTCGCCGCCGCGCCGCTGTCGTCGGTGTTCGGCGAGAGCGCGGGCTGGCGCTCGGTCTTCCTGGTGAACGTTCCGGTGGCTGCGGTGGGGCTGGTCCTGGCCGCCCGCGCCGTACCGGAGACCCGCTCGGAGCGGCCCGCGCCGATCGACGTACCGGGCACTCTGCTGCTGACCGCGTCGCTGGTGACGCTGCTCGCTCCGCTGACGGAGGGGCGCGCCGCGGGCTGGCCGGTGTGGACCTGGGTCTCTCTGGCGCTGTTCCCGTGCGCCGCGTACGCCTTCTACCGGGTCGAGCAGCGGGCCGACCGGCTCGGGCAGGCCCCGTTGGTGCCGCCGAGCCTGCTGCGGCTGGACTCGCTGCGGCGCGGACTGGTGCTGGTGGTGCCGTTCTCCATCGGTTTCGGCGGTTTCATGTTCGTGATCGCGGTGGCGTTGCAGCAGGGCCTGGAGCTGGGCCCGGCGGCGGCGGGTCTCTCGTTGGCCCCGATGGCGGTGGCCTTCTTCGTGGCGTCGCTGGCGGGTCCGCGGCTGATCCTGCGCTACGGCAGCCGGGTCGTGACGGCCGGCGGGCTGATCCAGGGGGCGGGCGTCCTGGTGCTGGCGCTCACGGTGTGGCGCTCGTGGTCCGGCCTCGGGCCGCTGGGGCTGATGCCGGGGGTCGCGATCGCGGGGTTCGGGCAGGGGCTGCAACTGCCCGTCCTGTTCCGCATCGTGCTCTCCGACGTACCGGCCGCGCGTGCCGGTGTGGGCGGCGGGGTGATGACGACGACTCAGCAGGCGGCGCTGGCGCTGGGCGTGGCCACACTCGGCACGCTGTTCCTCTCCCTCGTCCCGGGTTCGGGGATGCGGGACGCGCTGGCCGTGACGCTGCTGGTGCAACTGGCGGCAGTGGCGCTGACGACGCTGCTGAGCCTGCGGCTGCCGCGCACGGTGGCGTGAGCGCGGAACGGCGAGGGGGCGCGGACATGGGCGTGGGCCCGGATCACTCCAAGGTGATCCGGGCCCACGGTCGTACGGGTGATGAGGAGGTGTCAGCTCTGCGCCGGGCCGTCCTGCCCGGTCGCGCCCGGCTGTGCCGGGTCGTCCGAGGACGGCTCGTTCCGCGCGGCGGACGGGGTCGCCTGCGCGGAGGCGGGTTCCGACTGCGCACGCTCACGCATCTTGCGCAGCAGCTCCTGCTTCTGGTCGGCTGCCGCCTTGCGGTCGGCATCGCGCGCGGGGCCCGCGCCCTGCTGTTCGGCGCGGGACAGCTTCTTGCGCTGTCCGCCCACACCGAGGAGGTTGTTGCGGCTCTTGGCCACGGCGTTCTCCCATTCGTGGTGAGAAATGAGGTCGGGGACGACCTGGAAATCGGTCCGATGGGCGGCGGGTGGTCGAGCCCGCCGCGCTCTCACTCGTAGATCTGGAAGAACGAAGACATGCGTGAACCGTACCCCGGCCGGAACGGGCCCGGCACCCGATTTCCTGCCCGCCCGGGCGAGGCGCCACAACAATGGACTGACAGATATTGAAATCTGTCATCCGTCGTGTCATGGTTGCGATGCAGGCTCACACCACCACCCGGGTCCTGCGCCCTGCACCCCTTCCACCTCGGGAGCTCCACATGACGACCCCCACCCGCACGCTCGGCTCGACCGGCCCCCAGGTCTCCGCACTTGGCCTCGGCTGCATGGGCATGTCCGCGCTGTACGGCGAGAGTGACCGCACCGAGTCGATCGCCACCATTCACTCCGCGCTCGACGCGGGCATCACCCTGCTGGACACCGGCGACTTCTACGGCATGGGCCACAACGAGCTGCTGATCAACGAGGCGCTGCGCACCGCCCCCACTGCCGCCCGCGAACAGGCCCTGACCAGCGTGAAGTTCGGCGCGCTGCGCACGGTCGAGGGCGCCTTCTCCGGGTACGACGGCCGCCCGGCCGCGGTCAAGAACTTCGCCGCGTACTCACTCCAGCGCCTCGGCACCGACCACATCGACATCTACCGGATCGCCCGCGTCGATCCCGATGTCCCCGTGGAGGAGACCATCGGCGCCATCGCCGAGCTGGTCGAGGCCGGCCATGTCCGCCACATCGGTCTCTCCGAGGTCGGCGCCGCCACCATCCGGCGGGCGGCGGCCGTGGCCCCGATCTCCGATCTGCAGATCGAGTACTCGCTGATCTCCCGCGGCATCGAGGCGGAGATCCTGCCCGTCTGCCGCGAGCTGGGCATCGGCATCACGGCGTACGGGGTGCTCTCCCGCGGCCTGATCAGCGGCCACTTCACCAGGGACCGGCAGTGGGCCCCGGGCGACTTCCGGGCCGTGAGCCCCCGCTTCCAGGAGGGGAACCTCCAGCACAACCTCGACCTGGTCGACGCCTTGCGCAAGATCGCCGAGCAGAAGGGCGTCACGGTCGCGCAGATCGCCATCGCCTGGGTCCTTGCCCGGGGTACGGACATCGTGCCGCTCGTCGGTGCCCGCCGCCGCGACCGGCTCACCGAATCCCTGGGCGCCCTGGACATCACGCTGGACACGGCGGACCTCGCCGCGATCGAGGCGGCCGTCCCGGCGGGAGCGGCCGCCGGTGAGCGCTACCCGCAGAGCCAGATGAGCAGCCTCGACAGTGAGCGCTGACCTCCGGGTACGGTCATCAGGGGCCCGCCCCCACCGGGCAGCTCCACGAACAACGCCCCGAAAGGCAGTACCCACACCATGACGCCGCCCGACCCGCTGACCCCCGAGCGCATCCTCGAAGCCACCGAGGACGTGCTGCGCCGCTACGGCCCCGCCAAGGCGACAGTCGTCGACGTGGCCCGTGCACTCGGTGTCAGCCACGGCAGCGTCTACCGCCACTTCCGCACGAAGGCCGCCCTGCGCGAGGCCGTGACCGGCCGCTGGCTGACCCGGACGGAGGCGGCCCTCACGGAGATCCTCACCGCCTCGGCGGAGCCCGCCCCGGAGAAGCTGCGGCACTGGCTGGCGACGCTGTTCGAGGCCAAGCGCCACAAGGCGGGTGACGACCCCGAGTTGTTCGCCACCTACAGCGTCCTGATCGGTGAAAGCACGGTCGTCGAGGACCACATCCGCGAACTGGTCGGCCAGCTGCGGGAGATCGTCGAGGAGGGCGTGCGCAGCGGAGAGTTCGCCGTGGACGATCCGGCGGTCGCCGCGCAGGCGGTCTTCGACGCGACGGCGCGCTTCCACGACCCGGCGTACGCGGCGCAGTGGCAGAGCCCCGCCATCTCGGCCGAGTTCACCGCCGTATCGGACCTGCTGCTGCGCGGCCTGCGCGCGTAACGGCCCGGCGCACGACGGGAGTGGGCGCGGGCGGCCCGCTCAGGCGGTCGGGTCGACCGTTGCCCGGTGGGCCTCGGCGAGGTGTTCCTCGGCCTTGAGCCAGGGCAGGAACTGCACGCCCTTGCGCCAGTCGCAGGTGTCGCAGCTCAGCTGCCGCTGCGTTCCCGACTTCCGCACATGGACGATGTGTTCACGGCCGTGCTGGTCCCATCTGCTGACCTTGCTCGTGGTCATGGACGGCATCCGAGCCTCCTGTCGACGCATGGGCGCGCGGGCGCATGGGCGCATGGGCGCGTGCGCCCAGTGTGCAACGAAGCCCCCGGTTCCGTACGGGGTACGGGGAACCGGGGGCCTCGCCGGGAAACCGCGGTGGTCAGCAGCCCAGCAGCCGGGCGCCGAGGTAGGCCTGGATCTGGTCCAGGGAGACGCGCTCCTGCTTCATGGTGTCGCGCTCACGCACGGTCACCGCGTTGTCGTCGAGGGTGTCGAAGTCGACGGTGACGCAGAACGGCGTACCGATCTCGTCCTGGCGGCGGTAGCGGCGGCCGATGGCGCCCGCGTCGTCGAACTCGATGTTCCAGTTCTTCCGCAGGTCGGTGGCGAGGCCCTTGGCCTTCGGCGACAGCTGCGGGTTGCGGGACAGCGGCAGGACGGCGACCTTGACCGGCGCGAGGCGCGGGTCGAGACGCATCACGGTGCGCTTCTCCATGACGCCCTTGGCGTTGGGCGCCTCGTCCTCGATGTAGGCGTCGAGGAGGAAGGCGAGCATCGCGCGGCCGACACCGGCCGCCGGCTCGATGACGTACGGAGTCCAGCGCTCGCCGGCCTCCTGGTCGAAGAAGGACAGGTCCGTGCCCGAGGCCTTGGAGTGCGCCTTGAGGTCGTAGTCCGTGCGGTTGGCGACGCCCTCCAGCTCGCCCCACTCACTGCCGCCGAAGCGGAAGCGGTACTCGATGTCGGCGGTGCGCTTGGAGTAGTGCGAGAGCTTCTCCGCCGGGTGCTCGTACCAGCGCATGTTCTCCTCGCGCATGCCGAGGTCCGTGTACCAGTTCCAGCGCTGGTCCATCCAGTACTGCTGCCACTCCTCGTCCTCGCCCGGCTTGACGAAGAACTCCATCTCCATCTGCTCGAACTCGCGGGTACGGAAGATGAAGTTGCCCGGAGTGATCTCGTTCCGGAAGGACTTGCCCATCTGGGCGATACCGAACGGCGGCTTCTTGCGCGACGTCTGCTGCACCTGGCCGAAGTTGGTGAAGATGCCCTGCGCGGTCTCGGGGCGCAGGTAGGCGACCGAGCCGGAGTCCTGGGTCGGGCCGAGGTGGGTGGAGAGCAGACCCGAGAACTGCTTGGGCTCGGTGAAGGTGCCCTTGTTGCCGCAGTTCGGGCAGTTGAGCTCGGTCAGGCCGTTCGTGGGCGCGTGGCCGTGCTTCTCCTCGTACGCCTCCTCCAGGTGGTCGGCGCGGAAGCGCTTGTGGCAGGAGGTGCACTCGGTCAGCGGGTCGGTGAACGTGGCGACGTGACCGGAGGCGACCCACACCTCGGGGGCCAGGATGACCGACGAGTCGAGTCCGACCACGTCCTCGCGCGAGGTGACCATGTAGCGCCACCACTGGCGCTTGAGGTTCTCCTTCATCTCGACGCCCAGCGGCCCGTAGTCCCAGGCGGCGCGCTGGCCACCGTAGATCTCACTGCAGGGATAGACGAAGCCACGGCGCTTGCTCAGGCTGACGATGGAGTCGATCTTGTCGGCGGCCACGGTGCTCTCTTCATTACGACGGCGAAATTGGACAGGGGTGGCGCGAAGCGCCTCGGTGGGGGGGTGGTGGTCGGGAGACGGGCGGGCGAATGCTTCAGATTACCGGCGGGCACGCCCCTTCGATCAAATCGGTATCGGCGCGGATGGCCGCGCGGTCATCTCATCAGCCTTGTTGACAATCGTTTCCAGTTTTGTTGAAAATGACTGTCATGAACGTAAGCCGCCTCATACCCACCGCCGCCGTCGCCGGAGCAGCCGCCCTCGGCCTCACCGCCCTCACCGCCTGCTCCGCCTCGGACGCCGCCGGCCACAAGAACGGCGACAAGCTGAACGTGGTGGCCTCGTTCTATCCGATGCAGTTCCTGGCCGAGCAGATCGGCGGGAAGCACGTCTCCGTCACCACCCTGACCAAGCCGGGCGTCGAGCCGCACGACCTGGAGCTCAGCCCGCGGC
Source organism: Streptomyces sp. NPDC087845 (assembly GCF_044742755.1). Classification (NCBI taxonomy): domain Bacteria; kingdom Bacillati; phylum Actinomycetota; class Actinomycetes; order Kitasatosporales; family Streptomycetaceae; genus Streptomyces; species Streptomyces sp. NPDC087845. The sequence continues at coordinate 272,898 of NZ_JBIUVC010000004.1, forward strand.
AGATCGGCGGACTCTCCGACGCCGACTGCATCGTCTACCTCAAGGGCATCCAGCCCGCCGTCGACGACGCCATCGAGCAGTCCGGCTCGAAGGACGTCGTCGACGCCTCGAAGCTCACCACGCTGGAGGACCACGGCACCGAGACCGGCGCCGGCGAGCACGGTCACGAGCACCACGGCGACGAGGCCGGGGCCGACCCCCACATCTGGCTGGACCCGGTGAAGTACGCCGAGGTCGCCAAGGGCGTCGGGAAGGCCCTGGAGAAGACCGACCCCGACCACGCCGCGGACTACCGCAAGAACACGGACACGCTGGTCACCAGGCTCGACGGCCTGAACACGGCGTACGTGAACGGGCTGAAGAACACCGCCGCCAAGACGTTCATCACCACCCACTCCGCCTTCGGGTACCTCGCCGAGCGCTACGGCCTCACCCAGGAGGGCATCGCCGGCGTCGACCCCGAGGCCGAGCCCAGCCCCGCCCGGATCAAGGAGATCCACACCATCGCGGAGAAGAACAAGGTCTCCACCGTATTCTTCGAGACGCTCGCCAGCGACAAGACCGCGAAGACCCTCGCCCGGGACACCGGCCTGAAGACCGGCGTCCTGGACCCGCTGGAGGGAATCACGGACAAGTCCGAGGGCGCTGACTACATCGAAGTCATGCAGTCCAACCTCGCGGCCCTGCAGAAGGCACTCGGCGCGAAGTGACCCACGAACCACCCGCCACAGCAGCATCGGAGGCGCTCATGCCCGAGTCCGGGAGCACCACGACCGACCCCGTGATATCCCTGCGCGGCGCCACGGCCACGCTCGGCGCGCGTCCGGTGCTGCGCGGCATCGATGTCACCGTCCACCGCGGCGAGGTCGTCGCCCTGCTCGGCGCCAACGGCTCGGGCAAGTCGACCGCCGTACGCTCCGTCATCGGTCAGGTCCCGCTCACCGGCGGCTCCATCGAGCTGTTCGGCACCCCCCTGCGCCGCTTCCGCTCCTGGGCGCGCGTCGGTTACGTACCCCAGCGCACCACCGCGGCCGGCGGTGTCCCCGCCACGATCCGCGAGGTCGTCTCCTCCGGGCGCCTCTCCCGCACGAAGCTGGGTCTGCTCCGCAGGGCCGACCGGGCCGCGGTCGACCGGGCCATCGGCCTCGTGGGCCTCGCCGACCGGGCCAGGGACTCCGTGGACGCGCTCTCCGGCGGGCAGCACCAGCGGGTGCTGATCGCCCGTGCGCTGGCCGCCGAACCCGAGCTGCTGATCATGGACGAGCCGATGGCCGGCGTCGACCTGGCCAGCCAGGAGATCCTCGCCACGACACTCCGCGAACAGGTCGCGGCCGGCACCACGGTACTGCTCGTGCTGCACGAGCTCGGCCCGCTGGAGCCGCTGATCGACCGCGCGATCGTGCTGCGCGACGGCTGTGTGATGCACGACGGGCCGCCCCCGAAGGCGCTGGGCCAGCACGCCCTGCCCGGCCACGACCATGTACACCCCCACGCGGCCTCCGAGCCCGTCCGGACCGGACTGCTGAGCTGATCATGGAATTCCTCGACCCTCCGTTCATGCAGCGGGCCCTGCTCGCCGCCGTACTGGTCGGCGTCATCGCCCCCGCCGTCGGCATCTACCTCGTCCAGCGCCGCCAGGCCCTGATGGGCGACGGCATCGGCCACATCGCGATGACCGGTGTCGGCCTCGGCTTCCTGCTCTCCACCAGCCCGGTGTGGATGGCCACGGCCGTCGCCGTCGTCGGCGCCGTCGCCATGGAGCTGATCCGCTGGTACGGACGCACCCGCGGCGACATCGCGCTGGCCATGCTGTTCTACGGCGGCATGGCGGGCGGCGTCCTGCTGATCAACCTCTCCGACACCGGCTCCAACGCCAACCTCACCTCGTATCTCTTCGGCTCCCTCTCCACGGTCTCCACCGAGGACATCACCGCGATCTGCCTGCTGGCCGCCTTCGTGCTGCTGGTGACGCTGGGGCTGCGGCGGCAGCTGTTCGCGGTCAGCCAGGACGAGGAGTTCGCCCGGGTCACCGGACTGCCGGTGCGCGCGCTGAATCTGCTGGTCGCCGTGACGGCGGCGGTGACCGTCACCGTGGCGATGCGGGTCGTCGGGCTGCTGCTGGTCAGCGCGCTGATGGTGGTGCCGGTCGCGGCCGCGCAGCAGATCTCCAGGTCCTTCAAGGTGACGTTCGTGCTGTCGGTCGTCATCGGTACGGCGGTGACCCTGGCCGGCACCGTGACCTCGTACTACCAGGACGTCCCGCCCGGCGCGACGATCGTGCTGCTGGCCATCGCGGTCTTCATCGGCCTGACGCTGCTCGCGGCCCCGCTCGCCAGGAGGCGCGCCCGGCTCGGCGAAGCCACGTCCGAGGAGTGCACTCTGGAGGTACCGGCCTCCCGTCCCGCCACGGACGACCTCCGGGTTTGACCGTGATCCCCGGACGGGCTGGCACAATGGCCCGACACAGGTACGGGCGACACGAGGAGGCTGCTGTGGCGACGGCGCCGATCAGTGGAACGAACGCGGCCCCGGTACGCGGCCGGTCGACCCGGCAGCGGGCGGCGGTGGCGGCGGCGCTCGACGAGGTGGACGAGTTCCGCAGCGCCCAGGAGCTGCACGACGTGCTCAAGCACCGGGGCGACTCGGTCGGGCTGACCACCGTCTACCGCACCCTCCAGTCCCTCGCCGACGCGGGCGAGGTCGATGTGCTGCGCACCACGGACGGCGAGTCCGTGTACCGGCGCTGTTCGACCGGGGACCACCACCACCATCTGGTGTGCCGGATGTGCGGCAAGGCCGTGGAGGTCGAGGGGCCCGCGGTGGAGCAGTGGGCGGAGACGATCGCCACGCAGCACGGGTACGTGAACGTGGCCCACACGGTGGAGATCTTCGGGACGTGCGCGGAGTGCGCGAGCACGAAGGAGTGACGACGACGGCCCGGGGGCGCTGCCCCCGGGCCCGCGCCGCTCAGCCCTTCGGCTTCTGGGCCGCCTCCACCGCACCGCCGAAGCGCCGGTCCCGCTGGGCGTACTCCAGGCAGGCCCGCCACAGGTCACGGCGGTCGAAGTCCGGCCACAGCACGTCCTGGAAGACCATCTCGGCGTAGGCGCTCTGCCAGATCAGGTAGTTGGACGTGCGCTGCTCGCCACTGGGGCGGACGAAGAGGTCGACGTCCGGCATGTCCGGGTAGTAGATGTACTTCGCGAACGTCTTCTCGTTGACCTTCGACGGGTCCAGCTTCCCGGCCGCGACGTCCTGCGCGAGGCGCTGCGCGGCGTCGGCGATCTCGGCCCGGCCGCCGTAGTTGACGCAGAAGTACAGCGTCATCCTGTCGTTGTCCTTGGTCTGCTCCTGGGCGACCTGGAGCTCCTGGACGACGGACTTCCACAGCTTGGGCATGCGGCCCACCCAGCGGATGCGGATGCCCAGTTCGTCCATCTCGTCGCGGCGGCGGCGGATGACGTCCCGGTTGAAGTTCATCAGGAACTTCACTTCCTCCGGGGACCGCTTCCAGTTCTCGGTGGAGAACGCGTACAGCGAGAGGTTCTTGACACCCATCTCGATACAGCCCTTGAGGACGTCCATGACGACGCCCTCGCCGACCTTGTGGCCCTCGGTGCGCGGCAGGCCGCGTTCCTTGGCCCAGCGGCCGTTGCCGTCCATCACGACGGCGATGTGCTGGGGCACCAGCTCGCCGGGGATCTTCGGGGGCGTGGCACCGGAGGGGTGCGGCTCCGGAGTCTTGTAGTCGCGCCGGTTACGGCTGCCGAGAATCCCGCGTACTGCCATGAACTGTCTCGCTCCCTGTGCCTGATCCGCCTGAGTCACTTCTCTACGTACCGCAGTGAGCGCAGCCCGCGCTCCAGGTGCCAGTGCAGATAGGCGGACACCAGTCCGCTCCCCTCCCTGACATGACGCGCCTCGCACGCGTCCGCCGTCTCCCAGTCGCCGCTGAGCAGCGCGCTCAGCAGAGTGACGGCCTCAGCCGAGGGTACGACGCTGCCGGGTACCCGGCAGTCGCCGCATATGACACCGCCCGCCGCGACGGAGAAGAACCGGTTCGGTCCGGGCATTCCGCACTTCGCGCAGTCCTCGAAGCTGGGCGCGTAGCCGTTGACGGCGAGCGAGCGCAGCAGGAACGCGTCGAGGATGAGGTGCGGCTCGTGCTCGCCACGTGCGAGGGTGCGCAGACCTCCGACGAGCAGCAGGTACTGCTGGACCGCCGGCTCGCCCTCGTGGTCGGTGAACCGCTCGGCGGTCTCCAGCATCGCGGTGCCCGCGGTGTAGCGGGCGTAGTCGGTGACGATGCCGCCGCCGTACGGGGCGATCGTCTCGCTCTGGGTGCAGAGCGGCAGCCCGCGGCCGATCAGCTCGCTGCCCCGGGCGAAGAACTGCACATCGACGTGGGAGAAAGGTTCCAGCCTTGCCCCGAACTTGGACTTCGTGCGCCGTACCCCGCGCGCGACGGCCCGCACCCGGCCGTGGCCGCGGGTCAGGATCGTGATGATCCGGTCGGCCTCGCCCAGCTTCTGCGTGCGCAGCACCACGCCGTCGTCCCGGAACAAGCTCATGCGTCCATTGTCCGGTACGGGGAAGGCTCACCGGGCCCGCCCCCGCGACCGGTCGGTCTCAGTGTCCGCCCGCCGCGCCGGCCGCCGGTACGACCAGGCCCGATTCGTACGCGACGATCACCAGCTGGGCCCGGTCGCGGGCGCCGACCTTGCCCATGATCCGGCTGACATGGGTCTTCGCGGTGAGCGGGCTGAGTCCGAGGGTCCCGGCGATCTCGGCGTTGTTCAGCCCGCGCCCGACGAGGCAGAGCACCTGGCGCTCCCGCTCGGAGAGGCGGTCCGGACCGCCCGGCACTCCGGCGGGCGGGGTCCGGGGGCTGCTCAGCACCCGGGCGATGAGCCGGGCGGTCGGACCGGGCGAGAGCAGGGACTCGCCGGCCGCCACGGTCCTGATGGCGGCCAGGAGCTCGGCGGGCCGGGTGTCCTTGACCAGAAAGCCGGAGGCGCCCGCGCGCAGTGCGTCGATGATGTGCTCATCGGTGTCGTACGTGGTCAGGACCAGAACCTTCACCGCGGCGAGGTGTTCGTCGGCGGCGATGCGGCGGGTCGCCTCGATGCCGTCGAGATCGGGCATCCGGATGTCCATGACGACAAGGTCGGGACGGTGCTCGCGGGTCAGCTCGACGGCTTCGAGGCCGTTGCCCGCCTGGGCGACGACCTCCATGTCCCGGTCGGACTCGACGAGCATCGCGAAGGCCGCCCGTACCAGGGTCTGGTCGTCGGCGAGCAGTACGCGGATCACGGTGTGGCCCCCACCTCCTCCTGGAACGGCAGCAGTGCCGAGACCCGGAAACCGCCGCCGGGGCGGGGCCCCGCATCCAGCGTGCCGCCCGTGCTGCGGGCCCGTTCCCGCATGCCCACGATGCCGAACCCGGGTGCCGAGCCGTCCTTCGGGGGTCCTGTGCCGTCGTCGGTGACGGTGACCCGCAGCGCGCTGGCGCCGTCCGGTGCCACGGCGACCCTGACCTGTACGCCGGTTCCCCCGTGCCGTACCGCGTTGGTCAGCGACTCCTGCACGATGCGGTACGCGGCCGCGCCGGTCGCCGGGGCGAGCCGGCCGGCCGGTGCGCGCACCGCGAGGTCGACCCGGGCTCCGGCCGCCTCGGCGGCCCGTACGAGGCCGGGCAGCGCCGCCAGATCGGGCAGCGGGCCTTCGGCGTCGTGCGGGTCGCGGCTGTCGGGCCGGCCGTCGCGCAGCACCTCCAGGGTGGTGCGCAGCTCGGCCCTGGCCTCCCGGCAGGTGCCGGCGATGTCCTCCAGCGACGCGGCGATCGCCGCCCGGTCGAGCCGGTCCGGGTCGACGGTCAGGATGTGCGAGGCGACCGAGGTCTGCACGCCGATGAGGGTGATGCTGTGGGCCAGCAGATCGTGCAGATCGCGGGCGATCCGCAGCCGCTCCTCGGCGACCCGCCGCCGGGCCTCCTCCTCCCGGGTGTGTTCGGCGCGTTCGGCGCGATCCAGCACGGAGGCGACGTACTGGCGGTAGACGCGCATGTCGACGCCGCAGAACAGCACGGCGACGATCCAGCCGGAGATGCGCAGCAGTTGCAGGCCCTGATGGGTGTTGATGGTGAGCACCACCGTCACCATCACGGCCAGGACGCCGATCCCGGTCAGCACCGTGCGCAGCGGCCGGCCGGTGGCCGCCACCGTGTAGAGCGCGATCCAGGTCTGCGGCATCGGTGCCGAGTGCGCGTTGTCGAGCCCGTGGTACGCGGCGAGGAGCGGGATCATGGCGAGCAGTGCGAGCAGCGGGTTGCGCCGCCGCCAGACGATCGGCACGGCGCTCGCGACGAGCAGCACCCAGCCGAGCGCATCGGGCGACCGGGCGGGGTCGGTGAGAAGGGCGAGTGCGGCGGAGAGCGCACCGGCGCCCCCGGCTATGAGGGCGTCGGTGCGCGACTTGTGCGGTGCTTCCATGGGGTCGCGGTTGACGACGGCCATGATGCGCTCACGACGGCGCGCGGTTCGGGACACGCTTGCCATCCTCCGGTACGGGTGGGGCATCCGTCAGGCGATTGTGAGGAGTTCGGGTTCGCGGGCGCCGTCCGGTACGGCGGGGGTCCGGCTGAGCGCGCCCGGCCACCAGATCTTCCGCTGGAGTGCCACGCTCGCGGAGGTCACCAGATAGGTGCGGACGAGGAAGGTGTCGAGGAGTACGCCGACGGCGACGACGAAGCCCATCTGGACCAGGCTCACCATCGGCATGTTCGTCAGGACCGCGAAGGTGGCCGCGAGCACCAGGCCCGCCGAGGCGATCACCCCGCCCGTGGTGCGCAGTGCGGTGAGCGCGGCGGCCGTCGGTGCGGCGCCGGAGACGGTCTCCTCGCGGACCCGGTGCATCAGGAAGATGCCGTAGTCGACGCCGAGTGCCACCAGGAAGACGAAGGACAGCAGTGGCAGTCCGGAATCGGTGCCCTTCATCCCGAGGAGCGGTTCGAAGACGAGTCCGCCGATGCCGAGCGAGGCGCCCCACACCGCGACGACGGCGACGACCAGCAGCAGCGGCGCGACAAGGCTGCGCAGCAGTGCGATCAGGATCAGCAGGACGGAGGCCAGGACGAGCGGTACGACGGTCCTGAGATCCCTGGCGTCGGCCGTCTCCGCGTCCATCTGCTGGGCGCCGGGCCCGCCGACGTGGCTGCCGTCCAGGGAGTCGCGCAGGGCCTCGACGGTCGCCCGCTCCCCCGCGGACTCGGGCCGGTCGGTGGCGGCGACGGACAGTTCGGTCCAGCCGCCGCCGCTGCGGCCGCGTTCGACGGCGGCGACGCCCTCGGTGGCACGGGCCTTCGCCAGGACCGCCCCGGCCCGGTCGGTGGGTGCCATCACGGTGATCGGCTGGGTGGAGCGGCCGGGGTAGGCGGCGGCGAGGGTCTCCATCGCCGTGATCGACTCCGGCTTGCTGGAGAAGGAGTCCTTCTGCTTGAGATCGCCGGGCAGGTGGAACGCGCCGAGCGCCAGCGCGCCCAGCAGCACTCCCCCGCAGGCGAGCACGGCCAGCGGCCTGCGCCCGGCCGAACCGCCCATCACGGCGAAGAGCGAACGGCGCTGCCGGGGCACACTGCCGTACGCGGGAATGAGCGGCCAGAACACCCGGCGGCCGAGCAGCACCAGGAGCGCCGGCAACAGCGTCGTCATGGCCAGCAGCGCGCAGAGCACCCCGACGGCGGCGATGGGGCCCATGCCCCGGCTGCTGGTGAGGTCGGCGGCGAGCAGGCAGAGCAGTCCCGCGGCGACGGTGCCGGAGGAGGCGACGATCGCGGGCCCGCAGCCGCGCAGGGCGGCGGTCATGGCGTCGTACGGCCGCGCGAAGCGGCTCAGTTCCTCCCGGTAGCGGGAGACCAGCAGCAACGCGTAGTCGGTGCCCACACCGAAGACGAGAATGGTCATCACGGCGGAGCTCTGGCTGGTGACCGTGATGTCGAAGCCGCGGTTGAGGCCGTACACGAGGGCCATGGACAGGGCGTCGGCCACGCCCGCGACGACCAGTGGCACCAGCCACAGCAGCGGGCTGCGGTAGATGACGATCAGCAGGATCGCCACGACGGCGACGGTCGTGTAGAGCAGCGGTCCGCCGAGGGATCCGTAGACCTTCTGCGCGTCGGTGTTCAGCGCCCCCGGGCCGCCGACCTCCACGCTCAGTCCGCCGCCGCCCTCGGCGACCGCGCGCACCTCGTCGACGAAGGCGGTCCTGGCGTCGTCGTCCTGTCCCGGCTCGACGGTGGCGACCGGGTACATCAGAGTCGTGCCGTCCTCGGACGGGACGGGGCGCGGCGTCCCGGTGAGTGCGTGGCCGCGGGCGACCTCGGCGGTCTGCTCGGCGGCCAGGGCCCGGTCGGCGGCGGTCAGCCCGCCGTCGCGGTGGTAGACGACGACGAGTTCGGTGGCCTCGCCGCCGGGCAGCGCGTCCTGGATCTTCGCCACCTGCGTGGAATCGGCGCTCGCCGGAAGGTAGTCGACGGCATGGTTGGTCTGTACGCCGCCGAGCCTGCCCGACAACGGGCCGGCGAGCGCTGCCGCGGCGACCCAGAGGGCGAGGATCGCCCAGGGCAGCAGCATGCGCCGCCGGTTGTGCGGTCGCGAACGCGTACCGCTTGATTCCACTGCGGCCCTCATGACGGGCCCCCTTCCGCCGGGTGTCTGGTTCCTGTCCAGACTCCCGGCGGAAAGCGGCCGGTACGTCGCACCGGGGGCCGACTTCGCCGCTACTGCCACAGTGGGCGCACGGGCCCGATTACTCCCGCGGGAGTACGCGCCGGGTGCGGGCGGGGCCGCTCAGGAGGGGGTGCGCGCCGCCGCGGCGAGCAGCCGGGCGGTGTCCTCGGCGCAGAGCTGCAGCGCCCCGCCGACCGTGGTCAGCACCTCGCGCTCCGCCTGTCCGTACGGGCCGTCGGCCAGCGCGATCCTCGCACCCTGCAGCAGGATCGATTCGCGACCGGCGGGCGCCAGATGCGGGGCGAGGGGTTCCAGTGCCTCGTGCAGTTCGATGGCGAGGGCCGCACCGCAGGCCTCGGCCGCCGGGTCGAAGGCGGAGCCGTGGCCGATGTCGGCGGAGAGGACCTCGACGACGGTGGAGAGCTGCTCCTCCGTGCAGTCGTCGAAGCCGGCATCGCGCACGATGGCCGCCGCGGCCTCCAGGACCGGACGGGAGGCGGTGCCGCCGGCCGCGAGGACCCCGAGCGCGACGGTGTGGACGGCGTCCCGGAGCATCGCGGAGAACCGGGTGGTGGTGGGGTGGTCGAGCACCTCGGTGTCGAAGTGGGCCCGGCAGGCGGCGCATTCCACGACGGGGCCCGCGGTGCCGCGCCGCAGCATCGGCACGCCGAGCACCGTGAAGCGGCGACGGCCGGTGAGACGGCGGTAGTTGCGGTCGCCCCCGCAGCCGGGGCAGAAGAACTCGCCGTCGCCGACGGTGTCCCAGATGGTGCGGATGCCGCAGATACGCAGCTTCATGGCGCGTTGTACCAGGGCTGACCGCACGTCGCACACCTCCGTAACGCTCCGGCAACATTGCCGTGTGTCGACGTGATGTTAACCACAGTCGTGATGCGGCGTCAGTACCTCGATCGTCACAACCCCCGGAGATGGCCGAACCCCGCCCCCCGGACGCGGGTGGGCGGGGTCTTCGGCCGTGCGGCTTCAGGCCTTTTCGGGCATCGGGTCAGCGGGCGGCCCGGTTGACGGCGGAGACGACCGCCTGCAGGGAGGCACGCGTGGTGTTGGCGTCGATGCCGATGCCCCACAGGACCTTTCCGTCGATCGCGCACTCGATGTACGAGGCGGCCTGCGAGCTGGCGCCCTCGCTCATGGTGTGCTCGGTGTAGTCCAGCAGACGGGCGTCGATGCCGATGGCCTGCAGCGCTTCGAAGAACGCGGAGATCGGGCCGTTGCCGGTGCCGGCCAGCACGGTGTCCGTGCCGTCCACGGTCGCCTCGACGGTGATCGTGTCCCGGCCGTCGGAGCCGGTCGTGGTCTGACCGGAGCGGATCTGCACGCGCCCCCAGGCGTTGTCCGGGTTCGGCAGGTACTCGTCCTGGAACGTGGACCAGATCTGCGTCGGCGTGACCTCGCCGCCCTCGGCATCGGTCTTGGCCTGAATGATCCGGGAGAACTCGATCTGCATCCGGCGGGGCAGGTCCAGCTTGTGGTCGTTCTTCAGCACGTAGGCGATTCCGCCCTTGCCGGACTGCGAGTTGACCCGGATGACGGCCTCGTAGCTGCGGCCGACGTCCTTCGGGTCGATCGGCAGGTACGGCACCGCCCACTCGATGTCGTCGACCGTCTTGCCCAGGGCGGCCGCGTCGGCCTCCATGGCGTCGAAGCCCTTCTTGATGGCGTCCTGGTGGGAGCCGGAGAAGGCGGTGTAGACCAGGTCGCCCGCGTAAGGGTGGCGCGGATGGACCTCCATCTGGTTGCAGTACTCGCTGGTGCGGCGGATCTCGTCGATCTGCGAGAAGTCGATCTGCGGGTCGACACCCTGCGAGAAGAGGTTCATGCCCAGGGTGACCAGGTCGACGTTGCCGGTGCGCTCGCCCTGGCCGAACAGGCAGCCCTCGATCCGGTCCGCACCGGCCATGATGGCCAGTTCGGCGGCGGCGACGGCGGTGCCGCGGTCGTTGTGCGGGTGGACCGACAGGCAGACGAACTCGCGGCGCGTCAGGTTGCGCGACATCCACTCGAACCGGTCCGCGTGCGTGGACGGGGTCGAACGCTCCACGGTGGCGGGCAGGTTGAGGATGATCTCGCGGCCCTCCTCCGGCTGCCAGACGTCACAGACCGCCTCGCAGACCTCCAGGGCGAAGTCCAGCTCGGTGTCGGTGAAGATCTCGGGGCTGTACTGGTAGCCGAAGACCGTCTCCGGGCCCAGCAGCTTCTCGGCGTACTCCATGACCAGCCGGGTGCCGTCCACGGCGATCTGCTTGATGTCGTCCTTCGAGCCGCGGAAGACGACCCGGCGGAAGGTGGGAGCCGTCGCGTTGTACAGGTGGACGGTCGCGCGGTGGGCGCCGACGAGGGACTCCACGGTCCGCTCGATCAGGTCCTCGCGCGCCTGCGTCAGGACGGAGATCGTCACGTCCTCGGGGATCGCACCCTCTTCGATGATGGAGCGGACGAACGCGAAGTCGGTCTCGCCGGAGGACGGGAAGCCGACCTCGATCTCCTTGTAGCCCATGCGTACGAGCAGATCGAACATCTCGCGCTTGCGGGCCGGCGACATCGGGTCGATCAGGGCCTGGTTGCCGTCGCGCAGGTCGGTGGAGAGCCAGCGGGGCGCGACGGTGATCCGGTTGTCCGGCCAGGTGCGGTCGGGGATCTCGACGGCCTCGTACCGGCCGTACTTGTGGATCGGCATCCCGGACGGCTTCTGCAGGCCCGTGGCGTTGGTGACCGGCGTCGGCCGGCCGACAGCGGTCTCAGCGGGGGTCCGAGCGGGATTTGCGGCGGTCATGGCGTACGGCTCCTCGGGGTCCAACCAATGGGACGGCCGACTGTGTCGCTGCAACACCAGACTCCGCGGGGAGGGGGTCGGCCTACGACTACAGGCCCTCGCCGCGGCAGCTAAGAAGAAGCAGCCCGAAACGCATGATGCGTCGAGAGTAGCCGAGAGGCGCCTGAGGCGTCCGTCCCGTATCAGTATGCGGGACCGGGCAGCGGAAACACCCAACAGTGACCGATCACTCCATTTCGTCAATCCGGGTCGCAACCAGTGACATGACGGTTACCCGGTGCCACAGTCGAGTGCATGCAGCCTCAGTCTCCGCACGGGTTCCACCCCGTCTTCTGCACCATCGTGCCGCCCCATGTCCTCGACAAGCTGTCCCAGTCCGACAACCCCGATCTCGCGGGCCCCGCCCGCCGCACCCTGGAGGGCGACGCCGCCCGCCGCACCCGCCGCCAGATGGCCACGGTCGCCACCGTGCCCCCCGCCCGCGCGGCGGAGGGGGAGGCGTCCGACAAACCCGACCGGACCCTGTACGACTGCCGCCACAGCACCCGGCTGCCCGGCACCGAGGTCCGCACGGAGGGGCAGGAGCCCACGAAGGACGCGAGCGTCAACCGCGCGTACGCGGGGCTCGGAGCCACGTTCGAACTGCTGCTCAAGGCGTACGGCCGCCGTTCGATCGACGGCAGCGGACTGCCGCTGATCGGTTCCGTGCACTACGACGAGAAGTACAACAACGCCTTCTTCGACGGCGAGCAGATGGTCTTCGGCGACGGGGACGGCGAGGTCTTCCTGGACTTCACCGTCGCCATCGACGTGATCGCCCACGAACTGACACACGGGCTGACCCAGTACACCGCCAACCTGAGCTACTACGGCCAGTCCGGCGCGCTCAACGAATCGGTGTCCGACGTCTTCGGCTCCCTGGTCAAGCAGTACACGCTGGGCCAGAGCGCCGACCAGGCCGACTGGCTGATCGGCGCCGGACTGCTGGCGCCCGGCGTCCAGGGCGAGGCACTGCGCTCGATGAAGGCGCCGGGAACCGCGTACGACGACGACGTACTGGGCAAGGACCCGCAGCCCGCGTCGATGGAGGACTACGTCCGCACCAGCGAGGACAACGGCGGAGTGCACATCAACTCCGGCATCCCGAACCGCGCGTTCTACCTGCTGGCGACGGCGCTCGGCGGCAATGCGTGGGAGCGGGCCGGTCAACTCTGGTTCGATGTGCTCACAGGGGGGCAACTGGCCGTGGACGCGGACTTCGCTTCCTTCGCCCGGCTGACGGTGGCCGCGGCCCGCAGCCGCTTCGGGGAGGGCGACGAGGCGGAGGCGGTCCTGAAGGCATGGTCGGAGGTGGGCGTACCGACCGCGTAGAAACGACCCCGGACCCGTCCGGCGATGGAGGAGACCACATGCGGATTCAGGTCAGCAGGACCGGCGGCTTCGCCGGCATCGCACGCCACCGCGAGGTCGACACCGCCGGACGGGCCGACGCCCCGGAATGGGAGGCCCTGGCCGAATCGGCGCTCGCCGCGGGCCACGACACCCCGCCCCCGGGCGTCCCGGACGGCTTCCGCTACCGGATCACGATCGGCGACCGGACGATCCACTGCGCGGATCCGAAACTGAGCGACGCCCAGCGCGCACTGATCTCACGCGTCCTGAAGGAGGGCGCGTGAGAGAGAGCTGCCCGGGTCGCCGGTCCCCCGGGGGACCGGCGCGCCCCTGAGCCCGCTCAGAACCCCAGCTTCCGCAGCTGCTTCGGGTCGCGCTGCCAGTCCTTGGCCACCTTCACGTGCAGGTCCAGGAAGACCGGCGTGCCGAGCAGCGCCTCGATGTGCTTGCGCGACTTCGTACCGACGTCCTTCAGCCGCTTGCCCTTCGGGCCGATGATGATGCCCTTCTGGCTGGGGCGTTCGATGTAGACGTTGGCGTGGATGTCGAGCAGCGGCTTGTCCGCCGGGCGGTTCTCGCGCGGCAGCATCTCTTCGACGACGACCGCGATGGAGTGCGGCAGCTCGTCCCGTACGCCTTCGAGCGCGGCCTCCCGGATCAGCTCCGCGACCATGACCATCTCGGGCTCGTCGGTGAGGTCGCCCTCCGGGTAGAGCGGCGGGCTCTCCGGGAGCAGCGGGGCGATCAGATCGGCCAGCAGGCCGACCTGCTTGTCCTTCACCGCGGAGACCGGAATGATCTCGGCCCACTCGAAGCCGAGCTCCTCGCCGAGGCGGGACACGGCGAGCAGCTGTTCGGCGAGCTGCTTGGAGTCGACCAGGTCGGTCTTGGTGATGACGGCGATCTTCGGGGTCTTCTTGATGCCCGCGAGTTCCTTGACGATGTACTTGTCGCCGGGGCCGAGCTTCTGGTCGGCGGGCAGGCAGAAGCCGATGACGTCGACCTCGGCCCAGGTGGTGCGTACGACGTCGTTGAGACGCTCGCCCAGCAGCGTGCGCGGCTTGTGGAGGCCGGGGGTGTCGACCAGGATCAGCTGGGCGTCCTCGCGGTGCACGATGCCGCGCACGGTGTGCCGGGTGGTCTGGGGCCGGTTGGAGGTGATCGCCACCTTCTGGCCGACCAGAGCGTTCGTGAGGGTGGACTTGCCCGCGTTGGGGCGGCCCACGAAGCAGGCGAAGCCGGCCCGGTGGGGGGCGTGGTCCGCAGCCTGCTGTGCAGCGGCTTCTGTGTCAGGTCGAACGCTCATGGCGCCCATTGTCCCCGATCCTGGCGGCCCTGCCGTACCAACCGCCGCGGCGGGGCCTGTCGCGCGCGTCGCGGACCGTACGGGCACGGCTCCGGCGGGCCCGTATCCACAGCGCCGCGGCTCCGCCGGCGATCACCAGCAGGACCCCGGCCACCAGCCAGGGCAGTGCGAAGTATCCGACGGCGGCCGACTCGCGGGTGTCGCGGGCGCTCGCGGTCAGTTCGATCTCGCCCCATTCCAGCTGGGGAGCGTCGGCCCACTGCTCGGTCAGCCGGACCTGCTGGCGGGGCAGGAGTTCGGAGGGGATCTTCTGCAGATCGCGGGCGAGGAGGGTGCGGCCGAAGAGGCCCTCGGCCTTGAGGGCGACCTTGGGGCTGAGGGTGACATTGCCCCGGTTGCGGAGCGTGTACGAGATGACGGCCCGGCTCTTCCCGGTGCCCGGGACCAGCGGCTGGGTGTGCTCGACCTCGACGTCGTCCACGGAGAGCGCGGGCACCGTCGGCCCGTTCACCCGCAGATAGATCCGGGCGCCGACCGCCTTCCGGATGCCGACGGCGACGGCTCCCGCGTCCGCCGGATCGATGCGTTCGTCGAGGGCGACGAGTGCGCCGGGGTGGTCGCCGGGCTCGGCGTCCTCGGGGACGGTGATGGTGACCGGGACGGTGACGGAGCCGTGCGGCCGCACGGTGACCCGGTCGCGGCCGGTCCTCGCCCAGGCGCCGACCGAGCGCTGTTTCTCGTTCTGGGCCCGGACGGCGAAGCCGCCGTCGCGCGCGGTGTTGTAGGCGTCGGCCGCGTACAGCCGGAAGGTCTGCGGCCGGTCCGTCTTGTTGGTGACGGTGACCCGGTCGTCGAGCGTGGCGCCGGGGTCGGCGGAGAGGTAGAAGTACGGGCGCTGCCCGGCCTGTGTGGTGGCCGGGTAGACCGACCAGCTGCCGTTGTCCGCGGCGTGGGCGGCGGGGGCGCCGATCAGCACGAGGACACCGGCCAGGAGGAGTACGTACAGCTTGCGCACGGTGCGGGGCCTCCGGATCGGTCGGTCGGGGGGCGGGACGGGCGGTCCGGGCGGGTGCGCGCCCGGTCCGCCGGTCGTCCGGTGCTGCTCGGTCACGTGAGGGTGAGGGTGAGCACGCCGGAGTACGCCCCGGGGGCGGTGTACGCCGGTATGTTCAGCGCGAGCCGGGCGTCGGCGGTGAACTCACCGCCGGTGAGGGCCCCGTTCGGCGTGGACGCCAGCGTGGCGCCCGCGCTGCCCACCGGTCCCGCGGAACCGGCCGCACAGGTGCTGGGGCTGCCGGGCTTCGTCGCGCAGACCGGGGTCCAGCCGAGCGCGGACGCACCGATCGTCGCGCCGCCGGGGCCCTTGAAGTCGGTGACCTTTCCGGTGAGGGACCAGCCGGCGGGGCCGCCGCGGTAGTCCTCGACCGTCACCGTCTGCAGCGAGCCGCGGGAGGCGCCGCCCCTCCCGAAGTCGACCGCCGACATCTCGACGGTGTCCCCGGCCTGGACCATGGACAGCGTGCCCGCCTTCACGGACGAGTCGAGCCGCTGGCTGCCGTCCGGGACCTCGCCGCCACCACCGGTGACGGTGTACGCCTGCGGCCCGGCGCCCTTGGCCGCGTCCCAGCCGCCGCCCTCGTAGGCGACGATGCCGGTGGTCGCCGGATCGTCGACGGTGAGCCGGCCGCTGAAGCCGCCCGACGCGTCCGCCTTGACGGTGGCCGTGTCGGCGGTCTGGGCGTCACCGGACCGGCCCGCGAGCGTGACGTCCGCGCCCGCGGTGAACTTCGACCCCGTCACGGTGACCGTGTCGCCCGCCTTGCCGGACGCGGCCCCGAGCTGGATGGCACGCTCGTTGACCTGGCCGCCGCCGTCCGTCGCGAGGATCGTCTCGGAGACCGGGGCGGGCGGGTCCGTCACCGTGCAGGGGGTGTCCAGCTCCATGATGTAGCTGGTGTGGATGTTGTAGTCGCCGGGCGACAGCGTGATCTGGCCGGGCGCGGTGACCGTGAAGGTGCCGGTCATCGAGAACGACGGGAAGTCGCCCTTGCCGGGGACCGGGGTGTTCTTCTTCGGCCCAGCGACGGTGACGCTCGTGGACTGCGCACCGCCGACGGTGACCTTGCCGGTCGGCGTCATGATGTCGGCGGGCAGCGCCAGATCCACCGGGTTGCCCGCGGCCGGTTTGACGACGGTGTACGTGACCGTGACCGTGTCGCCCACCGTCGGGGCGGCGTTGTCGACGGTGATCTCGGCCTTCGTCGTCCCGTCGATCGGCGGGATGCCCGCGATGGCCGGCGGGATGCAGTGGGTGGGGAAGTCCACCGGCACGGAGGCCGTCACCGTGGCCTGTGCGGGGGCGGCGAGTCCCCCTCCCCCGGCGACGACGAGCGCGCCCACCCCCAGCGCGGCGGCCCAGCGGCGGCCGCGCGGGGGGCGTCTTCGGGCCCCGGTTCTTCGCCTGCTGATTCCTCGGACGGTCGGACGCATGGAGCCCCCTCCTGCCGGATGCGGCGCAGCGGCTCTTCTGCGCCGACAGGGGCCCATTGACGACTCCGGCCGAAAAGAAGTCAATGGAAGCGAAACGCGCTGACTGATGGGCCATCAGATGCTGTCAAGATCGGCTACCGGGAAGCGCGTTCCTCCGGGGGATTCCGCCGGCGTCAGCCCGCCGTCACGCTTTATTCCGCCGGCGTCAGCCCGCCGTCACGCTGACCCGCAGCGTGCCGTCGGGTCCGGCGAGCAGCACCGGTGTGTCCGGGCCGCCCAGGTCCCGTACGGCGGCGCGGTCCTCGTCCGACGGGGCCGGGGCCTCGGAGACGACCGCGGCGGCCTCCAGCGAGGTGGCGCCGCTGGCCACGGCCATCGCGACGGCGGTCTGCAACGCGCTGAGCTTCAGCGATTCCAGCCGCACGGTGCCGGCGACATACGTACGTCCGGTCTCGTCCCGCACGGCCGCGCCCTCCGGCACACCGTTGCGGGCGCGGGCGCTGCGCGCCAGCGTGACGATCTTGCGGTCCTCGGGGCCGAGGTCGGTGCTCTCAGTCATGTGCCGAGCATACGAACCGGGGGGCCCGTTCCCCGCCCCGCCCCTTCCCGTGGCCGGTGGCTCCGCCCCGGGCCCCTCTCCTCGACCGCCGCAGGGGCCTGCTCCCTACGCCCGGTCCAGCCTCAGCCGGTCCGCCTTCGGCAGTCCCGCCACGACCAGGTCGTAGGAATCCTCGATCAGCTCACGGAGCACCCGGTCCGGCACCCCGGACACCGTCACCGTGTTCCAGTGGCGCTTGTTCATGTGCCAGCCCGGCACCACCGCGTCGTACTCCTCCCGCAGCCGCACCGCCTCGTCCGGATCGCACTTGAGGTTCACGGTCAGCGGACGCGCGTCCAGCGTGCTGAGCGCGAACATCTTGCCGAGCACCTTGAAGACGGACGCCTCCGGCCCGAACGGGAACTCCTCGACACTCGCGTTGAAGTCCAGGCAGAACGCCCGCAGCTGCTGCGGAGTCACTCCGCGTCCACCCCCTGTGGCCCCACGGGCTCCACCAGCACCGTGACGATCTTGTTCCGGCGACCCGCCGGGGACTCCGCCGTCAGCCGGAGCCGGCGGCCGTCCGGCAGGTCGACGACCGACGACGCCCCGGCGATCGGGACCCGGCCCAGCGCCTTCGCGAGCAGCCCGCCGACCGTTTCCACGTCCTCGTCGTCGTACTCGTCGAGGTCGAACAGGTCCCCGAGGTCGCCGATGTCCAGGCGCGCGGTCACCCGGAAGCAGCCGTTCTCCAGCTCCTGGACGGGCGGGAGTTCACGGTCGTACTCGTCGGTGATCTCGCCGACGATCTCTTCGAGGATGTCCTCGATGGTGACGATGCCCGCCGTACCGCCGTACTCGTCGATCACGACGGCGACGTGGCTGCGCTCCTGCTGCATCTCGCGCAGCAGATCACCGGCGTTCTTCGTGTCGGGCACGAACGCCGCCGGCCGCATCGCCGTGGAGACGAGATCGGCCTCCGACTCCCGGTTGATGTGTGTCTTGCGGACCAGGTCCTTGAGGTACACGACGCCGACGATGTCGTCCTCGTTCTCCCCGGTGACGGGGATCCGCGAGAAGCCGGAGCGCAGCGCCAGCGTCAGCGCCTGCCGGATCGTCTTGTAGCGCTCGATGCAGACCAGATCGGTCCGCGGCACCATGACCTCGCGCACCAGCGTGTCACCGAGCTCGAAGACGGAGTGCACCATGCGGCGCTCCTCGTCCTCGATCAGCGACTCCTGCTCGGCGAGGTCGACCATCGCCCGCAGTTCGGCCTCACTGGCGAACGGCCCCTTGCGGAACCCCTTGCCCGGCGTCACGGCGTTGCCGATGAGGATCAGCAGCTGCGGGATCGGGCCCATGACCCTGGCCAGCGGCAGCAGGACGTACGCCGCCGCCGTGGCCGTGTTCAGCGGGTGCTGGCGGCCGATGGTGCGCGGTGAGACACCGATGGCGACATAGGAGACGAGGACCATCACGGCCATGGCGACGGCCAGCGCCTCCCAGGTCTGGGGGAACTCCTTCAGACAGGCGTACGTGACGAGCACACCGGCCGACATCTCGCAGGCGACCCGCACCAGCAGGGCGACGTTGAGGTAGCGGGTCGGGTCGGCCGCGACCTGTTCCAGTTTCCGGCTGCCGCGCCGCCCGGACCGGACCGCCTTGGCGGCCCGGAAGCTCGACGTACGGGCGATGCCCGCCTCCGCGCAGGCCGCCAGCCAGCCCACGACGACCAGCAGCACGGCTCCCAGGACGAGGGGAACGCTCACGAGACGGTGGGGGCGGGCGACGGACCGGTCAGGCCGTGCTCGGCGCGCCAGCCGTCGACGATCGCGGCCTGGAGGCCGAACATCTCGGCCTTCTCGTCCGGCTCCTCGTGGTCGTAACCGAGGAGGTGCAGCACTCCGTGGACGGTGAGGAGCTGGAGCTCCTCGTCCATGGAGTGCTGCGTCTCCGCGTCCTCGCCCTGCTTCTTGGCGACCTCCGGGCAGAGCACGATGTCACCGAGGAGCCCCTGCGGGGGCTCCTCGTCGTCCTTGGCCGGCGGACGGAGTTCGTCCATCGGGAAGGACATGACATCCGTCGGCCCCGGCAGGTCCATCCACTGGATGTGGAGCTGCTCCATGGCGTCGGTGTCCACCACGATCACCGAGAGTTCGGAGAGGGGGTGGATCCGCATCCGCGCGAGCGCGTAGCGGGCGATGTCGAGGATCGCCTGCTCGTCGACCTCGGTTCCGGACTCGTTGTTGACGTCGATCGACATGGTGCGGTGCGACTACTTCCCGTTGTGGCTGTCTCGGTTGTCGTACTTCTCGTACGCGTCGACGATACGGCCGACCAGCTTGTGCCGGACGACATCCTGGGAGGTGAGCCGGGAGAAATGGACGTCCTCGACGCCGTCCAGGATGTCCTGGACCTGACGCAGACCGCTCTTGGTCCCGTTCGGCAGGTCGACCTGGGTGACGTCACCGGTGATGACGATCTTCGAGTCGAAGCCGAGCCGGGTCAGGAACATCTTCATCTGCTCGGCGCTGGTGTTCTGCGCCTCGTCGAGGATGATGAACGCGTCGTTGAGCGTGCGACCGCGCATGTACGCGAGCGGCGCCACCTCGATCGTGCCCGCCGCCATCAGCCGCGGGATCGAGTCGGGGTCGAGCATGTCGTGCAGCGCGTCGTAGAGCGGGCGCAGATAGGGGTCGATCTTCTCGTAGAGCGTGCCCGGCAGGAAGCCGAGCCGCTCGCCCGCCTCGACGGCGGGCCGGGTCA
Organism: Streptomyces sp. NPDC087845; assembly: GCF_044742755.1. Lineage (NCBI taxonomy): Bacteria > Bacillati > Actinomycetota > Actinomycetes > Kitasatosporales > Streptomycetaceae > Streptomyces > Streptomyces sp. NPDC087845. The sequence goes on from NZ_JBIUVC010000004.1 coordinate 292,910, forward strand.
GGATGATCCGGTTGACCTGCTTGGACTGCAGGGCCTGGACGGCCTTCGCCATGGCGAGGTAGGTCTTGCCGGTGCCCGCGGGACCGATACCGAAGACGACCGTGTGCTTGTCGATCGCGTCGACGTACCGCTTCTGGTTGAGCGTCTTGGGGCGGATGGTGCGACCGCGGCTGGAGAGGATGTTCTGGGTGAGCACCTCGGCCGGCGTCTCGGGACCGTCCCCCTCGCCGCTCTCCGTCGCCCTGAGCATGGCGATCGAGCGTTCCACTGCGTCCTCCGTCATCGGCTGACCGGTGCGGAGCACCAGCATCATCTCGTCGAACAGGCGCTGGATCAGGGCGACTTCCATCGCGTCTCCGGCGGCGCTGACTTCGTTTCCCCGGACATGGATGTCGGCCGCCGGGAAGGCCCTCTCGATCACGCGCAGCAGGGCGTCACCTGAACCCAGGACGGTCACCATCGGATGCTTGGCCGGAACGGTGAACTGGGCTCGCGCCTGCCCCGGCGCGGGGGTCTGGGCTGTGGGTGTCTGAGTCATGGGCCGGCTCTGTGGCCTGCACATACCTCCCGTTGCAAGGTTCTCGCCGCTCGACAACCTCTGGATTACCAAGCGTACGACTCCGCACGGACAACACCGAGGGCTTTTTCGCACGCACTGCGAACGCCTGTGCCCCGGGTTACCCCGGGTGGCGGAAGCCGATCGTCGGAACGGCCCTGCGCAGCGGCCACGGCCGGGCGGCCGCGGGCAGCAGCCTCTCCAGGAACGCGTAGCGCTGGAGCGCCGCCGGATCCTGGTCCGGGAAGGTGCGGACCTTCTGCCACCAGGCGGCGATCTCGTCCCAGTCCGGCGCCGACAGCGATCCGCCGAACTCCTGCACCGAGAGCGCCGCGGTCAGTCCCGCGAAGGCCAGCCGGTCGGCCAGCGGCCAGTCCGCCAGCGTGCCGGTGACGAATCCGGCGACGAAGACATCGCCCGCCCCGGTCGGATCGAGCGCCTCGACCTCGATCGCGGGCACCTCGGCGCTCGCCCCGGTCGCCGCGTCCACCGCGTACGCGCCCTCCGCGCCCAGGGTGACCACGGCGAGCGGCACCCGTTCGGCCAGGGCGTGGGCCGCGGCGCGCGGGCAGTCGGTGCGGGTGTAGCGCATCGCCTCCTCGGCGTTCGGGAGAAACGCCTGGCAGTGCTTCAGGTCGGCCAGGGCGTCCAGGTCCCAGCGGCCGGTCTCGTCCCAGCCGACGTCGGCGAAGATCCGGGCACCGTTCCCGGCCGCCCTGGCGACCCAGGGCTCGCTGCGGCCGGGGACGAGCGAGGCGATGGCGCCCCGGGCCCGGGGCGGGCAGCGCGGGAACACGGACTCCTCGGCGGGGATCGCGACGCCGCGGGCGCCCGCGGGGCCGGGGGCCTCGTGGCCGTGCGAGACCATCGTCCGCTCACCCTCGTACGCCATCGAGACGGTCACCGGCGAGTGCCAGCCGGGGACGGTGTGGGACATGGACAGGTCGATGCCCTCGCCCTGTTCCAGGGCGTCCCAGCAGTACTCCCCGTAGTGGTCGTCGCCGAACGCCGCGGCCAGTGAGGTGTGCAGTCCCAGCCGGGCCAGCGCGGTGGCCATGTTGGCGACGCCGCCGGGGCTGGAGCCCATGCCGCGCGCCCAGGACTCCGTGCCGCGGACCGGGGCGCTGTCCAGGCCGGTGAAGATGATGTCGAGGAAGACCGTGCCGGTGAGGAAGACGTCGCAGTCCGGGTCCTGCGGGGCGCGCAGCCCGTCCAGTGGGTCGATCCCCGGAATGTCTGTGCTCACCCTTGCGCTCCCCGGTCGTGGCAGATCTGGCCAGTGTGCCCGATTCACGCCCGTAACCGGAGGGTCCGCGCCGCCGCTCGCCACGGGCGCGTACCGGCCCCGCACACGCAGGCACTGACCTGCATAAACGCACGCTGCTACCCGCACACTCGAAGGGTAAACGCATATGTGACGCAGATCACATAGGGGTGCCTTTCGGTCGACTGGGAGCAGTTGATACAAATTGGGCCCGCGAGCCCCGTCGGCGACAGCTGCCGACGCGTGCACCGCCTCTCCGTACTTCCCGCATTCCCGCACTGCCTTCGCCTGCCCTCCCTGCCTCCTTCGCCTCTTCGGCATGTCTTCAGGAACGCCCATGTCCTCGCGCCCTCGCGCCGCGTGGCCCCTGGTCGCCGTGTTCACCGCCGGTTACCTCGCCGCCTATCTGCTCCCCACCATCGTCGGGCGGCTCTCCGTCCACCTCGGCCTCAGTACGGCCCAGGCCGGTCTGGTGGGCAGTGCCCTGCTGTTGAGCTCCGCGACCGCCGGATTCACGCTGGCGGGCCGGGTCGAGGCGTACGGGCCGCAAAGACCGGCGCGGATCGGGCTCGTGCTGGCCATGGCGGGGTACGGCTGCGCGGCGCTGGCGGACTCCGTGCCGCTGGTGGTCATGGGCGCGGTGACCGGCGGCTTCGGCTCCGGCACGGCGACCGCCGTGGCCGCGTCGGGCATCGCCGCCCAGCGCGATCCGCACCGGACCTCGTCGCTGGGTCTGCTGAGCGTCTCCGCGACGGCGGGCGCCCTCTATCTGACGATCCCGCATCTCGGCGGCGGCCACCGGCTGCCGTTCGCCTCGATCGCCCTGGTCGCCCTGCTCGTCTGGCCCGCCACCGCACGGCTCGGCGACGCCGCCCGCAGCGGTCCCGCCGCCCCCGCCACCGGCCGGCTGCCGCACCGCCGCTCCGGCCTGGTGCTGGCGGGCGGCATGCTCGTCTGGTCCATGGCGCAGAACGCGTTGTGGGGTGTCAGCAGCCGGATCGGGGTGGCCCAGGCGGGGCTCTCCGAGGTCAGCGTCGGCGCGGTGTTCGCCGCCGCGCTCGGTGCGGGACTGCTCGGCGTGATGGGCGCCGGGGTGCTCGGGGCGAAGCTCGGCCGGGCGGTGCCGATCGGTCTGGGCACCGTCATCATCGCGGCGAGCATCGTGCTCAGCTCGTCCGCCGGGAACCTCGGTTCGTTCGCGACCGGCGAGATCCTGTGGAACACCGTCTACCCGGTGGTCCTGTCGTATCTGATCGGCCTGGCCGCGTCCCTGGACGTACGCGGCCGCTGGGCGGTCCTCGCCGGCTCCGCCTCATCCGTCGGAGTGGCCTGCGGACCCGTCCTCGGCAGCGTGCTGTCCGAACAGGCCGGCTACCCGGTCATGGGCCTGGTCCTGGGCGCCGTCACGCTCCTGGTCGCGACCCCGATCACGGCGGTCGCCCTGCACACCGGGGGCCGCCCGCTGGTGCCGGGATCGGTCCGCCGCAGGGGCGGCGCCCCGGCCGCGCTGCTCGCCGTCACCACCGGGGCGGTGCCCGGCGCCGTGCCCAGGCTGGGCGCGCCCGAGCAGGCCGTCGCGGAGATCAGCCTGCCCGCGCTGCGCCGCAGGCGCCCGGTCCGGAACGCGTTCCGGACGGCCGGCCCGTCGGGCGGGGCCGGTCAGTCGAACGCGTACGCCTCGACCTCGGACAGATAGCGCGCCCTGCGCTCCTCGTCGTGGTCGAGGAAGGCCGCCTCGAAGGAGTTGCGGGCCAGTGTGCGCAGCTGCTCCCGGTCCAGACCGAGCGCCTCGTGGACCGCCCGGAAGGTGTCCCCGACGTAGCCGCCGAAGTAGGCGGGGTCGTCGGAGTTCACCGTGCAGAGCAGTCCGGCCTCCATCATGGCCCGCAGCGGGTGCTGCTCCAGGGCGTCGATGGCGCGCAGCCGTACGTTGGACAGCGGGCAGAGGGTGAGCGGCACCCGGTCGGCGGCCAGCCGCTTCACCAGCTCCGCGTCCTCCATGCAGCGCAGACCGTGGTCGATGCGCTCGACCCCGAGGACGTCCAGGGCCTCCCGGATGTACTCGGGCGGACCCTCCTCGCCCGCGTGGGCGACCTTGCGCAGCCCGAGCGCCCCCGCCGCCTCGTACACCTCGCGGAACTTGACGGGCGGGTGCCCGACCTCCGCCGAGTCGAGGCCGACGGCGCTGATCCGGTGCAGATACGGCTTCGCGGACTCCAGGGTCCGCAGCGCCGACTCGGCGGACTCGTCGCGCAGGAAGCACATGATCAGCTGGGTGGAGATGCCGTGCTTCTCCTCGCTGCGGTCCAGCGCCCGGCCGAGCCCCTCGACGACGGTGCCGATCGGGACGCCGCGCGCGGTGTGCGCCTGCGGGTCGAAGAAGATCTCCGCGTGCCGGACGCCCTGGGCGGCGGCGCGGGTGAGGTACGCGTCGGCGAGCTCCTCGAAGTCCTCCTCGGTCCGGAGCACGGCCATCAGGGCGTAGTAGAGGTCGAGGAAGGTCTGCAGATCGTCGAAGAGGTAGGCGGTGCGGAGCTCCTCGGTGTCCGCGTACGGCAACCGCACGCCGTTGCGTTCGGCGAGCGCGAAGGCCAGCTCGGGTTCGAGGGTTCCCTCGATGTGGAGGTGGAGTTCGGCTTTGGGGAGGTGCACGGGTTTTTCACGCTCACAAATGGTGGTGCCGATGTTTCAGACGTGCCGGGTGGGCACGGGGACCCGGCTGAGGTCCCGGGCGACGGTCAGTTCGCCCTCGAACCCCGCGGCGCGGGCCTGGGTCTCGAAGACGGCCGGGTCGTCGTACCGCTGCGAGAAGTGGGTCAGCACGAGGTGGCGTACGCCCGCGTCCCGGGCCACCCGGGCCGCCTGGCCGGCGGTCAGATGGCCGTGGTCGGTGGCGAGCCGTTCGTCCTCGTCGAGGAAGGTCGACTCGATGACCAGCAGGTCGCATCCCTCGGCGAGCACGTGCACGCCGTCGCAGAGCCTTGTGTCCATGATGAACGCGAACCGCTGGCCGCGCCTGCGCTCGGAGACGTCGTCGAGCGTGACGCCGCCGAGGGCACCCTCGCGCTGGATCCGGCCGACGTCGGGCCCCGCGATGCCGTGTTCGGCGAGTTTCGCGGGCAGCATGCGGCGCGCGTCGGGTTCGACGAGCCGGTAGCCGTACGACTCGACGGGGTGCGAGAGCCGGTGGGTGCTGAGCGTGTAGGCCTTCGTGGTGGCGAGCACCCCGTCGGCGGCGACCGGAGCCTCGGTCAGCTCGACGGACTCGCGGTAGGCGGTCGCGTACCGCAGCCGCTCGAAGAAGCGCTGTCCGCTCGCCGGGTAGTGCGCGGTGACCGGGTGCGGGACCTGGTCGAGGTTGATCCGCTGGATCACCCCGGCCAGGCCGAGCGAGTGGTCGCCGTGGAAGTGCGTGACGCAGATCCGGTCGATGTCGTGCGCGGCGACGCCGGCCCGCAGCATCTGGCGCTGAGTGCCCTCACCGGGGTCGAAGAGGATGCCCTCGCCGTCCCAGCGCAGCAGGTAGCCATTGTGATTGCGGTGCCTGGTCGGGACCTGGCTGGCGGTGCCGAGGACCACGAGTTCGCGTACGGACACGGTGTGCGATCGCCCGTTCTAGCCGGGGGGCCACTGCAGTCCGCGGCCGCCCAGGACGTGGGCGTGCGCGTGGAAGACGGTCTGCCCGGCGCCGGCGCCGGTGTTGAAGACGACCCGGTAGCCGGTGTCCACGATCTTCTCGTCGGCGGCGACGTGCCCGGCCTCGCGCAGTATGTCGGCGGCGACGGCCGGCTCGGCGGCGGCGAGCGCGGCGGCGTCCGGGTGGTGGAGGCGGGGGATGACGAGTACGTGGGTGGGGGCCTGGGGGTTGATGTCCCGGAAGGCGACGGTGGTTTCGGTCTCCCGGACAATGGTTGCCGGGATCTCACCCGAGACGATCTTGCAGAACAGGCAGTCGGGCTGCGGTTCTCCCGCCATGGGGTCGGCTCCTCGGTCGGTGGTGATCGTTGTACGGCATGGTATCGGGGCGGTGGGGGCGTGAATCGGGCCCCTCCGGCGATCGAAGCGGGGTCCGGGGGGACGAAGCGGGAGTCCGGGCGAACGGAGAGCGGAGGGGCCGGGCGAACGGAGCGGGGGGGCCGGGGGCAGCGCCCCGGGCACCGGAGGGGACGGCGTCGGCCGCAGGCGCGCCGCGCCCCCTCCGGTGCTCCTCCCCCGCTACGCCCCCGGCCGCTCCGGCGCCCGCTTCGCCGGGGTCTCCGCCAGCGACGCGAGCGCGATCCGGATCGCCTCGTCCAGTTGCGGATCGCGCCCGGCCGCATGGTCCTGCGGCGTCATCACGACCTCGACATCGGGATCGACCCCGTAGTTCTCCACACCCCAGCCGTAACCCTCCAGCCAGAACGCGTACTTGGGCTGGGTGACCGACGTCCCGTCCACGAGCTGGTACCGGTTGTCGATGCCGACGACCCCGCCCCAGGTACGCGTGCCGACCACCGGTCCGATGCGCAGCGCCTTGATCGCGGCGTTCACGATGTCGCCGTCCGAGCCGGAGAACTCGTTGGCGACGGCCACCACCGGGCCGCGCGGCGCGTCCCCCGGATAGCTGAACGGCTGCATGCCGCGCGGCAGGTCCCAGCCGACGATGCGCCGGGCGAGCTTCTCCACGATCAGCTGCGAGGTGTGGCCGCCGCGGTTCTCCCGGACGTCCACGACCAGCCCCTCCCGGGCCACTTCGATCCGCAGATCGCGGTGGAGCTGCGCCCAGCCCGAGCCGACCATGTCCGGGACGTGGAGGTAGCCGAGGCGTCCGCCGGAGTGCTCGTGGACGTAGGCCCTGCGGTCCGCGACCCACGCGTGGTAGCGCAGCGCCTCCTCGTCGGCGACCGGCACGACGACGACATGGCGCGGGTCGCCGCCGTCCACCGGTGAGACGGTCAGCTCGACCGGCTTGCCGGCGGAGCCGGTGAGCAGGGGTCCGGGGCCGGCCACCGGGTCGACCGGGTGGCCGTCGACGGCGAGGATCGCGTCCCCGACGCGCACCGCCACGCCGGGTGCGGCGAGCGGCGAGCGGGCCTCCGGGTCGGAGGTCTCGGACGGCAGGATGCGGTCGATGCGCCAACCGCCGTCGTCCGTACGGGAGATGTCCGCGCCGAGCAGCCCCTGCCGGGCCGAGTCGTCGCGCCATCCGGCAGGCGGTGTCACATAGGCGTGCGAGGTGCCGAGCTCCCCCTGCACCTCCCACAGCAGGTCCATCAGGTCGTCGTGGGTGGCGACGCGCTCCAGCACGGGGCGGTAGCGGTCCAGGACCCCGTCCCAGTCGATGCCGCCCATGTCGGGACGCCAGAAGTTGTCCCGCATGATGCGCCCGGCCTCGTCGTACATCTGGCGCCACTCGGCGGCCGGTTCGAGGGTCCGGCGGATTCGGGAGAGGTCGACGGTGACGCTGCTGTCACTGTCGTGGTCGTCGTCACCGGCCGCGACCCGGCTGTCGGACGGCACGATGCGCAGCTTGCCCCGGGCCTGCAGGGCGATCCGCCTGCCGTCGCCGCTGACCTCGAATCCGCCGACGTCCGAGGCGAGTTCCTCGCAGCGCAGCTTCTCCAGGTCGTACCGTTCGAGGACGGTCTCGGGCAGACGGGCGTCGGGGGTGGCACCGCTCGCGCCGAGCACCCCGGTCACCGGGTGGTTCAGCCACAGCAGGCCGTCCTTCGCGGCGCGCAGCGTGGAGTAGCTGGCGGCCTCGACGGGCAGCGGCACGATCCGGTCGGCGAGCCCTTCGAGGTCGATCCGGGTGACGGGCAGCGCGGTCGGGTTGTCCTCGCCCTCGCCGCCCTTCTCCTTCTCGATCGGGCGGCCGTGGCGCTGCGGCCCGAACGGGGAGGGCGTGGTGGCGGCGAGCGTCAGCAGATGCGGGCGGCAGGCACCGACGAACGCCATGTCGAAGACATGGGCGTCGTAGACCGGGTCGAAGGACCGCTCGGAGAGGAACGCGAGGTGCTTGCCGTCGGTGGTGAAGGCCGGGGAGAAGTCCCGGAAGCGCAGCGGGGTGGCCTCGGCGACCGAGAGATCGGCGAGGTGGGCGAGCTTGAGCTGCCTGAGCGGCTCGGGCCCGGGATGCGACCAGGCGAGCCAGGAGGAGTCGGGCGAGAAGACCAGGCCGGAGGCGTCGCTGTGCTCGCTGCGGTCCACCTCGTGGACCTCGCCGCTCTCCCGCTCGACGATCAGTACCCGCCCGTCGTGCGCGGCGACGGCGAACCGGCTGCCGTCGGGGGCCGCGGCGAGGTCGAGAACCCTGCCGATCCGGCCCGCGGCGAGGCGGCGCGGTACCGAGCCCGGTGCGGTGCCGGTGGCGGGCGCGCACTCCAGGGCGTCGTCGCCCTCGGCGTCGGTGACCCAGACGACGTGCTGGTCGCCGTCGGCCTGGAAGGTGCGGGGCATCCTCGCCCGCACACCCGGTTCGACGGCGAGCGCGCGGGCCGGGCCCTCGCGGTGGGTGACCCAGTGGACGGCGCCGCGCGTCCCGACCGCGCTGCCGCGGCCCGTGCGGTCCGGGGACGCGGCGTCGAGGTGGCTGCCGGCGTGCACGGAGTGGGGCTGGAGGTCGGCGCGCTGGCCGCCGAGCAGGATGTCGAGGCGGCGGGGCGCGGCGCCTTCGAGGTCGTCCAGGAGCCAGAGTTCACCGGCCGAGGCGTAGCCGACGCGCGTGCCGTCGGTGGTCGCGTGGCGGGCGTAGAAGCCCTCGGCGGCGGTGTGGCGGCGCAGATCCGAGCCGTCGGGGAGCGAGGAGTAGAGCGCGCCGACGCCTTCGTGATCGGAGAGGAAGGCGACACGGTCGCCCACCCACATCGGGCATTCGAGGTTCCCGTCGAGGTCCTCGTGGAGCCGCACGAACTCCACCGGGCCGTCGCCCGCCTCTTCTTGCGCGATCCACAACTTGCCCGCGGTGCCGCCCCGGTAGCGCTTCCAGGAGGCGGCCTCACGCCCCATGGTCACCGAGAGCAGCAGGACCCGTCCGCCGGGCCCGTGCGCGAGGGAGCCGACGGGGCCGTACGGCAGGGTCCGCGCGGGTCCGCCGTCGACCGGGACGGCCCTGGCCCAGCTGCGCCGCAGCGACGCCTGCCCCTGGGTGCTGATGACCAGTACGTCGCCCTCGGGCGTCCAGCCGCGTACGGAGGTCCGCGCGTCGCCCCAGAAGGTGAGCCGCTCGGAGGGGCCGCCGTCGACCGGTGCGACGTGCACCTCGGGCGCCCCGTCCCGGGTGGACGTCCAGGCGACCCGGGTCCCGTCGGGGGATATCCGCGGGTTGGTGACAGGTCGGTTGTCGGCGCTGACGCGCCAGGCTCGGCCGCCGTCCAGCGGCGCCAGCCAGACATCGTCCTCGGCGGTGAAGGCGATCAAATCGCCCTGGACATGGGGGTATCGGAGGTAGGCAGGCTGCGTCACATCGATCACCCTAGGCCGCGGGCGTGCTCCGCGGAACTGGGTTGGCCGGAGTCCGCCGGGTGGCCCGGTGCCGGACGCGCTCACTTGCCCCGGGGAGACTCGGTCACCGTGACCGTCACGGTGACCGCCGGCCGGGCGCCGCTGCCGGCGCCCATGGGCGGATTCGCCCAGCCGCCGGTCGACGGGGCTGCGTTGCAGTTGCCCAGCACATCTGCCCGGAAGACGACCTTCCCGCCGGCCTTCGCGGTCAGGTCCCCCCGCACGCACCGCCCGTCGAGTTCCTGAGTCACCTTGCCGTCGATCGTGATGGCCTTGCCGCTCCCGGTCCGTCCGGTGCAGTCGACGTTCGCGATCCGGTGCGCGGAGGCGGAGGGCGACGCGCCCCCGGTCCGGGCCCCGCCGGCATCCGCCGTGCAGCTCAGCCACTGCACGTCGACCCCGTTGCGCTCCAGGGCGCTGGTGCCGGTCCGGTCGGTGGTCACGGCGATGGACGCGGAGTTCAGCCCGCCCACCGGCTCACAGGCCACCGCACCGGCGGCCGCCGCGCCCGCGAGCGCGGACGCGGCCAGAAAGCGGCGGGTCCTGATCCGACCCCATGCCCTTGTTGTCCCCATACGGGCAGCTTCCCACCATTCACCCGCGGGACGGTAGACGGTTTGCGGCCACTCCGGGCGGGGCGTCGGCGCATCGCAGGGAACGCAGACCGGCCGGCACCCGGGCCGGCCGGTCTCACGACCAGCGGCCGGTGCGCCCCAGCAGCAGCGCCGTCGCGGCCGTACCCGCCGTCGAGGTGCGCAGGACGGACGTCCCGAGCCGGCAGGTCCGGGCGCCCGCCGCGGCGAAGACCGCCAGTTCGTCCGGCGACACACCGCCCTCGGGGCCGACGACCAGCACGATCTCGCCCCGGGTGGGGAGTTGGACGGCTGCCAGTGGCTCGCTGTCGTGCTCCCGGTCCTCGTGCAGGACGGCGGCGAAGCCGGCCGTGGCCAGAAGTGCCGTCACCTGTTTGGTCGTCATCGCGTCCGCCACCTCGGGAAAGCGCACCCGGCGCGACTGCTTGCCCGCCTCCCGGGCGGTGTTGCGCCATTTCGCGAGGGACTTGAGGCCGCGGTCGCCCTTCCACTGCGTGATGCAGCGCGAGGCCTGCCAGGGCACGATCGCGTCGACACCGGTCTCCGTCATCGTCTCCACCGCGACCTCGCCCCGGTCGCCCTTGGGCAGGGCCTGGACGACCGTGATGCGGGGTGCGGGGTGCGGCTCCTCGTGGACCGTCACCAGGTCGACGACCACGAGCCGGTCCTTGCCCTCGGCGGCCCCGACGACTCCTTCCGTCCACCGGCCCCGGCCGTCCGTCAGCACGACGTCCTCGCCGGCCCGCAGCCGCTTCACCGACACGGCGTGCCGCCCCTCGGGCCCTTCCAGGACGAACTCGGGCCCGCCGGGGACCTGTTCGACGACGAAGACCGGTGCGGTCACTGCGTACTCCCTGTGTTCACGGCCGCCCGTGCGGCGTCCAGTTCCTCGGCGAGCAGTTCGATCAGCCGGCCGGCGGGCAGCTCGCGTGCCAGCCGGTGCCCCTGCCCCGCCCACAGGGCCATGCCCTGGGCGTCACCGGCCTTGGCCGCCGCCTTGCGCAGACCGGCGGTCAGATAGTGGACCTGCGGGTACGCGGCGGGGGCGTACGGGCCGTGCTCGCGCATGAAGCGGTTGACCAGGCCGCGGGCCGGGCGGCCGGAGAACGCCCGGGTCAGGTCGGTCCGTACGAACAGCGGGTTGGTCAGCGCCTGCTTGTGCAGCAGATTCGCCCCGGACTCGGGGCAGACGAGGAACGCCGTACCGAGCTGCGCCGCCTCCGCGCCCGCGGCGAGCACCGCCGTGATCTGGGACCCGCGCATCAGCCCGCCCGCGGCGATGATCGGCACCTGTACGGTCTCGCGGACCTGGGTCACCAGGGAGAGGAGTCCGATACCGGTGCCGTCGGTCTGCGGGTCGTCGCGATGGGTGGACTGGTGGCCGCCCGCCTCCATGCCCTGGACGCAGACCGCGTCGGCACCCGCCCACTGGGCGGCCTGGGCCTCCTCGGGCGTGGTGACCGTCACGACGGTGTACGTACCGGCCGCGGCGAACGCGTCGAGGGTGTCGCGGGTCGGGCAGCCGAAGGTGAACGAGACGGCCGGGACCGGGTCCTCCAGGAGGATGGCGAGCTTGGCGTCGTAGCCGTCGTCACCGCCGGAGTCCGGGTCGCCGAGCGGGGTCTCGTACCAGGCGGCCTCACCGGCGAGTTGATGCCGGTACACCTCGACGGCGCTCGGATCGGCGAGTACTGGCTGCGGCATGAAGAGATTGACGCCGAAGGGCTGACCGGTCAGCCCGCGCAGCTGCTTGATCTCGTTGTACATGCCGTCCGCCGTCTTGTACCCGGCGGCGAGGAAGCCCAGCCCGCCCGCCTCGGCGACGGCCGCGACGAGCTGCGGACAGGACACACCACCCGCCATCGGGGCCTGCACGATCGGATACCGGCAGAGATCGGTCAACACGGATGACATGACCGCATCGTGTCACGTCCCGCCTGCCGTGGCGTGCCCGGCCCGGGTCCCCTTTGTCCTCAAATCTCTGCGCGAACGCCGGACGGGCTCGGTGAGCGAGCCCGTCCGGCGTTAGGGAACGGTGCCGCGGGAACGGTGTGCGAAACCGTCCCCGGGAACCGTCAGCGGCCGTTGAAGGCGTCCTTCAGACGGGAGAACAGCCCCTGCTGTCCGGGCTGGAACTGGCCGGTGGGCCGTTCCTCGCCGCGCATCTTCGCCAGGTCGCGCAGCAGCCTCTCCTGCTCCGGGTCCAGCTTCGTCGGGGTCATGACCTCGACGTGCACGATCAGATCGCCGCGCCCGCCGCCCCGCAGATGTGTGATGCCGCGGCCGTGCAGCGGGACCGACTGGCCGGACTGGGTGCCGGGCCGGATGTCGACCTCCTCCAGTCCGTCGAGCGTCTCCAGCGGCACCTTGGTGCCGAGCGCGCCCGCCGTCATGGGGATGGTCACCGTGCAGTGCAGGTCGTCACCGCGGCGCTGGAACACCGCGTGCGGCAGTTCGTGGATCTCCACGTACAGATCGCCGGCCGGGCCGCCGCCGGGGCCGACCTCGCCCTCGCCCGCGAGCTGGATGCGGGTGCCGTTGTCGACACCGGCGGGGATCTTCACGGTGAGCGTGCGCCGGGACCGGATGCGGCCGTCGCCGGCGCACTCCGGGCACGGGGTCGGCACGACCGTGCCGAAGCCCTGGCACTGCGGGCAGGGCCGCGAGGTCATGACCTGGCCGAGGAAGGACCGGGTGACCTGGGAGACCTCGCCGCGGCCGCGGCACATGTCACAGGTCTGGGCGGAGGTGCCCGGCGCGGCACCCTCGCCGCTGCAGGTCGTACAGACCACGGCCGTGTCGACCTGGATGTCCTTGGTCGTGCCGAACGCGGCCTCGGCGAGATCGATCTCCAGCCGGATCATGGCGTCCTGGCCGCGCCGGGTGCGCGAACGGGGCCCGCGCTGCGACGACGTACCGAAGAACGCGTCCATGATGTCGGAGAAGTTGCCGAAGCCGCCCTGTCCGAACCCGCCCGCGCCACCGCCGCCGGAGGCGGACAGCGGGTCGCCGCCGAGGTCGTAGACCTGCTTCTTCTGCGGGTCCGACAACACCTCGTAGGCGGCGTTGATCTCCTTGAACCGCTCCTGGGTCTTCGGATCGGGGTTCACATCCGGATGCAGCTCGCGGGCGAGCCGCCGGAATGCCTTCTTGATCTCGTCCTGAGATGCGTCGCGGCGCACGCCGAGTACGGCGTAGTAGTCCGTGGCCACTTACGACTCCGCCAGGATCTGTCCGACGTAACGTGCCACTGCGCGTACCGCTCCCATCGTTCCGGGGTAGTCCATGCGGGTCGGTCCGACCACGCCGAGTTTGGCGACTGCCTCGTCGCCCGAACCGTAGCCGACCGCGACGACGGACGTGGAGTTGAGCCCCTCGTGGGCGTTCTCGTGCCCGATCCGTACGGTCATGCCTGAGTCCTTGGCCTCGCCGAGCAGCTTCAGCAGCACGACCTGCTCCTCCAGTGCCTCCAGCACCGGCCGGATCATCACCGGGAAGTCGTGCCCGAAGCGGGTGAGGTTGGAGGTGCCGCCGATCATCAGCCGCTCCTCCGTCTCCTCGACGAGGGTTTCGAGCAGGGTGGAGAGCACGGTGGACACGGTCCCCCGGTCCTCGCTCTCGAATGATTCCGGCAGGTCCTGCACCAGCTGCGGGACATCCGCGAAACGGCGTCCGACGACCCGGCTGTTGAGCCGGGCCCGCAGATCGGCGAGAGAGGTCTCACCGAAGGGGGCGGGGCAGTCGATCATGCGCTGTTCGACCCGGCCGGTGTCCGTGATCAGCACGAGCATCAGCCGGGCGGACGCCAGCGACAGCAGTTCCACGTGCCGCACCGTGGACCGGGTCAGCGAGGGGTACTGCACGATGGCGACCTGCCGGGTCAGCTGCGCGAGCAGCCGTACGGTGCGGCCCACGACGTCGTCGAGGTCGACGGCGCCGTCGAGGAAGTTGTGAATGGCCCGGCGTTCCGGCGACGAGAGGGGCTTGACGCCCGCGAGCCTGTCGACGAAGAGCCGGTAGCCCTTGTCCGTCGGGATACGCCCCGCACTGGTGTGGGGCTGGGCGATGAAGCCCTCGTCCTCCAGCACCGCCATGTCGTTGCGGACGGTGGCCGGGGAGACCCCCAGCTTGTGCCGCTCGGTGAGCGCCTTGGAGCCCACGGGCTCCTCGGTGCCGACGTAGTCCTGGACGATGGCGCGCAGCACTTCGAGTCTGCGTTCGCTGAGCATGGCGCACACCTCCAGCTGTGTTCCTCGGTGGTTCTCGGGCCGTTCCCTGTTTCATTCCCAGGAATCCGCCTGGCACTCTGTCCTCGCGAGTGCCAGCAATCCCCCGGCCAGTGTACGGCGGCCGAGTGGGGACCTAGCAAGGGCGACCGGCCACGCTACCGCGTGACCACGCAGGTCGTTGCCGATAGCGTCCCGGTATGGACGTCTCTTGGGAAGAGTTCGGCTGGGAGCGACTCGGTCACGGAATGGGCCGACGGCGCCTTCCAGGATGGGATGCGACCGTCGCGCTGGTGGTCGGAGCCGATGGTGTGCTGCTCTACGACACCGGATCGACGCTCCGCGAGGGCGCCGAAGTACGTGCCCAGGCACAGGCCCTGCTCGGCCGCAAGGTGACGCATATCGCACTCAGCCACCCGCACTTCGACCATGTGCTGGGCACCGCGGCGTTCTCCGGCGTCCAGGTGTACGGAGCGGTCGGCATGGCGGACCTGCTGAAGTCCGGGGCGGACGCGCTGTACGCCTCCGCGGTCCGCCACGGGCTGTCCGAGCACGACGCGGCGGAGGCCGCCGGCGTGGTGGTGGCGCCCCACCACGAGGTGTGCGGCGAGTGGACGCTCGACCTGGGCGGCCGCCAGGTGCTGCTGGCGAACGTGGGCCCCGCCCACAGCGGCCACGATCTGGTGGCGCTCGTCCCCGGCTCCCCCGCGGTGGTGCTCTGCGGCGACCTGGTCGAGGAGTCCGGCGAACCGCAGGCGGGCCGGGACGCGGTCCCGGCCCGCTGGCCGGCCGCGCTGGACCGGCTGCTGGCGCTCGGGGGCGAGGACGCGGTGTACGTGCCGGGCCACGGGCAGGTGGTGGACGCGGTGTTCGTCAGGGCGCAGCGCGACCGGCTGGCCGCCCTCTTCGGCGTGTCGTGACCTGTTCCCGTCCTATCGTCTTCCGATGCGCAGCTACCAGCCGGACCTGACCCCGCCGTGGAAGAGGTCCGCCCCCGTTCCCGAGGTCCCCGCCGAACCCGATCTGGTCGTGGAGGAGGTCTCCACCGGATTCTGCGGTGCGGTGATCCGCTGCGAGAAGACGGCCCAGGGACCGACGGTGACCCTGGAGGACCGTTTCGGCAAGCACCGGGTGTTCCCGATGGAGGCGCGCGGCTTCCTGCTGGAGGGCCGGGTGGTCACGCTCGTACGCCCGTCGGCGGCCGCTCCCGCACGCCCGGCGCGTACGGCCTCGGGTTCGGTCGCGGTACCCGGCGCGCGCGCCCGGGTCGCGCGGGCGGGCCGGATCTATGTGGAGGGCCGTCACGACGCGGAGCTGGTCGAGCGGGTCTGGGGCGACGATCTGCGGATCGAGGGCGTGGTCGTCGAGTACCTGGAGGGCATCGACGACCTCCCGGCCATCGTGCGCGAATTCTCCCCCGGCCCGGACGCCAGGCTGGGCGTCCTGGTCGACCACCTGGTTCCCGGCTCCAAGGAGTCCAGGATCGCGGCCCAGGTGTCGGACACGGACGTCCTGGTGGTCGGCCACCCCTACATCGACGTGTGGGAGGCGGTGAAGCCGTCGTCCGTGGGGATCACCGCCTGGCCGGTGATCCCACGCGGCCAGGACTGGAAGACGGGCGTGTGCCGCGCGCTGGGCTGGGAGGAGAACACGGGCGCGGCCTGGCAGCGCATCCTGTCCACGGTGCGGTCGTACCGGGATCTGGAGCCGGCACTGCTGGGCTCCGTGGAACACCTGATCGACTTCGTGACGGCGCCCGAGGACAGCCTCCCCGGCGTCTGAGGAGCCGGCCCCGGGGCGGGGGCCCGGCCCCGAGGAGCGGCCCCCGGGGCGGGGTCCCGTGTGCGCCCCGGGCCCGCTCCTCAGGGGGTCGCGTACGCCCCGGGGCCCGTTGCACAGGGGGTCGCGTACGCCCCGGAGCTCGCTCCTCAGGGGCCCGCGTACGCCCCGCCCTCTCAGTCCACCAGGTCGCGTACCACCGCGTCCGCCAGCAACCGCCCCCGCAACGTGAGCACCGCCCGCCCCGCCCCGTACGGCGCCCGCTCCAGCAGCCCGTCCTCCACCGCCCGCTCGGACGCGGCCAGCCCCGCCGGTGCCAGCAGCGACAGCGGACATCCCTCCGCGAGCCGCAGCTCCAGCAGGATCCGCTCGACCCGCCGGTCCTCCGCGGAGAGGATCTCGCGCCCGGCCCCCGGCGACCGCCCCTCGGCCAGAGCCTGCGCGTACGCCCCCGGATGCTTCACGTTCCACCAGCGCACCCCGCCGACATGGCTGTGCGCCCCGGGACCGGCGCCCCACCAGTCGGCGCCGCGCCAGTACAGCTCGTTGTGCAGGCACCGGCCCTCGGGCGTGCGGGACCAGTTCGACACCTCGTACCAGGAGAAGCCC
The DNA here is from genome assembly GCF_044742755.1 of Streptomyces sp. NPDC087845. Taxonomy (NCBI): domain Bacteria; kingdom Bacillati; phylum Actinomycetota; class Actinomycetes; order Kitasatosporales; family Streptomycetaceae; genus Streptomyces; species Streptomyces sp. NPDC087845. The sequence goes on from NZ_JBIUVC010000004.1 coordinate 309,419, forward strand.
GCCGCCGTCATCGCCTCGTCCGCGATCAGATAGCGGTCCGCGTGGGCGTCGTCGTCGGTCATCGGGATCTCGCCGCGCCGGATCCGCCGGGCCAGCCGGGTGCCCTCCTCGACGATCAGCGCGTACGCCGACACATGGTCCGGCCCCGCGCCGATCGCCGCGGCCAGCGAGGCGCGCCAGTCGTCGTCGGACTCCCCGGGCGTTCCGTAGATCAGATCGAGGTTGACGTGAGCGAAGCCCGCCGCCCGCGCCTCGGCGACACACGCCTCGGGCCGCCCCGGCGTATGCGTACGGTCGAGGATCTTCAGCACGTGCTGCCGCGCGCTCTGCATCCCGAACGAGACCCGGTTGAAGCCGCCCTCCCGCAGCTCGGCCAGATACGCCGGACCGACGGATTCCGGGTTGGCCTCGGTGGTGATCTCGGCATCGTCCGCGAGCCCGAACTCGTCGCGGATCGCCCCCAGCATCCGTACCAGGTCCGCCGCGGCCAGCAGGGTCGGCGTACCGCCCCCGACGAAGACCGTACGGACCTGGCGCGGATCGTCGCCGAGGACCTTGCGGGCCTGGCGGACCTCGCCGATCAGATGGGCGGCGTAGTTGTCCCGGGAGGCCAGCGCACCGCCGGAGCCGCGCAGCTCGGTGGCGGTGTACGTGTTGAAGTCGCAGTAGCCGCAGCGGGTCGCGCAGTAGGGCACGTGCAGGTAGAAGCCGAGCGGCCGGTCGGCGGCGCCTTCCAGGGCATGGCGGGGCAGCGCCCCGTCGTCGGGTACGGGTTCACCATCGGGCAGTACGGAAGGCATACCGCCCATTGTCACCCGCCGCCCGGGACCTCCGAGCCACGCTCGTGATCACAGACGGGGACGCACCCTCGGACCGCCCCGCCCGGCCGCCCCGCCGGGCCGCACCCGGCGGGCCACCGCCTCGGGCCACCGCGCCGGACCGCACCACCGGGCCACCGGGCCACCGCGCCGGGCCACCGCGCCGGGCCACCGCCCCGGGCCGCACCCACCGAGCCCCACCCGGCCGCCCCGCCCTTGCGCTCACCCCGCCTGTAGCACCAGCAGCGCCAGATCGTCATCGGGCGGCCGCTCGGCGAATTCGTGCACGGCCCGCTTGATCCGGTCCGCGATCCCGTCCGCCGACAGGCCGGCGCAGTCCGCCAGCGCTTGGGCCAGGCCGTCCCCGTCGTCGAACATCAGCGTCCCGGAGCGCCGCTCCGTCACGCCGTCGGTCACGCACAGCAGGCTGTCGCCCGGTGCCAGTTCGAAGCTCTGGCTCTCGTACGCGACGTCGTCGAAGATCCCGAGCAGCATCTGCGGCTCGGCAGCCGGGCGCACCTGGCCGTCGGGCCGCAGCAGCAGCGGCAGCGGGTGGCCGGCGCTGGCCACGGTGCAGCGCACGCCGCCGCCGGGCAGCGGCACGAGTTCCCCGTACAGCAGGGAGAGGAAGCGGGACTGCCCGGTGTCCGCCGTCTGCTGGCCGCCCGCCGCGGCCACCATGAGCGCGGCCGCCTCGGCGGCCTCCATCGCATCGTCCAGGAGCAGCCGGTTGAGCCGGTCCAGCACCTCGCCGACGCCGAAACCCTCACGGGCCAGCAGTCGCAGCCAGGGCCGGGCCAGTCCGGTGACGACAGCGGCTTCGGGACCGCTGCCCTGGACATCGCCGAGGACGAAGCACCAGCGGTCGCCGGGGCACGGGAAGATGTCGTAGAAGTCGCCGCCGACGACCCCGTCGTCGCTGGGTTCGTACACCAGTGAGCTGGTGACGCCGGGTATGTCGGCGACCTTGCCGGGCAGCAGCGCGCGTTGCAGGATGCGGCTGATGGTGGCCTGCCGGGTGTAGGCACGGGCGGCTCCGACGGCGAGGCCGACCCGGCGCACGAAGTCCTCGATCAGGGCGGTCACTTCGTCGGGGACGCGGGCCGTGCCCTCCCGGCCGAGGAGGACGGCGCCGAGTGTCCGGCCGCCCGACGTGATCCGGTAGGCGAGAGCGGACTCGGCGTGCTCGTCGGTCTTCTCGCCGTCCTCCTCTCCCCCGGGCCAGGGCATGGAGACGGGCCCGGTGCCCACCCGTTCGGGCAGCCTGATCGGGCCCTGCTCCAGCACCGTGCGCAGCTGTCCGGTCTCGGCCTCGTCGCGGTGCCAGACGCTGGCGAGCCGGGGGACGGCCGCGGGGCCGCCGTTCTCGGGCTCCAGCCAGATCGCGCACCAGTCGGCGAGCCTGGGCACCAGTAACTGTCCGGCGAGCGCCGCCACGATGTCCTCGTCGAGCTGGCCGGCCAGCAGGTCCGAGGCCTCGGCGAGGAAGGAGAGCGCGCCGCGGCCGGCCCAGTCCGCGTCGTCGCGCAGGGCCCGCCGCGCGGTGGGGGCGAGCAGTTCGGCGGCGCGCAGCCCCTGCTGGAATCCGGGCTCGGCGGAGGGTTCGGGGAACGGGTTCCAGTCGTCGACGGGAAGCCGGGCCCAGACGGTCTTGAGGCCGGTGCGGTAGGTGATGCCCCAGCGCTCGGCGAGAGTACCGACGAGCTGGAGTCCGCGACCGTAGTCGGCGGGCCCGGCGGGGACCCCGCTCTCCGCCGCGTCGGCCGGGCCGCCGCCCTCCCGGCGCTCGCTGCGCACGGCGCGCGCCGGGTGGTGGTCGGAGACCTCCAGCACCAGGGCCGCGACCTCGTCCTCGGTGGCCTCCTCCAGCCGGCACAGCAGCTCGACGTTGGTCCCGGCGTGCACGACCGCGTTGGTGACCAGTTCGCTGACGACGACCGCCGCGTCGTCGGCCAGACGCTCGCTGAAGCCCACGGCCGCCGGCAGTCCGAGCCCGGTCCACTCGGTGAGCGCCGCCTCGACGAACCGGCGGCCGGCGGAGGGGGCGAGGAGGTTTCCGGGCAGGGACGTGCGGGCGACGGGCCGTGCATCCGCATGGCCGACGGTGGTGCCGGGACGTTGAACGATGTCCCGCTGCAAGGGAATGGACCCCACGGCGCAGCTCCTGACCTGTTCTCGCTCTGTCTGTTCTCGTTCTGTCTGTCTGATCTCGCTGGGCGCCACTGACGACACCGACAGAGTGACAGATGGACCATGCCCGCAAGCGACGAGTTGCCGAAGTGAGCGGAGAAAATGAGCGGGAAGGAACAGGGCGGTGGTGCCGTGCGGCCGGCCGGGACCGGCCGCACGGCGCCGCGTGCGCCGACCGGTGCGACGGGCTGCGACGCGGTCCGTGACGACAGCCCGTCGTACGCCTCGTACGCCCCTTACGCCTCGCGGGCCCCCGTGTACATGTCGTCGATGAGGCTCTTGTACTCACGCTCGACGACCGGCCGCTTCAGTTTGAGACTGGGCGTCAGTTCGCCGTGCTCGATGTCGAGATCGCGGGGCAGCAGCCGGAACTTCTTGATGGTCTGCCAGCGTTGCAGCCCCGCGTTGAGCCGCTTCACATAGCCCTCGATGAGCGCGACGGCCTGCGGGGTGGCCACCACGTCGGCGTACGACTTCCCGCCCAGGCCGTTCTCGGCGGCCCAGCCGAGGATGGTCGGCTCGTCGAGCGCGATCAGGGCGGTGCAGAAATTGCGGTCCGCGCCGTGCACCAGGATGTTGGAGACGAACGGGCAGACCGCCTTGAACTGTCCCTCGACCTCCGCCGGGGCGATGTACTTGCCGCCGGACGTCTTGATGAGGTCCTTCTTGCGGTCGGTGATCCGGAGGTAGCCGTCCACGGACAGCTCTCCGATGTCGCCGGTGTGGAACCAGCCGTCCGCCTCCAGCACCTCGGCGGTCTTCTCCGGCAGCCCCTGGTAGCCCTCCATCAGACCGGGGCCGCGCAGCAGGATCTCGCCGTCGTCGGCGATCCGTACCTCGGTGCCGGGGAGCGGCTTGCCGACGGTGCCGGTGCGGTAGGCCTCGCCGGGGTTGACGAAGGAGGCGGCGCTGGTCTCGGTGAGGCCGTAGCCCTCCAGGATGTGGATGCCGGCGCCCGCGAAGAAGTAGCCGATGTCGGGGGCGAGCGCCGCGGAGCCGGAGACGCAGGCGCGCAGCCTTCCGCCGAACGCCTCGCGGATCTTGGCGAAGACGAGGGTGTCGGCGACCTTGTGCTTGGCACCGAGCGCGAAGGGTACGGAGGCGGTGCCGGTGTGCCGGAAGTTGTCCTGCGAGACGGTCGCGTACTCGCGGGCGACCCCGGCCGCCCACTGGAAGATCTTGTACTTGGCCCCGCCGCCGGCCCGCGCCTTGGCGGCGACGCCGTTGTAGACCTTCTCGAAGATACGGGGGACCGCGGCCATGTACGTCGGCTGGACCACCGGCAGATTCTCGATGATCTTGTCGACCCGGCCGTCCACGGCGGTGACGTGCCCGACCTCGATCTGGCCGTAGGTGAGGACCTTGCCGAAGACGTGGGCGAGCGGCAGCCAGAGGTACTGGACGTCGTCCTTGGTGATCAGCCCGGTCCCGACGGTGGCCTTGGCCATGTACGACCAGTTGTCGTGCGGCAGGCGTACGCCCTTGGGGCGGCCTGTGGTGCCCGAGGTGTAGATCAGGGTGGCCAGCTGGTCGGCCGTGATCGCGGCGACCCGCTCCTTGACCACGTCGGGGTTCTTCGCCAGGTGCTCGGCGCCGCGGGCCTCCAGATCGGCGAGGGTGAGCACCCAGCCCTCGGGGTCGCCCTCGGCGGGCCCGGCGTCCTCGGGGTCGATGACGACGACATGGGCGAGGTTCGGCAGCTCGGCGCGGCGTTCCCGGGCCTTGGCCAGCTGGCCGGCGTCCTCGGCGATCAGCACCCGGCTCTCGGAGTCGGAGAGGATGAACGCCGATTCCTCGGCGTTGGTCGACGGGTAGATCGTGGTGGTGGCGGCGCCCGCGCACATCACACCGAGGTCGACGAGGATCCATTCCACCCGGGTACTGGCGGCGAGCGCGACCCGCTCCTCCGGCTGCACTCCCAGACCGATCAGCCCGGCCGCGATGGCGTACACGCGCTCGGCGGCCTGCGCCCAGCTCAGCGACTTCCACTCGTCGGGCCCCGCGCCGGCGGCCGACGGGACCGGGTAGCGGTAGGCCTCCTCGTCCGGGGTGGCCGCCACGCGGTCGGCGAAGAGGTTCGCCACGGAGGGCGGTCGGTTCTCGATCAGGGTCTGTGTGTCGCTCACGACATCCTCCGGGCCTGCGGCAGTGCTTCACGACCGGCTGCTGGTTGCTGCTTGCTGCTTGTTGTTCCTGCGCGTATTCCTGTTGTTCCTGCGTACGTCTGCGGGTCTGTCCTGCGGTGTCCGGCCCGCGGTGCTCGATCCCGCTTGTTTAACTGGCGAGTAACTACGGAGCCGTGATCAGGGTAGAGCGCCCGCGTCCGCCGCGTAAGAGGCAATGGGCCGCCGCTTCATAACGAACGGGCCCCTGGGTCGCAGGGCGCTGCGACCCAGGGGCCCGTTGGGCTACCACCGAGTAGGGACGGGCCGGAGCCAGGGCGGAATCCCGCGCGGAACCCGCTCCCCGGTCTCGTGGCAGGGGCTACTTCTTGGCCTTGCTGTCCCCGCCCGACTCGTCCGTCGACAGCACGGCGATGAAGGCCTCCTGCGGCACCTCCACATTGCCGACCATCTTCATCCGCTTCTTGCCCTCCTTCTGCTTCTCCAGCAGCTTCCGCTTACGGGAGATGTCACCGCCGTAGCACTTGGCGAGGACGTCCTTGCGGATGGCGCGGACGGTCTCACGGGCGATGACCCGGGAGCCGATGGCGGCCTGGATCGGCACCTCGAAGTTCTGCCGCGGGATCAGCTCGCGCAGCTTGGCGACGAGCCGCACGCCGTACGCGTACGCCTTGTCCTTGTGCGTGACCGCGGAGAACGCGTCGACCTTGTCGCCGTGCAGCAGGATGTCGACCTTGACGAGCTGGGCGGACTGCTCGCCGGTGGGCTCGTAGTCGAGGGAGGCGTAGCCCCGGGTCTTGGACTTCAGCTGGTCGAAGAAGTCGAAGACGATCTCGGCGAGCGGCAGGGTGTAACGGATCTCGACCCGGTCCTCGGAGAGGTAGTCCATGCCGAGCAGGGTGCCGCGGCGGTTCTGGCAGAGCTCCATGATCGCGCCGATGAACTCGCTGGGTGCCAGGACCGTGGCGCGCACGACGGGCTCGTGCACCTTGTCGATCTTGCCCTCGGGGAATTCGCTCGGATTGGTGACGGTGTGCTCGGTGCCGTCCTCCATCTCCACGCGGTAGACCACGTTGGGGGCGGTGGCGATGAGTTCGAGACCGAACTCGCGCTCCAGCCGCTCACGGATCACATCGAGGTGGAGCAGTCCGAGGAAGCCGACGCGAAAGCCGAAGCCGAGCGCGGCGGAGGTCTCCGGCTCGTACACCAGGGCGGCGTCGTTGAGCTGGAGCTTGTCGAGCGCCTCGCGCAGGTCCGGGTAGTCCGAGCCGTCCAGCGGATACAGGCCCGAGAACACCATCGGCTTGGGGTCCTTGTAGCCGCCCAGCGCCTCGGTCGCGCCCTTGTTCAGGGAGGTGATGGTGTCACCGACCTTGGACTGCCGGACGTCCTTCACACCGGTGATGATGTAGCCGACCTCGCCCACGCCGAGGCCGTCGGCCGGGGTCATCTCCGGGGAGGAGACCCCGATCTCCAGGAGCTCGTGCGTGGCGCCGGTGGACATCATCCGGATGCGCTCGCGCTTGTTGAGCTGGCCGTCGACGACTCGGACGTACGTGACGACGCCCCGGTAGGAGTCGTAGACCGAGTCGAAGATCATGGCGCGGGCGGGGGCGTCGGCCTTGCCGACCGGGGCCGGAACGTCCTTGACGACGCGGTCGAGCAGGACGTCCACGCCGATGCCGGTCTTCGCGGAGACCTTGAGCACATCCTCCGGCTGGCAGCCGATGAGGTTGGCCAGCTCCTCGGAGAACTTCTCCGGCTGCGCGGCCGGAAGGTCGATCTTGTTGAGCACCGGGACGATGGTGAGGTCGTTCTCCATCGCCAGGTAGAGGTTGGCCAGCGTCTGGGCCTCGATGCCCTGCGCGGCGTCGACCAGCAGGACCGTGCCCTCGCAGGCGGCGAGCGAACGGGAGACCTCGTAGGTGAAGTCCACGTGGCCCGGGGTGTCGATCATGTTGAGGACATGGGTGCGGCCCTGGTCCTCGCCCGTGTTGGGCGCCCAGGGCAGACGCACCGCCTGGGACTTGATGGTGATGCCGCGCTCGCGCTCGATGTCCATCCGGTCGAGGTACTGAGCGCGCATCTGCCGCTGGTCGACCACGCCCGTCAGCTGGAGCATCCGGTCGGCAAGGGTCGACTTGCCGTGGTCGATGTGCGCGATGATGCAGAAGTTGCGGATCAGCGCCGGGTCGGTACGGCTCGGCTCGGGCACGTGGGTAGGAGTCGCGGGCACGCAGGGTCCTGATTCTTGAGACGCCGAACGCCGTGTCTCGGGTCGATGTCGGTTCGGTCGGATCGATACGTAGCCTCCATCGTCCCATGGTTGCGGGGCAGGGACCGGTTTGGGCCGGTCGGAGCGGGGCTGGTACCGTTGACAGCTGTGCCTCGCGACCCTCTGGGTCATGGGGCGCACATCGAAGATCCAACGAACCTGAAAAGGCTCTGTCGTGGCGAACATCAAGTCCCAGATCAAGCGGAACAAGACGAACGAGAAGGCGCGCCTGCGCAACAAGGCCGTCAAGTCCTCGCTCAAGACCGCTATCCGCAAGGCCCGTGAGGCTGCCGTCGCCGGTGACGTCGAGAAGGCCGCTACGGCTGCTCGCGACGCCTCCCGCGCGCTCGACAAGGCCGTCTCGAAGGGTGTCATCCACAAGAACGCCGCCGCCAACAAGAAGTCGGCGCTGGCCTCCAAGGTTGCCTCCCTCCAGGGCTGAGCATTCTGATGTGACCGCCGGAACGGACCAGCGGGCCCTCTCTCCCGCCCCTGCCCGGCCCCCGCGCCGCACACCGAACCTGCGTTCGCCACGCGGGTGCGGCGCACCGAGTGTGATCCGAAGGCCCCGGCCTCCGCTCTCCCCAGAGCGAAGGCCGGGGCCTTCGGCATACTCGCTGTCCGGACCGCCCGGCCCGTGGTCAGGTCCGTTCGGCACACGTGGACGCGCCCCGGACTCGTGGACGCGCCCCCGGGGCCCGCACTCCGTCCGGAGAGGCCCTCAGCCCGCCCGGCTACCGCGCGCCCCTACCGTCCGGAGCGCGCCGCCCGCGCCACCGCGACCACGGCCTTCTCCAACGCGTACTCCGGGTCGTCGCCGCCTCCCTTGACCCCCGCGTCCGCAGCCGCGACCGCACGCAGCGCCACGGCCACGCCGTCCGGCGTCCAGCCACGCATCTGCTGGCGTACCCGGTCGATCTTCCACGGCGGCATGCCCAGCTCACGGGCGAGGTCCGCGGGGCGCCCCCCGCGGGCCGAGGACAACTTGCCGATCGCCCGTACACCCTGCGCCAGCGCGCTGGTGATCAGCACGGGCGCCACCCCCGTCGACAGCGACCAGCGCAGCGCCTCGAGCGCTTCTGCCGCCCGTCCCTCCACCGCGCGGTCGGCGACCGTGAAGCTCGACGCCTCGGCGCGGCCCGTGTAGTAGCGGGCGACGACCGCCTCGTCGATCGTGCCCTCGACATCCGCGACGAGCTGCGAGACCGCACTCGCCAGCTCCCGCAGATCGCTGCCGATGGAGTCGACCAGCGCCTGGCACGCCTCGGGGGTCGCCGAGCGCCCCAGCGCCCGGAACTCCGACCGTACGAACGAGAGCCGCTCGGCCGGCTTGGTCGTCTTCGGACACGCGACTTCCCGCGCCCCGGCCTTGCGCGCCGCTTCCAGCAGGCCCTTGCCCTTGGCGCCGCCCGCGTGGAGCAGGACGAGGGTGATCTCCTCGACCGGATCGCCGAGATACGCCTTGACGTCCTTGATCGTGTCGGCGGAGAGATCCTGCGCGTTGCGCACGATCACCACCTTGCGCTCGGCGAAGAGCGACGGGCTCGTCAGCTCGGCGAGGGTGCCGGGCTGGAGCTGGTCGGAGGTGAGGTCGCGGACATCCGTGTCGGGGTCGGCGGCACGTGCCGCCGCCACCACCTGCTGCACGGCGCGGTCGAGAAGCAGGTCCTCCTGCCCCACGGCGAGCGTGAGGGGGGCGAGCGGGTCGTCGGTGGAATTCCTTCTGGTGGCCATCGCCCTCCAGCATCCCACGCGCCACTGACAACCCCGCCGCCGGAGCAACGGCTCACGCCGTACGGGAGAATGGGCCGGTGAGTGATGTGAGACATGTGCTGGTGCTGCCCGACCGCGACGCCGCGGAGGAGGTGGCCGGAGAGCTCGGCGACCGCTTCGGGGTCGCCGAGGAGCCCCAGCTCGTACGCGACGCACTGGCCGGCGAGGACGACGCCGAGGACGCCCAGTGGCTGGTGGTCGTCGAAGACCCGTCGGCACGTCTGGACTCCGCTGCGCTCGACGCGTTCGCCGCGGAGTACGACGGGTGGCTCGAAGCGCCCTAGCGGTGCGGCGGGGCCACCGGATCCCTTGCCGGCCCGGCTCTATCGGCTCGGCTCTTTCGGTCCGGCTCTATTGGCCCGGCTCTTTCGGCTCGGCTCTTTCGGCTCAGCTCTTAGGGACGATCTGAATGTCCATGTCGATGGAGATGCTGGAGCCGACGGCCGCGATGCCCCGGGCCAGCATGGTCTGCCAGGTCAGGGTGAAGTCCTCGCGGTGCAGTTCCGTGGTGGCCCGGCAGGCGGCGCGGGTCTCGCCCTCCAGGCCGTTGCCCAGGCCGAGGTACTGGGTGTCGAGCGTGACCGTGCGGCTGACGCCGTGCAGGGTGAGCGCGCCGGTCACACCCCAGCGCGTGCCGCCGCGGTGGACGAAGCGGTCGCTGTAGAACTCCAGCGTCGGATAACGGCCCACGTCGAGGAAGTCGCTGGAACGCAGATGGTCGTCGCGCATCTGGACGTTCGTGTCGATCGACGCGGCGTCGATGATCACGTGCATGGCCGAGTCCTCCATCCGGTCGGCGATCCGGACCGCACCGGCGAAGACGTTGAACCGGCCGTGGATGCGTGCCATGCCGATGTGCCGGGCCGTGAAGCCGATCTGCGAGTGCATCGGCTCGACCTCCCACTCGCCCGGGTCGGGCAACTGCGGGGGCGCGGAGAGTTGCAGCATCACATCACCGAGGCCGGAGTGACCGCCCTCGACGACCGTGGCCGCGCCGTGGAACGGGGTGAAGCCCTCAGCCGTGACGGCCAGCCGGTACTCACCGGCCGGGACGGTGGCGAGGACGCTGCCGTACGGGTCCGTCTCACCACCGACGACCTTGCGGCCCGCACCGTCCGTGACGACGAACTCGGCCTGCGGCACGATCTCGTTGACGGGGTCGAGCACCCGGCAACTGAGCACTCCGGCCGTGCGTGGGACCTCCAGCCCGGCGAGGGCGTTGCCTCGCCCGGCATCCGTCGCTCTCCTGCTTCCCAGCCAACGGCCGAACATCTTCTACCTACCCCCGGGGGCGATTCACCTTGGGCCCTGACGGCTGGACGTCCTCGACGACTGGACGTCCTCGTCGGAGCAGCGGCCCACCGACGAGCATGCATTCGATCACCATTGTGGCGTTCGAGGCAAACAGAGCAGCTCGCAGTGGCTTGGGTGGAGGTGTTACCGATGGTCCGAATTGACCACTCCGCTTTCGACCGCCATCGGCTTGTGCGCGCTGTCGGTGGCCCACTGACAAGGTGAGGCTGTCCGGCGGTCACCGATGGAGCGGGACTGTCCGGCGGACACCGAAAAAGTGGGCTGTCCGGCGGCCGCCAACAGAATGAGGCTGTCCGGTGACCACCGACAGACTCGGGCTGTCCGGCGGCCACCGGCAGAGCAGGGCTCATGAGCTGCCCACCGCTCTCAGCCCCGCCCCGGCACCCGCCACGGCGATCGCTCCGTCCGTGTCCGTGCGCAGCACCACCGCTCCACCGGCTCGGAGCGCGTCGAGGGTGCGCGGGGCCGGGTGACTGTACGGGTTGTCCCTGCCCACGCTCACCAGGGCGAGTCTCGGGTGCACGCTGCGCAGCAGAGCGGGGTCCTGATGGGCGGAGCCATGATGGGCGACCTTGAGAACGTCCACCCGCGGGAGCACGGGATATCTGCGCAACAACCCCTGCTGGGCCGGAGGTTCGAGGTCCCCCAGGAGCAACAGGGTCAACCGGCCCGTCCGGACGTACAGGGTGACGCTGGCATCATTCGGCTCCTGCGGTACGGAACCGTATCCGGCTCCCCCGGCCATCGGCGCGCCGCCCGCCCCGATGCCGCCCGCAGGCCACAGGACTCGCCAGTCGAGGGGACCGATCCGGCGGCGTTCGCCGGGGACGGCCCGCACCAGCGGGACACCCGCCGCAGTGGCCGTTCTCCGTACGAACGCGACCTGGTCCGGCGGTTCGTCCAGGCTCGTCGTCTGGATCGCTCCCACCGCTCTGCCCCGCAGCACACCGGGCAGCCCGCGCACATGGTCCGCGTGGAAGTGCGTGAGGACCAGAAGCGGCACCTCGGTGATGCCCAGGTCACGAAGGCACCGGTCGGCGAGCCGGGGATCGGGACCGGTGTCGACGACCACGCCCTTGCGGTTCCCGGCGGCCAGCACGAGGGAGTCGCCCTGACCGACATCGCACATCGCGAACGCCCAGTCCGGCGGCGGCCATCCGGTCAGCACCCGGCTGAGCGGCACCGGACGCAGCACCACGAGAATGAGCAGCAGCGCGGCGGCCGAGCAGACCCAGGGATGGCGCGCGATACGGCGCGCGGACAGCACCACCGCTGCCGTCAGCGCGGCGAGCAGCAGCGCGCCCTTCCCGCCGTCGGGCCAGTCGATCTCCGCCCCGGGCAGCGCCGCCCCGGTACGGGCCACCGAGGCGATCCACCCGGCCGGCCACCCCGCGATCCGGGCGAGCAGCTCCGCCACCGGCATGGCCACCGGCGCCAGGGCGAGCGCGGCGAACCCGAGGACCGTGGCCGGCGCCACCGCGAACTCGGCCAGCAGATTGCACGGGATCGCCACCAGACTGACCCGGGAGGCAAGCAGTACGACGACCGGCGCACACACCGCCTGCGCAGCGGCGGCCGCGGCCAGCGCCTCGGCGAGCCGGGGCGGGACCCGGCGCCGTCGCAGCGCGTCGCTCCATCTCGGGGCGATGGTGAGCAGGGCACCGGTGGCCAGGACGGAGAGGACGAAGCCGTAGCTGCGCGCCATCCACGGGTCGTACAGCACCAGTAGAAGAACCGCGGCGGCCAGAGCGGGGATCAGTGATCTGCGGCGCCCTGTGCCGATGGCGAGCAGGGTGATCAGTCCGCAGGCCGCGGACCGCAGCACGCTCGGCTCCGGTCGGCAGACGATGACGAAGGCGAGCGTGAGTCCGCCGCCGAGCACCGCGGTCATCCGCAGCGAGAATCCCAACCGGGGTGCCAGACCGCGGCGTTCGACACGTGTGGCCGTGCCCGGCGGCCCGATCAGGAGAACGAGCAGGATCGCCAGGTTGGCACCGGAGACCGCCATCAGGTGGGTGAGGTCGGCTGTCTGGAAGGCATCGTGCAGTTCCGGCGTGACCCGTGAGGTGTCGCCGACCACCAGGCCGGGCAGTAGCGCCCGCGCATCGGGATCGAGCCGCTCGGTCGCCTGCCGCAGCCCCGCACGCAGAGCACCCGCCGTGCGCTGGACCGGCGAAGGGGGGCCGGTGATGTGCGGCGGGCCCTTGCCCTCCGACCGAAGTACGGCGGCATTGCGCTCCCCCGCGTGCAGCGGTGGCGCCAGTCGGCCTCCGAAACGCAGGCGGGTGGAGGGGAGCAACTGCTGCCACCGTGCCATCGATCCGCCGGGCGAGACGATCAGCAGCACCGGCGTACGCAGCTGGGTGACCGCACCATCGGGCCCGGTCAGCCGTGTGATCTCGGCATCCACGAGGAGGGAGGCGGGCATGCTGTGGTCGCCGCGTACCCGGGGCACGGTCTGCCGGGCGTCGGACGTCACCGTCACCTCCGCATCGACCCTCGCGAACCGCTGAGCCAGCTCATGGACCGGCCCCTGTCGTACATCCGCGCTGTGCCACCCGGCAGACGCGGCCCCGGCCGCGGCACAGAGCAGCGCGGCCGCGGTCGCGGTTGCGGTGAGGTGCGGCCGCCACTGGTGGAGCGCCGCACTCTCGTCGTCTGCCGCCCCTCCCCCGGCACCGGCCGACGAACCACGCGTCGCGCGGGTGGCCGAAACCCCGGACATCGCCAGAAGGATCATGGCGGCGCCGACGCAGAGCAGCACGCCCGTCGTGGTCCACCGTCCCGGCGCGCCTGTCGCGAGCGCCGCTCCGGCCCAGGCCGCCAAGGCCGGCGGGACCAGCCGAAGGTCGAGCGGGCCCTCCTGCCTGGGGTCGGAGGCACCCAGCCGCCGGCCCGAGGCCGCGTGGACGTCCAGGTGGTTCATGGCCCCACCAGCGGTTGGAGGTCGGCGAACCGGCGATCGCCGATCCCGGTGACCTCGCGGAGTTCGTCGACAGAACGGAAACCGCCGTGCTGTGTGCGGTAGTCGACGATGTGCTGGGCGAGGACCGGGCCGACGCCGGGCAGGGTGTCGAGTTGTTCGACGGTCGCCCGGTTGAGACTGACCGGCCCTGCCGCGGAGCCGCCGCTGCCGGCGCCGCCCGCGGCGGCTCCCCCCGTACCGCCGGTGGCCGGAGGGCCCGTTGGGGCGCCCACCACGATCTGCTCCCCGTCCATGAGCACCCGCGCCCGGTTGAGCCCGGCGAGGTCGACACCGGGGCGGGCGCCACCGGCGGCCCTGATCGCATCGGCGACCCGTGCGCCGGACGGCAGTTGCTGGATCCCCGGCCTTCGCACCTTCCCGCTCACATCGACAACGATGTGCCCGCCCGGCCCTGTCGCCGGTGGCGGCCCCGGTAACGGCTCGGGTGCTCCGGCCGCCCCCGGCGTCGGGTCCGATGCCCTGGCGCCCACAGCCTCGTTGACCGGATCGGGCGCTCTGACGGAGTGGGGGCGCGCGGACCAGAAATGCACCGCGGCGAAGACCGCGGCCGCGATCAGGACAACGGTCAGTGCGGCGAGGGTCCTCGGCTCCACACCGCATCTGAGCTGAAGCCACACCGGAATCCGCTCCCGCAGCGCGGGAACCACCCTCTCCCACAGCCCCGGAGCCGGCGTCGAGGCCGGTGCAGAGGGCGTATCCATAGCCATGGCCGTTGCCGTAGCTCCGCCAGTAGCGGGGTTCGGTGTCGGGCCCGGAATCGGAGCCGAGGCCGGAGTGGACGCCGAAAAGGACGCAGGAGCGGGAACGGGAGTCCGCGCCGGAGCCGGAGCCGGAACGGGAGCCCGAGCTGGAGCGGAAGCAGAAGCAGAAGCCCGAAGGGGAGCCGGAGCCGAAGCTGGGGCAGGAGCCGCGGCAGCCCCAAGAACAGGCTGCGCGCCCCGTCCGCTGTACGCCCCTCCCATGAGGGCGTCCGCCCGACGCCGTGAAACCGCCGCCACGACGTCCGCGCGCCCACGCGAGGACCGTCGTCGTCCGGGGCCGAGGCCGCTACGGGCACGGCCGGGGCCGGTGCCGCTTCCACTGGTTGCACGAGGTGATCGGGGAGCCATGCCTCACGACGGTAGGCACATCCGTCCGAACCCGCTGAGCAGACCCGATTCCGGTGGACAACCGACCAGTTGTGGATAACTCGGCCACTCCCAGGAGTGAGATCCGAGGGCCGGGATCCAGGAGGCAAGAGCCGCGAACCGGCTTCAGCGTGGTGAGACCACAGCCCCGAGCAGGCCGGGCCCGGTGTGGGCACCGATCACCGCGCCCACCTCGCTGACATGCAGATCGACCAGGCCCGGCACCCGCTCGCGCAGCCGCTCGGCGAGCCGCTCGGCCCGCTCGGGTGCCGCCAGGTGATGCACGGCGATGTCCACCCGGCCGAGGCCCGCGCGTTCCGCGACGATCTCCTCCAGGCGCGCGATGGCCTTCGAGGCCGTCCGGACCTTCTCCAGCAGTTCGATACGGCCGCCGTCCAGTTGGAGCAGCGGCTTCACGGCGAGCGCCGATCCCAGCAGAGCCTGCGCCGCACCGATACGACCGCCGCGGCGCAGATAGTCCAGCGTGTCGACGTAGAAGTACGCGGAGGTGCCCGCGGCCCGTTTCTCCGCGGCCGCGACCGCCTCGTCCAGGCTCCCGCCCGCCTCCGTCGTCTCCGCCGCTGCCAGGGCGCAGAATCCGAGGGCCATGGCGACCATCCCGGTGTCCACCACCCGTACCGGAACCGGTGCGTCCTTCGCCGCGAGCAGGGCGGCGTCGTAGGTGCCCGAGATCTCGGCCGAGAGGTGCAGCGAGACGACACCGCCTGCTCCGGCCTCGGCCGCGGCCCGGTACGCGGCGGCGAAGACCTCCGGGCTGGGCCGGGAAGTCGTCACGGGGCGACGCTTCTGGAGCGCCAGTGCAAGGGAGCGGGCCGAGATCTCGGTGCCGTCCTCCAGCGCCTGATCACCGAGGACGACGGTCAGCGGCACCGCGGTGATGCCGTGCCGTTCCATCGCCTCGGGCGGCAGGTAGGCCGTGGAATCGGTGACGATCGCGACATGGCGGGACATGAGCGGGAGGTTACCTGGCAAGTCTTCGGCCCGGCAGTCCGACCCCGACCGAATGATCGCTCAGGACCGCTCGGGACCGCTCCGGACCGCTCCGGACCGCTCCGGACCGCTCCGGACCGCATCAGGTCACCGCCGGTCATCGAGCGCCTCAGTTCGTCGTTTCGGGCCGAGCCGCCTTCTGCCACGGGTACTGCGTCTGCCGCCGCGGGTCCGCAGCCGTGATCGCCTGCGCCGTATCGTCGACCGGCCGGCCTCCCTGCCCCGGCCGGCTCGCCTGTCCCTGGTTCTGCCCCTGCCCCGGACCGGTCTCCCGCCCCTGGCCCCGGTCGCGGCCGTCGCCCTGCCCGTGGACCGGTTCGTCCGGCTCCACCGTCCAGTGCCGCAGCGCCCCGGCCTCCACATCGATCTGCGCATTCAGCGCGTCCAGATCGTCCTCGATGAACCGCCGCGCCCGGTCCCGGGCGGCCCACCGCAGCGAATCCGCGGAGTGTGTGATCCGCTCCGTACGCTGCTTCAGGCCCGGCAGCATCGAGGCGACCGTCGCCCGGTCGGGCTCGCGCTCCAGTCTCTTCAGGTCGTCGTCCAGCTCTCGCCCGTGCACACTCAGCCGCTGGAAGAGGCCCAGTGACTCCGAGAGCGAGGCATCCTCGGCGACTCCCGCCTGCAGCGCCTCCTGCGTGGCCCGCATGGACGTGCGCAACGCGAGCCGCAGCTGCGCCAGCTCTCCGCTCACGCCCGGCTGGCCGTAGCTCTTGGCCCGCAGCGTGGTGTCCTCGACGGTCCGGCGCGCCTGCGTGATCGTGCGGTCCACGCCCCGCTTCGCCGCGCCGATGGCCTTGACGCCCACATACACGCCCAGGGCCACGAACGCGAAAAAGAGCAACCCCAGAATCAGGATCACGGCTTCCATGAGCGTCCCTCGCATGTCGTTTCGGCTGCCGGGTGCCGGCCCCTCCACCGTAAACGGAAAGGGCAGGCCGAGGGTTCCTTCGGAACCCCCAACCTGCCCGTAGGGGAATGCCCCCACACCGCCGTACGACAGCCGGCGGCTACCCGGCGACCGTCACACACCGGGACGACGACCGTCACGTCCGGACGACCACTGTCACACCGGGACGACCACCGTCACCTCGGGACGGCGACCGCCCTCGCACGGAGAACAGTCGGCGCCCTCGCTCCGGGACGGCAGCGCCGTCACGCCGGCACGATGTTGACCAGCTTCGGCGCCCGCACGATCACCTTGCGGATGCCCGCGCCGTCCAGCGCTGCAATCACGGCCGGATCGGCCAGGGCCAGCGCTTCCAGCTCCTCGTCCGCGATCGACGGGGAGATCTCCAGGCGCGCCTTGACCTTGCCCTTGACCTGCACGACGCAGGTCACGGTCTCGTCCACGACGTACGCCGGGTCGGCGACGGGGAAGTCCTGGTGCACGACCGACTCGGTGTGGCCCAGTCGGCGCCACAGCTCCTCGGCGATGTGCGGCGCCAGCGGCGCCACCAGCAGCACCAGCGACTCGGCGACGCTCCGGGACAGCGGGCCGCCCGCCTTGGTCAGGTGGTTGTTCAGCTCGGTGACCTTGGCGATGGCGGTGTTGAAGCGCATCCCGGCCATGTCCTGGCCGACCCCGTCGATCGCCTTGTGCAGCGCCCGCAGCGTCTCCTCGCCCGGCTCGGTGTCGACGACGGTGACCTGGCCGGTCTCCTCGTCGACGACATTGCGCCACAGCCGCTGCAGCAGCCGGTACTGGCCGACGACGGCGCGCGTGTCCCACGGCCGCGACACGTCCAGGGGGCCCATCGCCATCTCGTACAGGCGCAGCGTGTCCGCACCGTACTCGGCGCAGATTTCGTCCGGCGTGACGGCGTTCTTCAGGGACTTGCCCATCTTGCCCAGGACGCGGCTGACCTTCTCGCCCTGGTAGTAGAACTTTCCGTCCCGCTCCTCGACCTCGGCCGCCGGGACCGCGATGCCGCGGCTGTCCCGGTAGACGAACGCCTGGATCATGCCCTGGTTGTACAGCTTGTGGAACGGCTCGGCGGACGAGATGTGCCCCAGGTCGTGCAGCACCTTGGACCAGAAGCGGGCGTACAGCAGGTGCAGTACGGCGTGCTCGGCGCCGCCGACGTACAGGTCGACGCCACCGGTCGGCCGGCCCTCGCGCGGGCCCATCCAGTACTGCTCGATCCCCGGGTCGACCAGCTTCCGGTCGTTGTTCGGGTCCAGGTAGCGCAGCTCGTACCAGCAGGAGCCCGCCCAGTTGGGCATGGTGTTGGTCTCGCGGCGGTACTTCTTCGGGCCGTTGCCGTCACCCAGGTCCAGGGTGACGTTGACCCAGTCGGCGTTCCGGGACAGCGGGGTCTCGGGCTGGGTGTCGGCGTCGTCGGGGTCGAAGGTGCGCGGCGAGTAGTCGTCGACCTCCGGCAGCTCCAGAGGCAGCATCGACTCGGGCAGCGGGTGCGCGATGCCGTCCTCGTCGTAGACGATCGGGAAGGGCTCGCCCCAGTAGCGCTGACGGCTGAACAGCCAGTCGCGCAGCCGGAAGTTGACGGTGCCCTCACCGACGCCGTGCTCCTTCAGCCACTCGGTGATCTTGGCCTTGGCGTCGACGACGCCCAGACCGTCCAGCGAGATCTCGTCATTGGCGGAGTTGACCAGCTTCGCTTCGTACGAGGAGAAGGCGTCGTCCCACGTCGAGGGGTCCGTACCGCGGTCGTCCGACGGCTGGACCACACAGCGCATCGGCAGCTCGAAGGCGCGCGCGAAGGCGAAGTCGCGCGCGTCGTGCGCCGGCACGGCCATGATCGCGCCGGTGCCGTAGCCCATCAGGACGTAGTCGGCGATGAAGACGGGCACCTTCTCGCCGCTGACCGGGTTGGTCGCGTACGCACCGGTGAAGACACCGGTCTTGTCCTTGGCCTCGGCCTGCCGCTCCACGTCGGACTTGGCGGCGGCCAGCTTGCGGTACGCGGTGACGGCCTCGGCGGGGGACGCGTGTCCGCCGGTCCACACCGGGTGGGTGCCCTCGGGCCAGGCGGCCGGAATGATCCGCTCCACCAGCTCGTGCTCGGGTGCCAGCACCATGTAGGTGGCACCGAACAGGGTGTCCTGGCGGGTGGTGAAGACCGTGACGGCGCCGGCGCCGTCGACCGGGAAGTCGACGCGCGCGCCTTCGGAACGCCCGATCCAGTTGCGCTGCTGCAGCTTGATGGCCTCGGGCCAGTCCAGCCCGTCCAGGTCGTTCAGCAGCCGGTCGGCGTAGGACGTGATGCGCATGTTCCACTGGCGCAGCTTGGCCTTGAAGACGGGGAAATTGCCGCGCTCGGAGCGGCCGTCGGCCGTCACCTCTTCATTGGCCAGTACGGTGCCCAGGCCCGGCGACCAGTTGACGGGCGCCTCGGAGGCGTACGCCAGGCGGTACTCGCCCAGGACGTCCGCGCGCTCGGCGGCGCTCAGTGCGCTCCAGTCACGGCCGTCCGGGGTGGGACGCGAACCGCTCTCGAACTGTGCGACCAGCTCGTCGATCGGGCGGGCCCGGTCGGCCTCCGTGTCGTACCAGGAGTTGAAGATCTGCAGGAAGATCCACTGGGTCCACTTGTAGTACTCCGACTCGATCGTGGCGAACGAGCGGCGCTTGTCGTGGCCCAGGCCCAGCCGGCGCAGCTGAGCGGTCATGTTCTCGATGTTGGCCTCGGTGGAGACCCGCGGGTGCGTGCCGGTCTGCACGGCGTACTGCTCCGCGGGCAGGCCGAAGGCGTCGAAGCCCAGGGTGTGCAGCACGTTGTGCCCGGTCATCCGCTGGTGGCGGGCGAAGACGTCGGTGGCGATGTAGCCCAGCGGGTGACCGACGTGCAGGCCCGCACCCGAGGGGTACGGGAACATGTCCATGATGAATTTCTTCGGCCTGGCGGCCAGGTCCGGATCGCCTGCCAGGTCACCGGTCGGATTCGGTGCCTCGTACGTGCCCTCGGCGTCCCAGAAGTCCTGCCAGCGTGCCTCGATGTCGGCGGCCATGGCTGCCGTGTAGCGGTGCGGCGCAGCCGTCTCGGCTGCGGAATTCGTCTCGCTCATGATCCTCAAAGCTCCATCGATCGTCATCTGCCGGCGCCCACGTCTACGGACACGCGTCTACGGAAACGAAAAATCCCCTCGCACAGGAGGGGACGCCGCGCCGATTCCGACCAGGCATTCTCACCGGTCGGGACTGATCAGCGCGGCTCGCTAAGCAGAAGGCGTACGGCACGCATGGCGCCAGGGTACCGCACGGGCCCGGAGCCGGTCAGGGCACGGCCGGTCCATGGGCAGGGCAAGGAGAGCGGAGCGGCCGTACGGCGGAGCACCCCGAAGCAACCGACGCTGCCGCAGATGCACGAAAAGCGGGCCACCCTGTAAGGATGACCCGCTTCTCACTACTTCACTGTGGAGCTAAGGAGAATTGAACTCCTGACCTCCTGCATGCCATGCAGGCGCTCTACCAACTGAGCTATAGCCCCGTGCTGTGCACCGCCCGGTTTTGCTTGCCCCCTGGCGACATCGAGAACATTACCGGTGACCCCGCCAGTCCACCAAATCGTTTCCCGCCTGCCCGCATTTGACCGATTCTGCGGCACCTCGGCCAGGGAAGGGAACAGTACAGGGGCGAACAAGGGCGCGGGGAGCACGGGGAAGAACAAGGGCGCGGGAAGCAGAGGGAGTACAGGGGCGCGCAAGGGCTCACGCAGTGGCGAAGGAGTAGAAGCGCTTGAGCGTGCAGTGCTCCTCCAGCAGGCGCCCGTAGATCGGCTCCCCCTCGAGCTCCCGGTAGGTCTCGATCGGGTCGCCCTTTATGACCAGCGCCCGCGCACATTCCTCGCACCAGTACTGGTACTCCGGATTGATCGGATCCATGTCCCTGACGATGGGCGTACCGCTGCCGCACCAGTCGCACTTCCGCCTGTGTGCACCCATGAATCAGCTCCGGCTTTGGCCACGGGCAGTGCACACGCGGGAGACTCCGCCGTTCTCGCCGAGCACGTGGGCCGCACGGAACGGACCACCGGCAAAGCGACCGGCACGGGCGCGCCGGTCGGGAACAAGGAGCAGGTCCGGGACCTCGTGGCGGCTCGCAGGCATCGCGCGCTCCCTCCCGTTCGGTCCGTCGCCCCCTCCGGCGTTCCGATTCTGCCATGACCCCGCAAGGGGGTCAGCCCAGCGGATATCCGGTCGGCCACCGATGCCGTACGAGACACGTCGACGCGCCGTCGGCGCGGCCACCGACAACGCGAAAACACCAACCCGCAACGCGTGCCCCGACCTCTGCGCCCCGGCGCATCAAGGCGGTTGGGACGGAGCACGCCGAACGGCGAGACGCCGGCCGACTGACCGAGTCGGGCGACGGGCGTCCATGGGCCGCTCGCGGCCGCGGCGTCCTCATGGCGTACGTTCGCCAACACCTCCGGGCCGAAGGCCGGAGCCGTACCGCAGCCCTTGACCGCGAAAGCCGCGTGCGGCCGGGAACCACCTCGCCCCGTCGCACATCAACAGCCCGATGGCCACGCAACCGACAGCCACCAGGGTGAACCCGCCCGGATCCAGGGACCTTTGAAGCCGCACGGCCCAGCGGTGCCAGGTCGGCCAGAACGCACCGACGACCAGCACCGTCGGCGCGAACGCCGGCCCCGTACGTGGCGCCGAGTACCCCGGACCGTCCTGGCCGTACCGCACCGTCGCGAAGAGGAAGCCCGCGTCGACCGCCATCGCCACGAGAACGCACAACACCGCCCGAACGGCACCCTGCTGGCAGATCCGGCTGTCGGAACCCGCGGAACGGCGGGCCGTGGAGCATGAGTTCGCCGCCCGGTCCTCGGCTGCCGGCGGTGCACATGACGGCGGTGCCCAACCAGCATCGTCCGGCCGATCCTGTGGGCCCCGGGCCCGCAGGACGCGCCGGTTCGCCCGGCGGGCCAGCTCTTGGAACGGGTGAGCTGGAACGGGTGAGCGATCCCTGTCTGCGGATGCGGCGGCACCGGGAGGCATGACCGGAAGGCGTGACCGCACGCACGGTCGGAGCGAACGTGCCAACGGAAACCGCGAGAGGAAACCGTCAGGGAGAACGCAGAGATCCCGCCCTCTGACGAGGACGGGATCTTGATTGTGGAGCTAAGGAGAATTGAACTCCTGACCTCCTGCATGCCATGCAGGCGCTCTACCAACTGAGCTATAGCCCCGCTGTTCGCTGTGTTTCCCTGCGTTTCCGCCCCGCGAACAAGAAGAACTTTAGCCTGTGACCAGCCAGAAAGTGAAATCCGGCCGACACCGCCCGGCACACGGCCCAGGCATTCTCCCGGCCCCGTGCCCGCAGGGGCCGCCGCAGCTGGGCGTCGAGGCCCTACGTGTCGTCGCCGAGTACCGGTTCGGGCAGTGTGCCGGCGTTGTGCTCCAGCAGGCGCCAGCCGCGCGCGCCCTCCCCCAGCACCGACCAGCAGCAGTTGGAGAGCCCGCCGAGCCCTTCCCAGTGGTGCGACTCCAGGCCCAGCAGCCGACCGATGGTGGTGCGGATGGTGCCGCCGTGGCTGACCACGACGAGCGTGCCGCTGTCAGGCAGCTTGTCGGCGTGTCCGAGCACGACCGGGGCGGCCCGGTCGGCGACCTCGGTCTCCAGCTCGCCGCCGCCGCGCCGCACGGGCTCACCGCGCTTCCACGCGGCGTACTGCTCGCCGTACTGCCCGATGATCTCCTCGTGGGTGAGACCCTGCCAGGCACCGGCGTAGGTCTCCCGCAGCCCCTCGTCGTGCGCGACTTCGAGGCCGGTGATCGCGGCGAGCTCGGCAGCCGTTGCCGCCGCCCGCCGCAGATCGGAGGCGACGATCGCAGCCGGCCTCAGCGAGGCGAGCAGCCGGGCGGCCCGCTGGGCCTGCCCGATGCCTACCTCGGTGAGCGCGATGTCCGTGGAGCCCTGGAACCGGCGCTCCAGATTCCACGCCGTCTGGCCGTGTCGCCAGAGAACGATTCTGCGGCCCCTGCCGCTTCCGCTGCCGTTCAGCTCTGCTCACCGTCCGTGCTGCCGGTGAGCTGGGCGTGCTCCGCGGCCTTGCCGCGGGTCTTGACGGCGTCCTCGGGGAGCGCGATCTCGGGGCAGTCCTTCCACAGGCGCTCCAGCGCGTAGAAGACGCGCTCCTCGCTGTGCTGGACGTGGATGACGATGTCGACGTAGTCGAGGAGGATCCAGCGCGCGTCGCGGTCGCCCTCGCGGCGTACCGGCTTCGCGCCGAGCTCCTTCTGGAGCCGCTCCTCGATCTCGTCGACGATCGACTTGACCTGGCGGTCGTTGGGGGCCGAGGCCAGCAGGAAGGCGTCCGTGATCGACAGCACATCGCTGACGTCGTACGCAATGATGTCGTGCGCGAGCCGGTCGGCGGCCGCCTGAGCGGCGGCGTTGATGAGCTCGATGGAGCGGTCCGTGGCGGTCACAAGCAGGCTTTCGTCGGCGGTCAGATCAACCCCTAGGGTCTCACGGACCGCCGACAGCCCACACAGCGAACGTTCGGAGATCGAGCCGGCATCATCCGGGCGGCGCGGCCCCGGTCATTTGATCTTGTAGTCCTGGCCGAGCACAACGGACACATCCGCGTTCGCGGCGGGCTTGCCCTGCTTCACCGCGCTCGTCGGCAGGCCCAGGGTCTTGGCGACCTGCGTCGCCTTTTCCTTGTCCGCCGCGGTCTCGTAGAGGACCTCGGACAGAGCCGAGGTCTCGGCCGTTCCACCGCCGACGAAGGCATAGCCCCCGTTGACCAGCTTGATCCGGGCGGACGCCGCGGCGTCCTTGTCGCCGGTGGCGTCCTTGATTCCGACCCGCACCGTCGCGTCGGCCCCCGGAGCCTTCACCGTGCCGCCCAGGACGTCCTTGACGACTCTCTCGGTGGCCGCTTCGGTGAGTGTGCCGTCGGCCTGCACCGGCAGCAGTTCCGTCTTGTAGTCGCCGATCTTGGCGCGCTGGGCGAGCTTTGCCAGGGAGGCGCCCAGGTCCTTCTCGGGGAGCGACGGGTCGAGGATCTGCGCCAGCGTCTCGACGGTGACCGTGGCGGCCTTCGGATCGTCCGAGATCTTCCGCAGAACACCCCGCATGACCTCCCCGAACCGCATGAGCTGCTTCGTCTCGGCCTCACCGGGCGCCCGGTAGGTGGCGTACGCGACGGCCATCCGGCCGCTCAGGGTCTGCGCCTCGCCCTTCTTCACCAGGGGGGAAGCGCCCTTCTTCGTGTCGGGCACCTCGGTGTCGGTGTCGACCTCGATGCTGCCGACCAGATCGACGAGAGTCTCCAGATAGGGGGTGTCCAGCCGCCACGTACCGCTGATACTGGTGCCGAGCAGGGTGTCGATGGATTCGCGGGTGCCGGTGGTGCCGTCGGCCTCGACCGACTTGCCGAGGGTGGTCGTGTCGCCCTCGCCGTCGGAGACCGCGAGCGAGTTGGGGAGCAGAACCGTGGTCCCCTGCTTGGTCGTCACATTGTTGACGAGCAGCGCCGTGGAGGTGCCGCCCTTCTTGGTGTTGTGCAGGTGGACCACGATGACGTCCCGCTGCTGCGGGCCCGTCGATGCCGAGTTGTCCTTCTCCGAACCGGAGAGGCCGGGGATCTTTCCGGCGGACCAGAGATAGCCGACACCGCCGACCACCACCAGGACCACCACGACTATCAGCGCGACCATGCGGTTGCGGCCGCGGCGTCGCGCCTCCTCGCGCCGCTCACTGCGGCTCTCGGTGAACTTCAGCCAGTCGATGACGTCTTCGGAGTCCTCGTCGGGCTCCTCGATGAAGGAGAACTGCTCGGTGCGGTAGTCGGGGCGGCGCTGCCCGGGAACGGCCGGTTCCGGCTCGGCCCCGGCGCCGGACTCCGGCCGGGGTTCCTCCATGACCGGTGCCGGGGCAGGAGGGGGCGTGGGCTGCGCGGAGGCCTGCTGCGGGATGTTCCACTGCTGGGTGGTGTCGACCGCGGCAGGCTGCCGGCCGGTGTCGTAGCCGTAACCGTCGTAGCCGCCGTAGGCCTGCTGCGGCTGCTGTTGTTGCTGCTGTTGCTGTTGCTGTTGCTGGGGAGGCTGGGAGCCATACGGGTCGTACGCCTGCGGTTCCGCGGGCTGCGGTTGCGCGGGCTGCGGTTGCGCGGACTGCGGCTGCTGGGACTGGGCGTACGGGTCGTATCCGTACCCCTGGTCGGCCTGGTACGGCTGCTGCTGAGGCTGCTGGAACTCCTGCGGCTGCTGAGGCGCGTACGGGTCGTACGCCTGCTGTCCGGCCTGCTGGTACACCGGCTGCCCGTACTCGTCGTAGCCGATGATCTGCGGCTGCTGGTAGTACGGGTCGTACGGGTTCTGTCGGTCGTTCACCGGTGCCCCTCTGCGTGGCTCACTCGCCGCGGTACAGCTGGCGCTTGTCGATGTAGCGGACCACGCCGTCCGGCACCAGGTACCAGACCGGGTCTCCCTGTGCGACCCTCTGGCGGCAGTCCGTGGAGGAGATCGCGAGCGCGGGCACCTCCACGAGGGAGACGCCGCCCTCCGGCAGCCCCGGGTCCGTGAGTACGTGCCCCGGCCGCGTCACACCGATGAAGTGGGAGAGCGAGAAGAGCTCGTCGGCGTTGCGCCAGGTGAGGATCTGGGCGAGCGCGTCGGCGCCGGTGATGAAGAAGAGGTCCGCGTCACCGTGGATCGCGCGCAGGTCGCGCAGCGTATCGATGGTGTACGTCGGCCCGCTGCGGTCGATGTCGCTCCGGCTGACCGAGAACTGCGGGTTGGACGCCGTTGCGATGACCGTCATCAGGTAGCGGTCCTCGGCCGGGGAGACCTGCTTGTGGCTCTTCTGCCACGGCTGCCCGGTCGGAACGAAGATCACCTCGTCGAGGTGGAACTGGGCGGCCACTTCACTGGCCGCCACCAGGTGTCCATGATGGATCGGGTCAAATGTCCCACCCATCACGCCGATTCGGCGCTTTCTGCGACCGGTAGGCACTTCCTGCTCTCCCATGCGTGCAGAGCCTACTGGCACAGCTGTACGCCTCCGCCTCAGCGGTCGCGGTTGAAGCGAGTGGTGATCCACAGCAGGAACAGCAGCACGACGAACGCACCGCCCCCGGTGACGTACGGGCTGAGGCTTTCGTGGTTGCCACCGTGCTCGCCGCCCTCGGCGGCGAGGGTGACCAGCTGATGCGCGGTGCTCGTGAGGCTCATCTTCGGCAGGACCTATCGATCGGGAGTCGGAAGGAAGACGTCGCGCACATCGTATGCGGGAGCCCCGGGCACGCTCACGCCGACTCAGTCGTTGTTGTCGTCGTTGCGGTATCCGCGGAGCAGGAACCAGCCGAGCAGGACAGCTCCGACGAGCGAGACGAGCAGCACGATACGGAGCGTGTTGCCGGGTCCCTGGTCCTCGGATGCGGCGGCGAGCAGAGCAACGGTATGCGGCATGTCGGGCGTCTCCTCAGTTATCCACAGCCCCCCGCACACCGTAGCCCCAGCACCTACGCTGGAAATTGTCAGGGGGCGAGCGACGTCTCGTACGAACAGGGGGCCCATTCATGACCGACCGCAACCACGAGAGCCACGAGAACGTGCCTAGCAGGCAGCGCAGGCGCTTCGCTGGGATCTCGTCCCGGGCCTACGAACACCCGGCGGACCGCTCGGCCCTGGTGGCCCTGCGCAAGCTGAGCGGTTTCGACACCGTGTTCAAGACACTGAGCGGTCTGCTGCCCGAGCGCAGCCTGCGACTGCTCTTCCTCTCCGACTCCGTCCGGGTGAGCGACGCCCAGTTCACCCATCTCAACGACATGCTGCGGGACGCCTGTTACATCCTGGACCTGGAGAAGGTCCCGCCGATGTACGTCAATCAGGACCCACAGCCCAATGCCATGTGCATCGGTCTCGACGAGCCGATCATCGTGGTGACGACGGGGCTGGTGGAGCTGCTCGACGAGGAGGAGATGCGGGCCGTCGTCGGCCACGAGGTGGGGCACGCGCTCTCCGGCCACGCCGTGTACCGCACGATCCTGCTGTTCCTCACCAGTATCGCGCTGAAGGTCGCCTGGATCCCGCTCGGCAACGTCGCGATCATGGCGATCGTCACGGCGCTGCGCGAGTGGTTCCGCAAGTCGGAGCTGTCGGCCGACAGGGCGGGACTGCTCGTCGGCCAGGATCTGCAGGCGTCGATGCGCGGTCTGATGAAGATCGCGGGCGGCAATCATCTGCACGAGATGAATGTGGACGCCTTCCTCGCCCAGGCCGACGAGTACGAGAAGGGCGGCGATCTGCGCGACTCGGTGCTCAAGATCCTCAATCTGCTGCCCCGTTCGCACCCCTTCACCACGGTGCGTGCGGCCGAGCTGAAGAAGTGGTCCGAGACCCGGGACTACCAGCGGATCATGGACGGCCACTACCCGCGGCGCGACGAGGACAAGGACACCTCGGTGACGGACTCGTTCCGGGAGTCCGCGACGCACTACGCGGACGCGGTGCGCAGCAGCAAGGACCCGCTGATGAAGCTGGTCGGCGACATAGCGGGTGGCGCCGGAGACCTGGGAGGCAAGCTCCGCGACAAGTTCACCGGCCAAGGCGGGGGCACGGCCGGCAGGAGCGGCGCTGCGGACGGTTCCAAGAGCGGCGCTACGGACGGCTCCGCGGACTCTGCGCGGCCGCAGGAGCCTGGGGACCCCGACGGGCCGGGGACTGCGGGGAGCTGACCGGCTGCGGGGAGCTGACCGGCTGCGGGGAGCCGACCGCGAGCGTCCCGCAGAGTGCGGCTGTGGGCCGGCCCGTCGCGTACGGGTCGGTGCCCGCGGGACCACGGGAGACGGTGCGCTGCCCGGCGAGCAGCGGGCGCAGCGCACCGGTGGTGTCCGTCGGGCACGCCTGCGGTCCGGCCAGGACATAGCTGGTGCGAAGCTCCAGCCGGTGCAGTCGCAGGTCTTCCCGGTCGAAGCGGAAGCGCAGCTCGCGCCGTACGGTGAAGAGCGAAGCACCTCCTGCCCGTTGGGGCCCCGAGGCGGCCGGGCGGAGCGTGTAGGTGAAGGTGTGGTCCGACGCCACCTCCAGGGTGTCGGATCCCGCCTCGGTGTAGCTCAGGGTGCCCCGGACCCGGACGTCCGGAGCGGCCAGTGCCACCTTCGCCGGGTCGAACCGCACCAGCCAGCCGGCCGCGGCGTGCTGTCCGTCGTCGTCCGGTCGGTTCATGCTTCGGTCGAACTGAGCCGTCTGGTCCGGGTCGAGCAGCAGTTCCACCGGCCGCACCGCGCGGCCGGTGAGGACGTCCGGGTCGAGCGAGGACGCCACCAGGTAGTCCTTGACCGTGGTCAGGGCCGTCGCCACCTGGCTGTCCGAGAAGTTTTCCGTGCCCCGGATCGGCGGCAGATTGATGCCTTCGGCACCTTTGGAGAACTGCGCGGCGGGGCTCCTCGCGAGGAGCCCGGCGGGTGTACCGCCGGGTACGACCCTCTGGGGGGCCAGGGGTACGACGGTCGATCGGAGGACCTCGGCCCGCTTGCCGACGGGGGTCGGGTAGGGGTGGCGGAAGCCCATGTACACGGCCGTCGCAAAGGCCAGGGCGATCAGGAGGACCAGGGCGATGGCGGCTCTGGACCCGGCTCGGAGACTTCGGGGCGGAAGGCTGCGCACGGCGCGCGCGTGGTCCCCCATGCGCTCCTGGGCCGAGAATTCCTTCAGCCGTGCAGCACGTACGAACGACTCGTCGAAGACGAGTGACCGATACTCGTCCTCACCACCGCCCGGCGCGTTCTCGGGCGGACCTTCCGGTGGTTCTCCACGGTGCGCCATGACTTCTCCCGACTCCACGTCACCGACCGGGGCCGAAACGCTTTGCTCTGCTTCGGCCGAGTGGCTTCGGACAGGGCCTGCCCGTCATGAGTTCGTATGACGTCGCATGACTACGCATGTACGGACGAGTGAGAAGCCCCCTCGTAGAGAGGGGTCACACCTTCAGGGTAGGTCGATTACGACCGAGGTAAACGCCGAGCCGCGAGAGAACCCACCCGAGAGTTGCCCCGGAGCCCGGGGAACCGCCCTCAGGATGTGCGCGGGACACTCCCAGGGGCCGATCGGGGTGTCTCTCGGAAGGTGCGGCGGGACGCCCCCGGGAAAGGCGCGGTCACGGTGCGGCAGCAGGCACGGCCACGGCGGACAACAGGCGCGCGCGGCGGACAGCAGGCGCGTGCGCGCGGCACGACGTGCCGGGCGCCCGGTCCGGTCCGGCTGCGTCAGCCCGTGCGCGGGGCCGCGGGGACCGTGGGGCGGAGGTAGCCGGCCGAGGCCGACGGGATGGTGCTCGGGATGGGGCCGGGTGCGCTGTCCACCCCGGTGGTGGCGGGCGGCGGTGCGGGATCCTGGCGGTTGCCCGAACTGTTGCGGTAGACGGCGCTGAAGGCCAGTGCGACCATTCCGATGCCCATCAGCACGGCCAGCAGCCAGGCCACCGGCCGGTGCCAGCGTGCCGCGCCCCGGTACGGGCGCAGGGCGCCGCCGTGGCGCCCGTAGGGGCCGCTGCCGTACGCATCGTCGTCGGGGTCCAGCGGGTCGCCGTAGGCGCTCCCGCGGCCGTATGCGCCGCCCGGTCCGTATCCCTCGTCGGGGAACTCGTCGTCCGGCGGACCGCCGCCCGCCCGCGCCCGGGACGCCTCGGCCTCGGCGCGTGCCTGTGCGGCAGCCAGCAATCGCTCGACCGCGGTGGGTTCGTGGATCTCGGCGGCCCGTACGAAGTCCTCGTCGAACACCACGGAGGCGAATTCCTCGTCCGCGCCCCCGCGGTCGTCGTCGGGCTCCCAGCCGTCCGGGAACGGCCTGCCCCCCACGTCGTCCGGCACGGCTCCAGAGTAGCCCCGCCGGATCGTTCTGGGCAGGGACCCGGCGACATTCACCGGCCCCGGACGGTCACCTCACGTGGCCGTCGCCGGTGACGATGTACTTCGTCGAGGTCAGCTCCGGCAGCCCCATCGGCCCCCTGGCGTGCAGCTTCTGCGTGGAGATGCCGATCTCGGCACCGAAGCCGAACTGACCGCCGTCGGTGAAGCGCGTGGACGCGTTCACAGCCACCGTCGTGGAGTCCACCAACTGGGTGAAGCGGCGGGCCGCGGCCTGGGAGGTGGTCACGATCGCCTCGGTGTGGCCGGAGGACCAGAGCCGGATGTGCGCGACGGCCGCGTCCAGCGACTCCACGACGGCCGCGGCGATGTCGTACGAGAGGTACTCGGTCTCCCAGTCCTCCGGCGTCGCCGCCACCACGGTGGCCTTGGACCCCTCGGCGTATTCGAGGACCCGCTCGTCGCCGTGCACGGTCACTCCGGCCTCGGCCAGCGCCGCCAGGGCGCGCGGCAGGAAGTCCGCGGCGACGTCCTTGTGGACCAGGAGCGTCTCGGCGGCGTTGCAGACGCTCGGGCGCTGCGCCTTGGAGTTGATCAGGATGTCGACGGCCATGTCCAGGTCGGTCTGCGCGTCCACGTACACATGGCAGTTCCCGGTGCCGGTCTCGATGACCGGAACGGTGGATTCCTCGACCACTGTGCGGATCAGCGAGGCGCCGCCACGCGGGATGAGGACGTCGACGAGGCCGCGGGCCCGCATCAGTTCCCGTACCGAGTCGCGGCTCTCGCCCGGTACCAGCTGCACCGCGTCGGCCGGTAGTCCGGATCCTCCGACCGCGTCGCGCAGCACCCGTACCAGTGCGACGTTCGAGGCGTACGCGGAGGACGAGCCGCGGAGCAGGACGGCGTTACCGGACTTCAGGCAGAGGGCCGCGGCGTCGACCGTCACATTGGGCCGGGCCTCGTAGATGATTCCGACGACGCCGAGCGGAACCCGGACCTGCCGCAGGTCGATGCCGTTGGGCAGGGTCGAGCCGCGGACGACCTCGCCGACGGGATCGGGCAGCGCCGCCACGTCCCGCACATCGGCGGCGATGGCGCGGATCCGCTCCGGGGTGAGGGTGAGCCGGTCGACGATCGCCTCGCTGGTCCCGGCCTCGCGGGCACGGGCGACGTCCTCGGCGTTGGCCGCGACGATCTCGCTCGTCCGCACCTCCAGCGCGTCCGCGATCGCCAGCAGCGCGTCGTCCTTCGCCGCGCGCGGCAGCGGCGCGAGGTCGGCGGCGGCGGAACGTGCCCGGTAGGCGGCCTGGGCGACCGGGGACATGTTGTCGTACGGCGAGAGCGTGGTCATGCCCGCAGAGTAGTGCGCACACTGCGGGCATCCCTCACGTATCCCGTGATGCGAGACAACTGCCCCCGCACCGCTCCCACGATGCAGGACGAGCGCCCCGGAGCCGCCCCCGCGACACGGGACGACCGGCCCGTGACCGTTCCCGCGATGCGGGACGAGCGGCCCGGAGCCGCCCCGGCGATACGGGACTGCTGCTCCGCTCCGGGGCCGTCGCCGTGCTCAGTACGGGTGGACGCCGACCGGGGCGGCCGGGGGCGGTCCGTATCCCTCGGCAACGCGCTGGTGGTACGTCTCGCGGTCGATGACCTCCAGACCGACGATCTCCCAGGGCGGGAGTCTGGCGGTGGAGCGGTGCTCGCCCCAGAGCCGCAGCGCGACAGCCGCCGCGTCGTGCAGATCGCGGGCCTCTTCCCAGTAGCGGATCTCCGCGTGGTCGTTGGCGTACCGGCTGGTCAGCAGGAAGGGGTGGTCGTGGGCCAGCTGTTCCAGCCCGCGTCTGACCTCCTTCAGCGGAATCGCACCGCCCGAGACACTGAGCGTGACGTGCCAGAGTCTCGACGGGGTGCGCTCCTCCTGCACCGTCGTCGGCTCGGACTCCGTGGTCCGGTCGTCGCCGCGGTCCGTGGACCGTCTCTCGTCGAAGCCGACACCTGCTCCGACACTGGTCAGGGCCCGGCCGCCCGTTCCTCGGGGCGGCGCCCCCGGGCGCGCTCGTCTCACCGGCGGCCTCCTGTGAATGCGTTTGCTGTGCTGTACCCCGCTGTGTCCCCGTGACAAAGTTGACCAGTCCGCGGCCGGGGATGGGGCGGTTTTCGTCAAGGTCCCCGCTCTGAGGCTGGACTTTCAGCCGTTTCAGGGGGTCTGTCAGGGGTGCAGGACGACAAGATCGTCCCTGTGTACGACCTCACGCTCGTATGCCGGACCGAGTTCCCGCGCCAGGTCGCGGGTGGAGCGGCCGAGCAGCTGCGGGATCTCCTTGGCGTCGAAGTTGACGAGCCCGCGGGCCACGGGACGGCCTTCGAGGTCGCGCAGTTCCACCGGGTCGCCCGCGGTGAACTCACCCTCGACGGCGGCAATTCCGGCGGGCAGCAGCGAGCTGTGCCGTTCGACGACCGCCTGTACGGCCCCGTCGTCGAGGGTCAGCGAGCCCTGCGGGGTGGAGGCGTGGGCGAGCCAGAGCAGCCGGTCCGCCGACCGTCGTCCGGTGCGGTGGAAGTACGTACCGGTGTCGCGTCCGGCCAGGGCGTCGGCGGCCCGGCTCGCCGAGGTGAGGACGACGGGGACCCCGGCGGCCGTGGCGATCCGGGCGGCCTCGACCTTGGTGACCATGCCGCCCGTGCCGACGCCCGCCT
Source organism: Streptomyces sp. NPDC087845 (assembly GCF_044742755.1). Taxonomy (NCBI): domain Bacteria; kingdom Bacillati; phylum Actinomycetota; class Actinomycetes; order Kitasatosporales; family Streptomycetaceae; genus Streptomyces; species Streptomyces sp. NPDC087845. The sequence goes on from NZ_JBIUVC010000004.1 coordinate 341,535, forward strand.
TCCCGGCACTGCCGATGGTGACGCCCACGAGGTCCTCGGGGCCGGTGACTTCGGCGACCCGCGACGTGCCCGGGGTACTGGGGTCGCCGTCGTACAGCCCGTCCACGTCCGAGAGGAGGACCAGCAGATCGGCGCGGACGAGATGGGCGACGAGCGCGGCAAGCCGGTCGTTGTCGCCGAACCGGATCTCGTCGGTGGCGACGGTGTCGTTCTCGTTGACGACCGGGAGCGCGCCCATGTCCAGGAGCTGGTCGAGCGTGCGGTAGGCGTTGCGGTAGTGGGCCCGGCGGCTGGTGTCGTTGCTGGTGAGCAGCACCTGGCCGACGCGTACGCCGTACCTTGCGAAGGAGGCGGTGTAGCGGGCCACGAGCAGTCCCTGGCCGACGCTGGCCGCGGCCTGCTGTCTGGCCAGGTCCTTGGGCCGGCGGTGCAGGCCGAGCGGGGCGAGTCCGGCCGCGATGGCGCCGCTGGAGACGAGCACGATCTCGCGCTCCCCGCCGCTCCTCACCTTGGCGAGTACGTCGACGAGCGCGTCGACGCGATCGGCGTCGAGGCCGCCGGACGCGGTGGTGAGGGAGGAGGAACCGACCTTGACCACGATCCTGCGGGCCTCTGTGACGCCCTGCCTTGCCCCTGACACGTCCATCCCCAATGATTCGGCCTCGCCCGGTCCTCGCAATCTACGCGAGCGGCGGGACGCGCGCCTGTGTGTTCCGTCCCGTGGACGCGCGGGCGGCCCCACGGCCCGTCCGCACCCGCCGTCTGCGCCGATGAGCCCCGTCCGGCCTCTCACGTCGGCGACGTCGACAGTCGCGTCGGCACCCACATTCATTACACATATCGAATGATCGAATTCTCGGCATCGCGCGAAGAGGTGGAGAAATCCCATGCCCGTCGGCCGGTGCAACCATCGGAACGTCTCACTCATCTAACAGCCGATAGGGTGCGTGGCGGCGGCCTCTCCCCCATTTTCGGCAGTGGCAGTGTCGGCCCCGCATCCGCCGCCATCTCCAGGGACCTACCAGACATGGGACAGCAGCGATGCCAGTCAAAGTAAGTGTCGTCATTCCGGTATACAACCCCGGCAGGTACATCGACCCCTGCGTCGAGTCACTTCTGAAGCAGACTCTCCCCGCAGCGGAGTTCGAAGTTCTCTTCGTGAACGACGGGTCCACGGACGACACTCCCGAACGGCTCGAAAAGCTGGCGGTGGAACACCCTCATTTCCGGGTGATCACCATCCCCAACTCCGGATGGCCCGGAAAGCCCCGCAACATCGGTGTGGCCGAGGCGAAGGGCGAATACGTCCAGTTCGTCGACCAGGACGACCATCTCGCCTCCGACGCCCTGCGCCGGCTGTACGAGATGGGCCACCGCAACGGCTCCGACATCGTCATCGGCAAGGTGGCCAGCAACTTCCGCGGTGTCCCGCACGGCGTGTTCAAGAAGAACCGCGAAAAGTGCACCCTGCGTAACGCGCCCCTGTACGACAGCCTCACCCCGCACAAGATGTTCCGTACGGAGTTCCTCCGCAAGAACGGCATCGCCTACCCCGAGGGCAAGCGCCGGCTCGAGGACCAGCTCTACATGATGCAGGCGTACTTCCCCGCCGAGGTCGTCTCGATCCTCGGCAACTACACCTGCTACTTCTACTCCCGGCGCGACGACGGCAAGAACGCGGGATCCACCAGGATCGTCCCGGCCCAGTACTACGGGAACCTCCGCGAGGTCCTGGACGTCGTCGTGGCCCACACCGAACCGGGCGAGTTCCGGGATCGGCTGCTCCGCCGCTTCTACCGCGTCGAGATGCTGAGCCGGCTCAGCGAACCCGCGGTGGTGAAGTACCAGCCCGAGTTCTACCAGGAGATGTGCGACGCGATCAGGCCGCTGGCCATCGACTTCATGGGCGACGGGGTGCACGACGGCCTCGGTCCGCTGCTGCGGATCCGGTCCACGCTCCTGCGCAGGGACGACCGGGAGGGTCTGCTCCGGATCGCCCGGTTCGCGGGGTCCGTCAAGGCGTCGGCCCGTCTGGAGGATTTCGCCTGGCAGCCGGACGGCCGGGTCGCTCTCACCGTGACCGCCCGGCTGGTCCAGGGCGACGACGAGGAGCCGGTGAAACTGCTGCGCCGGGACGGCCGGTACTTCCTGCACCCGGACACCGGCGGCGGGCTGCTGGCGGAGGACGAACTCCTCGACGTCACCGACGACATCGACGGTTTCTCCGCCGAACTGTCGCTGCGCAATCGCGAGACGGCCGTCGAGTGGCCCTGCCCCGCGACGTTCACCACGCAGACCGACGAACTCGGCGACGGAGCCTGCGAGATCGTCCTGCGCGGCAGCGGGTATGTGACCTCGGAGGCGGTCAAGGGCCGCGGCCGGGTCTCCCGCGGCTTCTGGGACGTCTGGGTGCCGCTGCGCGGCCTGGGTCTGGTCCGCAAGGCGCGGCTGGGCGCCGACCGCGCCCCGGAGGTGGACGCCGCCTGCCTGCCCGCGTCACTCGGCTCGCCGGCCCGTGCCGTCATCCCGTACTTCACCGATCCGTACGGCAACCTCACGCTCGATGTGGGCCGCCGCGGCAAGAAGCTCGCCACCTACCTGGACGGCCGTCCGGTGCTGCGGACCCCGGGCCGGCGGCCCGAACTCCGGCTGGAGCTCTTCACCACCACCTCCACCGTCGCGTCCGACGCCCAACTGGTCCTGAGCCCGGCCGACGGAACGGGCTCGGCCGTGCACACGCTGCGGACCGTGCTGCACCCGGCAGAGGGCCGGGCCCATCTCGTCGTGCCCCGCCGCGCCCCCGGCGTCGCGGCAGGTACCTGGAAGCTCTCCGTCCGGCTGGACGGAGAGAAGGGCCCCGCGCTGAGCCTCTGCGACGTCACCATCGGCGGGGGCGGCAGGATCCAGCTGGATCCGGAGCTGCCCGCGGCCGCGGACACGATCATGGCCGGTCTGCTCGCGCAGCGCCGGAAGGCGACCCTGCGCCGGGCGCTGCGCACCGCCGGCGGCCCCCTCGTGCGCAGGCTCCCCCCGCAGGGCCGCAAGCGCGCACGCCGCCTCGCCGCCCGGCTCACCGGCTGATCCGGCCCCGCGGATCCACCGTCTCGTCGACGAGACGGTCCCACCACCGCCCGGCATCGACATCAACACCGACATCAGCACCAGCACACCGGAACAAGGACGTGATCGCATGCGGCAGCTCTCCATCGCGGGGGCCTGGGTGCATGAGCCCAAGGTCTTCCCGGACAGCCGCGGCAGCTTCCACGAGTGGTTCAAGGCCTCGGAGCTCAGCGAGGCCGTCGGACACACGCTGCGGCTCGCGCAGGCCAACTTCTCCCACTCCAGCCGGGGAACCCTGCGCGGTGTCCACTTCGCCGACGTGCCGCCGAGCCAGGCCAAGTACGTCAAGTGCGTACGCGGCGCCGTGCTCGACGTCATCGTGGACATCCGGCTCGGCTCCCCCACGTACAAGCGGTGGGAGGCCGTCCGGCTCGACGACGCGGACCATCACGCCGTCTACCTCGCCGAGGGTCTCGGCCACGCGTTCATGGCCCTGACGGACGACGCGTCGGTCGTCTATCTGTGCTCCGAGGGCTACGCGCCCGGCCGCGAGCACGGAATCAACCCGCTCGATCCCGGACTGGGCATCGAGTGGCCGGCGGAGATCACCCCGCTGCTGTCCGACAAGGACGCCGCGGCCCCCTCGCTGGCCGAGGCCGAGGAGCAGGGACTGCTGCCGTCGTACGAGGCCTGCCAGGCCTACTACGCCCAACTGCGCGCCCGCGGCTGAGCGCCCGGACGGGAACGCCGTAGCCCCCGTGGTCCGTACGGATCACGGGGGCTACGTACGGATCACGGGGGCTTCGTACGGATCACGGGGCTACGTACGGGTCGCGAGCCGGGCGGCCCGGTGGGCCCGGCCGGTCAGCCCGTCACGGCCTCGATGCGCTTGCGCAAGGGGGCGAACGCCGAGCGCGGGCGGCGCAGGTTGCGGGCGCGGGAGAGGGCCGGCCAGAAGTCGGCGCCGAGCAGCGCCTCGGGCTGGACGGCGTTCTTCCGCACCAGCACCTCTTCGGGCACGTCCTGCGGATCGGGTACGACGTACTCCTCGATGATCTTGTCGTACGCGTTCTTCAGGATGTCGCTCTCCGGGTTGGCGCCGAACACGGCAACCACGCCGGTCGGTGCCGTGTCCACCTCGACGACCACCAGGTCGGGACGGAAGCGGCGCAGCACCTGCACCACCTTGTACACATCACCGGTCCAGAACTTGGTGTGCCGGTCGCGGGCCGCCTCGTCGACGTCGCGCGGCAGCATGTCGTCCAGCACGATCACGCTCGACCAGCGGGCGTGCTTCTCGACGTTCATGAAGTCGCGCAGCGCGTATTCGAAAAGGTGCATGCCGTCGATGAAGGCGAGCTCCAGCTTCGGGTCCCCGCCCATCACATTGAGCGGATCGCGGCGGGCCAGGGCGCGGAACGGGTTGCGACCGTTGCGCAGGTGCAGCAGCGGGTCCTTGCGGGCGAAGAAGTCGTCGCTCGTCGCCTTGACCAGGTGGACGTCGCAACTGATGTCCGTCACCACACGGAATGCGGGGTCGACGGCGACGGAGGGCACTCGCGAGAGGGCCAGGCTTCTGCCGTCGTTGACCCCGATCTCCAAATAGTTCCGAGGACGGTAGACACGGTGCAAATGACGCAGAAAGTCATGGCGGTTCACGTGGAGCAGCCCTTCGGAGGAAACCAACTGGTCTGGTCCCCGGCGAAGTTACCTCATGAACGCACGGTGATGTAACTGTTCTTCGCCAGGTAAACCTTCGGTGTTCAGATCTTTGGAATTCGATGGGATTCGACCGTCGATACGATCATTCGACGATCATGAACTCTCTGTTGCGAGAAGCGCCGGAAATGCCTCTTCCAGCGCCGCCCGCCACTCCCGGATCGGTTCGATACCGGCCGCCGCCCAGCGGTCGTGCCCCAGCACGCTGAAGGCGGGCCGGGGAGCCGGCCGCACGAAGGCTTCGCTGGTCGTGGGCCGGACGCGTGCCGGGTCGGCGCCGAGCAGCCGGAAGATCTCCCGGGTGAGGCCGAACCAGGTCGTCTCGCCGCCGCTGGTGCCGTGGTACACGCCCGCGGGGGCGGTGCCCGCGAGGGCGGCCTGCCCGAGCCGGACCAGCCGGTCCGCCAGGTCGACGGTCCAGGTGGGCTGTCCGCGCTGGTCGTCCACCACGTCGAGGGTGTCCTTGACGCCCTCCAGCTTGATCATCGTACGGACGAAGTTCCCGCCGCCCGCGCCGTACAGCCAGGCTGTACGCACCACGTACCCGGTGTCCTTCAGGATGTCCAGCACGGCGCGCTCGCCGGCCAGTTTGGTGCGGCCGTAGGCGCTGCGCGGTCCGGTGGGGCCGTCCTCCGCGTACGGCTTCTCGCCGTCCCCGGCGAAGACGTAGTCGGTGGAGACCTGGAGGAGAACGGCGCCGTGTTCGCGGCAGGCCGCGGCGAGGACCTCGGGGCCCGTCCCGTTGACCCGCAGCGCGGCGTCCTCCTGGGACTCGGCGTCGTCGACGGCGGTCCACGCGGCGCAGTTCACCACGACGGCGGGGCGGTGCTCGTCGAAGCCCGCGCGCACCGATGCGGGGTCCGCGATGTCCATGGCCGCACGGTCCGCAGCGACCGCCGCGACGTCCTCACCGGCGAGCCGGGCCAGGACGTCCCGGCCCAGCATCCCGGCGGCTCCGGTGACCAGCCAGACGGCGCTCACAGGGCGGCCCGGTCCTTCAGCGGCTCCCACCAGGCGCGGTTGTCGCGGTACCACTGCACGGTCTCGGCGAGGCCGGTGCGGAAGTCCTTGCGGGGCTCGTAGCCGAGCTCCTCACGGATCTTGGTGCAGTCGACCGAGTAGCGGCGGTCGTGGCCCTTGCGGTCCTCGACATGCGTGACGCGGGTGTCCCAGTCGGCCCCGCAGGCGTCCAGCAGCAGGCCGGTGAGCTCCTTGTTGGAGAGCTCGGTGCCGCCGCCGATGTTGTAGACCTCGCCGGCCCGGCCCTTCGTACGGACGAGTTCGATGCCCTGGACGTGGTCGTCGATGTGGAGCCAGTCGCGGACGTTGGCGCCGTCGCCGTACAGCGGGACCGTCTTTCCGTCCAGCAGGTTGGTGACGAACAGCGGGATGACCTTCTCGGGGAAGTGGTGGTGCCCGTAGTTGTTGGAGCAGCGGGTCACCCGCACGTCGAGGCCGTGGGTGCGGTGGTACGAGAGCGCGATCAGGTCGCTGGACGCCTTGGCCGCCGAGTACGGCGAGTTGGGCGCGAGCGGGTCGGTCTCGGGCCAGGAGCCCTCGTCGATCGAGCCGTAGACCTCGTCGGTGGAGATGTGCACGAAGGTCTTGATGCCGGCCAGGTGCGCGGCGTGGATCAGGGTGTGGGTGCCCACGACGTTCGTACGGACGAATTCGGCGCCGCCGTCGATGGAGCGGTCGACATGGGACTCGGCGGCGAAGTGCACCACCTGGTCGTGCCCGGCCATCAGCTCGGAGACCAGTTCGGTGTCGCAGATGTCGCCCTGCACGAACACGAAACCGGGGTGGTCGCGCACCTCGTCGAGGTTGGCCGGATTGCCCGCGTAGGTGAGCTTGTCGAGCACGGTGACGGCGATGTCACCGGGTCCCTCCGGACCGAGCACCGTACGGACGTAGTGCGAGCCGATGAAACCGGCGCCGCCGGTCACCAGGATGTTGGTGGTCATGAGGAGATCTGCACCTTGCTGTGGTCGCCGAGCACAAGTCGGTGGGCGGACGGGGAACGGGGCGCGGGGGTCACTTCGACATCGCGGCCGATGAGCGACGCCTCCACGCGCCGGACACCGGCGACAGAGGCACCCCGCAGGACGATGGAGTACTCGATCTCGCTGTCCTCGATCCGGCAGTCCTCCGAGACCGAGGTGAACGGGCCGACGTACGCGCCGCTGATCACCGACCGGGCGCCGATGATCACGGGCCCGACGATGCGGCTGCCGCTGACCTTGGCGCCCGCCTCGATCCGCACCCGGCCGATGATCTCGCTCCCCTCGTCGACCTCGGCCTCCTCGTGGGACGGTTCGATGGTCTCCAGTACGGTCCGGTTGACCTCCAGCATGTCGGTGACGTTGCCGGTGTCCTTCCAGTAGCCGCGGATCGTGGTGGAGCGGACGTCGCGCCTCTGGTCGATCAGCCACTGGATGGCGTGCGTGATCTCCAGTTCACCGCGCCAGGAGGGCTCGATCGAGCGAACGGCCTCGTGGATGGCCGGGGTGAAGAGATAGACGCCGACGAGCGCCAGATCGCTCTTGGGCTCCTTCGGCTTCTCCTCCAGCGCCGCCACCCGGCCTTCGGCGTCGAGTTCCGCGACGCCGAAGGAGGTCGGGTCGGGCACCTGGGTCAGCAGGATCTGCGCATCGGGCCTGTCGGCGCGGAACTCCGCCACCAGACCGGTGATCCCGCCGACGATGAAGTTGTCGCCCAGGTACATGACGAAGTCGTCGTCCCCCAGGAAGTCACGGGCGATCAGCACCGCGTGGGCAAGACCGAGCGGCTCGTCCTGCGGAATGTACGTGACCTCGATGCCCAGCCGGGAACCGTCGCCGACAGCCTCGCGGATCTCCTGGGCGGTGTCGCCCACGATGATGCCGACCTCGGTGATACCCGCTTCCGCGATGGCTTCCAGCCCGTAGAACAGCACGGGCTTGTTCGCCACGGGCACCAGTTGCTTGGCCGAAGTGTGGGTGATGGGACGCAGGCGGGTGCCGGCCCCTCCAGACAGTACGAGAGCCTTCACGTGAACCAGTCCTCATGTGAGATATCGGTCCTGTCGCGGCTGCGACCTGCTGGGCGACTCTACTGAGGATTGCTGCGCGATTCTTCGTGCGTCAACTCTGTGAACGAGATGGGGACACGCTTCCGGAGCGGCGTCGGGACGGGCCCGTCTACTTCGCGCGGATCCGCGACTTCCAGCGCCGCACGTCACGCCGCATGCGCCGGGCGACGCGCCGCGACAGCGACATTCTGCGGGCCACGGTCTCGGGCTTCTCGATGCGCTTGCCGTCGTGCCAGTCGGGCACGGTGACTTCGAAATCGGAGTCCGAGAGACCACTCGAACGGTCCCGGAAGTGCGGGTACGCGAGGAAGAGCTTGTCACCCTTCCGTGAACTGACCACTTCCGGAACGGACTTCTCCCGCACATACGTCAGCTGATCCGTCAGGACGTCGGACCGGCCGCGCGCGACGGCGGCGAGCCGCAGCCTCTCGGCAACCTTGATCAGGCGCGACACGCCGTCGTTCCAGTACGTGTCCATGAGCGGCGCCGCGAGCTCCATCTTGTGGCGCCGGACTTCTTCCGAGTCCCGGAGGAATACCGGCCCGAACTGCTGCAGCATCCCGACCGTGAAGGGACGGACCATCAGGAAGTCGCGCTTCGGTCCGGCGGGTTCGAGCCGGTGGATGAGCGCCATCATGGCCCGCATGGAGTCGAAGCGCCATAGATAGGTGCCGCTCTTGGTGACGTGCTTTCCGTCGTCCCGGCCGACCAGGTGATAGCAGGTGTAATTGGATATGACGGATATTCCGGCACCGCGGAGATATGTCTCCATGGTGAAGAGCGCGTCCTCACCGGTCTTGAGGCCCTCGTCGAATCTCAGATCGAGTCGCTCCAGCAGTTCACGCCGGAAGAGTTTCTGCGCGCTCAGCGTGTAAATGACCTTGGAGTTGTATACATTGACGCGCTCCTTGGTGGCTGTCCACATCGACTGGGGCGCCCCGCGGTTGACCCCGACCACTTTGCCGAGCACCACGTCGGTGTGTGCCCGGTCGGCCATCGCGACCATCCGCTCCAGGGCCTCGTCACCGAAGTAGTCGTCCGCGTCGAGGAAGAAGACATAGCGGCCCCGGGCCAGGCCGAGACCGACATTGCGCGGGCCGCTGGGGCCCCCTGAATTCGCCTGCCTGACCACTCTGGTCGGAACCGCGGACCGGGCCGCGAACTCCTCCAGGTACTCGCCGGTTCCATCGGTCGAACCGTCGTCGACTGCCACGATCTCGATCCGGTCGGCTCCGATGGTCTGCGTCTCCACCGATTCGAGACAGCGAATGAGGTAAGGCATCGCCTCGTATGCGCCAACGATCACGGTTACATCAGGAATTGGCTTCTCGTTCACACCAACAGAAGACAGTCGACCTGGAGCATTGGTTGCCCGGCACCGCACACCGGACGAGTGAGCCTCATCACAAAGGCCCGGCACAACCCGTACAGGGCTATGCCGGGCCTGAAGGACCGTGTTAACGAACCAGGTGGGCCGTCATCCGCTCACGCGTTCCGCGAGGTTTCTCGCCAGGCCCGCGTTCCGGGCCTCGGACTTGGCCGCGAGTGCCTTCACGGCCATGTCGAACTGCACGATCGAAGTGGGCTCGTCCGGGCCGAGGAGGTACTCCTTCAGCTCGCGCCGGTCGGCCGCCATGGTGTCCGCCGCGGGGTCCACCACCGCCGCGAGCAGAGCGTCCAGCTCGGTCGCTTCATTGGACAGGATGACCGCCGCACGGACCGCGGTGTTCTGCCGGCGGAACTCCTCCTCGCCCAGCGCCGCCGAGTCGGTGACCGCGTACGGCTTGCCGCTCGCGATGAAGTCCGACACCACGCTGGAGATGTCCGAGACCATGGCGTCCGACTCGTTGAAGCAGTCGTACAGCCGCATCCGGGCGCCCGTGACGACCTTGTGCTCCCACCAGCCGAGCGCACGCCAGGAAGCCGCGTTCCACTCGTCCTTGAGCCGCGCGATCTCGGCCTCGCGCGCCGGGTCGGCCAGCGAGTCGCGGGACACCTCGGCCTCGTCCCCGGCGACCTGGCCACCGCTCGACAGCGCCGTGAGCCGCGCCTCGATACGGGCCAGTTCGGACCGTGCCGCGGCCCGCACCGGCTGGAGCTCCGCCGACTCCTTCGCCCAGCGGGGATCGGCGGCGCGCTCCACGGCGGCCTTCTCGATCATCGCGGTGATCCGCTGGTGCACGGCCTTGGCCTGGGCGCTGCGGGTTCCGGTGAAGGGGTGCGGCTTGTAGAGCAGCCGGACCGGCTTCTCCGAGTTCAGCAGCCGCCTCACGATGTTCTCGCCGGCCAGCAGCAGCGAGGTGTTGCCCGGGCTGTCGTCCCAGCCTTCCCAGGTGGGGGCGTAGAGCACGGTCGGGATCGGGTTCTTCGGCGCACCGGCCCACGGCTGGATGGCGGCCAGCTGCGGGCGGCCCACCTCGACGATGTCCTCGTCCCGCACACCGACGTCGGCCAGCGCGTAGCGGTCCCGGCCGGCCCGGCCGGCCGTCCACACCTCGTCGTAGGCCTTGCTGTACGGGTTGACGCTGGCGAGCTTGTCGCTGTCGCCGTGGCCGATGAAGACGTGCTTCATCGTCGGCACCCTGAGCAGGTGGATGTTCTTGCCGACGTTGGCCGCGTACAGCGCGACCCGTACCGACGAGAGGTTCAGGTTCATCAGGTGCACGCCGCCGGGCACGCAGAGCACCGGCACCGACGTCGTGTTCAGCTGCGGCAGTATCATGCGCTCGCGCAGCAGGATCAGCGGGCGCTCGTCGAGCTGCGCCATGGTCTCCAGCCACATGTTGACCTGGTAGGCCGAATCCTTGGAGCCGGAGAAGTAGAGGACCACGGTCGGCTTGTACTCGCCCAGCCAGGCGCCCACGGCGCGCAGCACCTTGGAATCGGGCCCCACCAGCCGGCTCGGCCGGAGGTACGGGAGGAGCGCCGCCAGATAGCAGAGCGCGAGAGCCAGCGTGATGGCGAGGCCCACGTAGGCGAAGCCGTTCACATCGGTCTCTATCGCGACCAGCACACCCGCCATCGCGAAGACGTCCAGGTGGAGCATCTTCTCCGCGGAGCGGTTCAGCAGCAGCGCCGGCGGGGCGTCGGGGATCCGCACCTGCTCCAGGTCGACGTTGCGCGTGACCACCGGGAGCCTGCGCCGGAGCCTGATGAGGGTGACCGTGGCACTCTGCGGTACCTGGAGGCCGTAGAAGGCCAGCAGGCAGGCGACCGTCACGTAGAACAGCGTCTGCTCCCCGTACCCCAGGCGGGAGAGGAGCAGGATCAGCAGCAGCTGGCGGACCAGGAAGCGGATCGAGAGCCCCGCGCGGACCGCGGCGAGCCGGTTGACGAGGTAACTGCCGCAGTGATGCAGATACTGGTCGGCCACATATGTCACCGCGGCGGCGCCGGCGAAGAACCAGAGATTGGGGATTATCGCCGCGAGCATGACGCACGGGAACCCCAGAGCCATGAGGAGAGCGGCGGCCAGCTCCGAACCACCGCCCACACGAGCCATGCGAATGGCTTTCGAAATCACGAAGTACCGCTCCCGGGGATGCCGACCTGATTACCTTGCGAGGGAAATGTGAAGCCGTAGCTTCACGAATTCGGACCCCTGCAATTCGCTCGCGGGCGTCTACAGGGGTCCGAATAGTCGATTGTCAAGCAGTATTACACATCGGCCTGCCGATCCAGGACAGCGGCCAGCGCCTGTTCGAAGCCCGATGCCTCCGAGGCACCGCGCGTCGGGTCCTGCTGCCGTACGTCGATGACATGCCCGGTCATCTCGGAGAGCAGCACGTCGAGGGAGGTGCGGGCGACCGCTTCGGAGGACAGCAGCGTACCCGCGGGCTCGGCGCCGAACGCCTTGGTGCGCATCGGGGTGGCGGTGCGTTCAGGGTTCACGCAGTTCACCCGCACTCCGTCGCCCGCCCACTCGTCCGAGAGTGCCTGGGTGAGATTGACCATGGCGGCCTTGGTCGACGAGTAGAGGCTGTACTCCGCGCGGCCCCGGGTGTAGCTGCTGGAGGTGTAGAGCAGCAGCTGGCCCTTGGTCTCGGCGAGGTACTTGTGCGAGGCGCGGGCGATCTGCACCGGCGCCAGGTAGTTGACGTTCAGCGCTTCCTGGATGGTCGCGTTGTCCGTCTCGGCCAGCTTGCCGATGCGGAGCACACCCGCGGTGTTGATCACGTAGTCGATACGGCCGGTGTCCGCGTATGCCTTGGAGAGCGCGTCGTCGATGTGCTCCGGGTTCTCCACGTGCGTACCGGTGGTGGAGCGGCCCAGGGCGTAGACGGTGGCGCCGTAGGACTCGGCGAGCGTCGCGATGTCCGCGCCGATGCCGTAGGAGCCGCCGAAGACGACGAGGGTCTTGCCGGTGAGCAGTTCGCGGTAGGCGGCGTCGTCGGTCGGCTGCGGGACCGCCGTGGAGGCCAGCTGGAAGAGCTTGTCCGCGATGAAGACGTCGACCGGCTGCGTGACCTTCATGTTGTACTCGTCGCCCGCGACGACGTAGATCGGCACGTCGGGGAGGTACTTCAGGACGACCGAGCAGTCGTCGGTGGCCTGGAAGTTCGGGTCGCCCGCGGCGACCTCGTACGCCCGGCGGATCGTGGAGAGCTTGAAGGCCTGCGGCGTCTGGCCGCGGCGCAGCCGGGAGCGGTCGGGGACGTCGGTGATGAACTCGCCGTCGCCGCCGTGGGTGCGGGTCACGATGATCGTGTCCGCCGACGGGATGGCGACGTCGACCGCCTGGTAGCGGTCCAGGGCGTCGACGCAGTCCTTGATGACGCGCTCCGAGAGCAGGGGGCGCACGGCGTCGTGGAAGAGGACGTTGCGGTCCTCGCCCTCGGCCAGGCCCTCGCCGAGGGCCGCGATGGCGCGCTCCGTGGTCTCGTTGCGGGTGGCGCCGCCCTCGATCACGGCGGTGACCTTGGTGAGCCCGGCCTTGGCGACGATCTTCTCCACGTCAGGCACATAGCCCGGCGCCATCAGCACGATGATGTCGTCGATGGAGTCGGCCTGCTGGAAGATCGACAGCGTGTGCTCGATGACAGCCTTGCCTGCGATCTTCAGCAGCTGCTTGGGGATGGAGAGTCCCACGCGCTGGCCGGTGCCGCCGGCGAGCACGACTGCTGTGGTTCGGGCTTTGGCTATGTGCTGAGCTGACACAGACGACCTACCTTGCGAGGGCTGGGAGATACAGCGATGGTTGCACTCTCCGTTACCGTCTCGCAAGGTGGACGTCGGCCGCCGCACGCCGTGAGGAAACCTTGTGTTGCCCTTGCGATCAGGGTGAATGCCGGAATTGGCGCCTCCCGGCCGGGTGACCGACACCACACGGTTGAGCGGCATGAATCACCCTTGAGCGGGTTTCGGCTCCGCCGATCGTGACGCTGAGGCGATGAACGGTCACCGGACGGGTCCACGGAGCGGGACCCGTCCGGCGGCGACTGACCCTAGAACGGGTTGAAGTCGTCGAACTCGCGCTGCACCTCGTCGCGTTCCGCCTCCCGGTCGCGCCGGCGCTGCGCCGCCGGGCGCGGTGCTTCGAGACGGTGGTCCTCGCCACGCCGGCCGAGCATCTCCGCGCCCGCCGCCATGGTCGGCTCCCAGTCGAAGACGACCGCGTTGTCCTCGGCGCCGATCGCCACGCCGTCGCCCGCGCGGGCGCCGGCCTTCATCAGCGCGTCCTCGACCCCGAGCCGGTTGAGCCGGTCGGCCAGGTAGCCGACGGCCTCGTCGTTGTTGAAGTCGGTCTGCCGGACCCAGCGCTCCGGCTTCTCGCCGCGCACCCGGTAGAGGCCGTCCTCCTCCTTGGCGACGGTGAAGCCCGCGTCGTCGACGGCCTTCGGCCGGATGACGATGCGGGTCGCCACCTCCACGGGCTTGGCCGCGCGCGCCTCGGCGATGACGCCCGCGAGCGCGAAGGAGAGCTCCTTCAGGCCGGTGCGGGCGACGGCGGACACCTCGAAGACGCGGTAGCCGCGCGCCTCCAGGTCCGGGCGGATCATGTCGGCGAGGTCCTGGCCGTCCGGGATGTCGATCTTGTTGAGGACGACGATGCGGGGCCGGTCCTCCAGGCCGCCGTACTGCTTCAGCTCCTCCTCGATCATGTCGAGGTCGGAGACCGGGTCGCGGTCGGACTCCAGCGTCGCGGTGTCCAGTACGTGCACGAGCACCGAGCAGCGCTCCACGTGCCGCAGGAACTCCAGGCCGAGGCCCCGGCCCTGGCTGGCGCCCGGGATCAGACCGGGGACGTCGGCGATGGTGTAGACGGTGCTGCCCGCGGTGACCACGCCGAGGTTCGGGACGAGTGTCGTGAACGGGTAGTCGGCGATCTTCGGCTTGGCCGCCGACAGCACGGAGATCAGCGAGGACTTGCCGGCGCTCGGATAGCCCACCAGCGCGACGTCCGCGACGGTCTTGAGCTCCAGGACGATGTCCCGGGCCCCGCCGGGCTCGCCGAGCAGCGCGAAGCCGGGGGCCTTGCGGCGGGCGGAGGCCAGTGCGGCGTTGCCGAGACCACCGCGGCCGCCCTGTCCGGCGACGAACGTGGTGCCCTGGCCGATCAGGTCCGCCAGTACTTCGCCGTTGCCGTCGAGCACCACCGTGCCGTCCGGCACGGGCAGGACCAGGTCCTGCCCGTCCTTGCCGGAGCGGTGGTCACCCGCGCCGGGCTGCCCGTTGGTGGCCTTGCGGTGAGGGCTGTGGTGATAGTCGAGGAGCGTGGTGACGGACTGGTCGACGATCAGGGTCACGTCACCGCCGCGGCCGCCGTTGCCGCCGTCCGGACCGCCGAGCGGCTTGAACTTCTCACGGTGTACGGAGGCGCAGCCGTGGCCCCCGTTACCCGCGGCGACATGCAGCTCGACGCGGTCCACGAAGGTGGTCATGGTTGGTACCTCCAGTTACATACGTGCAGAAATGTCTCACTCGTGCCGTCCCCCACAGGAGAAAGCCGTTCCTCATGGGAGAAACACGCGAAAGGCGGACCCGCTTCCCATACGGGAAGTGAGGTCCGCCTCCGCAGAAACCGCTCGACGAGCGCCGAAAATCAGCCGGCGATCGGAACGATGTTCACGACCTTGCGGCCACGGTGCGTGCCGAACTCGACCGCACCGGCGGCGAGAGCGAACAGCGTGTCGTCGCCACCACGGCCGACGCCCGTGCCCGGGTGGAAGTGGGTGCCGCGCTGGCGGACCAGGATCTCACCGGCGTTGACGGCCTGACCGCCGAAGCGCTTCACGCCGAGCCGCTGAGCATTGGAATCGCGCCCGTTCCGGGTGGACGATGCGCCCTTCTTGTGTGCCATGTCTCCTCAGTCCCTTACTTCGCAGCCGCGGGGATACCGGTGACCTTGATCGCCGTGTACTGCTGGCGGTGACCCTGGCGACGGCGGTAGCCGGTCTTGTTCTTGTAGCGAAGGATGTCGATCTTCGCGCCCTTGTGGTGGTCCACGACCTCGGCCTGGACCTTGATCCCGGCCAGCACCCACGGGTCGCTGGTCACGGCGTCGCCGTCGACCACGAGCAGGGTCGAGAGCTCGACCGTGTCGCCAACCTGGGCAGTGGAAATCTTGTCAACCTCAACGATGTCACCGACAGCAACCTTGTGCTGGCGGCCACCGCTGCGCACGATGGCGTACACGCGGATCTCTCTCTCGCTCGGAACGGATCCCCTGATGCCAGCCGCCCGCACAGGCCGAAGCCCGCGACGGTCCGGAAGGACGAGCGGCCTCTCCTGACGGACGAGCCACCAGGAGGAATGTGCTCAGGGGTGGGCGCGCATGGAAACACGCCGAGGGTCAAGGCTACGGGGCCGCCCCCGGGCGGTCAAACCGGGCCTCCGCAGGCCGATCTGCCCGCCCCCGCGTGCTAGCTTGCAGACTTTCGTCACCTTCCGTACACCCCAAGGCCATTGATGCCCCGCTCCGCCCTGCTCGGTCGTACCTGGCTGTTGGCCCTCCTCGTGTCCGCCGTCTACGTGCTGGCGCAGCTGACCGCCGGGGCTTCCTGGACGCTCTTCCCCGACTCGTACCGGTATGCGCGTGCCACCGAGGAGTACCTCGGAGCCGACCGGGACGAGGCGCACCGGGCCGCGCTCGCCGCCTACTGCGCGAGCCGGGCGGAGGAGGCCGCCCGGAACGAGCGGCTCGATCCGCTGGCCGGTGCGGCCGGGCCCGAAGCGGCCGGGACAGCGAGCCGGGCCGCCTGTCTGACGCGGTGGTCCGACGCCCCCGACATCACCACCGGGGACTCCCGCTACCAGTCGATCTTCTCGTCCCGGCCCGGCTACCCCATGCTCGCCGCTCCCTTCGTCGGTGCGCTCGGGGTGCTCGACGGCATGCGGACGCTCGGACTGCTGCTGGCCGTGGGCGGCTCCTTGACCGTCTGCGGGCTGCTGCGCGGAGCCGGGCTCTCCCCCGCCGCCGCGGTGACCGGTCAGATCGTCTTCCTGGCCTCGCCGCTCGGCCGGTGGAGCCTGCAGGCGCTCAGCGAGGGGCTCGTCACGGTCTGTGTGCTCGGCGCGGTGTGGGGCGGCGTGCTCCTGGCGCGGAACAGGCGGGCGGCGGGGGCGGCGCTGTTCGTCGGTTCCCTCGCCGTCTGCGCGGTCACCCGCTATTCGACAGCGCTGGTGCTGGCCGCCGCGATCGCGGTCGCGACGCTCGTCTCCTGGCTCTTCCGGCGGCGCCGGGCCGACCTGTTGCTCGCCGGAGTGGCCACGGGATGCGCCGCGGCCGTGGCACTCGCGATGAAACTGCTCGCGCTCCCCTCGTCGGAGGTCACCCTGCAGGACACCTTCACCCACCACTTCCGCGCCCCCGAGGTCCCGGACCCCTGGGCCCGGCTCATCGATCTCGACCTGACGTACTGGAACCACTGGATCGGCGAGCAGGCCTCGATGCCGCTCTTCCTGGCGGCCACGGCGCTCTCGTTGTGGGTGCTGCTGCGTCACGGCGGGGTGCTGGGCCCGCTGGCCTGTGCGGCGGTGCTGACCGGCGCCGCGCAGATCGCCGCTCATCCCCTGGTCCAGGAGGCCGATCGGCTGGGGGTGCTCATGTGGGTCCCGGTGACTCTCGGAATTCCCTTGATCACAGGAGCAGTTCGGGACTTTCCCTCACTCCCCCGCGGGTCCTCAGGCGGGCCCGGTGGGTTCGAAGGATTCGGCGACTACAGTGCCCAGGAAGCGACGAAAGGCATGGCGAGTCGTGGCGACAGTGGCCGCGGGCACCTTGCTGTCGCGCAGGAGGACCGCTCCGTCGGAGGCGACGGCGAGGCAGACGCAGTTCGAGGCATCACCGCTGTAGGAAGACTTCCTCCACTGGTAGATGTGCACTCCACTCTCCTTTTCAGAGCCCTCAGCCGCTGGATGAAGTCACGCGACTCCGCAGGCGTGAGGGCCGCGGCTCCCATCCGGTCGAGGACCGAGCTGTACTTGACCAGCTGAGACCTCGCATCGAGGAATTCACAGCCGTGGTGGGTGTCCAGTTGCACAGTGTCGAGCTGTGGCACGGGCCCAGACAGATGGTCGATGGACTGGCCAGTGCCGGAGAAGCCACCCCCGAAACGAATCACCTGAACAGAAATGTTGTCGCGCTCGCTCATGCTGATGCTGTTCTCAAGCTGGGCACACGCGACGTCACGCCCTCCGAACTCCATGCGCAACGCAGCCTCGTGGATGAGCGCCGTGGACAGGCCGGTCGCCATGGAGGACTCCCTGCCGCTTGATGCGGTGCGAAAGACCGTGCTCCACCTCGTAGGGCAACAAGGGCGGAGCCACTTCCCGGAAGGGTGCCCTCGCGTGGTCGACGGTCTGAAGAAGCACGGGGAGGCGGATGACGAGACTCACTCGTAGTTCCACAGCGTGGTACTCAAGTTCAGCGACGTCCACGAGGGCAGCCGGAAGGTGCTCGCGACAGTCATCGCACCATCCTCGGATACTGGCTGAACTGCTCGACGTCGCCGAACTCTTGACGTGCAAACTGGTCACCAACGCCTACCAGCACTCAGACGGCCTGGCCACCCTTCGACTGCGCCACGTGGAGGGAGACCGGCTACGTATCAGCGTGTGGGACACCAACCCGTTGATCCCTGCCCCCTTCGACAGGCCGCTGGGGGCGCTGGCGCCCTTGTCCGTCCCGGCCCCCGCCACCGCCGACGGTGGGCGCGGACTGCTTCTCGTACAGCAATGCGCCGACAACTGGGGCGGCTACCCGCTCGGCGACGACCTCTTCGGCCGAAGCGGCAAACTCCTCTGGTTCGAGCTCACACCCGAGCCGGAACTGACCTGCGCGGCGTAATACATCCAGTTGGGCCCGGCGGGTTTGCTCGCCACACGTCCGTCAATCAGCACCCACCTGGCGCGACGTGTGCGGGATGACTTCACCAGCGACGACAAGGACGACATTGGTCTCCTCTGCCACTCCGGGACGACCGCTGACAGCCGCCCGGCTCGACTCCCCCTTCTCCTTACTCAGTACCGGGACGGGAGTCCAGGCACGGGTCGAGCGCTGGACCGGCAGTGTGATCTGAGAGTCGCACCCGCGCGAGAGGCGGTGGCTCTCATGACCTTATGCTTTCGGGGCGAGTCCGCTCTCCGGAAGGCATCACACGTGAACTACAGGGTTCAGCCCACCGCCCAGGTCGACGACAGCGCCGAGATCGGCGCCGGCAGCAGTGTGTGGGAACTCGCTCAGATCCGCGAGGGAGCCAAGCTCGGCGAAGGCTGCGTCGTAGGACGTGGTGCCTATGTGGGCACCGGTGTGCAGATCGGTGACAACGTCAAGCTGCAGAATTACGCCCTGGTGTACGAGCCGGCAGAACTTGGTGACGGCGTCTTCGTCGGTCCCGCCGTGGTTCTCACCAATGACCACAACCCGCGCTCCGTCGACCCGGAGGGCAAGCAGAAGCGCGGCGGCGACTGGGAGGCCGTCGGCGTCAAGGTCGCCGAGGGCGCTTCGCTCGGTGCGCGTTCCGTATGTGTGGCACCCGTACGGGTCGGCCGTTGGGCCATGGTGGCAGCGGGCGCGGTCGTCACCAAGGACGTGGCGGACTTCGCGCTGGTTGTCGGCGTGCCCGCACGGAGGGTCGGCTGGGTCGGCCGGTCGGGAGTGAAGTTGGTCGAGCGCGCCGGGACGCCCGGCACGTGGGAGTGCCCGAAGACGGGCGCGCTGTACAAGGAGGAGAACGACGTTCTCAGCGAGCGCTGATCCTCCATGCCCGCCGTGGCCCATCCGTCGGCCCCGGGCGAGCAATATGTCACGCGCCCTCTACAGCAGTGCAACAATTCACAAACAAGCCTGCCGGTAAACCCAACGCGGCCACGTCACCAGGATAAGGGAGATTACGGCTCGGGTAAGCTTATCGCCGCAGCATCTCGAGGAAAGGTCTCC
Source organism: Streptomyces sp. NPDC087845 (assembly GCF_044742755.1). Lineage (NCBI taxonomy): Bacteria > Bacillati > Actinomycetota > Actinomycetes > Kitasatosporales > Streptomycetaceae > Streptomyces > Streptomyces sp. NPDC087845. The sequence continues at coordinate 360,764 of NZ_JBIUVC010000004.1, forward strand.
CACAGCCCATGCCGCCAGGATCACGCGAACGCCGACCACGCGTTCTCTACCTCGCTTATTATTTCCCGCCCAGCCGAGCGAGTGGGGTCTTCCGGGCCAGAGCAACGGCGAACCACTTCGCTGAAGCCGGCTGGGACGTGACCGTCTACACGGCTCCCCGTGAATTCTTCGAGACCTACCTCGACAATGCCTGCGATCCCTCTCTGGAGGGCACGGTCGACCCTCGCGTCAACGTGGTCCGACCGCCCATGTCCTATTACGCATGGGAAAAGGACATCCGGCAGTTCGGCGCATTGCGCCGAAACTTCCCGACCGTGGCCGCGAGTCTGTACAAGTTGCTCCAGAGCAAGGCGTTCCCGGAGCATTACCTGACCTGGATTCCCGGGGTTCTCTCCAGTGCCGTGAAAGCGCACTTCAGGGAGAAGTTCGACCTCATCATAGCCACAGGAAACCCTTTCGTCTCGTTCGCCGCGGCGCAGGCACTCGGGCGGCTACTGAGAATTCCCTATGCGGTCGACTACCGGGATTCATGGACCTTCAATCAGTTCACCGAGGAATTGAAGTTCAAAGAGGGCAGCAAGGCATTCGAGTGGGAGGCCAAAGTCCTCCGCAGCGCATCCGAAATCGTTTTCGTGAACGATGGGATGCGGCAGTGGCACGTGGATCGCTATCCGTACGCCGCCGAGCGCATGACCGTGGTGCCGAACGGCTGGGAACCCGAACTTCTCGGTGAAGCCGAATATCACCCTCCGGCCGAAGACCGTCCGCTGCGCTTCGGCTACCTGGGAACGGTCACCTCCTACCTGCCGCTCGAAGAATTGTTCGACGGCTGGCGGCTTGCCCGCAACCATCCGCTGCTCCGGGACGCCGAGCTCAACATCCACGGTCACCTCGGCTTCTTTCCCAGCGACGTGGCACCCCTGATGGAGCGGCTGCCGCTGGAGGAGAACATCGGTGTGAACTACCGCGGCGCCTTCAGCAAAACGGAGGGCAAGGATCTGTACGCGCAGACCGATGCTCTGGTCTTCTGCGTTCCGGGCGCACGCTACGTCACCTCCGGCAAGGTCTTCGAGTACATGGCGTCGGGCAAGCCGATCGTCTCGGTTCACCGGCCCGACATCGCAGCGGCCGAGGTCCTGGAGGGCTATCCCCTCTGGTTCCACGGCAGCGAGTTGACCGCCGAGCATGTCGCCGAGTCGTTCATCGCGGCGGCCGAGGCCGCCCGCCGGGTGGACCGCAGCCAGTACACGCATGCGGTGAAGCACGCTCACTCGTACACCCGCTCAGCCACCCTCGGTCCGTGGGAAAACCGCATGCGCACGTTGGTGGAGGGATCCCGATGAGCACGAACACCCATGTCCTCTATCTCGCGCTCGGCACCTACCGCGTGCGAGCCACGCGGGTGCATGTCGAGACCCTGGCCGCCGAAGGACGCAACGTCGTCCTGGTGATCACCGATCACGAGGACTGGGACGACCTTCCCGAAATCCCCGGGGTCCGGGTCATCCGGACGGCGCGGAACAAGAAGGACTCCGCCTGGCGCACTGCGCGCAGCATCGTCCTGTCCAGAAAGGGCCCCCTGCGGGATGCCAGTCTGCTCGTCGCAGGTGACGCACAGGCTCTCCCGGTGGCGTGGGCCGCCCTCCGACGGCGTCCGGGCCTCGAATTCCGCCTGGAACCGTACGAGAACGCAGGCCGGGTCACCGAGCCGGCCGACCTGGCCGTCCTGTCGCCCTGGTACCCGTCACCGAACAACCCCTTCGCCGGGTCGTTCGTGCAGGCGGCGACCGAGGCGGTCGCCGACACCTACGAGCGCATCTCGATCTTCCACCCCGAGGACTGGGCGGGTCCCGCGAACGCGCTTCTTGAGGATGCCATCAAGGTCACAGCGGACCGGTTCCTGGAACGCCGTCATCTGATCCCCGTGCTCGACACCCCGGAAGGCGTCGTCACCCGCGTCCCCGTTCCGCTGACCACCCGCCGCCGCTACGCGAGTTGGGTCGGGGTGCAAACGGAGGCACTGCGCAAGGCGCTGCCGACCGGTCAGATCGAGGCTCCCGTCATCCACGCCCACACCGCGATGTACGGCGGAGTGCTGGCCATGCGCCTCGGCCGTCCCGACGCACGCATCGTGGTGACCGAGCATTCCACCTTTCTGGCGAAGATCTTCAAGCAGCCGGCCGCGCGCAAGCTGTACGACGAGGTGCTGCACCGCGCGGACGAGTTCCTGTGCGTGGGCAGCTACCTGCGCGATCAGATCGCCCAGGAGTACCCGCACCACGCCGGAAAGATCCGGATCGTGCCGAACGTCATCAACTTCGAGCAGTTCACTCCCGAGGCGAAGCCGTCGGAGAAGCTGCTCAAGTGGCTCTACCTGGGCCGACTGATCCCGCACAAGGGTGTACGCACACTGCTCGAAGCCTTCGCGCTGGTCGCCGCCGACGAACCGGAAGCCACGCTCACCATGGTCGGTTCGGGACACTTGGAGGCGGATCTGCTCGCCCGGTCCCACGAGCTCGGTCTGGGCGACCGGTTCCGGATCCTGCCGCCAGTGCGTCCCGAGGAGGTCAACGGGCTGATGCACCAGTACGACCTTCTGGTGCACCCCAGCCACTTCGAGACCTTCGGCATGACGATCGTCGAGGCCAACGCGGCAGGGCTGCCCGTTCTCGTCACACGCAGCCACGGCCCCGAGGAGACCCTGGACGGCATCGAGGATCTCGCCGGCGCGCTCATGGACGTGAGCGAGGACCCGCAGGTGATCGTCACCGCCTACCGGGAGCTGCGGGGGCGCTATGCAGAGCTCGGCCTGGAGAAGGCGCGCTCGGTGCTCTTCGCGAAGTACAGCCGTGAGGTTGTCGGCAACCAGCTCGTGGACGTGTACGAGGACCGGGCGCCGGCCATCGAACCGGTGGTGGCCGAGCAGGAGTCGAGGTCCGCGACAGCAACGGCGTCCGAGACAGCGGTCGTTGCGAACGCCGCCGAGGTGCCCGCCGCGCCCGGCCGGGTCGTCATGCTCGCCTTCACTCCGGGGCGGCCGCGTCGGATCGCGGAGTTCGCGAACTTCCTCGTCGCACGCGGGGTGGAGGTCGATCTGGTGACCGCTCGGGAGAGTGCCTGGGCGCGTGCCGCACTCGACAGTCGGGTGACTGTGCTGAACATCGAATCCTCCGAACAGCGGCTCGTGGTTCCCCGAGGAGAGCGGTTCGTGGTCTACCGCGCGCCACGTGCCGTCCTCCGGAGGGCCGACCGGCTGGCCAGGAACCGTCGGGACAAGGCCGCGCCGGAGGTCGCCGTGAGAACCGCCCGGCGTGCCCACAACAAGGTCGCCCACAGTTTCCACAAGAAGGTGTTCCAGCCCGGTTACAAGGTGTTGCGTCCGCGTATCTTCGCCAAGATCGCGCAACGCGACGCCGTGCCGCAGTTGCGGCTCGACCAGACGGACCATGTGTTCGTCTGCGACACGAACGCGACGGCCGCCGCGTGGCGGATAGCCCAGGCGCACCCTCACCTGAACGTCACCAGCAATCTGGCCCGTGCCCCGTTCGAACACCTTCCGGTTCTCGACGGTTCTTGACGTCAGGACAGCCCTACGAGGCCGGTGGCCGGTTCTCTCTCCCTCTGGTGAGGGAACCGGCCACCAGTGGCAGGCGCAGGGCACGCCGCTCCGGACGAGCGGTCAGTCCACCAGCTCTTCGGCGACGTACCGCCGCAGCCAGTCCCGGAAGCCCTCTCCCAGGTCCTCGCGCTCACACGCCAGGCTGACGATGGCCCGCAGGTAGTCACCGCGGTCGCCGGTGTCGTAGCGGCGCCCCTTGAAGATCACGCCGTGCACCGGACCGCCCAGGGACGTGTCGGCCGCCATTCTCTGCAGGGCGTCCGTCAGCTGGATCTCTCCACCGCGTCCCGGCCCGGTGCCACGCAGCACGTCGAAGACCGCAGGATCGAGCACGTAGCGGCCGATGATCGCGTAGTTGCTGGGCGCCTCGTGCGCGGGTGGCTTCTCGACCAGGCCAGTGACCGCGACCACGCCATTCTCCACGGATTCGAGTGCGACGGCGGCACAGCCGTAGAGATGCACCTGAGCCGGCTCGACCTCCATCAGCGCGACCACGCTGCCGCCGTGCCGTTCCTGTACCTCGGCCATGCGAGCGAGCAGCGGGTCCCGGGGATCTATCAGGTCGTCGCCGAGCAGCACCGCGAACGGTTCGTCCCCCACGTGCGGCTCGGCGCACAGCACCGCGTGCCCCAGCCCCTTCGGGTCGCCCTGGCGCACGTAGTGCATCGTGGCGAGCTCGCTGGACTCCTGGACCCTCAGCAGTCGCTCGGCGTCGCCCTTGCGGGTGAGGGCCGACTCCAGCTCGTGGTTCCGGTCGAAGTGGTCCTCCAGCGGACGCTTGTTGCGACCCGTGATCACCAACACGTCGGTCAGGCCTGCCGCCGCCGCCTCCTCGACGACGTACTGGATCGCCGGCTTGTCCACGACCGGGAGCATTTCCTTCGGCGTGGCCTTGGTGGCCGGCAGGAAGCGGGTCCCGAGGCCCGCCGCGGGTATCACTGCTTTCTTGATCATGTGGTGCCCGGTGCTCGCTTTCCTTGGGCAGAGTGAGACCCCGACGGCTGCCGTCGGGGTCTCGGGGAGAGGTGGTGCGATCCGGCGGGGACTCAGCCGCCGATGACGACGCGGCGGACGCCCTCCCAGCGGGCCGGGTCCGTCGTGCGGCGGCCGTCGACCAGGACGCGGACGTCCGGGAGATCCGCGGCGGCCAGCTCGCGGTACTCGGCGTGGTCGGCCTGGAGGATCGCGGCGGTGACGGCCTGGCCCTCGTGCGGGACGAGACCGTGCGCGGTCAGCTCCTCGGCCGTGTACATCGGGTCGGAGACGAACGGCACCGCGCCGCGTGCCTTCAGCGCCTCGACGGTCGGGAAGACGCCGGAGAAGGCCGTCTCCTTCACACCGCCGCGGTACGCCGCGCCCAGCACCAGAACGCCCACCCCGTCCAGGTCGCCGTAGGCCGCGGCGAGCAGGTCGACCGCGTACTCGGGCATGGCCGCGTTGGCCTCGCGCGCCGAACGCACCACGGTCGCCGAGGGGTCGTTCCACAGGTACATCCGCGGGTAGATCGGGATGCAGTGGCCGCCGACGGCGATGCCCGGCTGGTGGATGTGGCTGTAGGGCTGGGAGTTGCAGGCCTCGATGACCTTGAGGACGTCGATGTTCTGCTGGTCGGCGAAGCGGGCGAACTGGTTCGCCAGACCGATGTTCACATCGCGGTAGGTCGTCTCGGCGAGCTTGGCCAGCTCGGACGCCTCCGAAGTTCCCAGGTCCCAGACGCCGTTGGGCCGCGGGAGATCCGTACGGTCGTCGAAGTCCAGGACGGACTCGTAGAACGACACACCGTGCGCGGTCGATGCCTCGTCGATCCCGCCGACCAGCTTCGGGTAGCGGCGCAGATCCGCGAAGACCCGGCCGGTGAGTACCCGCTCCGGGGAGAACACCAGGTGGAAGTCGTCGCCGGCCCTGAGACCGGAGCCCGCTTCGAGCATCGGCGCCCAGCGGTCACGGGTGGTGCCGACCGGCAGCGTGGTCTCGTAGCTGACAAGGGTGCCCGGCTTGAGCCCGGCGGCGATCGCCTCGGTCGCGGAGTCCATCCAGCCGAAGTCCGGTGTGCCCTCGGCGTCCACGAAGAGGGGGACGACGACCACGACGGCCTCGGACTGCGCGACGGCGGCCGTGGTGTCGGTGGTCGCGGTCAGCAGGCCCGCCTCGACGGTCTCCTTGAGCTTGATGTCGAGGTCGTGCTCGCCGGGGAACGGCTCGACGCCGGCGTTGACCAGCTCGACGACCTTCTCGTTGACGTCGGCGCCGATCACCCGGTGGCCCTTGGCGGCGAACTGCACGGCGAGCGGCAGACCGATCTTGCCCAGGGCGACTACACAGATGTTCATGGTTACTTCCTCTTGGAGCGCTTGGCGCCGGTCAACAGGGATCGCAGCCGCGAGCCCAGCGGTTTCTTGGGCGGATGGAGCGGGCCTGTCCTTACGACCATGCGCCCCTTCGGATTCACTCGGGCCGAGACACGGTAGGGGACGTCGGCCGCCCAGAGCCGGGCAAGTGGCATGGGGTGGCGCTTGCCGCGCACCGGTATCTCGTAGGTCCGGCCCGCCACGTCGACCGAGACCCGGAGCTCCAGCTCGGCCCGCTCCCGCTGCAGCGGGATCCGGGCAGTGATCAGGGCGGCTTCGCCGTCCGGTGCGACGGTACGGCTGAAATCACCCACAGGAGAGGGTAGTTGTTCGTCCTTGCCGAGGCGGCGGGCGCTCGCGGCGTCGGTGGACTTGGGCAGCCGGTCGGAAGTCAGCCGGACGCACAGCGATTCCGTGTCGCCCAGCACGGGGACCCGCACAGCCACGTCGAGCGCGAACCCGTCGCCCTCCTGACACCATTCGGCAGACTGGAGTTCAGTACCGGAGCCGAGTCTCCCCGTTATCGCGCCTCTCAGCTCGAAGCTGCTGTCGGGCAGGGAATGGCGACTGTCGCGGAAGCCCGGGTAGTGGGCGTACGCCTGGGCGCCTTCCAGCGTGGTCGGTGGCAGCGCGCCCGAGGTGTCCATGCGGACCAGTTCGGTCAGCTCGTCCACCCGGCCCGCGAACACCCAGCGGAAGCGGAGCCGCTCGGGGACGGTGAGCCTGTGCTCCATGGAGTCAAAGGAGGTCCCGTAGTAGCCCTCCATGAACCGCCTGGTGGCGCGCACGCACTCGGCGCGCCTCTCTGGCGTCATGGCCAGGTAGTTCGCACCGAAGATCCAGACGAGGTCGACCTTGAGCAGCCGTATCGCGAAGGCGTCGTAGAGGTCACCGGGGCCCGCCAGTTCGTGGAGCTTGTCGAGCGCGTGCGCACAGACCTTCAGACGGTTCTCGAACCGCGCCCGGTAAGTGATGTTGCTGTCGTCGGCACGCCGGACCGCGTAGTAGCAGTCGTAGTCGGCAACCACCGACACGGTCTTGGCCCGGACATACATTTCCAGCGTGAACGGCATGTCGCAGCTGACAGGCAAGTCCTCCGCGTACCGGATGTTGTGCTCCTCGATCAGAGCACGCTTGTACATCTTGGTGTTGGAGATCGCGTAGAGCGCCCCGGAACCGATCAGCGGTACGTTCGCCTCGGTGGAGCGGAAGATCGCCCGGGGAATCGACCGGTCGCCGACGGCCACCATCTTGCCGAGCACGACATCCGAGTCGTTTGCGTCGGCCATGGCGACCATGCGCTCCAGCGCCTCAGGGCCGAGGTAGTCGTCGGAGCCCACGAAGAAGACGTAGCGGCCGGTCGCGTTGGCGAGCGCAACGTTGTTCGGCCGGGCGGGCCCCCCGGAATTCTCCTGGTGGATCACCTTGAAGGTGTCGGGGAACTGCTCGGCGAATCGATCGAGTTCCTTCCCGCTGCCATCGGTGGACCCGTCGTCCACGGCAATGATCTCGATCCGATCGAGTCCAATGCTCTGTCCGACGAGAGACTCCAGACACTCGGTCAGGGCAGGCATCGTGTTGTAGACCGCTACGACGACCGTGACGTGCGGAACATCGGGTCTGCCAGTCACACGGTCACCTCAGTGGCTCTCTCGACGTATGTGCGCGTACTTCCGGGAAACAGCCTCGCGCTGTTCTCAGGTTCCATGTGCGGCCGGCTCCCCCGCGGCGGTCGCGACGGTGCGCCCTGTCGTCGCCGATTCCAGTACCGCTGCGGCCACCTCCACCGTGCGGAGCCCCTCCCGCAGCGTGCAGATGTCCTTCGATATGCCGCGCACGGCGTCCCGGAAGAGCTCGTGCTCGACCAGCAGCGGCTCGCGCTTGGGTATGGCGTACCGGATCATGTCGCCCTCGGAGACACCGCGGAAGGCCTGGAGCGCCTCCCACTCGGTGGCCACCGCGGCGTTCGAGTGGAAGGTGAGGTCGGCGGTGAGGGTGTCGGCGATGAAGGTGCCGCGCTCGCCGGTGACGGAGGTGAAACGCTCCTTCAGCGGGCTCAGCCAGTTGACCAGGTGGTTGACCATGGTGCCGTCGGAGAGCAGGCCCACGGCGGAGACCATGTCCTCGTGCGGCCGGCCGGACTTCGACACGGTGTGGGCGGAGATCGACGTATACGTCTGCCCCGTCACCCAGCCGGTCAGGTCGATGTCGTGGGTGGCGAGGTCCTTGACCACGCCGACATCGGCTATGCGGTGCGGGAACGGGCCCTGACGGCGGGTGACCACCTGGAAGACCTCGCCCAGTTCCCCCGCCTCCAGCCGCCCGCGCAGCGACCGCAGCGCCGGGTTGCAGCGCTCGATGTGGCCGACGCCCGCCACCAGGCCGCGCGACTCGAAGGCGTCGACCAGCCGCCGGGCGCCTTCCACGGTGTCGGCGACCGGCTTCTCGACCAGGGCGCAGACACCGGCCTCGGCGAGTTGCAGGCCGACTTCCTCGTGCAGCGCGGTGGGGCAGGCCACCACCGCGTAGTCGACGCCGAGTGCGATCAGTTCGTCGACCGTGGACAGGACGGGGGCGCCCTGCGCCCAGCCGTTCCTGTCCCCCATCGGGTCGACGACGCCGATCAGCTTCACGTCTTCGAGGCCGGCCAGCACACGGGCGTGGTGGCGGCCCATCGAGCCGAGGCCGATCAGGCCGGCCCTCAGTCCTGCGGTCACTGCATGTCTCCCAGCGAGTTCACGGCGCCGACGATGCGGTCCAGGTCATCCTGCGACAGCGAAGGATGCACGGGCAGCGAGACGACCTCGGCGGCGGCACGCTCGGTCTCCGGCAGATCCCAGGTCCGTCCCGCCTTCTGGTCGGGCTCCCAGTACGGCTTCAGCCGGTGGATGGGAGTCGGGTAGTACACGGCGTTGCCGATACCCGCCTCGCTCAGCCTGGCCATGGCGGCGTCCCGGTCACCCTGCACCCGGATGGTGTACTGGTGGTAAACGTGGCGTGCACCGTCGGCGACGGGCGGAACGACGACGTGGGGCGCGGTGATGTGCCGGTCGAGATACGCGGCGTTGGCACGGCGCTGCTCGGTCCAGCCGTGCACCTTGGCGAGCTGTACGCGCCCGACGGCCGCGGACACGTCCGTCATGCGCATGTTGGCGCCGACGATCTCGTTGGCGTACCGCTGCTCCATGCCCTGGTTGCGCAGGAGCCTGAGGGTGCGTGCGACCTCGGCGTCGGCGGTGGTGACCATGCCGCCCTCGAGGGAGTGCATGTTCTTGGTGGGGTAGAAACTGAAGGTTCCGCCGGAGCCGAAGGCGCCGACCGGAGTGCCGCCGAGTGCGGCGGTGTGCGCCTGGCAGGCGTCCTCGACCACGGCCAGCTTGTGCTTGTCGGCGATCGGCATGAGGGCGTCCATCGCGGCCGGGTGACCGTACAGGTGCACCGGCATGATCGCGGCGGTGCGCGGCGTGATGGCGGCCTCGACCGCGGCCGGGTCCAGACCGAAGCTGCCCGGCTCGATGTCCGCGAAGACGACGTCGGCACCGGCCAGACGGACCGCGTTGGCAGAAGCCGCGAAGGAGAAGGACGGGACGATGACCTCGTCACCGGGTCCGATCCCCAGGGCGAGCAGCAGTAGATGAAGGGCCGAGGTGCCCGAGTTGACCGCGACGCAGTGGCGCCCGTCGACGAGCTCCGAGAAGCCCTCCTCGAAGGCCGCGACCTCCGGGCCCTGCACGACGCGGCCGCTGCGCAGTACGCGTACCACGGCCTCGATCTCGTCGTCACCGATCACCGGCCGGGCAGCAGGGATCGCTTCCCTGTTGTCGCTCGACATGGACATCCTCCTTGAACACCACAAGAGCTGTGACCGGCGACGGCTCCAGGGGCGTGCGAATGTCGGATGAGGCTCCGCCGCCCCGGCTCATAGCCGATTCTGTACCAATATATTGCGCGCAAATCACCCTTTTGCCCCGGGGGCGATGCACCCAGGGCACAAAGGATTTTTGTCCTGCCTGAAGCGGGCCGACGCGCCGATGAGCATTCTCAGGAATGGCATTTTCGGCATCAGCCGCGTCACATTATCAGGATTTTCACAGGCGGTTTCGTTGAGGTTACGACCGAAGAGACGCGGCCCACTCGCTCCACGTCGGTGTCCCCACGCGAAAGAGGTGCGGTCCCCTGGGGGGCCGCACCTCTTTCCTTACAGTCCGGCCTCGGTCAGCTCGCCGTGTCCGCCGAGACGGAAGGCTGCGGCGACTGCTCCGCGGCGACCGTCTTCTTCGCTGCCGCCTTCTTGGCCGTCGTCTTCTTCGCGGCGGTCTTCTTGGCAGCCGTCTTCTTGGTGGCTGCCTTCTTGGCGGTGGCCTTCTTGGCGGTCTTGCGAGCCGTCTTCTTGGCCGGGGCCTCCGCTTCCGCGGCTTCCGGGGCTTCGGCGGTCTCGGCCGGCACCGTGTCGGGCTTCGGCTCCGGGGAGCCGGTCACCACGACGACCTCCGCCGCGTCCGCACCGGCGGGCGAGCCCGCGGGGGCGGTGACCTTGCGGGTCACCCGGCGGCGAGCCCGCGGCGGGGCGGCCTCGGGGACCACCTCTTCCGGTGCCGCCTCGGGCTGCGGGGCCTCGGCGACCGGTGCCGGGGTCTCGGCGACGACCGGGGCCGGGGCCTCGACCGGGGCTTCGGCAGCCGGTGCTTCCGCGGCCGCCGGGGCCGGGGAGCCGGCCGGAGCGGTCGCCTTGCGGGTCGCGCGACGGCGCGTACGGCCCTGGGGGGCCTCCGCGACCACCGCGGGCTCGGCGGCCGGTTCCGGCTCCGCCACCACCGGCTCGGGCTCCGCCACCACGACCGGCTCCGGCTCGGCCACCGGGGCCGGAGCGGGGGCCGCCGCGGCCTTCGGGGCACCAGCCGGGGCCGAGACCTTGCGGGTCGCGCGGCGACGGCCGCGGCCGCGCGACACGGCTGCCTCGGCCTCGGCCGCACTGCTGTACAGCTCCTCGTCCGGGACGAACTCCGGCTCGGGCAGCGCCACCGGGGCGGCCACCTCGGCGGCCACCTCGGCCTCGGTCTCGACCTCGACCTCGGCCACGTGCTCGTGCTCGTGTTCCTGGCCCGCGCCGGCCCGGCCGCGCTTCTTGGAGCGCTTGCCGCCGCCACCGCCGCCGACCGAGGCCGGCTGCTCCATGTGCACGATCACGCCGCGCCCGTTGCAGTGGACGCAGGTCTCGGAGAAGGACTCCAGCAGCCCCTGGCCCACCCGCTTGCGGGTCATCTGGACCAGGCCCAGCGAAGTGACCTCGGCGACCTGGTGCTTCGTACGGTCGCGTCCCAGGCACTCCAGCAGGCGCCGCAGCACCAGGTCCCGGTTGGACTCCAGCACCATGTCGATGAAGTCGACGACGACGATGCCGCCGAGGTCGCGCAGCCGCAGCTGACGCACGATCTCCTCGGCCGCCTCCAGGTTGTTCTTGGTGACGGTCTCTTCGAGGTTGCCGCCCTGACCGGTGAACTTGCCGGTGTTGACGTCGACGACGACCATCGCCTCGGTCTTGTCGATCACCAGCGAGCCGCCGCTCGGCAGATAGACCTTCCGGTCCAGCGCCTTCATGAGCTGCTCGTCGATCCGGTACGTCGCGAAGATGTCGACCTCGGAGGTCCATCGCGACAGGCGGTCCGTCAGATCGGGTGCCACCTGCGAGACGTAGCCGTAGATGGTCTCCCACGCGTCGTCGCCGCTGACGATGACCTTGGAGAAGTCCTCGTTGAAGATGTCGCGGACGACCCGGACGGTCATGTCCGGCTCGCCGTAGAGCAGCGTCGGCGCGTTGGAGCTGCCGGTGCTCTTCGCCTTCTTCTGGATGTCCTCCCACTGCTGCTGCAGCCGCTCGACGTCGCGGCGCAGCTCGTCCTCGCTCGCACCCTCCGCCGCGGTGCGGACGATGACGCCCGCGTCCTCGGGGACGATCTTCTTGAGGATGGTCTTGAGCCGGGCCCGCTCGGTGTCGGGCAGCTTGCGGCTGATGCCGGTCATCGAGCCCTCGGGCACATAGACCAGGTAGCGGCCGGGCAGCGAGACCTGGCTGGTCAGGCGGGCGCCCTTGTGGCCGATCGGGTCCTTGGTCACCTGGACGAGGACGGACTGGCCGGACTTGAGCGCGGTCTCGATGCGGCGCGGCCCGTGAGCCATGCCGAGAGCCTCGAAGTTCACCTCACCGGCGTACAGGACGGCGTTGCGGCCCTTGCCGATGTCGACGAAGGCGGCCTCCATGGACGGCAGTACGTTCTGCACCTTGCCCAGGTAGACGTTGCCGACGTAGCTGGTGGCCTGCTCCTTGTTGACGTAGTGCTCGACGAGCACGTTGTCCTCGAGGACGCCGATCTGGGTCCGCTCGCCGTTCTGGCGGACGACCATCACGCGCTCGACGGCCTCGCGGCGCGCCAGGAACTCGGCCTCGGTGATGATCGGGACGCGCCGGCGGCCCTGCTCACGGCCTTCGCGGCGGCGCTGCTTCTTCGCCTCCATGCGGGTCGAGCCCTTGATGGACTGGACCTCGTCGAAGCCGGTGCCGGGCTCCCGCTCCTCCTTCTTGCGGGGCTCGCGGACCTTGACGACCGTGCGCTCCGGGTCGTCCGTGCCGTTGTCGACCTCGGACGGGACGTCACCGCTGCGACGGCGACGGCGACGACGGCGACGGCTGCTGCTGGATCCGGCGCCGGACGCCTCGTGGTCCTCGTCCTCCTCGGCCTCCTCGGCCTCCTGGGCGCGCTCCTGGTCCTCCTCGGCGTGCTCGGCGGCGGTCTCGTCGCCGAACTGCTCCGCGGCCTCGTCACCCTCGTTGCTCTCGCCACGACGGCGGCGACGGCCTCCGCGACGGCGACGGCGCGAGGGCCGGTCCCCGTACTCGTCCGTCTCCTCGCCCTCGTGCTCGGCCTCGCCCTCCGGCTCGTGCTCCTCCTCGGCGTGCTCCTCCGCCTCGGCAGCGGCGGGGGCGGCGGCGGCCGGCTCCTCGGCAGCCTCACCGCGACGGCGACGACGGCGGCGCGCACCGGCCTGCGGCGCGGCCTCGGCGGCCGGGACCTCGGCGGCGGCCGGCTCCTCGACCGTCTCGGGCTCTTCCTCGACCTCTTCGTGGCGCGAAGCGGCAGCGGCGGCGGCCGCGGTCTCCGGGGTCTGGAACATCGGCTCGGCGAAGACCGGGGCCTGGAACACGGCCACGGCGGGGCGCGCCGCGCGGCGGCTCTTGCGCGCGGGCTCCTCCTCCTTGCCGGTGAACTCGGGCCGGCCCGCGGCCGCGGTGGCGCGGCGCCGGGAGCGGCCGCGCGGTGCGGCCTCCTCGGCTTCTGCGGTCTCGGCGGCCTGCTCCTCGGCAGCGGCGGCTGCCTCGGGCAGGCTTTCGCCGGTGTCCTCGGCGGCTTCGGGGGCCGCGGCGGCCTGCGGGGCACCCGCCGGAGCGGTCGCCTTGCGGACCGCACGACGGCGTCCGCGCGGGGCCTCCACGACCTCTTCCTCCGCTTCCGCGGGCGCGGCGGTCTCGGCCACGGCCTCGTCGGTCTGCGGCGCACCGGCCGGAGCCGATGCCCTGCGCCGGGTCCGGCCACGCGGCGCGGCGGCAGCGGGCTCGGGTTCGGCACCCGCCACGGCCGTCGCTTCCTCCACGATCTCGACGGCCTCGGCGGCCTGCGGGGCACCCGCCGGAGCGGTCGCCTTGCGCACGGCACGGCGACGGGTGCGCGCGGGCGGCGCCTCCACGACCTCGGCCTCTGCCTCTGCCTCTGCCTCTGCAACGGCTTCGACGACGGGCTCGGGCTCGGCAACGGCCTCGGCGGCCTGCGGCGCACCGGCCGGAGCGGTCGCCTTGCGGACCGCACGGCGACGGGTGCGCGCGGGCGGCGCCTCCACGACCTCGGCCTCTGCCTCTGCCTCGACGACGGGCTCGGCGGCCTCGACGTCCACGGCGGGCTCAACGATCTCGACGGCCTCGGCGGCCTGCGGGGCACCCGCCGGAGCGGTCGCCTTGCGCACGGCACGGCGACGGGTACGCGCGGGCGGCGCGGCCTCTGCCGCCGGGGCGCTCCCGGCGTCGGTGGTGGTGTCGGACACTGCGGCGTCAACGGCCGGTATGGCCGGAGCGGCCGTGCCCTGCGCCTCCGTCACCGGCGGGCCGGCCGGGCGGGACGCGGCGCGGCGCCTGCGGCGCGGCGGCAGCTTGTCGCCGGGTGCGTTGTTCTCTTCGGCGTTCCCGGTCGTGCCGGGTTCGTTGGACTGGGGCATGCGGGCGGTTCTCCCGTCAGGCTCCCGGGCGCCGCGTCTGGTTCCGGTCCGGCACGGTCCGCGTGAGGTACGCGGGACCGGCGTCCGGGGCGCGGGCGCCGCACGGGAGCTCAATGTCTGGCTCGCCGGTTCCCTACGCGAGGTGCGTACGGCCTGGCGAAAGTCTTATGGGTCATCGCGCGGCCCGGCCCAGGTGGCTCCCGAGTCGGAGGGCTGCGCTGCAACGACCGCCTTACGCGGAACCTGCACCTTCCGGCGCCGTCGCGACGGCGGTCCCGGTGGCCGCGAGTGGAGCGGCCGGGGCTGCCTCGCGGTCGGGCGCGAGCGGGTCGGTCACCGTGCCGGACTCCTCGTCGAAGAGCCCCTGCGCCAGCCTGGTCACCGCTGCGGGGACCGGCGGCGCCAGGTCGGCCACAACGCGGAGACCGGACAGGACGTCGTCAGGTCGCACGGCAGGTGTCACGTGCCGAACAACCAGCCGCAGTATCGCACAGGGCTTGTCCTCGGGCCTATCAGGCTGTGGATCAAGGGCCCGCAGGTCGACCACGGCGGCGCGGGCGTCGAAGGTCCGCATGCCGTTCTTCGCCCGGCGCTGGACCTCGACGGTCTGCGCCCCGTTGAAGGAGGCCACCGCCTCGGCGGCCTCCTCGGCGGGGACGCCGTCGAGACGCAGCTCCCAGACGGAGGCGGTCAGCCGGTCGGCGAGACCCGAGGTGCGGGCCTCCACGGCGTCGGTGATGTCGAGACCGTCCGGCAGCGAGGCGTTGAGCAGCTCGCGCAGAACGGCCGGATCCCGGGCCTCGGTGAGGGCGATCTCCAGGAACTCGGCCTCACTGCCCGTGCCGGTGGGTGCGGCATTGGCGTACGACACCTTCGGGTGCGGGGTGAAGCCGGCCGAGTACGCCATGGGCACCTCGGAGCGGCGCAGTGCCCGCTCGAAGGCACGCTGGAAGTCGCGGTGGCTGGTGAACCGGAGGCGGCCGCGCTTGGTGTAGCGCAGTCTGATGCGCTGCACCGCCGGTGCGGGCGGCGGGCCTTCGGGCTGTCGCTTGCCCAGTGGTTCTTCTCCTCGGTGCGGGGCGGACGCGGTGGCACGCCGCCCTCGAAATGCGGGTGGCCCGGGGGGTCCGGTCCGGCTCACCCCCGCTCGGCGATTTTCTCTCCGAGCAAGGAGATCTCTGGTTCGGGCGCCGCGCTGGGCACAGTCGTTGTAATACCCAGAGTACGCGCAAGGGGGCTTCCCGGTTCCCGGGGCTCACACGCCCTCGGCCCGCCGACCAGTGCCCGCCAGGCGTCACGACGGGCCTGGGCCACGGTCTCGCGCGCCGTGCGCAGCGCCGCTCGGGCCGCGCGTCCGGCCTCGACCGCGGCACGTTCGGCGGGGGCCCAGACGGCGTCGCGCACGAAGTGCCCCACCGACGTGCACACCGTGCGGTAGACCCAGGTCACCGGCGCCCCCACCAGATGCCACGCCAGCCAGGCGGCGGCCCGGCCCACGGCCCGCGAGATGTACCCCGTGATGCGCCAGGCGACACCGAAGGCGGCGGCGATCTCCCGGCCGACCGGGGCGAGGACCCACCGGTGGAGGCGGCCGAGCGGTGCGACGAGCAGGTTCGTGACCAGCCACACCACCGCCGCCCACAGACCGCGCGCGACGGCCGCGATCCCGCGTCCCAGCCGATCGAGCAGCCGGCTGATGCCGCGGCCCAGCGGAGTGAGCAGTTCCCGGTACGCCCAGGCCACCGGCCGCACGACCAGGTGGTCGGCCGACCAGGAGGTGGCGAGCGCGAGGGGCACCAGGACGTACCGCCACAGTCCGGTCACCGGCCGGACGAAGACGGCTGTGAGCACCCAGCCGACGGCGGTCCCGATGCCCCGCCCGGCCGGGGCGAGCAGCGCGCGGTACACCCAGCGCAGCCCGTGTCCGGCCGGGGTGAGCACCGCCCCGTGCAACCACACCACCGGCACCACGAGCCCGTACCGCACCGCCGGCACCAGCCCATACCGCCAGAGCGCGACCCACGGCCACACGAAGACCGCCGCGGCCAGCCGGCGCAGCGCACGGCCCAGCGGGGTGAGCACCGCCCCGTACAGCCAGCGGGCGGGGATCACCACCAGCGTCGCGGACAGCCAGGACAGGGCCCGGCCCAGCGGGCGCAGCAGGACGCGGTCGGCTGCGCGGGCCGCGGCCACCAGGGCGTCCCAGACCATCCGCACGGGCAGGACGATCACCAGCACCACGATCCGTACCGGGATCCTGACCAGAGTCGTCAGGCATCCCTCGCCGGCTTCGTAGGGGGCGGGGGCCTCGTGCTTGCCGTAGTCCATGCCGTTCATGACGCGAAGGCCCGGTCCGGAGTTTCCCGGACCGGGCCTTCGTCACCGAACTGTCGCCCGGACGGGCACAGCCGGGGTGCCTACTTCACGACCGAGAGCGGCAGCAGCTTCTTGCCGGTCGGGCCGATCTGGATGCTGGTGTCCATCTGCGGGCAGACGCCGCAGTCGAAGCACGGGGTCCAGCGGCAGTCCTCGACCTCGGTCTCGTCGAGCGAGTCCTGCCAGTCCTCCCAGAGCCAGTCCTTGTCGAGACCGGAGTCCAGGTGGTCCCAGGGCAGGACCTCCTCGTAGGTCCGCTCCCGGGTGGTGTACCAGTCGACGTCCACGCCGTACCCGGGCAGCGTCTTCTCGGCGGCGGTCATCCAGCGGTCGTAGCTGAAGTGCTCGCGCCAGCCGTCGAAACGGCCGCCGGACTCGTAGACCGCGCGGATGACGGAGCCGACGCGGCGGTCGCCGCGCGAGAGCAGTCCCTCGACGATGCCGGGCTTGCCGTCGTGGTAGCGGAAGCCGATGGAGCGGCCGTACTTCTTGTCGCCGCGGATCTTGTCGCGGAGCTTGGCGAGCCGGGCGTCGGTCTCCTCGGCGCCGAGCTGCGGCGCCCACTGGAACGGCGTGTGCGGCTTGGGCACGAAGCCGCCGATGGAGACGGTGCAGCGGATGTCGTTCTGCCCGGAGACCTCGCGGCCCTTGGCGATCACATTGACCGCCATGTCGCCGATCTGGAGGACGTCCTCGTCGGTCTCGGTGGGCAGACCGCACATGAAGTACAGCTTCACCTGGCGCCAGCCGTTGCCGTACGCGGTGGCGACGGTGCGGATGAGGTCCTCTTCCGAGACCATCTTGTTGATGACCTTGCGCATGCGCTCGGAGCCGCCCTCGGGGGCGAAGGTGAGACCGGAGCGGCGGCCGTTGCGGGTCAGCTCGTTGGCCAGGTCCACGTTGAACGCGTCGACGCGGGTGGAGGGCAGCGAGAGGCCGATCTTGTCCTCGGTGTAGCGGTCGGCGAGGCCCTTGGCGATGTCACCGATCTCGGTGTGGTCCGCGGAGGAGAGCGAGAGCAGACCCACCTCTTCGAAGCCGGTCGCCTTGAGACCCTTCTCGACCATCTCGCCGATGCCGGTGATGCTTCGCTCCCGCACGGGGCGCGTGATCATGCCGGCCTGGCAGAAACGGCAGCCGCGGGTGCAGCCGCGGAAGATCTCGACGGACATCCGCTCGTGGACGGTCTCGGCGAGGGGCACGAGGGGCTGCTTCGGGTACGGCCACTCGTCGAGGTCCATCACGGTGTGCTTGGACACCCGCCACGGCACGCCCGACCTGTTGGGGACGACGCGGCCGATGCGCCCGTCGGGGAGGTACTCGACGTCGTAGAAGCCCGGGACGTAGACGCCACCGGTCTTCGCGAGCCGGAACAGCACCTCCTCGCGGCCGCCGGGGCGGCCCTCGGCCTTCCAGGCGCGGATGATCTCGGTGATCTCCAGGACGGCCTGCTCCCCGTCGCCGATGACCGCGCAGTCGATGAACTCGGCGATCGGCTCGGGATTGAACGCGGCGTGGCCGCCGGCCAGCACGATCGGGTCGTCGACGGTGCGGTCCCGGGCCTCCAGCGGGATGCCCGCGAGGTCCAGGGCGGTGAGCATGTTGGTGTAGCCGAGCTCGGTGGAGAAGCTCAGCCCGAAGACGTCGAACGCCTTGACCGGGCGGTGGCTGTCCACGGTGAACTGCGGGACCCGGTGCTCGCGCATCAGCTCTTCGAGGTCCGGCCACACGCTGTAGGTGCGCTCGGCGAGGACGCCCGGACGCTCGTTGAGCACCTCGTACAGGATCATGACGCCCTGGTTGGGGAGTCCGACCTCGTACGCGTCCGGGTACATCAACGCCCAGCGGACGTCGCACTCGTCCCACGGCTTGACGGTGGAGTTCAGCTCACCGCCGACATACTGGATGGGCTTCTGCACATGCGGGAGCAGGGCTTCGAGCTGTGGGAAGACCGAATCGACTGACATCGCGAACTTTCGAGAGCCGGCAAGGGTGACCATCAAGCGTACCCCGGTGCTCAGCCTTCCAGCGCCGCCCGCAGCCGGGGCCGCGACGCCCGCCTCCACACCTCGGGCAGCTCCCGTTCCGAGGCGGCGGCGGCCGCCTCCTCCCGCCCGTACAGCAGTCCCCAGGTGAACGCCGGCTCCCCCGCCACGTGGGCCTGGACGGCCAGGGTGCGCAGGGCGTCGCGGGCCACCACGCTGTCCTGGTGGTCGCCGAGGAGGGTCTGGAGGGCCTTCATCCGTTCGGCGAAGCGCTCGGCCGGCCTCCCGAGCGCGGGCCGGGCCGCCTCCGCCGCGTAACGGGCGCGCTTGGCGGCCTTGCGGGCATCGTGCAGAGCGAGGTCGCGGTCGTGGCCGGGCGGGAGCTCCAGGGCGTGGCCGGCGCGGGCCGCCAGGCGCTCGTACTCCTTCAGCACGGCGCGGGGCAGTGCCCGGTCGGGTGCGCGGGAGGCGGCGGGGAGCAGCGGCGGGGCGGCGAGCAGGGCGTCGAGGCTCTCCAGGAGGGCCAGGTACCGCTTCTCGTCGAGTACGCCGACGGTCCGGCGCCGTGAGCCGCCCCGGCGGGCCGCCGACCAGATCCGGAGCCGGCCCCGGACGGGGCCGAGGACCAGGGTGCGGGGCAGGTCGTCGAGGCGGGCGCGCAGCCGGGCGTCGAGGACCTCCTGGTCACGGTCGATGCCGAGCTCGGCGGCCAGCCACTTCAGCTCTCCACCGACCGGATCGGTGGCGTCGCGGTCGAGGATCTTCCGGTACGTCCGCAGCGCGCTGCGCAGTCTGCGGGTGGCGACGCGCATCTGGTGCACGGAGTCGGGGAGGCCGCGGCGCACGGCGGGGTCGAGGGCGACGATCGCCTCGGTCTGCTCCCGCACATAGGCGAGGACGTGGTCGCCCGCGGTGGGCCGGCCGGTCCTGCGGGCGCTCCCGCTCCGTTCCGGGGCGGTCTCGGCGAGCGCCCTGGCCAGTTTGGACGGTGCCGCGGACGGGCGGATGCCGGCCTTGCGCAGCCGTCGTTCGACGAGGTCGAGGAATGCGGGGTCGCCGTCGTCGGCGAGTTCGACCTCGATCTCCGTCCAGACGGCCGTGCCGCTGCCGCCGGTCAGCCGGTCGGCCCGCACGGTGTCGACGGCGACCTCGGCGAGCAGCGCGTCCTCGGCGCCGACCAGGTGGTGGACGTCACGGGCGGTGCGCAGCCGGACGACGGGGACGAGCCCGCTCTCGCGGACCCGGGAGCGGAGCAGCGCGGCGAGGGAGCGGGGCAGGGTGTCGGAGAGCGGTTCGCGGAGCTCGTCCCGGATACCGGAGGAGACCGGGAACTTGAGGTGCCAGCCCGCGTCGCTCCCGCCGGTGCGGCGGCGCAGGGTGACGGAGCCGCCCGCGAGCCGGAGGTCCTCGGTGTCGTAGTAGACGGCGTCCAGGTCGCCGACGCCGCGGTGGACGACGGCCGAGACCCCGGCGACCCGGCTCAGGTCGGGAAGCCGGGTCTCCGCGGTGGCTTCGTACTTCCGCTCGATCTCACGCTTCGAGTCCGCCATGAACCGAATCTAGACCTGCCGGGCGCGGATGGGCAGTGGTCCGGCACCCGCCCAGGGGGCTTTCGGCACCGGTCCCGGGCGCCTTCCGTACCGGTCTCAGGCGCTTATCGGCCGCTGCACCCTGATCGACTGGAGCAGTCCGACGGCCACCCAGACGGCGAACATCGAGGACCCTCCGTACGACACGAACGGCAGCGGCAGTCCGGCGACGGGCATGATGCCGAGCGTCATCCCGATGTTCTCGAAGGCCTGGAAGGCGAACCAGGCGATGATTCCGGCGGCGACGACCGTGCCGTACAGCTCGGTCGTCTCGCGGGCGATCCGGCAGGCGCGCCACAGGACGATGCCGAGCAGGACGAGGATCAGCCCGGCGCCGAGGAAGCCGAGTTCCTCGCCCGCGACGGTGAAGACGAAGTCGGTCTGCTGCTCGGGGACGAACTGGCCGGTGGTCTGGGTGCCCTGGAAGAGGCCCGTTCCGGTGAGGCCGCCGGAGCCGATCGCGATGCGGGCCTGGTTGGTGTTGTAGCCGACGCCTGCCGGGTCGAGTGCCGGGTTGGCGAAGGCCGCGAAGCGCGCGATCTGGTACTCGTCGAGCAGACCGAGCTGCCAGATGGCGATCGCGCCGGCCACGCCCGCGCCGAGCAGGCCGAAGATCCAGCGGTTCGGCGCGCCGGAGGCGAGGAGCACACCGAGCACGATGACGACCATGACCATCACGGAGCCGAGGTCCGGCATCCCCATGACGACGGCCATCGGAACGGCCGCCAGGCCGAGGGCCTTGGCGACGGTCCGGTGGTCGGGGTGGAGCTGGTCGCCCGCGTCGACGCGCTCGGCGAGCAGCATCGCCATGATCAGGATGATGGTGATCTTGGTGAACTCGGACGGCTGGAGCGAGAACCCGCCGCCGATGATGATCCAGGCGTGGGCGCCGTTGACGGTGGCCCCGAGCGGGGTCAGGACCGCCAGTACGAGGATCACCGAAAGGCCGTAGAGGACCGGGACGGCGCCGCGCAGGGTGCGGTGGCCGAGCCAGATCGTGCCGACCATCAGGGCGAAGCCGATGCAGGTGTTGAGGGCGTGCCGGAAGAGGAAGTAGTACGGGTCGCCGTGGGTGAGCGAGTCACGGCCCCGGGTCGCGGAGTAGACCAGCAGCGAGCCGATGAAGGAGAGCGCGATCGCCGAGCCGAGCAGCGGCCAGTCGAGTTTGCGCACGACGGAGTCGCGGGCGACGAGTTTGCCCCAGGCGGAGCGCTCGGGGGCGTACCGCGAGACGGAGAAGCCGGCCATCAGTCGCGCCTCCCCAGGGCCGCCGCGAGGGTCTGCTCCTCCGGGGACTTCTGCGGGTCCGGGTTGTACGGCTTGATGTCCGGGGCGTCGATCGAGCCGTCCTGCTGGATCTTCGGCAGGGACTTCTGCGGGGTGGGCAGCAGCGCCTTCTTCAGGTCCTGCTTGCCGGAGTCGTCGAGGCCGTAGAGGGCGTTGTAGATGTTGCGCACGGCGGGCCCGGACGCGCCGGAACCCGTACCGCCCTGAGAGATCGTCATGACGATCGAGTAGTCCTTGGTGTACGTGGCGAACCAGGAGGTCGTCTGCTTGCCGTAGACCTCGGCCGTACCCGTCTTGGCGTGCATCGGGATCTTGTCCTGCGGCCAGCCGCCGAATCGCCAGGCGGCCGAACCGCGGGTCGCGACTCCCGCGAGGGCGCCGTCGATCTCGTTGCGGGTCTTGCGCGAGAAGGGCAGCCTGCCGTGCGACTTGGGCGCGATCTCCTCGACGCTCTTGCCGTCGCCGCTGACGATCGCCTTGCCGACGGTGGGGTCGTAGAGGGTGCCGCCGTTGGAGATCGCGGCGTAGATGGTGGCCATCTGGATCGGGGTGACGAGGGTGTCGCCCTGGCCGATCGAGTAGTTGACGGAGTCACCGGCGCGCATCTTGTCGCCCTCCAGGCAGTTCTCGTACGCGATCTTCTCGACGTACGAGCCGTCCTTCTTGCCCTGCTTGCACCAGGCGTCCTTGTTCGCCTCGTAGAACTTCTTCTTCCACTCGCGGTCGGGGACGCGGCCGCTGACCTCGTTGGGGAGGTCGATGCCGGTCTCCTTGCCGAGGCCGAACTGGTGGGCGGTCTTGTAGAACCAGTCCTTGGGGTGCTTCTTCGGGTCGATGCCGCCGTCCTTCAGCCACTCCTTGTGCGCGATGCCGTAGTAGACGGTGTCGCAGGAGACTTCGAGGGCACGGCCGATGGTGATGTCGCCGTAGCCCTGGGACTCGAAGTTCTTGAAGGTCTGGCTGCCGACGTTGTACGAGCTGGGGCAGGGGTAGTGACCGTCGAAGGGGTATCCGGCGTTGACCGCCGCGGTCGAGGAGATGACCTTGAAGATCGAGCCGGGGGCGGCCTGGCCCTGGATGGCCCGGTTCAGCAGCGGGAAGTTGGACTTCTTGCCGGTGAGCTTGGCGTAGTCCTTGGCGGAGATGCCGCCGACCCAGGCGTTGGGGTCGTAGTTCGGCAGGGAGGCCATCGCGACGACCCGGCCGGTCTTGGCCTCCAACACGACGACGGCGCCCGAGTCCGCCTTGTAGTTCTCGCCGGTGTTCTTGTCGAACGACTGGCGGGCCGCCTTCATGGCGCCGTTGAGCTCGTACTCGGCGACGGCCTGGACCCGGGCGTCGATGGAGGTGACGACGCTGGAGCCGGGCTCCGCCTTGTCGTTCTTCGCCTGGCCGATGACCCGGCCGAGGTTGTCGACCTCGTAGCGGGTGACACCGGCCTTGCCGCGCAGTTCCTTGTCGTAGGTGCGCTCCAGGCCGGAGCGGCCGACCTGGTCGGAGCGGAGGTACGGCGAGTCGGTGTGCTGGGCCTTGGTGATCTCGTCGTCGGTGACGGGCGAGAGATAGCCGAGTACCTGGGCGGTGTTGGCCTTGCCGGGTTCGCCGTAGCGGCGTACGGCGGTGGGCTCCGCGGTGATGCCGGGGAAGTCCTCGGCGCGTTCGCGGATCTGGAGGGCCTGCTGGGTGGTGGCCTCGTCGGTGACCGGGATCGGCTGGTACGGCGAACCGTTCCAGCACGGCTGCGGAGTCTTCGCGTCGCAGAGCCGGACCTTGTCGAGGACTTCCTTGGGCCGCATGCCGAGCACACCGGCGAGCCGGGCCAGGACGCTCTGGCCGTCGTCCTCCATCTTCATCAGCTTGGTGCGGTCGGCGGAGACGACCAGGCGGGTCTCGTTGTCGGCGAGGGGCACGCCGCGCGCGTCGAGGATGGAGCCGCGGACGGCGGGCTGGACGACCTGCTGGACGTGGTTGTTCTTCGCCTCGTCGCTGTACTCCTGGCCGTTGCGGATCTGGAGGTACCAGAGGCGCCCGCCGAGGGTGAGCAGCAGGGAGAAGACGAGGACCTGGATGACGACGAGCCGGATCTGGACCCGTTGGGTCCGGCCGGTCTCGGGGATGTTGGTCACGGGGCGCCCCCGGTGGTGGTCGGGCCGGGGGTACGCGAGGTGTCCCCGCTGCGGTGCGGCCTCACAGTCGCTTGACCCCCTTGATCCGTCCGGCGCGTGCCGCGCGGTTGCGGGCGGCCTTGACGCGCAGTCCGCCGCGCTGGCTGCCGATCCGCAGTCCGGTGCCGGAGGCCAGCCAGCCCGCGGCGACGTCGCCGCCGCCGGACGAGTCGGCGAGCGGATCGTTCACCGTGCGTCTGGCGACCGCCATGACCAGCGGCACGACGAACGGCGCGAGGAGCAGGTCGTAGACGGCGGCGGTGAACAGCAGGCTGCCGAGGCCCACGTGACGGGCCGCCGTGTCCCCGACGAGCGCGCCGACGAGCGCGTACAGCAGGGTCGAGCCGATCGCCGCGGCGACGACCCCGATCATCGGGACGGCCGCCGACTTGAGCTGCCCGTTCTCCGGCTTGACGAGTCCGGCGAGGTACCCGATGACGCAGAGGACCAGTGCGTAGCGGCCGGCGGCGTGGTCGGCGGGCGGTGCCAGGTCGGCGAGGAGTCCCGCGCCGAAGCCGATGAGGGCGCCGCTGACATGCCCGTACACGAAGGCGAGAGCGAGGACGACGAGGAGCAGCAGGTCGGGCACGGCGCCGGGGAGCTGGAGCCGGGCGAGGACGGAGACCTGGACGACGAGGGCGACGACGACCAGGACGACGGAGAGCAGAGTCCGGTTCAAGCGCATGGGATCAGCTCTACCTCTGCTCGTTTACCGTGGTGCCGACGTTCGGTGTGGCGCCCGGACTGCTGCTGGGGTCCGGGGATCCGCTCGGGTCCGGGCTCTCGTGGATGTTCCCGACGACGTTGCCCTCGGTGTCGACGATGTCGCCGTTGGGCGAGATCGTCACGGTGATGGTCGGAGTGGGCTTGGGCTTGGCGGGCTTGGCGGGCGCCTTCGGCAGGACCATGTCGCGGGGGTCCTCGCGCGGGGCCTGCACGACGATGCCGACGATGTCGAGCTTGGTGAACCCGACGTACGGACGGACGTAGACGGTACGGGTCAGGCCGCCGCCGGACGGGTCGACGCGGACGACCTCGCCCACCGGGACGCCGGGCACGAACGGCTTGTCCTTGCTGGAGCCGAAGGTGACCAGGCGGTCGCCCTTCTTCACCTTGGCCCTGCCGTTGAGGAACTGGACCGACAGCGGCTGGGAGCCCTGGCCGGTGGCGAAGCCCAGTTCGTCGGTCTTCTCCATACGGGTGCCGACGGTGAAGTCGGGGTCGTTGGCCAGGAGCACCGTGGCGGTGTCCGGGCCGACGGTGGTGACCCGGCCGACCAGCCCGTCTCCGTTGATGACGGTCATGTCGCGCTTGACGCCGTCGTGGGAGCCCGCGTCGATGGTGACCGTCCAGGAGAAGCCCTGGGCCGCTCCTATGGCGATGACCTCGGCGGCCTTGATGCCGTACTGTCCGGCGGCCGACTTCTTCAGCATCCGGTCCAGCTCGCGGACCCGGTTGCGGTTCTGGTCGTCGCTGCCGAGCTTCGTCTTGAGCGCGGCGTTCTGCTGCTCCAGTTCGGCGATCCGGTTGTGCCGTGTACCGGAGTCGCGTACCGCTCCTATGGCGTTGCCCACCGGGTCGACGGCTGCCGCGACGCCGTTCTCAACCGGTCCGAAGACCGTGGCGGCAGCCCGCCGGGCGCCGTCCACCGGTGACTCCTCGCCGCCGCGGATGTCCACCGTGATCAGTGCGAACGCGATGGCGATCAGCAGCACCAGGAGCAGCCGGCTCTCTCGTGTGTCCCTCACGTGCGGCGGCCGTGCCTTCCTCGTCGGAATGTTCGTGCCTGTATATCAACGATCGGCCGTACGGAGCGTCAGTGGTCCGCGCAGCAGACCGAGGTGTTCTCGTCCGCGGGCCGGGCCCGCCGGCTACCGGCGGGGCTGGGCGTCCAGCACCTGCTGGAGTGCCTCGAACTCCTCGACGCACTTGCCGGATCCGAGCGCCACCGAGTCCAGCGGGTCCTCCGCGATATGGATCGGCATGCCGGTCTCGCGGCGCAGCCGCTCGTCCAGTCCGCGCAGCAGCGCGCCGCCGCCGGTGAGGACGATACCGCGGTCCATGACGTCGCCGGAGAGCTCCGGCGGGCACTTGTCGAGCGTGGTCTTCACGGCGTCGACGATCGCGTTGACCGGCTCCTCGATGGCCTTGCGGACCTCGGCGGCCGAGACGACCACGGTCTTGGGCAGCCCGGAGACCAGGTCGCGGCCGCGGATCTCGGTGTGCTCGTCCTTCTCCAGGTCGTACGCCGAACCGATCGTGATCTTGATCTGCTCGGCGGTGCGCTCACCGAGGAGGAGCGAGTACTCCTTCTTGATGTGCTGGATGATCGCGTTGTCCAGCTCGTCACCGGCGACCCGGATCGACTGGGCAGTGACGATTCCGCCGAGCGAGATGACCGCGACCTCGGTGGTGCCGCCACCGATGTCGACGACCATGTTGCCGGTGGCCTCGTGGACCGGCAGCCCGGAGCCGATGGCGGCCGCCATGGGCTCCTCGATGATGTGCACCTGGCGCGCGCCGGCCTGCGTCGACGCCTCGATGACGGCGCGTCGCTCGACCCCGGTGATGCCGGAGGGCACGCAGACGACGACGCGCGGGCGGGCCAGGTAGCGGCGCTTGTGGATTTTCAGGATGAAGTAGCGGAGCATCCGCTCGGTGATCTCGAAGTCGGCGATCACGCCGTCCTTCAGGGGCCGTACGGCAACGATGTTGCCCGGTGTACGCCCGATCATCTTCTTGGCCTCGGAGCCGACCGCCAGGATGCCGCCGGTGTTGGTGTTGATGGCCACGACGGACGGCTCGTTCAGAACGATGCCGCGCCCCCTGACGTACACCAGCGTGTTGGCAGTCCCGAGGTCGATAGCCATGTCACGGCCGATGAACGACATTGAGTTCCCCTTGTTCCCCATGAGGATGCGTCGGGCCTTCCGAGAAAGCGATGATGGCTTGTTCTGGTCGGCGAGGTGAGCGCTGCGGGCGTGGAAGATTCCATCGTAGTGCCGTGTGCACGGACACCGCGCGAGGGTCCTTCGCCTTTGTGGGCGGAACGGGTGGCCGTTCCACTCATGGTGACGTTACGTCGGGGTGATGCGTTCCCGCGATCCGGAACCCTATGCCGAAGGGCGACCGAATTAATTCGGTCGCCCCGGGTCATGAGCGCTGTTCGGCTGATTCGGGGTCAGGAAAGTCCCGGGAAGAAAAGCTTCAGTTCTCGCTCCGCGGACTCCTCGGAGTCCGAGGCGTGGATGAGGTTCTCCCGGGTGATCGTGCCGAAGTCACCGCGGATGGAACCGGGCGCGGCGGCGATCGGGTCGGTGGGACCGGCCAGCGTACGGATGCCCTCGATGACCCGCTCGCCCTCGGCCACCAGCGCCACGACCGGGCCGGACTGCATGAACTCGACGAGCGGCTCGTAGAACGGGCGGCCGACGTGCTCGGCGTAGTGCTGCTCCAGCGTGGCGCGGTCGAGGGTACGCAGCTCCAGCGCGGTGATCCGCCAGTCGGCCTTGCGCTCGATCCGCCCGACGATCTCGCCGACCAGTCCGCGCCGGACCGCGTCGGGCTTGAGCAGGACGAGGGTGCGCTGGGTCATGGTGTGCGGCTCCTTGCAGGCATGCGGGTGCGGTGAGGCGAGGTTACAGGGGTACGGGAACGGGCCCGCGGCCGGGTTTGGCCCGGGCCACGGGATCAGCCACCGGCCGCGGCCTCGGCCGCCTCCTCCGCGGCCGCCCAGCGCGCCTTCGCCTCGTCGATCTTGCGGCCGTAGTGCACCGAGGCCCACCACAGGCCGCCGAAGATCACACCGAGGACGAACATCATCGGGACGACGAAGCCGCTCAGCACCAGGGCGATCTGCAGCGCCCAGCCGAGCTGTATCCCGCCGGGGCGGCTGATCATTCCGCAGAGCAGCACGGAGAGCAGCATCCCGATGCCGCACACCGTCCAGACCGTGGTGTCCGAGAGGCCGTCGGACTTCATCGCGACGAGCCCGGCGAATCCGATCACGAAGAATTCACCGATCAGCGTCGATGCACAGAGCGTACGCACGTCGGTCAGTGCCTTCCCAGGAGCAGTCGGGCCTCGCCGACCGTGATCACGGAACCGGTCACCAGGACGCCGGCGCCCGCGTACTCGTCCTCCTCCTCGGCGAGGGTGATCGCCGCCTCCAGCGCGTCGTCGAGGCGGGGCTCGACCTGGACGCGGTCGCTGCCGAAGACCTCGACCGCGACGGCGGCCAGTTCGTCGGCGTCCATCGCGCGGCCGCTGGAGTTCTGGGTGACGACGACCTCGGCGAAGATCGGCTCGAAGGCTTCGAGGAGCCCCTTGACGTCCTTGTCGCCGCTGGCGCCGACCACACCGATCAGCCGGGAGAAGCCGAACGCCTCGGAGAGCCCGTCGGCGCAGGCGCGGGCGCCCGCCGGGTTGTGGGCCGCGTCCAGGACGACGGTCGGGCTGGAGCGGACGACTTCGAGACGGCCCGGCGAGATCACCGCGGCGAAGGCCCGGCGGACCGTGTCGATGTCGAGCGCGCCGGGCTGCTCGGCGCCGATCCCGAAGAACGCCTCCACGGCACAGAGCGCCACCGCGGCGTTGTGCGCCTGGTGGGCGCCGTACAGCGGGAGGAAGACCTCCGTGTACTCACCGCCGAGGCCACGCAGCGTCAGCAGCTGGCCGCCGACGGCGATCTCGCGGGAGACGACACCGAATTCCATGCCTTCGCGGGCGACCGTGGCGTCGGCCTCGACGGCCTTCTTCAGCATGACCTGCGCGGCGTCGACGGGCTGCTGGGCCAGGATGACCGTGGCGCCCTGCTTGATGATCCCGGCCTTCTCACCGGCGATCTCGGCCGGCGTGGTCCCGAGCCGGTCGGTGTGGTCCAGCGAGATGGGCGTGACGACCGCGACCGAGGAGTCGATGACGTTCGTCGCGTCCCAGCTGCCGCCCATGCCGACCTCCACGACGGCGACGTCGACCGGCGCGTCGGCGAAGGCCGCGTACGCCATGCCCGTCAGCACCTCGAAGAAGGAGAGCCGGTAGGGCTGCTGGGCGTCGACCATCTCCACGTACGGCTTGATGTCCCGGTAGGCCTCGACGAACCGCTCGGGGTCCATCGGGGCGCCGTCCAGGCTGATCCGCTCGGTGATCGACTGGACGTGCGGCGAGGTGTAGCGGCCGGTACGCAGATCGAAGGCGCCGAGCAGGGCCTCGATCATGCGGGCCGTGCTCGTCTTGCCGTTGGTCCCGGTGATGTGGATCGAGGGGTACGCGCGCTGCGGCTCGCCGAGCACGTCCATCAGCGCGGCGATACGCGTGACGGAAGGCTCCAGCTTGGTCTCGCCCCAGCGTCCGGCGAGCTCCTGCTCCACGGCGCGCAGCGCCTTGTCCACCTCGGGATCGGCGGGGCGGGCGGGGACGTCCTGGCCCTGCGGCGGGCCCGAGCGGGTGCGCAGCGTACGGCTCCCCGCCTCGATCACCGCCAGGTCGGGGTCGCGCTGGGTCGCCTCGTCGACGATCTCCGCGAAGGCGTCGTCGGGATCGGAGGCGTCGTGCCGGTCGGAAGGGCGGGGCTCACTCACGGGGCCAGTCTACGGATGGGCACGGACATCGTGCGCGGCGCCCGCGGCCCGGCCCGCACGGCACCCGTACCGGGCCGCTGTCGGCACATCGCGCCGAGGGGGCGCATGGTGGAAAACGTGCGGCCCCTGCCTTTGATCCTGATCGCGGCACCGGACGGTATGCATCCGGCGCTCGCGGAGCTCGCTGCCGATCCGCAGTACGAGACGCTGGTCGCCCACACCGGCGAGAGTGCACTGCGTGCCCTGTACAAGTACCGGCCGGACGGCCTGATCCTCAGCCTTCGGCTGCCGGGCCTCGACCCCTGGGAGGTACTCAGCCGGGTGCGGGACCTGAGCGACCTGCCGATCGCGGTGGTGGACCAGGAGTACCGGCTTCCGGACGCCGTCCGCGCCCTGGAGGCCGGGGCGGACGACTATCTGACACCGGACCTGCCGCACCGGCTGTACGTGCCGCTGCTGCGGGCCCGGCTGCGGCGCGGCGCGGATACCGCGCCCGATACGGCGTCCGTGATCGAGGACGGCCGCCTCACCCTGGACCTGAGCGCGCACGAAGCGGTGCTCCGCGGGCACCGGCTCGACCTCACCCCGATCGAATTCGCCCTGCTGGTGGCGCTCGCCCGCCATCCGGGGCAGGTGCTCTCCGCGGATCAGCTGCTGCAGATGGTGTGGGACGCACCGGCCGACAGCGACGCCTCACGGGTGAAGTACACGGTGATGCGGCTGCGCCGCAAGATCGCCGGGACGACCGGGGCACCGGCACCGATCGAGACCGTACGAGGTGTGGGTTACCGCTACCCCGGCCCCCGGCCGCCGGCCGCCCCCTGAGCCGGCGGAGCCCGCCCCCGGGCCGTCCAACCGGGTCCAAGGTCCCGGGACCAATTCCCCCACCTCCCCCGACCGGACGCGCCGCAACCCCGGTGCACCCCGCCTGCACCTGTTCCGCAACCGCCGCCACTCAGCCTGGAGCGCTCCAGAGGCCGGGAACGGCATGAAGAACAGGACACCATGGACCACGCTCTCCCCATCCGCTCCGTCGCCGTCGTTCTGGGGACCCGTCCCGAACTCGTGAAGCTGGCCCCGGTCGTCCACCGGCTCGGCCCCGCCGCCCGGCTGATCCACACCGGCCAGCACTGGGACGACGCCATGTCGGGCCGGTTCCTGCAGGAGCTGGGGCTGCCCGAGCCCGAGGTGCTGAGCAGCATCGGCGGCACCTCGCGCGCCGTGCAGATCGGCCGCTCGCTGGAGCAGCTGGACGCCCTGTTCGCCGCGGACCGGCCCGCCGCCGTCGTCGTCCAGGGCGACACCAACGCCACCCTGGCCGGCGCGCTCGCGGCCAACGCGCGGGCCGTCCCCCTCGTCCATGTCGAGGCCGGACTGCGCAGCCACGACCCGGCGATGCCGGAGGAGCACAACCGCGTCCTCGTCGACGCGATCTCCGACGTGCTGTGCGCGGCGACCCCGGAGAACCGGGCGAATCTGCTCGCCGAGGGCATCGGCGCCGACCGGATCGCCGTCACCGGCAACACCGTCGTCGAGGCCGTCCGCAGCCACCTGCCCGAGGCGGCCGAGCGCACCGCGCTGCTGGACCGCCACTCGATCGCGCCCGACCGCTACGTCCTCGCCACCGTGCACCGCCCGGAGAACACCGACGACACCGCCACGCTGCGCACCGTCCTCACCGAGCTGACCGCCCTCGCCACCGACGAGGTCCCCGTCCTGCTCCCCCTCCACCCCCGCACCCGGGCCCGCATCGAGGCCGAGCGGCTCGGGCACCTCCTGGACGGCATCCAGGTGCTGGAGCCGCTCGGGTACGGGGAGTTCCTGGCACTCGCCCGCCACGCCGCCCTGCTGATCTCGGACTCGGGCGGCATCCAGGAGGAGTGCACCGTGCTGGGCCGCCCGCTGATCGTGGTCCGCCGCTCCACCGAACGGCCCGAGTCGATGGCCCACTTCGCCCATCTGGTGACCCCGGGCCCGGAGATCGGCAGACTGGCCCGCCACCGCCTCGCGGAGGGCCGTCAGGGGCTGCGCCGGCTGGCCGCGCTGCCCAGCCCGTACGGCGACGGTCGCGCCGCCGAACGCATCGCCCGGCTCGCCGCCTCGCTCGTGGCACGCGCCGCCGGGCCCGCGACGGCACTCGCCGCCTGACCGCCCGCTCGCCGCCGCACAGGAGACAGCCATGCCCACGACACTGACCGCCGTCCTGGCCGTCTACCCCTTCGTTCTGCTGCTCGGCTTCCTCGTCTACTGGGCAGGAGCCCGCCGGGCGTACGTCCGCCGGGCTCCGGTGGTCCCCGGTGACGCGTCCCGGTTCGACTGGCACTTCTTCGTCCCGTGCCGTGACGAGGAGGCGGTCGTCGCCACGACCGTGACCCGGCTGCGCACCGGCTTCCCGGCGTCCGACGTCTGGGTGATCGACGACGACAGCGACGACAGCACCGGCGACATCGTCACCGCGCTGGCCCAGGACGATCCCCGGGTCCATCTCGTCCGGCGCCGCCGCCCGCACGCCAGGACCGGCAAGGGCGCGGCGCTCAACACCGCGTACGACCGGCTCGGGGAGTTCCTGCCGGAGGGCGCCGACCGCTCCCGGGTGGTCGTGTGCGTCGTGGACGCGGACGGGCAGCTCGAACCGGGCGCCCTGGAGCTCGTGTCCGGGCCCGCGGCACTCGGCGACCCGGAGATCGGCGGCGTGCAGGTCGGAGTCCGGATGCGCAACGCGGCGGACCGCCGGCCGTTCCCGGAGCGGGGGCGCCCGGTGAACGCCGTGGCCCGGGTCCTGGTGCGGATGCAGGACATGGAGTTCGCGGTGTCCAACGCCGGTATGCAGCTGCTGCGCAACCGCACCGGTTCCACCGGCCTCGGCGGCAACGGCCAGTTCACCCGGCTCAGCGCGCTGGACCGGATCGGCGAGGCCGAACGCCGCCCGTGGCAGCGGGGCGCGCTCCTGGAGGACTACGAGCTGGGTCTCCACATGCTGCTGGCCGGCTACCGCACCACCCATGTCGCCGACACCTGGGTCTCCCAGGAAGCCCTGCCCAGCACCCGCCGGCTGCTGACCCAGCGCACCCGCTGGGCCCAGGGCAATCTGCAGTGCGTGCGCTACGCCCCCCGCATCGTCGCCTCCCGCCACATCACGGGCCGCGGGGTGCTGGAGACCCTCTACACCTTCGTCCAGCCGCTGGCCCATCTGCTGACCCTGGTGCTGACGCTGCTCCTCCTCGGCGGGCCGGCTCTCGGCGTGGCCCGGGGGGACGGCGCGAACGGGCTGGACGGCCTCCTGGTCCACTGGCCGCTGATGCTGATTCTGGCGGCGGCGTCGATCGTCCCGTTCCTGCTGTGGGGTCCGGTCTACCGCCGGGACCACGCACCCGACGCGTCGTTCGCGAAGTCGCTGCTGTGGGGTCTGGCCCTGTGGCTGTACGCGTACCACCTGTTCGTCGTCTCGGCCCGGGGCTTCGTCCGGATGCTGCGCGGCCGCTCCGGCTGGGCGAAGACCCGGCGCAACGCCGAGCCGCTGGTCGCCGGGGAGACGGCGCTGGAGTCCTGACCGTACGGCGGGGAACGGCGAAGCCCCCGTACTCCCGGCAGCGGGGGTACGGGGGCTTCGCCGTCGGCGGGTGATCAGCCCTGCGGCAGGTTCGCCAGCTGGCTGGTGATCCGCTCGATGTCCGCCTCGGCCTTGGCGAGCCGGCCGCGGATCTTGTCGACCACGTTGTCCGGGGCCTTGCCGAGGAACGCCTCGTTGGAGAGCTTGCCGTTGGCCTGGGCCTTCTCCTTCTCGGCGGCGCCCAGGTCCTTCGTCAGGCGCTTGCGCTCGGCCTCGACGTCGATCGTGCCGGACAGGTCGAGGGCGACCGTGGCACCGGCGACCGGCAGCGACGCGGTGGCGTGGAAGCCCTCCCCGGCGGGCTGCAGCCGCAGCAGCTGGCGGATGGCCGCCTCGTGCGGGGCGAGCGGGGTGCCGGTCAGGGTGAGCTCGGCCGGAACCTTCTGGCCGGGCTGCAGGCCCTGGTCGGAGCGGAACCGGCGGACCTCGGTGACGACCTGCTGGACGAGCCCGATCTCCTGCTCGGCCGCGTCGTCGCGGAAGCCGGAGTCGGTGGGCCAGTCGGCGACGACGACGGACTCCCGGCCGGTGAGCGCGGTCCAGAGCGTCTCCGTGACGAACGGGACGACCGGGTGCAGCAGCCGCAGCATCACGTCGAGGACCTCGCCGAGGACCCGGCCCGAGACCTCGGCCTGCCTGCCGCCCGCGAAGAACGTGGTCTTGGACAGCTCGACGTACCAGTCGAAGACCTCGTCCCACGCGAAGTGCCGGAGCGCCTCACTGAGCTTGGAGAACTGGAAGTCGTCGTAGTACGCGTCGACTTCGGCGACGGTCTTGCCCAGTCGCGACAGGATCCAGCGGTCGGTCACCGACATCTCGTCGGCCGAGGGCAGTTCGCCGTCGATCGTCGCGCCGTTCATCAGCGCGAAGCGCGTGGCGTTCCAGATCTTGTTGGCGAACTTGGCCGAGCCCTGGACCCATTCCTCGCCGATCGGGACGTCGGTGCCCGGGTTGGCACCGCGCGCCAGGGTGAAGCGCAGCGCGTCGGAGCCGTACTTGTCCATCCAGTCCAGCGGGTTGACGACATTGCCGAAGGACTTCGACATCTTCTTGCCGTGCTCGTCGCGGACCATGCCGTGCAGGACGACGGTCTCGAACGGCGGGACGCCGTCGTTGACGTACAGGCCGAACATCATCATCCGGGCGACCCAGAAGAAGAGGATGTCGTAGCCGGTGACCAGGACGGAGTTCGGATAGAACTTCGCGAGGCTGTCGGTCCGCTCCGGCCAGCCGAGGGTGGAGAACGGCCACAGGCCGGAGGAGAACCAGGTGTCCAGGACGTCGTGGTCCTGCGTCCAGCCCTCGCCCGTGGGGGCCTCGTCGTCCGGTCCGACACAGACGACCTCGCCGTTCGGGCCGTACCAGACGGGGATGCGGTGGCCCCACCAGAGCTGGCGCGAGATCGTCCAGTCGTGCAGGTTGTCGACCCAGTCGAAGTACCGCTTCTCCATCTCCTGCGGGTGGATCTTGACCTTGCCGTCGCGGACGGCGTCACCG
The DNA here is from genome assembly GCF_044742755.1 of Streptomyces sp. NPDC087845. Classification (NCBI taxonomy): domain Bacteria; kingdom Bacillati; phylum Actinomycetota; class Actinomycetes; order Kitasatosporales; family Streptomycetaceae; genus Streptomyces; species Streptomyces sp. NPDC087845. The sequence continues at coordinate 395,081 of NZ_JBIUVC010000004.1, forward strand.
GCCGCCTTGGCGAGCGGGCCGACCTTGACCCACCACTGGAGCGACAGGCGCGGCTCGACGGTCGTCTTGCAGCGCGAGCAGTGGCCGACGGAGTGGACGTACGGGCGCTTCTCGGCGACGATCCGGCCCTCGGCGCGCAGCGCGCCGACAATGGCGGACCGGGCCTCCAGACGGTCCAGTCCCTCGAAGGGTCCGGGGACGGTGATGACGGCGCGCTCGTCCATGACCGTGAGGAACGGCAGGTCGTGGCGCTTGCCGATCTCGAAGTCGTTCGGGTCGTGGGCGGGCGTGACCTTCACGGCGCCGGTGCCGAACTCCGGGTCGACGTGGTGGTCGGCGACGACGGGGATCGTGCGGTTGGTCAGCGGCAGCTTGATCTGCCTGCCGACCAGGTGCTTGTAGCGCTCGTCGTCGGGGTGGACGGCGACCGCGGTGTCACCGAGCATCGTCTCGGCGCGGGTCGTGGCGACGACGATGGTGTCGTCGCCCTCCCCGTACGTCATGGAGACGAGCTCGCCGTCGTCGTCCTGGTACTCGACCTCGATGTCGGAGATCGCGGTCAGACAGCGCGGGCACCAGTTGATGATGCGCTCGGCGCGGTAGATCAGCCCGTCGTCGTACATCTTCTTGAAGACGGTCTGGACGGCGGTGGACAGGCCCTCGTCCATGGTGAAGCGCTCACGGGACCAGTCGACGCCCTCACCGAGCCGGCGCATCTGGCCGGAGATCTGGCCGCCGGACTCGTTCTTCCACTTCCAGACGCGCTCGACGAACGCCTCGCGGCCCAGGTCGTGGCGGGACTTGCCCTCCTTGCCGAGCTCGCGCTCGACGACGTTCTGGGTGGCGATGCCGGCGTGGTCCATGCCGGGCTGGTACAGCGCCTCGAAACCCTGCATGCGCTTGCGGCGGACGAGGGCATCGATCAGCGTGTGCTCGAAGGCGTGCCCCAGGTGCAGGCTGCCCGTGACGTTCGGCGGCGGGATGACGATGGAGTACGGCGACTTGTCGCTGTGCTCGTCGGCCTCGAAGTAACCACGTTCTACCCAGCGCTCATACAGCTTCCCCTCTACCTCGGCCGGTGCGTACTGGGTCGGCAGTTCGGGGTTGCTGGCTGGCGTCTGCTGAGTGTTCTCGGTCACGGGGGACAGTTTAGGGCCGTCACAGTCGTGCACTGAAACGGGATTGTTGAGTAACGGTGTGCCTCCCGGTGCTCCACGCGGGTGGACCTTCCGTCAGGATGTTCGGAACGTATAAGCATTCCGATGAGCTTGACCGAACAGGGGACACCGCACATGAGCTACAACCAGCCGGGCCCGTACGGCGGGCAGCCTCCGCAGGGCCAGCCCGGACCGTACGGTGGCCAGCCGCCGCAGGGTCAGCCCGGCCCGTACGGCCAGCAGCCGGGCCCGTACGGCGGTCAGCCCCCGCAGGGCCAGCCCGGATACGGGTACCCGCAGCAGACCCCCCCGGGTGTCCCTCCGCAGCAGCCGCCCCAGCCGGGCTACGGCTACCCCCAGGCCCAGCAGCCGGGCCCGTACGGCCAGCAGCCGCCCACTCCCCCGTACGGCGGCCCGCAGTACGGCGGCCAGCCCCCGTTCCCCCCGGCCCAGCCGAAGAAGAAGACCGGCCTGATCATCGGCGGCGCGGTCGTGGCACTGGCGGTCATCGCGGGCGGGGTGTACTTCCTGACGTCGGGCGGGGGCAGCTCGGTTGCCGACGACGGAAAGACGTACAAGCTGACGACGCCGGAGACGGTGATCGACGGGACGTACAAGAAGGCCTCCGCCCAGAGCGGCGATGAGCCCGAGATGTCGTCCAGCGACATCAAGGAGGCCGAGAAGTGGGGAGTGAAGAACCCCAAGAACGTCAACGGCAGTTACCAGGCCGGCGAGGCCGCCTCTCAGAAGATGTTGCAGTTCAACGGCGTCTATGGGGACATCGACGACCCCGAGAAGGTCGTGGATGCCATGTTCGCCAACGCCAAGTCCGAGGCGAGCAAGGACAAGGAAAACGGGGGCGAGCTCGTCGGCAGCCCGCAGGCCTTCACTCCGCCGGGGTTCGAGAACGGGGTCCTGAAGTGCCAGGAGGCCAAGGTCGATTCGAGCACCACCGGTAGCACCAAGTCGCTCAGCCTTCCCATCTGCATCTGGGGCGACCACAGCACGCTGGTCTACGTCATGAACATGGACATGGCGGCCCTGATGACCGGCAAGGCCATCTCGCTGGACGAGGCAGCCAACACCGCGGCTAAGCTCCGCAACGACGTCCGCGTCGAGGTCAAGTAACTCGCCCGGAACACCGGAAGGGGCGCCCCGCCAGTTCAACTGGCAGGGCGCCCCTTCCGTCTGTGTTCGTCTGCCGCTACGCGGACTTCTCGTGCCGCCCGCCGTCGCCCTTGCCGATGGTCCGCGGCTCGCGCGGGACCAGCGTCGGGTTCACGTTGTTGCGGACGACGTCCGCCGTGATGACGACGCGGGCGACGTCCTTGCGGGACGGCACCTCGTACATCACGGACTGGAGGACCTCCTCCATGATGGCCCGCAGGCCACGCGCCCCGGTGCCGCGCAGGATCGCCTGGTCGGCGATGGCCTCCAGGGCCGGGCGGTCGAAGTCCAGCTCGACACCGTCGAGTTCGAACAGTCGTTGATACTGCTTCACCAGCGCGTTGCGCGGCTCGACGAGGATCTGCAGCAGCGCCTCGCGGTCCAGGTTGTGGACCGAGGTGAGGACGGGCAGCCGGCCGATGAACTCCGGGATCATCCCGAACTTCACCAGGTCCTCCGGCATGACCTCCTGGAACTGGTCGCTCGCCTCGATCTCGCGCTTGGAGCGGATCGTCGCGCCGAAGCCGATGCCCTTGGCACCCGCCCGCGACTCGATGATCTTCTCCAGGCCGGAGAAGGCGCCGCCCACGATGAACAGCACGTTCGTCGTGTCGATCTGGATGAACTCCTGGTGCGGGTGCTTCCGGCCGCCCTGCGGCGGTACGGAGGCGGTGGTGCCCTCCAGGATCTTCAGCAGGGCCTGCTGGACGCCCTCGCCGGAGACATCGCGGGTGATCGACGGGTTCTCGCTCTTGCGGGCGACCTTGTCGATCTCGTCGATGTAGATGATCCCGGTCTCGGCCTTCTTGACGTCGTAGTCCGCGGCCTGGATCAGCTTCAGCAGGATGTTCTCGACGTCCTCACCGACATAGCCGGCCTCCGTCAGCGCCGTCGCGTCGGCGATGGCGAACGGGACGTTGAGCATGCGGGCCAGCGTCTGCGCGAGCAGCGTCTTGCCGGAGCCCGTGGGGCCCAGCAGCAGGATGTTGGACTTGGCCAGTTCGATGGCGTCGTCGCGGCCCTGCGCACCACCGTTCTCGCCCGCCTGGACCCGCTTGTAATGGTTGTACACAGCGACCGAGAGGGCCTTCTTCGCGGGCTCCTGCCCGACGACGTACCCCTCGAGGAACTCGTAGATCTCGCGCGGCTTGGGGAGTTCCTCCCACCGGACCTCGGAGGTCTCCGCGAGCTCCTCCTCGATGATCTCGTTGCAGAGATCGATGCACTCGTCGCAGATGTACACACCGGGTCCCGCGATGAGCTTCTTCACCTGCTTCTGGCTCTTTCCACAGAACGAGCACTTGAGCAGGTCGCCGCCATCACCGATGCGTGCCACGAGGTGCTTCCCCTTCGCCTGGGAGCAGCTTGGTTCAGCGGCTCCTGGTGCCTCTATCCGACGGTACCTTGCCTTGCCCCCCGTTCGGGCCCCCCTTGGCACGGTTCACACGGCCGAGACCGGACAAACCCTGCGTGCCAAGGGGTGAAGGCCGACGTCAGGCGGCCGCTCCGGCCGCGCTCTTGCGGGTCGAGACGATCTGGTCGACGAGACCGTAGGCGAGGGCGTCCTCGGCGGTCAGGATCTTGTCGCGCTCGATGTCGTCGCGGATCTTGTCGATCGGCGTGGTGGAGTGCTTGGCCAGCATCTCCTCCAGCTGGGTGCGCATCCGCAGGATCTCGTTGGCCGCGATCTCCAGGTCGGAGAGCTGCTCACGGCCGGTCTGCGAGGACGGCTGGTGGATCAGCACCCGGGCGTTGGGCAGCGCCATCCGCTTGCCGGGCGTACCCGCGGCGAGCAGCACGGCCGCGGCGGAGGCCGCCTGGCCCATGCAGACCGTCTGGATGTCCGGCTTCACGAACTGCATCGTGTCGTAGATCGCGGTGAGCGCGGTGAACGAGCCGCCGGGGCTGTTGATGTAGATCGAGATGTCCCGGTCCGGGTCCATCGACTCCAGGCACAGCAGCTGCGCCATGACGTCGTTGGCGGAGGCGTCGTCGATCTGCACGCCGAGGAAGATCACGCGCTCCTCGAAGAGCTTCGCGTACGGGTCGTACTCGCGCACGCCCTGAGAGGTGCGCTCCACGAAGCGCGGCACGATGTATCGGTTGTCCACCTGCGGGCCGGTGTAGAGGCCGCTCGCGGAGGCGCCGGGGAAGTTGTTCATGTGGGTGTTCACCATCCTGGTGGCGTTCTGTGGCTGGGTGTCTCGGCGTACGAGAGGTGCGCGGGGCGGTGGGGCCGGATCCGGTGGGTACCGGATCAGGCGCCGGTGCCGCCGCCGCCCGGAACGCCCGATGCGATCGTGATGATCTCGTCGATGAGGCCGTACTCCTTGGCCTCTTCCGCGGTGTACCAGCGGTCGCGGTCGCCGTCGCGGATGATCGTCTCGACGGTCTGGCCGGAGTGGCGGGCGGTGATCTCCGCCATCCGCTGCTTGGTGCGCAGCAGGTACTGGGCCTGGATCTTGATGTCCGAGGCCGTACCGCCGATGCCGGCCGAACCCTGGTGCATGAGGATGTCGGTGTTCGGGAGCGCGAAGCGCTTGCCCGCGGTGCCGCCGGTGAGCAGGAACTGGCCCATCGATGCCGCCATGCCCATGCCGATGGTGACCACGTCGTTCGGGATGTACTGCATGGTGTCGTAGACCGCCATGCCGGCCGTCACCGAACCGCCGGGGCTGTTGATGTAGAGGTAGATGTCCTTGTCCGGCTCGGCGGCAAGGAGAAGCAGCTGCGCCGTGATCTTGTTGGCGATCTCATCGTCGACCTGCTGCCCGAGGAAGATGATGCGTTCGCCGAGCAGTCGGCTGTAGACCTGGTCACCGAGGCCTCCACCGAGGGACGGCTCTCCGGCGGCGTAGGGCATCAGATTCGTCACGTATCCACCTGCTCGTCTCTGACGGCTCCGGCCGTCTCAGCGTCTTCGTACCGGGTGGGCGGGGGCTCCCCTGCCCTTCCTATTCATGGACCCTAACGCGCAGGTGGGACAACGCCATCCCGCTTCCGCAACTGTTCGCTGGGAGCGCAAGCTCCGCAGTCCGCACAAGGGTTGTGGGGCACCGTACGCCATACGACGACGGGCTCCGAACGCCACAGCGTCCGGAGCCCGTCGTACGGGTTCAGCGCGAGGCTCAGGCCTCGTTCTTCTCCTCGACGGCGTCGGCAACGGCCTCGGCGGAGCCGTCGGCGGCCTCGACCGTCTCGATGGCCTCTTCCTCGTCGTCCTCCAGCTCGACGGGCTCGCCGTTGGTGTCGACGACCTTGGCGGCCTCGACGACCACGGCCAGCGCCTTGCCGCGGGCGACCTCGCCGACGAGCATCGGCACCTGGCCGCCCTCGACGACGGCCTGGGCGAACTGGTCGGGGCTCATGCCGGAGGAAGCAGCGCGCCGCATGAGGTGCTCGGTGAGCTCCTCCTGGTTGACGTTCAGCTTCTCCTTGTTGACGATCTCGTCCAGGAGGAACTGGGTCTTGATGCCCTTGACCGCCTGCTCGGAGGTCTCGGCCTCGAACTCCTCGGCCGTCTTGCCCTGGATCTCCAGGTACTTGTCGAGGGTCAGACCCATCTGACCGAGCTGGTGGTGCTCCAGGTTGTGCTTGCGGGTCTGGACCTCGTCCGCGAGCAGCTTCTCCGGGATCGGGACCTCGGCGAGCTTCAGCAGCTCGTCCAGGACGCGCTCCTGGGCCTGGGTGGCCTGGTCGTACTGCTTGGTGCTCTCAAGGCGCTTGCGGCTGTCCGCCTTCACCTCGTCGAGGGTGTCGAACTCGCTCGCCATCTGGGCGAACTCGTCGTCCAGCTCGGGGAGCTCACGGGCGGCGACGGCGGTGACCTTGACGGTGACCTCGGCCTCCTTGCCCTCGGCCGAGCCGCCCTTCAGCTCGGAGGTGAAGGTGGCCTCGCCACCCGCCTCCAGGCCGGTGACGGCGGCGTCGATGCCGTCGAGGAGCTCGCCGGAGCCGATGGTGTACGAGACACCCTCGGCCACGCCGTCCTCCAGGACCTCGCCGTCGACCTTGGCCTGCAGGTCGATCGTCACGACGTCGCCCTCGGCGGCGGCGCGCTCGACCGGGTTGGTGGAGGCGAAGCGCTCACGGAGCTGCTCCACGGCCTTCTCGACGTCCTCGTCGCTGACCTCAAGGGCGTCGACGGTGACCTCGATGCCGGAGTAGTCCGGAATCTCGATCTCGGGGCGTACGTCAACCTCGGCGGTGAAGGCCAGCAGTTCGCCGTCCTTCAGCTCGGTGATGTCCACCTCGGGCTGGCCGAGGACGTTGAGCTCACCCTCGTTGACAGCCTCGGTGTAGAACTTCGGGAGCGCGTCGTTGACGGCCTCCTCCAGCACCGCACCGCGGCCGAACCGCTGGTCGATGACCCGGGCGGGGATCTTGCCCTTGCGGAAGCCCTTCACCGTGACCTGCTGGTTGATCTTCTTGTACGCCGCGTCGAGGCTGTCCTTGAGCTCCTCGAAGGGCACCTCGACAGTGAGCCGAACCCGGGTCGGGTTCAGGGTCTCCACGGCGCTCTTCACGGTTCGGTCTCCTTGTGGCTGACTTCTTGGGGTTCTGCTCCGCCGCACGGTTGGCGGCTTCGCGGACCGAGCCCGGTACATCAGACACACGGGCACGCATTTTGCATAGTAACGGCAAGGAGAGGGACTCCCACAATGCGCTCTCGCCGATGGTCTGCGATCTTGCCGATGGTCGGGGTGGCCGGATTCGAACCGACGACCTTCCGCTCCCAAAGCGGACGCGCTACCAAGCTGCGCCACACCCCGTCGGTGCGACACGTAGGGTACATGCAGACAGGCGGTGCATCCGCCGCTTCGCGCGGCCCGCACCGGACGCGGCACCGGGTGACTCGGATCGGGTGTGCGGACAGCGCCCGCGACCCGCTACGATGCTTCTCGTTGCCGCCGGTCCCCGGACCTGCGGTGCAGTGCTTGCGGGCGTAGCTCAATGGTAGAGCCCTAGTCTTCCAAACTAGCTACGCGGGTTCGATTCCCGTCGCCCGCTCCATGCTTGGGCCCGGTCCGACGAATTACTCGTCGGACCGGGCCCTTTGCGTTCTGCCCGTGCTCCGCCGGGCGCGCGCCGACGGGCCTCCCGCACCGGGTGCGGGACGCCGGCCGGCCCGGGGGCCGGCTCAGAAGGTGATCTGGTTGATGGTCTCCGCTATGGAGTTCATGAACTTGTTGATCGACGGCGCCATGCCGGTCGACGCCAGGAAGAAGCCGAAGAGCACCGCGACGATCGCGGGTCCGGCCTTGATGGAGCCGCCTCGGATCAGGACCACCAGGACGATCGCCAACAGAACCACCACAGACAGTGAAATGGCCACAACTGATCACACCCTCGGTCGGTCCGCCTTGCCGGCCCGGAGGTGTGCGGCCGAGCACGCCTCCGTTCCGTCCATCGTGCCACCAACTCCCCTGTGGTCGCTGCCGGGTGACGGATCGAAGTGACTGGATCGCGCCATCCTTGCGCCCCGCGTGCGCCCCGGGGCGCACAAGTGCACCCGGGTGCTCACAGAGCTCGCCGATGTCCCGCACGCCTGTGAGTGAACTGTGAATAAAACAATCACAAGAACGTTCGACCGTGATGGTTTCCATATCCGCACACTTCATCCACATGCAATTCCAAGGAATCCGTGCGATGAAATTCACCCACCTCAACCGCCTGCCGATATGCACCATTTAATGTGGATGAATCTGGGCATAGCGGTCAGTTCTTGGCGGTTTCGCTTTTGAATGGACGCGAACATAAAATATCTGTGAGCGGTTTTACGAATTACAATCGAGCCGTCTAAGGTGCCTTAGATGTTCCCCGCTCCGAACGTATTTCAGAGGGCCCCGCTCCCATCAGCGACCCGGGAGTCGGAGCCCAGACACCAAGGGACGACGACCGCCACCGCGGCATCCCCCGCACCGGTGGCGAACAAGCCTCCGGCGGCCGCGCCGGCGAAGAGGCGCGACGCCTACTTCGACAACGCCAAATATCTGGCCATCGTGCTCGTCGCGGTGGCGCACGCCTGGGAACCGGTCATGGACGGCAGCCGGACCACCCGCGCGCTGTACATGGTGGCGTACACCTTTCACATGCCGGCCTTCATCATCGTCTCCGGCTATTTCTCCCGCTCCTTCGACCTGTCCGCCGCCAAGGTGAAACGCCTGGTCACCGGCGTCGCCGTGCCCTACGTGGTGTTCGAGACGGCGTATTCGCTGTTCAAGCGGTACGCGGACGGCTCGCCCGATCAGCCGATCAGCCTGCTCGACCCCTGGTATCTCACCTGGTTCCTGGCCGCGCTGTTCATCTGGCGGCTCACCACACCGCTGTGGCAGGCCCTGCGCCATCCACTGCCGGTGGCGCTCGTCATCGCCGTACTCGCCTCGTTCTCCTCGACGATCGGCGACGATCTCGATCTCCAGCGGGTTCTGCAGTTCCTGCCGTTCTTCGTGCTGGGACTCCAGCTGAAACCCGAGCACTTCCAGCTGGTCCGCCGACGAGAGGTGCGGATCTGCGCGCTGCCGCTGTTCGCCGGGGCCCTGGCGTTCGCGTACTGGGTGGCGCCGCGGATGCAGCTGGGCTGGTTCTACCGCAGCAACAGCGCGCCGGAGATGGGCGCACCGTGGTGGTCCGGTGCCGTGATGACGCTGGCGATGTTCGGCTGCGCGCTGCTGCTCACCATCGGGTTCCTGTCCTGGGTGCCGCGCCGGCCCATGTGGTTCACCGTGCTCGGCGCCGGGACCATCTGCGGCTACCTGCTGCACGGGTTCCTGATCAAGGGCGCCGAGTACGCCGGGGTCTTCGACTCCTGCGACTGGCTCTCGGCGCCCGCCGGCCTGGTCCTGGTCTCGCTCGTCGCGGCCGGCGCGGTGACGCTGATGTGTACGCCTCCTGTACGCAGAGTGCTGCGCGTGGTGACCGAGCCGGAGATGGACTGGGCGTTCCGGCGGGACGCGTCCACACGCTGATCCGGGTGGTTCAGTCCCCCGCCGGGTTGGCTTGAACCGATTGCTCGGCGGGCGCTTCACCTGGGGCGAGTCCGAGCAGCCGCCGTACCTGCGCATACTTCTCGGCCAGTCGGGTACGGGTCGCCGGTTCCAGTACGGCGAGCCGGGCCGGGTCGGCGTTGTGCGCCAGGTCGGACTCCTTGATCAGCAGGGCGCCCGGGGTGTCGAGGATGCGCCGGGTGTACGCGACGAGGTCCTCGCCGTCACGTCTGGTGACGGCGAGGACCATGTCCTTGACGCTCTGCGGCAGCGCGGCGCCGGCCAGCCACTGCGCCGACAGCACGTCGTCCTCGACGGCGTCGTGCAGCCAGGCCGCGGCGATCTGCTCGTCGCTGCCGCCCCGGGCGCGTACGCCTTCGGCGACGGCGGCGAGGTGCTCGGTGTACGGGCGTCCCGCCTTGTCCCGCTGGCCGGCGTGCGCCTCACGGGCGATGGCCACTACTTCGGCCAGGGTCAGCTGTGTGTGTGGAGTGGGCATGGCCCGACTCTACGGACGGGCTGCCGTCCTGCGCAGGGCCCCACGGGCCGGGACCGTCACGGCCGCGAGGCCGAGCCCGATGGTGGCGGCGACGAAGGATCCGTACAACACCGGTGGGATGTAAGGCGATTCGCCCGTCAGGCCCTTCATCATCGGGACGAGTGTGGCCAGTGCGATGGCGGTGCCGAGCGCGGCCCCGGCCACCGTGACGAGGAGCGCCTCCCAGCGGATCATGCCCATGACCTGGCGGCGGGTGGAGCCGACGAGGCGGAGCATGGTCAGCTCACGGCGCCGGTCGAGGACGGTCATCACCAGGGTGTTGACGGCGGCGACGGCGGCGAATCCACCGAGGACCGCGGCCATGACGGTGTTGGCCCAGGCGTTGAGCTCACGGTTCTGGTCCTGTGCGGCGGCGTAGCCGGAGCGGTCGGTGACGGTGCCGAGCGCGGCGAGCTTCTGTGCGGCGGCGGGGGTGGCCCGTACCAGCAGGTCGGAGGAGTACGGGGAGGTGACGTGGGTCTTCAGGTCGGTGGCGGGCAGCGTGACGAGGCTGGTGCCCAGACCGCGGCCGTAGACGGCGACGATCTTCGGTGACGCCTCGGTGCCGTCCGGGAGGCGCAGGGTCAGCCGGTCACCGGTGCCGCGCTTCGCGGAGCCGGCGAGGCTGGTGTCGATGGCGACGGTGCCGGGCCGCAGGCCGGTCAGCGATCCGGTCCGGACGTCGAGGTCCAGGACCTTGGCGAGGTCGCCGCCGGAGCCGGTGATCCCCTGGGCGGAGGTGGTCTGGAGCCTCCGGTCCCCGCCCGACCCGGTGGGCACCAGGACGGAGCCGCGGAGCAGCCCGACGGCGGCCGTGACACCGGGTGTGGCGGCGGCCCGCTCGGTCGCGTCGGAGGCGAGTCCGCCCGGGGCGGAGACGATGTGGTCGGCGGTGACGGCGTCGCGCTGCTGGTGTGCGATCACCCGGTTCTCGCTGGTGTGCATGAAGACGAGCGTGGAGGAGAAGGCCATGGCGAGCACGATCGGGGTGATCGCGGAGGCCAGGCGGCGCGAGTTCGTCCGGGAGTTGGCGGCGGCCAGCGAGCCCGACGCGCCTGCGGCGCGCAGTGGGAGGCCGATGACGGCGGCGCAGATCCGGGCGATCAGCGGGCCGAGCAGGCCGACGGCGAGCATGAAGAACATGACGACGCCGAGTGCGGCGTTCGCCGAGTCCTCGCCGCTCGAGGACGCGGCGACGCCCGCGAAAGCCACGCCTCCGACGAGGGCGGCGATGCCGAGCGGGGTGCGGATCCAGCCGAACGCGGGGCGTTCCACCGCGGACTCGGCGAGGGCCAGCCCCGGCTTGGTCTTCGACGGTCGGCGGGCGGCGAAGTATCCGGCGCTCAGCGCGGTGAGCATCGTGGTGGCCGCCGCGACGGTCAGCGGCAGCCAGGACACCCGCAGCGCGACGGCTTCGGGGATGGCTCCCTTGTCCTGGAGCTGCCCGAACCACCAGTGGGCCAGGGCGATTCCGGGCAGGCAGCCGAGCACTCCGGCGAGCGGTGCGACGAGCAGGGATTCGGTGGCGATGGTGCGGCGCAGCTGGCGCGGGGTGGCGCCGATGGCGCGCAGCAGGGCGAACTCGCGGCTGCGCTGGCCGACGGAGAGGGCGACCGTACCGGCGGCGGTGAAGACGGCGACCATGGTGGCGACGCCGCCGAAGGAGCCGCCGAGGCCCTCGAGGACTTCCTGGGCGCCCGCGAGACCCGCGTCCTCGACGGCGCCCCGGCCGTCACCGGTGTGGACCTTGGCTCCGGCGGTGTGGCCGACGGACTTGCGTACCTGGTCGGCGAGGGCGTCGGTGGAGGTGCCACGGGCGGCGAGCACGGCGATGGCGTCGACCCGCCCGGGGTGGCCGGAGAGCTGTACGGCCTGCCGGTCGGCGAACCAGACGGTGGCTTCGGTGGCGGTGGTGCCCGCGACGCGGAACTCCCTTACGCCCGCGGGGGTGTCGAGGGTGATCTTCTCGCCGACCCGGGCCCCGGTGCCGGTGGGGACGACGACTTCGCCGGTCCCGGGCGCCTCGCCGGTGAGCGGTCGCGTACCGGTGAGAACGGTGGAGCCCCAGCCGTGAGCGGTGAGGGGGGTGCCGTCCTGCCGTACGGAGTAGCTGACGTCCCCGATCGCGGCCGCCGCGCCGGGCGCCGAGGCGGCCTTGCCCACCAGGGATTCGGGGAGCCGCGCGGTGTCCGGTACGGGGGTGGCGTCGTCGTGCGCGCCCTTGCCGCTGCCGACCGTCGTGTGGACCCGCTGGTCGGCGGCGACGACCACGGGCGCCTTGGCGTAGCGCTCCGCCGGTACGGAGGCGCGCAGGCCGGTCTCCAGCAGGATGCCGCAGGCGGAGACGATCGCCGCGGCCAGCAGGAGCGCGACGAAGGTCCCGACGAACGACGCGGGTTTGAAGCGGACGGCCGCGCGGGCGAGGCCGTTCGGGACGTGCGGGGTGAACATCAGGCTGCTGCTCCTGCGTGGGCGGGGGCGGTGCGGGCGGTCAGCGCGGTCATCCGGGCGGCGATCTGCGCGGGGGAGGCGCGCGGCAGGCTGTCCGCGATCGCCCCGTCGGCGAGGAAGAGCACCCGGTCCGCGTAGGCGGCGGCCGCCGGGTCGTGGGTGACCATGACGACGGTGGCGCCGAGGCTGTCGACCGCGTGCCGGAGCAGGGTGAGGATCTCGGCCGCGGTGGTGGTGTCGAGGGCGCCGGTCGGTTCGTCGGCGAAGATCACATCGGGCCGGGTGACCAGGGCGCGGGCGACGGCGACGCGCTGCTGCTGGCCACCGGAGAGCTGGCCGGGGCGGCGGTCTCCCTTGTCGCCGAGGCCGACCCGGGTGAGCATCTCGGCGGCTTCGCGGCGGCCGCGGGCGGAGCCGGGGCGCTGTCCGGCCAGGCGCATGGGCAGGACGACGTTCTGCTCGACCGTGAGGGACGGGAGCAGGTTGAAGGCCTGGAAGACGAAGCCGAGGCGGGTGCGGCGCAGCTCGGTGAGCCGGTTCTCGCTCATGCCGGTGATCTCCGTGCCGCCGAGGCGTACGGAGCCCTCGGTGGGGCGGTCGAGTCCCGCCGCGCACTGCAGGAAGGTCGACTTCCCGGAGCCCGAGGGGCCCATGACGGCGGTGAAAGTGGCGCGCGGGAGGTCGAGGTCGATGCCCCGCAGGGCATGGACGGCGGAGCCGCCGCGACCGTACTGCCTGCGGACGCCACGCAGCTCGACGGCGAGATCCGGGTGGCCGGGCCCCCGGTGGAGGTCCGCCGTGTACTGCCTGTCCTGCGCGCCCTGCTTGGTGCGTCGCAGCCCCATGGTGTCCGCCTTCCGTTGTTCGCCGGCAGGTTCTCCGGCCGGTAACCCGAACGTACGGATCACGGGCGGGTCCGGACCATGGCGGCTGCTGGCGGATCGGGGGTGGGGCAAACCCCAGGGTGACGCGGGGGCAGGCAGAACTCCGGGTGGCGCCGGGGCGGGCGGATCCGGGGTGCCGGGGTGCTGCCGGGGCGGGCGGAGCCGGGGTGCTGCCGGGGTGTCGCCGGAGGGACACACTTGCAACGTCAATCATTCGGTAAACTAATTACTGACGATTTCTTGACGCGCTCTTGACCGACTGAAGGATCAGGCTCATCGGACACACAGACACGCTCATCGCCATGGGCGGCGCCTTTCTCGCCGCCGCCGTACTCGCCCGCGTCGGCAGCCGCATCGGACTGCCGACCATCCCCCTGTTCATCCTGGCCGGAATCCTGCTCGGCCCGCACACGCCCGGCATCGTGCTCGTCGCCGACCCGCACGACCTGGAGATGCTCTCCGCACTCGGCCTGGTGCTGCTGCTCTTCTACCTCGGCCTCGAATTCCATCTCGACGACCTCAAGGCCGGCGGCCGCAAGATGGCCCTCGCCGGTGGCGCCTATCTCGCCCTGAACGTCGGTGCCGGGCTCGGCTTCGGCTTCGCGCTGGGCTGGGGCACGTCCGAAGCGCTGGTCCTCGCCGGTGTGCTGGGCATCTCGTCGTCGGCCATCGTCACCAAGGTCCTGGTCGACCTGGGCCGGATCGGCAATCCGGAGACCAAGCCGATCCTCGGCATCATCGTCGTCGAGGACGTGTTCCTCGCCCTCTACCTGGCCGCCCTCCAGCCGATCCTGTCGGGCGCCGACAGCCTCTCCGCCGCGGCGGTCGACGGCGGAAAGGCCTTCGGGTTCCTGCTGCTGCTCGCCCTGATAGCCCGGTTCGGGACCAGGGCCATCGGCAAGCTGATCAGCACCCGTGACGACGAACTCCTCGTCATCTCCTTCCTCGGCGCCGCGGTCTTCGTGGCGGGGGTCTCGGAGTGGTTCGGGGTCGCGGACGCGATCGGCGCCTTCATGGTCGGCCTGATGCTCGGCAGCACGTCGTCCGGCGAACGCATCCTCAAACTGGTCCACCCGCTGCGGGACGCCTTCGGGGCGATCTTCTTCTTCGCCTTCGGCCTCTCCATCGACCCGGGCGATCTGCCGACCGTGCTGTGGCCGGTGCTGGCCGCCGTCGCGGTGACCCTCGCGATGAACGTCCTCGCCGGGCTCGCCGCCGCCAAGGTGTACGCGTTCGGCCCGCGGGCCACGGCGAACATCTCCACCACGCTGGTGGCCCGCGGCGAGTTCGCCCTGATCCTCGCCACGATGGCGGCGGCCGCGGGGCTGGACGAACGGCTCTCCCCGTTCATCGCGGGCTATGTACTCGTCCTCGCGGTCCTCGCACCGCTGGCCGCCGGGAGATCCCACTGGCTGGCCCGCATCCTGCCAGGCGGGCGGGACCGGGGCGAGGACGGCGGCCGCGGCAGCAGCAGCGGCGCCGGACAGATCTCGGTCCCGGCCTGAGCCGTCGGCCGGCCTGCCGGGGTACGAGGGCGGAGCGTCGCGTGAGCCCTCGTACCCCGGCAGGCGGATGACCCACGATCCGGTGACGGACCGCTCCCCGTTGACGTACGCCCGGTTCGAGTCGTTTGCGCAGAGTTCAGGATGCCCGAGCTGTTTATGTGCGTTTCAGGATGCCCGAGCTATTTACGTACGGTTCAGGATGTCCGAGCCGTTTGCGTACGGTTCAGGATGTACGCGACAGCAGCAGCAGCGCCCGGTCGTCGTTGACGTCCTTGGCGCATGCCTCGATCAGATGCCAGGCCGCACCCTCGAAGCCGGTGACGACATAGCGGTCGGCCTCGCCGGTCAGCCGGTCGATGCCCTCCGCGATATCGCGGTCGGACGCCTCCACCAGACCGTCCGTGAACAGCATCAGCACGTCGCCGGGGGCGAGCGAGCCCTTCACCGCGTCGAACTCCGCCCCGTCGTACACCCCGAGCAGCGGGCCCTCCGCGGCCTTCTCCTCCCACTGGCCGCTGCCCGAGTGGAGTTGCAGGGCCGGCGGGTGACCCGCCGAGAGGAGTTCGTAGTCGCCCGATTCGAGGTCCAGGACCAGATGGATCGAGGTGGCGAAACCCTCGTCCCAGTCCTGGCGCAGCAGATAGCCGTTGGCCGCCGGGAGGAAGCCGTGCGGGGGCAGCGAGCCGAGGAGGCCGCCGAAGGCACCGGACAGCAGCAGGGCTCGGGAGCCCGCGTCCATGCCCTTGCCCGAGACATCGGTGAGCACGGCCTCCAGGGTCCGCCCGCCGTTGGTACGGGCCGCGACGACGAAGTCGCCCGAGAAGGACTGCCCGCCCGCCGGGCGCAGCGCCATCTCGCGGTGCCAGCCCTGCGGCAGCCGGGGCAGGGCGCTCTGCACCCTGATGCGTTCGCGCAGGTCGAAGAGCATGGTGCCGCCGCGCCGCCACGGCACACCGACCCTGGCCCGGAACTGGGCGAGGATCAGCCCGAAGAAGCCGCAGGCCGCGACCACCAGGACGACGCCGGGCGTCACCCGGGCCGGGCCGTCCTGGTACGGGCCGAGTCCGAGCGACTCCACGATCAGGGCGGTGGCGGCGGCCGCGTACAGCCCCAGCAGGCTCGCGGGCCGCAGCAGCAGGCCGCCCGCGACGATCGGCAGGACGAGCGCGGCCGGTGAGCACCACATCGGGGTGAGCAGGGTGGCGCAGGTGATGGCCGGAATGGTGAGCAGCAGACCGACCAGCGCGATCCAGTCCGATCCGTCGCCGCGGAAGTAGTCGACACCGGATTTGCGCAGCGCGATGCGTGCCCGGTGCGCCGATTTCCGCAATCGGGCCGGGTACGTGTCTGCTCCTGCGCGACGGGCCATTGCGGGGACCTTATCCACCCGACGGCCTCCGGTGCAGGGGGACCCCGTGACAATGCGTTCGAAATCGGGTCGCCCCGCCGTCCTGCCCCCTGGTAGGCATGGCCCATGACTACTGAGCTTCGTGTACTGCGTCCGTCCGAATGGAACCAATGGTTCGAGTGTCTGGAGCTGGCGTTCGGCGGGGACCCGGAGACTCCCGAGGAGCGCGAGCTGTTCGAGCAGCTGACCGAGCCCGAGCGGTCGCTCGGTATCTGGGACGGTGACGACGTGGTCGGCACGGCGGGGGCGTTCAGCTTCCGGGTCGCGGTGCCGGGCGGGGCACTGGTGCCCGCCGCCGGGATCACGATGGTGAGCGTCGCCTCCACGCACCGCAGGCGCGGGCTGCTGACCTCGATGATGCGCCGGCAGCTGGACGACATCCGCGCGCTGGGCGAGCCGTTCGCCGTACTGACGGCCTCGGAACCGGTGATCTACGGCCGGTTCGGCTACGGCGCCGCCTCGCGGCAGATGTCCCTGACGATCGAGAAGGACCGGATCCGGCTGGACGTGCCGCCGGGCACGGACGAGGTGCGGCTGCGCCACGCGAAGCCGGACGAGGCGATGGCGGCGTGCGAGGGCGTGTACGAGCAGCTGGTCTCCGGCCGTCCCGGCGTCCCGGCCCACGCGCCCGGCTGGGAGCGCAAGCCCATGGTCGACCCGGTCGCCAACCGGCAGGGCTCCTCGGCGCAGCAGTGCGTGCTGGCGGAGCGGGACGGGAAGATCGTCGGCAATGTGACGTACCACATCAAGCCGGAGTGGGAGCCGGCCGGCCCCAAGGGCACCGTCGTGGTCAACGACCTGGCCGCGCTGGACCCGGCGGCGTACGCGGCGCTGTGGCGGTTCGTCTTCGACATCGACCTGATGACGACGATCGTGGCCCGCAACCGCCCGGTCGACGACGCGGTGCTGCACCTGGTGTCGGACGTGCGGCGGTGCAACATCCGGGTCCGCGATTCGCTCCATGTGCGTCTGGTGGAGCTGGGGGCGGCGCTGGAGGCCCGGACGTACCGGGGCCCGCTGGACGTGGTGTTCGAGGTCGAGGACGCGTTCTGCCCCTGGAACGAGGGGCGTTGGCGGCTCACGGCCGACGAGAAGGGCGTCGCGTCCTGTCGCCGGACCGATGACCCGGCCGATCTGGAGCTCTCGGTACGGGAGTTGGGCTCGGCCTATCTGGGCGGCGAGTCGCTGAGCTCGCTGGGTCTGGCCGGGCGGGTGCGGGAGCTGCGGGAGGGCGCGCTGGCGGAGGCGTCGTCGGCGTTCCTGTCCGACGTGGCGCCGTGGCTGCCGCGCGGGTTCTAGTACCGGGAGGGGCACCAGGAGCCTTCTACCGCTTCTGGCACCCCGGGCACCAGAAGAGATTGCGGGCGGCGAGGTCGGCGGTGCGGATCTCGCCGCCGCAGATGTGGCAGGACTGCCGGGCCCTGCGGTAGACGTACACCTCGCCGCCGTGGTCGTCGACGCGCGGCGGGCGGCCCATCGCCTTCGGCATGTGCTCGGGACGGACCGTGTCGATCCGGTTGTTCCGCACGCCCTCGCGCATCAGCACCGCCAGGTCCGCCCAGATCGCGTCCCACTCCGCACGTGCGAGATCCTTGCCGAGGCGGTACGGGTCGATCCCGTGCCGGAACAGCACCTCCGCGCGGTAGACGTTGCCGACCCCCGCGATGATCTTCTGGTCCATCAGCAGGGCCGCGACGGTGATACGGCTGCGGGAGATCCGCCGCCACGCCCGCTCGCCGTCCTCGTCGGTGCGCAGCGGGTCCGGGCCGAGGCGGTCGTGTATCGCGCGCTTCTCGGGATCGGTGATCAGCGCGCACGTGGTGGGGCCGCGCAGGTCCGCGTGGTGGTCCTCGTTCACCAGGCGCAGCCGGACCGTGTCGGTGGGCGGCGGGGCCGGGGCCGTGCCGAAGCCCAGCTTGCCGAAGAGGCCCAGGTGGATGTGGACCCAGCCGGCGTCCTCGAAACCGAGGAAGAGGTGCTTGCCGTGGGCGTCGACGCCGGTGAACGTCCGGCCGTCGAGCAGCCCGGCGCTGCCGGAGAACTTGCCCTGCGGGCTGCTCACCCGCACCGGCCGCCCGGCGAACCGGTCCCGGTGGTCCGCCGCGAGGCGGTGGATCGTGTGTCCCTCGGGCACGGCGGCGGCTCTCCTCGATGACGTGACGGCGTGGGAAACGGCTGTGCCGCCGGGCGTACCGGCGGCACAGGGGCGGAGGGCGGTCAGCCCTGCTGCGGGTGGTGGGCCGGGATCGGGGGGAGTTCGCCGGTCGTCTCGTACGCCGTCAGCATCTCGATCCGGCGGGTGTGGCGCTCCTCGCCCGAGTACGGGGTGGCGAGGAAGATCTCGACGAACTTGGTGGACTCCTCCACCGAGTGCATCCGGCCGCCGATGGCGACCACGTTGGCGTCGTTGTGCTCGCGGCCCAGCGCAGCGGTCTGCTCGCTCCAGGCGAGCGCGGCACGCACGCCCTTGACCTTGTTGGCAGCGATCTGCTCGCCGTTGCCGGAGCCGCCGATCACGATGCCCAGGCTGTCCGGGTCCGCGGCCGTCTTCTCGGCGGCACGCAGGCAGAACGGCGGGTAGTCGTCCTGGGCGTCGTAGATGTGGGGGCCGCAGTCGACGGCCTCGTGGCCCTGGGCCGTGAGCCACTCGACGAGGTGGTTCTTGAGTTCATAGCCGGCATGGTCCGAGCCGAGGTACACGCGCATGTTCCGAGTGTGGCACGAGCGTCGCCGGGTAGCCGTCATCGGGGTCGGGACGCTCCGGCCGGTCCGCTCCGGCCGGTCCGCCCCGGCCGGCGGGGCCGGGTGTGCCCCTCCTGTGCGCGACCTGTGTGGCCGACGCCACTCCGGCAACAATCCGGTCAACGATCCGGAAGAAGGGGTTCCGCTTTTGTGGTTCGGCGCGCTTCAATGCATCACTCGCTGCCGCACCCCACTTCGGCAGCCGGGCGCGCATCGCGTGATCCGAAAACGTAAGGAGTCGATCCATGACGTCGCAGACGACTCTGGCCGGTCCGGGCCGACAGCCCGGCAAGCCGGACCGGTCGAACGGGCCGGACGCACCGGATTCCTCCGACGGACTCCAGGCGGGCCTGAAGAACCGCCACCTCTCGATGATCGCCATCGGCGGTGTGATCGGGGCGGGCCTCTTCGTGGGCTCCGGCGCCGGCATCGCCGCCGCGGGGCCGGCCATCCTGTTGTCGTACGCCCTCGTCGGCCTGATGGTCGTCTTCGTGATGCGGATGCTCGGCGAGATGGCCGCCGCCCGCCCCAGCTCGGGCTCCTTCTCCGCCTACGCCGACCAGGCGCTGGGCCGCTGGGCCGGTTTCTCGATCGGCTGGCTGTACTGGTTCTTCTGGGTCGTGGTGCTCGCCGTCGAGGCCACCGCGGGTGCCAAGATCCTGGAGGGCTGGGTGCCGGGCGTCCCGCAATGGGCATGGGCACTGATCGTGATGGTGGTACTCACCGCGACGAACCTGGTCTCGGTCGGGTCGTACGGCGAGTTCGAGTTCTGGTTCGCCGGGATCAAGGTCGTGGCGATCGGCGCGTTCGTGGTCGTCGGGCTGCTCGCCGTCTTCGGGGTGCTGCCCGGCTCGGACAACCCGGGCGCGGGACTCGCGCATCTCACCGACACCGGCGGGTTCTTCCCCAAGGGGCCCGGCGCCATCCTCACCGGTGTGCTGATGGTCGTCTTCTCCTTCATGGGCAGCGAGATCGTCACGCTGGCGGCCGGCGAGTCCGAGAACCCGCAGCGCGCCGTCCAGAAGGCCACCAACAGCGTGATCTGGCGGATCGCCGTCTTCTACCTGGGCTCGATCTTCATCGTGCTCACCCTGCTGCCGTGGAACGACGCGTCGATCGTGAAGGACGGCAGCTACGTCGCCGCCCTCAACTCCATCGGCATTCCGCACGCCGGACAGGTGATGAACGTCATCGTCCTCACCGCCGTGCTGTCCTGCCTCAACTCCGGCCTCTACACCGCCTCGCGGATGGCCTTCTCGCTCGGCGGCCGCGGGGACGCGCCGAAGGCGTTCGCCCGGGTCAACAAGCGGGGCGTACCGCAGGCCGCCATCCTGTCGTCCGTCGTGTTCGGCTTCGTCGCCGTGTTCTTCAACTACCAGTGGCCCGACACCGTCTTCCAGTTCCTGCTGAACTCCTCCGGCGCGGTCGCCCTGTTCGTCTGGCTGGTCATCTGCTTCACCCAGCTGCGGATGCGGGGCATGATCCTGCGCGAGTCGCCGGAGAAGCTGGTCGTACGGATGTGGCTCTTCCCGTACCTGACCTGGGCGACCATCGCGATGATCTCGTTCGTTCTCGTCTACATGCTGACCGACGACGGCGGGCGACAGCAGGTGCTGCTCTCGCTGCTCGTGGCGGCGGTGGTGGTGGCGATCTCGCTGGTGCGTGAGGTGCGGCAGCGGAAGGTCCGTGCCTGAGGCCATCGGCCTCGCCGATACCTGACGGCAGATGTCAGGTTTACCGGGGAGGCTCTCCGTCGCAACGCCACCGAGCGAGCGATCGGAGAGCTTCCTCATGACATCCGCCCCTGCCCGTGTCCCCGCCGGCTTCCAGACCGGCTTCGCCGTCCGCCCCGACCTCGTCGTCGAGGCCGCCCGCGCCGACGACGTACGGGCCGCCGTGGCCGACGCCGCCGGGCGCGGCCTCCCCGTCCGGGTCCACGCCACCGGTCACGGACTGCCCGGGGCCATCGCGGGCGGGGTGCTGATCAGCACCCGCCGCATGGACTCCGTCGAGGTCGACCCGGTGCGCCGCACCGTTCGGATCGGCGCGGGCGCCACCTGGGGCCGGGTGATCGAGGCGGCCGCGCCGCACGGGCTCGCCCCGCTGAACGGCTCCTCCCCGGGGGTCGGCGCCGTCTCCTACACCCTCGGCGGCGGGCTCTCCCTCCTGGCCAGGGAGTTCGGCTACGCCGCCGACCACGTGCGCGCGCTCGACGTGGTGACCGCCGACGGCACACCGCGCCACGTCTCCCCCGACAGCGAGCCCGAACTCTTCTGGGGGCTGCGCGGCGGCGGGCACCGGCTCGGTGTCGTGACCGGCATGGAGATCGGCCTGGTCCGGGCCGGACGGCTGTACGGCGGCTCGGTCGCCTTCGACGGCGGCACCCGCAACGGCGGCGGCCACGTGATCCGCCGGTATCTGGAGTGGACCCGGACCGTCCCCGACACGCTGACGTCCTCGCTGTCCGCGCTGCGCTACCCCGACGTCCCGCAGCTGCCGCAGCCGATGCGCGGCCGGTACGTGCTCTCGGTGCGGGTCGCGTACACCGGCAGCACGGCCGAGGGCGAGCGGCTGATCGCGCCGCTGCGGGCGATCGGGCCCGCGCTCACGGACTCGCTGCGGGAGATGCCGTACGCCGAGAGCCACACCGTCCACAACGACCCGCCGTTCCCGCACGCCTACTACGGGGACAGCGTGGTGCTCGGTGATCTGGACACGGAGCGCGCCGCGCGCGTGCTGGAGCTGACCGGGCCGAGGGCCCCGATGATGACCGTGGTCCAGCTCAACCACCTGGGCGGCGCGCTGGCCGTGCGGCCCGCCGTCGACAACGCGGTGCCGTACCGCGACGCCGGGTTCCTGCTGCGGCTGCTGTCACCGCTCGACGGTACGGACGTGGCGTCGGTCCGGGCCCTGTACGCGGAGGTGACCGACGTGCTCGCCCCGCTCGCCCTGGGCCGTTCGCTGAACTTCTCCTTCGGCGGCGGCGACCGCACCGAGGGCTTCCACGACGCCCGGACACACCAGAGGCTCGCCGGTCTGGTGTCGCGTCACGACCCGGCGAGCCTCTTCGGAGGGAGTTACGGCGTCAGCCGCGACGGCCGATGAGCTTCCAGGCCGTGGGCAGCGCACCCATCGCCAGGGCCGCCTTCAGCGCGTCACCGAGCAGGAACGGCACCATCCCGGCCGCGATCGCGGCGCTCGCCGACATGCCGGTGGACAGCGCCAGGTACGGGACACCGACCGCGTAGGTGACCGCGGAGCCCAGCGCCATCGTGCCCGCGGTGCGCAGCACGGAGCGGTCGCCGCCGCGGCGGGCCAGGCCGCCGACCACGGTGGCGGCGAGCAGCATGCCGAGGACATAGCCGAACGAGGCGCCGCCCGCACCGGAGCTGCCGTCCGCGAACCACGGCATGCCCGCCATGCCGACGAGCGCGTACACGGCGAGGGAGAGGAAGCCGCGACGGGCGCCGAGCGCCGTGCCGACGAGGAGCGCGGCGAAGGTCTGACCGGTGACCGGGACCGGGGAGCCGGGCACCGGGACGGCGATCTGAGCGGCGATGCCGGTGAGTGCGGCACCGCCGAGGACCAGGGCCGTGTCGACGGCGTAACGGTGCCTGGCGGCGGGCAGCAGGTCGGCGAGGACCGCTCCGGTGCGGGCAGGGACGGCGGCAGCAGTGGTCATCGGGACTCCGCGGGGTGAGGGCAGGTGGGGGACGGACTGAGGCTGACGTTAGCCCACGGGTTAACGCTCGATCACCATCAGTGGCCCACAAAGCAGCGGTTGAGGCATTGGTGGGGTTCACACAAAGGGGTCCACGCAATCATGCGACGGCGTGATGCTCGTCACTGAGGTGGGGGCGGAGTGGGTCACATTTTGCCGGGAGAGGCCATCGGGAGAGACTGTAGGTTCTCACCAAATCCGCCCGGAGACCGAGCGGCGATCACCCCGCCCCTCGCCCCGTACCCGGGTGTGCACCGCGTGTGAGCATCGTGCCCGTATAGCGGACATCGGTTCCCTGTGAACGGAGCGCGTGTTCAGACTGTCCGCGCACGTCCCCCCACGTCCCCCCGTGCCTCCTACCGAACAGAGCTCGTCCATGTCCCGGAATTCCGCGTCTCCCCCCACCGGCTCCCCGGCCGCCGTCTCCGATGCCGGGACGGACTCGGTGCTCACCCACGGACTCAAGCAGCGCCATCTGTCGATGATCGCCCTCGGCGGCGTCATCGGCGCCGGGCTCTTCGTCGGCTCGGGTGCGGGCATCGCTGCCGCGGGCCCGTCGATCATCATCGCGTACGCCGTCTCCGGGCTGCTGGTCATGCTCGTGATGCGGATGCTCGGTGAGATGTCGGCCGCGAATCCGGCCTCCGGCTCCTTCTCCGTCCACGCGGAACGGGCGATCGGGCCGTGGGCGGGCTTCACCGTGGGCTGGGCGTTCTGGGTGCTGCTCTGTGTCGCCGTCGGCCTGGAGGGCATCGGCGCCGCGAAGATCGTCACCGGCTGGCTGCCCGGTACGCCGGAGTGGGCCTGGGTCGCCCTGTTCATGGTGGTGTTCCTGGGCACGAACCTGGCCTCGGTGAAGAAGTTCGGCGAGTTCGAGTTCTGGTTCGCCACCCTCAAGGTCGTGGCGATCACGCTCTTCCTGGTCCTGGGCGTACTGGCGATCCTCGGTGTGCTGCCCGGCACGGACGCCCCCGGCGCCGCCAATCTCAAGGGCGAGGGCGGCTTCATGCCGAACGGTGCCGAGGGCCTGGTGATCGGGCTGCTCGCCTCCGTCTTCGCGTACGGCGGTCTGGAGACCGTCACCATCGCGGCGGCCGAGTCCGAGAACCCGGTGCGGGGTGTCGCCAAGGCCGTGCGGACGGCGATGTGGCGGATCGCGCTCTTCTACGTCGGCTCGATGGCCGTCGTCGTCACGCTGGTCCCGTGGGACGACCCGGCGGTCGTGAAGGTCGGCCCGTTCTACGCGGCCCTGAACCACCTCGGCATCAGCGGCGCCGCGGAGATCATGAACGTGGTCATCCTGGTCGCCCTGCTCTCCGCGATGAACGCCAACATCTACGGCGCCTCGCGCATGGCCTGCTCGCTGGTCGCCCGCGGCCAGGGCCCGAAGCGGCTCGGCAGGATCTCCTCGGGCGTGCCGCGCACGGCCGTGCTGGTCTCGTCCGTGTTCGGCTTCCTGTGCGTGCTGCTCAGCTACTGGCGTCCCGACGACGTCTTCCCGTGGCTGCTCAACATGATCGGTGCGGTGATCCTGGTCGTCTGGATCTTCATCGCCCTCTCCCAGCTGATCCTGCGCGACCGGCTGGAGCGCGAGGCCCCGGAGAAGCTCGTCGTACGGATGTGGCTCTTCCCGGTCCTGACGGTGCTGGCGCTCCTCGCGATGCTCGGCATCTTCGTCCTGATGCTGCGCCAGCCCGGCACCCGCGACCAGTTGGTGGCGTCCGGCGCCCTGACCCTCGTCCTGGCCGCCGTCGGTGTCGTACGGCAGCGGCGGGCCGCGGCCGTCCGGGACGTCAGGGGCTGACGTCCGGCGCGCAGGGCACGTTGAGGGAGAGCAGCGCACCGCCCTCCTCCCCGATCCGCACCTCGCTCACCGCCCCGTTCCGCAGCCGGGGGAAGACCCTGCGGTAGGCACCCAGCGGAATCGACAGCAGCTCGCACAGCACGAGCCGCAACAGGGTGTTGTGCGCGACGACGAGCACCCGCTGCCCCGGGTGCCCGTCCGCGATCCGGCGCAGCGCCATCGTCCCCCGGGCCGCCGCCGTCCGGGGGTCCTCGGCCCCGGGGAAGGGGTGGGCCACCGGGTCGGCACGGTACTCCCGGGCCCGCTCCGGGTGCTCGGCCGCGAACTCCGCCAGCGTGCGGCCCTCCACCTCGCCGAAGTCGCATTCGCGCAGGTCGTGTTCGCGCCGGGGGACGAGGCCGAGCGCCCGGCAGGCCGGCTCCGCCGTCTCGACGGCGCGCGTGAGCGTCGACGTCCAGATCGCGTCGACCGGGTGCCGGGCCGCCCACTCTCCCAACTGCCGTGCCTGGCGGCGCCCTTCGCCGGTGAGGGCGATGTCACTGACCCCGGCGTAGCGGTTCTCCGCATGCCAGACGGTCTGACCGTGGCGGACGAGCAGGAGGACGGCGGGCGGACTCTGGGGCATGGCTTCTCCGTTCGGGTACGGGCGGTCCCGGTTCTCGGTCCGGGACAAGCGGGACAAGGCGGTCACGGTTCTCGGTCCGGGCAGCCGGTCACGGCTCCCGGTGCGGGTGCTGGTGCTGGTGCACCCGGTGTACCGGTCCGCGCGTGCGGTCGAGCCCGGCCTCCCGGTCCGCGCGTGCGGTCGGTCACGGCGCCTCGGTCCGGGTCCGGGCATGGGCGGCGACCGGGCCGGGGAGCCAGCCGCGTCGCTCCAGTTCGTCCACCAGCGTGAGGTACGGCTCGGTGTACCACGCCGTCCGCACCGGATGCGGGTGCAGTACGTGCCGCAGCCGCACCATGCGGCTCGCCGCCTCCTGCAGCGTGGTCGTGGCCCGCGCCCCGTACGCGGCGAGGACGGCCATGCCGAGCGCGGGTTCGCTGTACTGCGGGATGTACACGGGCCGGCCCAGGATATCGGCGCGCAGCCGGCTCCAGTAGCCGCTGCGCACCGCGCCGCCGGTGAAGGTGAGCCGGCCGTACAGCTGGGCGCCCAGCAGGTCGAGGTAGTCGAGGCAGAGCCGTTCGACCAGGCCCACCCCGGTCAGCAGGGCCGCCCAGTGCTCGGCGTCCGAGGCGGGCTCGCCGATCAGGAAGCCGGTCGCCTCCGGCGCGACGAAGGGAAAGCGCTCGCCCGTCCCGGCGAGGGGGTACGCCACCACGCGCGCCGGTTCGTGTGCGCGGGCCAGGGCGTCCAGACGGGCCGGGTCCGCGCCCGGGAAGGCCGCGGCCAGCGCCCCGCCGCCGACCCCGGAGGCCCCGCCGGGCAGCCGGCGGCCGTCCGGCGCGCGGTGGTTGTAGACCACCCCGGCCGGGTCCTCGACCGGCGACGAGGTGACCCCCTTGAGCACCAGCGTCGTGCCGAGCACCGAATTCCAGGAGCCGACGGTGAGCCCGCCGGAGGCGATCTGCGCCGCGCACCCGTCCGTCATCCCCGACACCAGGAGCGTGCCCGCCGGAATCCCGGTCTCCGCCGCCGCCGCCCGCCCCACCTCACCGATCCGGCTGCCCGGCCGCACCACCTCCGGGAACAGCCCGTCGGGCAGGCCCAGCCTGTCGAACCTCCGGTACGGCCAGGCGTCCCGCTCCAGGTCGTACCCGGTCTTCAGGGCGTGGCTGGAGTCGGTGGGCAGAGGAGTCCCGGCGAGCCGCGCCAGGACCAGATCGGCCTGATGCATGATCCGTACCGCACCGCCCGCCCCTCCCCCGTACTCCCGCAGCAGCCACATCACCTTGGGCAGCGCCCAGCTCGGCGGTGTCCGGGCCCTGGCCGCCTCGGCCGCCGCCCGCCCGTCGTCGTACATCACCCCCGGGGTCAGCGGCCGGCCCGCCCGGTCGCCGAGCAGAACGGTGCCGGAGGTGGCGCACACGGCGAGCGCACGCGGGGCGGGGCAGTCGCGCAGCGCCTGGCGGCTGGCCGCGCACACGGCCGTCCACCAGTCGAGGGGCCGCTGCTCATGCCGTACGCCGTCGCGTCTGCCCACGAGCGGTGCGCAGCCGCTGCCGAGGATCTCGCCACGGTCTCCTGCCACCACCGCACGGACGCTCTGCGTACCGAGATCGATGCCCATCCACATATCGGCCCTCCCTGTGAACTTCTCACTCTGCACCGAGAATTTCCGTTGCGCGAGGGATTGACTGCCAAGTTCCGTTGTTCCAAGCTCTGTTAACCAGTCGGCTCATCGTGTGAAGGGCCCCCCACCGCAACCCGTCCCCGGCCGGACCGTGGAGGTCACGGATGGACATGCAGGCGCACGACCGACGACGGTTCCTCGCCCTCGGCGCGGCGGCGGCCGCGTCCGCCGCCCCGCTGCTCACCGGCTGCGGCACCGGCTTCGGCGGCGGGACCGGCAACGGCAAGGGCGGCGGCTCCGCCGCCGACGACATCACCGGGTCCTTCGACTGGAAGCGGGCCAGGGGCAGGACGGTCAGGGCCCTGCTCAACAAGCATCCGTACACCGATGCCCTGATCGCCGATCTGAAGGCGTTCACCGAGAAGACCGGGATCGAGGTCGAGTACGACGTCTTCCCCGAGGACAACTACTTCGACAAGCTCACCGTCGACCTCTCCAGCGGACGCGCCTCCTACGACGTGTTCATGCTCGGCGCGTACATGGTGTGGCAGTACGGCCCGCCGGGCTGGCTGGAGGACCTCGGCCCGTGGATGCGCAACTCCTCGGCGACCGGGGCCGAATGGGACCAGGAGGACTTCTTCCCCAGCCTCCTCTCGTCGGACCGGTGGTCGCTGAAGGCGGGTGCCCCGCTCGGGCAGGGCGGGCAGTACGCGCTGCCGTGGGGCTGGGAGACCAATGTCGTCGCGTACAACACCGAGGTGTTCAGCAAGCTCGGCCTGAAGCCCGCCGAGACCTTCGACGAACTGCGCGAGGTCGCCGGGGCCCTCACCCGCCGGGCGCCGGGCGCGGGCTTCGACGGGATGTACGGGGTCGCGGTGCGCGGCTCGCGCAGCTGGGCGACGATCCACCCGGGCTTCATGACGATGTACGCCCGCAACGGGCTGAAGGACTTCACGGTCGAGGGCGGCAGCCTGAAGCCCGCGATGAACTCCCCGGAGGCGATCGCCTTCACCCGGGACTGGGCGGAGATGGTCAGGAAGGGCGGACCGCCGTCCTGGACCTCGTACACCTGGTACCAGTGCTCCAGCGACCTCGGCGCGCAGAAGGCGGGAATGCTCTTCGACGCGGACACCGCCGCCTACTTCCAGGCGGTGGAGGGGGCCTCCCCCGCGTCCGGGAAGATCGCCTTCCACCCCGGCCCGAAGGGCCCCGGCGGCTCCCTCGCCACGAACATGTGGATCTGGTCGCTCGGCATGAACGCCAGGAGCCGCAACAAGTCCGCGGCCTGGCTGTTCCTCCAGTGGGCGACCGGCAAGGAGCATCTGCGCAAGGGCGCGGTCGAGCACCACCACATCGACCCGGTACGGAAGTCGGTCGGCCAGGACCCGGCGTACAAGGACAAGATGCGCGCCGTTCCCGGTTTCCTGGAGACGTTCGAGGCGGTCGTCGACCGGACGAGGATCCAGTTCACCCCGCAGGAGCAGTTCTTCGACGCGACGACCAGCTGGGCCGCCGCGCTCCAGGAGATCTACGGCGGCAAGAACGCCTCGTCCGTGCTGAACTCCCTGGCCGGCGATCTCGCGTCGAAGGTCGGCTGACCGGTGTCCGGACGCGTGGCGCCCGTGCCGGAGACCGGCCGCGGGGCGGCGGCCTCCGGCGCGGGGGCCGGGAAGCGGGCGGTACCGGCGTGGCGCCGCTCGCTGCGGCCGTACCTGCTGATCGTCCCCGCGCTGCTGCTGACCGGCGGCATCCTCCACCCGTTCGGACTCGGCCTCTACTACACGGTGTTCGACTTCGCGGCGAGCACACCGCGGCCGGACATGGTGGGCGTCGACAACTACCGGCGGATCTTCACCCAGCCCGCGTTCTGGGACTCGGCGCGGGTGACGGTGGCCTACGCGCTCGGCGCGGCCGCCGTCGAGACGGTGCTCGGGGTGACCGTGGCCCTGCTGCTGCACCGGGCGAGCTTCGTCGGGCGGGTGCTGGAGAAGATCCTGATCCTGCCGTTGATGATCGCGCCGGTGATCGCCGCGATCATGTGGAAGCTGATGCTCCAGCCGTCGGTCGGCGTCGTCAACCATCTCCTGGAACCGTTCGGCCTCGGCGGCGTGCAGTGGACGGACACGCCGACGGGCGCCCTGCTGTCGTCGATCGCGGTGGACGTGTGGATCTACACGCCGTTCGTCGCGATCCTCGCACTGGCCGGCCTGCGCTCGCTGCCCGCCTCGCCGTTCGAGGCGGCGGCGGTCGACGGGGCGGGCTGGTGGTTCACCTTCCGGCGCCTCACCCTGCCGATGCTGTGGCCGTACGTCCTGGTCGCCGTGATCTTCCGGTTCATGGACTCGCTGAAGGTGTTCGACATCATCTACGCGCTGACCGAGGGCGGCCCCGGCGACTCGACGATGGTGCTTCAGATCAGGGCCTATCTGGAGGCGATCCGCTTCCAGCGCTACTCGTTCGGGATCAGCTACATGGTGGTGCTGTGGGCTGTGGTGTACCTGGTCACGATGGTGCTGGTGCGCTATCTGGGCCGGGTCCAGAACCGGGCGGCGGAGGTGCCGGGATGAGGGCGCCGAAGCGCAGGGTGCTCGCCGTCGCCGCCGATCTGGCGCTGATCCTCTACTTCGTCTTCGCGCTGTTCCCGGTCGCCTGGATGGTGGTCCTGTCGCTGAAGCCGGCGAACGAGCTGTTCAGTACGTACTTCTCGTTCACCCCGACCCTCGACTCCTACCGCACGGTCCTGGGCGCCGGGGGCGACCAGGGCGTGCCGTTCGTGCGGTTCTTCGTGAACAGCCTGGTCGTGTCGCTGGGCGCGGTCGCGCTGTCGCTGGTGGTCGGGCTGCCGGCCGCGTACGCCGCCGCGCGGTGGCGGTTCCGCGGCTCGGAGAACCTGATGTTCACCCTGCTCTCGTTCCGCTTCGCCCCCGAACTCACCGTCATCGTCCCGCTGTTCGTGCTCTATCAGAAGCTCGGTCTCTTCGACACGTACGTCGGCATGGTGTGGGTGCTGCAACTGGTGACCCTCCCGCTGATCGTCTGGATCATGCGGTCGTACTTCTCCGATCTCTCCCCCGAGCTGGAGCAGGCGGCGCTGCTGGACGGCTACACCCGCAAGCAGGCGTTCTTCAAGGTCGCCCTGCCGCTGGTGAAGCCGGGGATCGCGGCCGTCTCGCTGCTGGCGTTCATCTTCGCGTGGAACAACTTCGTCTTCCCGCTGATCCTGACCTCCTCCCACGCGCAGACGGTGACGGTGGGCGCGCTGTCCTTCCTCGGCGGCGACCGGCCCAAGTACAACCTGACGGCCGCCGCGGCCCTGGTCTCGGTGGTCCCGCCGCTGCTGCTGGCACTCACCATCCAGCGGTATCTGGTGCGCGGCCTGTCGTTCGGGGCGGTGAAGTCGTGACCGGCCCGGCGGCCATCGCGCTGCGCGGCGTGCACAAGCGGTACGGGAGGAACACCGCGCTCGACGGGCTGGACCTGGAGGTGGCCGAGGGGGAGTTCTTCTGCCTGCTCGGACCGTCCGGAGCCGGGAAGACGACCACGCTCAAGACGATCGCGGGCCTGGAGGCGCCGGACGCCGGGGCCGTCGAGCTGGGCGGGGCGGACATGGCGGGCGTGGAGCCGTACGACCGGGGTGTGGCCATGTGCTTCGAGTCGTACGCCCTGTATCCGCACCGCACCGCGTACGACAATCTCGCTTCCCCGCTCCGCTCGCCGCGCCACCGCCTGCCCGCGCACGAGGCGCGCGAGCGGATCGGGGAGGTCGCCGAACTCCTCGGGATCGGGGCCCTGTTGGACCGCCCGGTGGGCCGGCTCTCCAATGGCCAGCGGCAGCGGGTGGCGCTCGGCCGGGTGCTGGTGCGGCCGGCCCGCGCGTTCCTGCTCGACGAGCCGCTGTCGCACCTCGACGCGAAGCTGCGGCAGGCGATGCGCGCGGAGCTGAAGGCGATCGGCTCGGTCCGGCGCACGACCACGCTGTACGTGACCCACGACTCGGTGGAGGCGTTGGCGCTCGGGGACCGGATCGGGGTGATCAGGGACGGCCGCATGGTGCAGACCGGCACCCGCGAGGAGCTGTGGCACCGCCCGTACGACACGTTCGTCGCCCGGTCCTTCGGCCGGCCGCGCATCAATCTGCTGCCCGGGACGGTGACGTCCGAGGGGCGCTTCCGGTCGCCCGACGGGGCGTACGAGCTGCCGCTGACGGTGCCCGCACCGCCGGGTACGGCGGTCCAGCTGGGCCTACGGCCGCGGGACATCGGACTCCAGGACCCCGGCAGGGGCCTCCCGGACCTGCCGGGTCCGGCCGGTGACGGCAACATGCCGGGCGCCGACCCGGCCGGTGCGGGCAGCGGTTGGGGCGCGGACCCGGCCGGTGCTGGCAGCGGTTCGGGCGCGGACCCGGCCGGCTCGGGCAGCGAACCGGCCGGTGCGGGCAGCGGCCCCGGCCCGGTGCCGGCCGGCACCGGTGGGCGCTCCGCCCTGGCACTGACCGGCACCGTCCACGTCACCGAGCTGCTGGGCCGGGCCACCGAAGTCACCGTCCGGATCGGCGGACAGCAGCTGTCCCTCGTCGTCCCGCGCGCCGACGCGGCGGGCCTGAGCCCCGACCGTCCCGTGCGGCTCTGCGTACCGCCTGAGAGTCTGCTGCTGTTCGAGGCCGACCGGCCGGCACGTCCAGGACGAAGGATCAGCACGTGAGCAACGTTCCGCAGCGGGGCCCCGCCCCGCGCCAGGCATCCATAGCCGAGTACGTCCTCGCGCAGGGCGAGGTGAGCGCCGCCGAGCTGGCGGAGCGTTTCGACGTCAGCCTGATGACGATCCACCGCGATCTGGACGAGCTGGAACGGCAGGGCGTCGTCCGCAAGTTCCGCGGCGGCGTCACCGCCCAGCCGTCCGGTGTCTTCGAGTCGAACGTCTCCTACCGGCTGAAGACGATGCGCGCCGAGAAGGCCGCCGTCGCGGACCGGGCCCTGAGGCTCATAGAGCCCGGCATGGCGGTGATGCTCGACGATTCGACGTCCACGCTGGAGATAGCGCGCAGGCTGCGTTCCATCACCCCGCTGACCGTCGTCACCAACTTCCTGGAGGCGATCAACCTGCTGTCGCAGGAGCGCGGCATCCATCTGATGGGCCTCGGCGGCGACTTCGACCCGCTGCACTCCTCCTTCCTCGGCGTCTCGTGCGTGGAGGCGGTGCAATCGCTCCAGGTCGACATCTGCTTCACCTCCACCTCCGCCGTGTCCGGCGGATTCGCCTACCACCAGGAGCAGCACATCGTCTCCGTGAAGCGGGCGATGCTCGACTCGGCGAGCCGCAACGTGCTGCTGCTCGACCACTCCAAGCTGGGCCGGGTCGCCCTGCACCGGCTCGCCCCGCTCTCCCGCTTCGATCTGCTGCTGGTCGACGACGGGGCGTCCGACCGGGCACTGCGCGAACTCGACGAGCACAAGGTGCCCTACGAGGTCTGCGGCACCGGCCGGGAGTCCGGTACGGCGGGCGGGGACGACGGATGAACGGGAGACGGCGATGACGGATGACTGAACTGGCCCTGCGCGCGCTGCGCAAGACCTACGGCGGACGGGGCCGGGCCGCCGTCGAGGCCGTCCGCTCCCTCGACATCGAGCTGCGTTCCGGCGAGCTGCTGGGGCTGCTCGGTCCGTCCGGCTGCGGCAAGTCCACCACCCTGCGGATGATCGCCGGGCTGGAGACGGTCACCGGCGGCGACATCCTCATCGGCGGCTCGTCGGTGGTGGGGCTCCCGGCCCGGCGGCGCAACATCGGGGTGGCGTTCGAGAACTACGCGCTGTACCCGCCGCTGACCGTCGCGGAGAACCTCGGTTTCGGACTCGCCGCCCGCCGCCGGTACGGGCGGGCGGAGATCCGCCGCCGGGTCTTCGACCTGGCCGAGCGCATCGGGATCACGGACCTCCTGGACGCCCGCCCCGCCGGACTCTCCAGCGGCCAGAAGCAGCGCGTCGCCCTGGCCCGCGCCCTGATCCGCAGCCCCGACGTACTGCTCCTCGACGAACCGCTGTCCCATCTGGACGCCGCCCAACGGGACACCACCCGACGCGAGTTGAAACGCATCCAGCGAGACAGCGGCCACACCGCGATCCTCGTCACGCACGACCAGGAGGAGGCGCTGTCGCTCGCCGACCGGATCGCGGTGATGCGGGACGGCGAGATCCAGCAGCTCGGCACCCCGGAGCAGATCTACGACGCCCCGGTGAATCTGTTCGTCGCCGACTTCGTCGGCGAACCGGCGATCAATCTGCTCCCGGGGACGGCCGACGGGGCGGGCGGGGTGCGGCTCTCCGACGGGGTGCGTTTCGCGGTACCGCACAGCCCGGCGGCGGGTCGCGCGGTGGTCCTCGGCATCCGCCCGGAGGATCTGCACATGGAGGATCCGCACATGGACGACACGGGCGTGCCGGCCCGGGTCGCCGCCCATGAACCCCTGCTGGAGTCCGGCATCGCCACGCTCTCGCTCGACGGGGTGGCGCGGCCGCTGGTCGTCGTGACCGGTCCGGAGATACGGCTCGACCGGGACGACACCGTACGCATCACCGCCGATCCCCGGCACATCCATGTCTTCGACGCCCGGACAGGAGACGCTCTGCGATGACCCGCCCCACAACGATCAGCCCCACGACGGTCCGCCCCGCGCCGGTCAGCCCCGCGACTGTCGGCCCCACAACGGTCAGCCCCGCGACTGTCGGCCCCGCTACGGTCCGCCCCGCGACGAGGATTCTGATCGCCGGTGACCATTTCGTCCGCAACTCCCTCGTCGCCGAGGCCCTGCACCACGCCCTCGGCCCGGAGCCCCATATCGCCGAACTCACCCTCCGCTGGCCCCTGGAGCCCTTCGGACGGGTCGCCGAGGTCGACGAGGCGAGCGACGCCGAGGACACGCTGATCCGCGCCCTGGACGGGGTCGAGGTGTGCGTGACGCAGATGGGACCGTTCACGGAACGGGTCCTGGCCGCCGCGCCCGATCTGCGGCTGATCGTGGTCTGCCGGGGCGGCCCGGTCAATGTGAACGCGGCTGCCGCACGGGCCCGGGGGGTGCGGGTGTGCTTCGCGCCCGGACGCAACGCGGCGGCAACCGCGGAGTTCACCGTGGGGCTGATGCTCTGCGCGCTGCGCCGCATCCCCGAGGCCCACCGCTCGCTCGCCACGGACGGCCGCTGGGACGCCTCCCACTACACGTACGAGAACTGCGGCCTGGAACTGGAGGACACCCCCGTCGGCCTGATCGGCTACGGGGCGGTCGGCAGCCGGGTGGCCCGGGTCCTCACCGCGTTCGGCGCCCGGGTCGAGGTGTACGACCCGTATGTGCGCGGCGACGTCCACGGCCTGCGTGCCGCCTCGCTGGAGGCGCTCCTGGACCGCTCCCGCGTCCTCACCCTGCACGCCAGGCTCACCCCGGAGACCCGGCATCTCGTCGGCGCCCGCGAACTGGCCCTCCTGCCGCGCGGCGCGGTCCTGGTGAACGCGGCCCGGGGCGGGCTGCTGGACACGGACGCGCTGTGCGACGCCCTGGACTCGGGGCAGTTGCGGGCCGCGGCGCTCGACACCTACGAGCAGGAGCCGCCCCCGCCCGCGTCGCGGCTCTTCCGGACCCCGCATCTGCTGATGACCCCGCATGTGGCGGGCGCCAGCCGGGCCGTCGCGCAGAAGGCGGCCCGGATCGCGGCGGCCGAGGTGGCGCGCTACGTGCGGGGCGAGCCGCTCGCCCACGCCCTGTGAAGGGAGCCGGACCCATGACGCGATACATCGGCATCGATGTCGGCACGTCGGTGGTGAAGGCCGCGGCCTTCGACCCGCGGGGCCGCGCGCTGGCCGTCGAATCCCGCCCGGTGGGGCTCACGATCCGCGGCGGTTACGTCGAACAGGACATGGACGAGGTGTACGGGGCGGTCCGCGAGGTCCTGGCCGCGCTGGGCCCGCACGGGGTCGCGTTCGCCGGTCTCACCGGTCAGGGCGACGGCGTCTGGCTGGTGGACGCGGAGGGCCGCCCCGTCCGCACGGCGATCTCCTGGATGGACGGCCGGGCCCATGAACTGGTCGACACCTGGCTGGAGTCCGGCGTCTTCGAGGCCGTCTACCGCCGCACCGGCAGCGCGATGTTCCCGGGCTGTCCGGGTCCGGTGCTCGCCTGGCTCGACCGTCACGACCCGGCCTCGCTCGACGCGGCGACGACCGCCCTGTACTGCAAGGACATGGTGTTCCAGCGGCTGACCGGGGTCCGGGCCACGGATGTCTCCGACGCGTCGATGCCGTTTCTGGACCCGATGACGCGTACCTACTCCTCCGATGTCGTGGCCGCGCTCGGCCTCGGCCACCGGACCGCGCTCCTCGCCCCCGTCAGCGACCCCGTCGCCACGGCCACGCTCCCCTCCGGAGTACCGATCTCCAACGGCCCGTACGATCTGCCGGCCTGCGCCCTCGGCGCGGGTGTCGCACGTCCCGGTGACGGCCTGCTGATCGTCGGCACCTGCCTGGCGGCGCTGGTGGCCACGGAACAGCTCGATCTGGACGGCGAACCGGCGGGTCTGCACATCTCCACCGACCGCCCCGGCCACTGGCTGCGCGCCATGCCCGCGATGGTCGGCACCGCGGCTCTCGACTGGGTGCTCGCCACCACCGGCGTACGCCACACTGAGGTCGACGCGCTCCTCGCCGCCACCCCGCCCGGCGCGAACGGTGTCCAGGTGCTGCCCTATTTCGCTCCGTCCGGCGAACGCGCCCCGTTCGTCGAGCCGCGGCTGCGCGCGGAGCTCACCGGTGTGTCGCTGGAGACCACCCCGGCGGATCTGATCCGCGCGGTCTGCGAGGGCATCTGTTTCGCCGCCCGCCACTGCCTGGAGGCCGCGGGCCTCACCGGCACCCTCGCCCTGTGCGGCGGCGGCACCCGCTCCCGCGCGTGGACGCGGCTGTTCGCCGATGTGCTGGGCCGCCCGGTCCGGATCGTGGAGGGCGAGGTCGGTGCGCGGGGCGCGGTGCTCGCGGCGGCACAGCGGTTCGGCGCGGAACTGGACACGGCCGCGTGGACGGCCCCGACGAAGGTGGTCGAACCGGACCCGGGACGTTCGGAGTTCTACGCGAAGGCGTACGGGGACCATCTGACCCGGCTCGCCGAGGCCCTTACGCGGGCCCGCGCGTGACGACACGTTCCCCGCGCGGGGACGGGCCCCGGCCGTGGGGCCGGTCGGAGACGGGCCCGCGAGCACGTGCGGCTGGGCACCGCAGTCGACCACCGCGCGCTCCGGTCGGCCACCATGGCGCTCCCTCAGTGCTCCGGTGGCCCGGGCGGAGAACCGGACGGCCGCTGCCCCAGCCACGTCCCGTCCCGCATGATGACTCTGCCGCGCAGTTCCGGCTCGCCGCGCCAAGCGCGCACCGTCTTCGGCACCACGCGCACATACAGAAAGGGGCCCTCCTCCGTGCGCGGGTCCCACCCGAACTTGCCGGCGAACGCCTCCGCCGCGTCATCGGGCACCTCCTGGTCGGGGAAGCACTCCGCCTCACCCTGGAGAAGCACCACATCGAAGGTGTCCGGCAGCGCCAGCCGCACGCGCGGCTCCGTGCGGACGTTCCGCGCAGTCACGGAAGTCGCACCGGTGCACATCCATACCGCTCGCCCGTCCCACAGGAACCACAGCGGCACCTGGTGCGGCCCGTGATCGGGGTGGGCTGTCGACACCCAGACATCCCGCTCCGCGACGAGCCGTTCCAGCGTGTCGCGCCTGCGCTCCGATGTCCGACGAGGAACCGTCTTCGTGGTCTGCATGAGTGCAGACCCTAGCCAGCAGACGTGAAGCGCGGATGAGGCGCGGGGCCTACTCCCAGCGGCCGATGAACTCCTCAGCCTGTGCCTCGGGCGGCCGACCGGACTGCCGGCGGTCAGCGCCTCGCGTACACCCCTCGCTCCCTCGGCGAAACAGCCTTCCCGCCGGGAGCAGCACTGTCCGTGAGGCAGGCGCTTCAGGGGGTGAAGAGGCCGAGGTTGTCACGGACGTAGTCGGCCACCCCTGAGGGAGGCCGCCCGGTGACCTGCTGGACCCCTTCCGCCTCGCGGTCGTACCGGTTCTCCGCGTGAAGGCGGGCCATGGTGGCGATGTGCTGGAAGACGTGGTCGGGCAGCCCCAGTGGCCTGAGGTCGTCGTCGATCCATTCCCGCAGGGGGACGTCGGTGTACCCGACCGGTCGGCCCAGGACTGCGGAGACCTCCGCCGCCATGGCGGCGATGCCCTCCGAGCGCGGGCCGGTCAGCTCATAGGTTCTGCCGAGGTGCGGGGCCGGGTCGGCCAGGATCTCTTCCACGACCGCGGCGACGTCGCCGGCTGCCACGGGGGAGGTCTTCGCCCGGCCGAAGGGCAGCCTGATGGTTCCGTACTCCGCGATCGAGGAGAAGCCGGCACGGAACAGCGGGTTTTCCATGAACACGGTGGGCCTGATCTGGACGACGGGCAGGCCCGACCAGTCGAGGACCTGCTCCACCAGCCACTGCTCCTGCTGCTGCACGGACTCGGAGGTGCTGGTGAGGTCCATCTCGGAGACGGTCAGCTGCGACATGTTCACGAACGCTTCCAGGCGCCCGTGCGCACGCGCGGCAACCGCCGCCGTCACGGCAGCCTCCAGATACTGCGCCGACACGCCCATGCCGAAGTACATGCGTGCGCAGCCGGCCAGGGCGCCGGCGACGTCGCCTGCGCGCGTCAGGTCTCCGACGACGACCTCGGCGCCGGTTGCGCGCAGCGCCTGCGCCCGCTCGTCGTCGCGACGCACCATGGCCCGGACAGGCAGGTCCCGTCGCCGAAGGCCCTCGACAACGGATCGTCCGACGGCGCCGACGCTGCCCGCTGCGCCCGTCACCAGGATGGGCAGCACACCGGCCTCCCTGCGGTTCATAGGGGCAGCTTGCGGTGCACGCAGCCAGGACGCAACCGGAGTCCGACGAGCCTCGGCGCTGCGATACCAGCAGGCCCGTGAGGGCGAAGGAACCGGCCCTTGGGGTGGGGAGGGGAGGCAGGTCCTAGTCCGAAGGGCTGATCACTTCTGAGCTCCTCCTGCTGTTAGCCTGCTCTTGCATATAGGTTGCAATAACAACAGGACAGCAGCTGGAGGGTTCGACCACATGGCCACGTACACGCTTCCGGAACTCCCGTACGACTACGCGGCGCTCGAACCGGTCATCAATCCGCAGATCATCGAGCTCCACCACGACAAGCACCACGCCGCCTATGTGAAGGGTGCGAACGACACCCTGGAGCAGTTGGAGGAGGCGCGCGACAAGGATGCCTGGGGAGCGATCAACGGGCTCCAGAAGAACCTCGCGTTCCACCTCTCCGGCCACATCCTGCACTCGATCTACTGGCACAACATGACCGGCGACGGCGGCGGCGAGCCCCTCGCGGCGGACGGTGTCGGTGACCTCGCGGACGCGATCACGGAGTCGTTCGGCTCGTTCGCCGGCTTCAAGTCCCAGCTGACGAAGGCTTCGGCCACCACGCAGGGCTCCGGCTGGGGCGTCCTGGCGTACGAGCCGGTCAGCGGAAAGCTGATCGTCGAGCAGGTCTACGACCACCAGGGCAATGTCGGCCAGGGCTCCGTCCCGATCCTGGTCTTCGACGCCTGGGAGCACGCCTTCTACCTCCAGTACAAGAACCAGAAGGTCGACTTCATCGAGGCCATGTGGCGCGTCGTCAACTGGCAGGACGTGGCGAAGCGTTACGCGGCCGCCAAGGAGCGCGCCGACGTACTGCTGCTCGCCCCCTGACGGGGAGGCGCATGAACGCCCTGCCTCGTGATCGTCTTCTCAACCTTCACCGGGCAGGCGGATGAAGGGGGGACCCTCACCTGGACGTGACAGGTGAGGGTCCTTCTGTCATGTCGCGCACGGGGGTCAGGTGCTGGGGGCGTGCTTCAGCAGCGTGCTCAGCACCTGCTCGGCATGCGTCCAGAGCACCGCTCCGCCCGCGTCCGGCACCAGGTGCCGGACCGCTCCCGGGATCCGCGAGGCCAGAACGGCCCCCTGGTCGGGCGAGTGACCGGTGTCCTTCTCCCCGTACCAGAGGTCCACCGGTACGTCGATGTCCGACAGTTCGATCCCCCAGCGGCCCATGACCAGGACGGTGTCCCGGGCATAGCCGCCGGCCCCCTGCGCGAAGGCTTCGTCGAGCGCGCGCCGGTAGGCGGCCGCGAACGCGGGCTGCTGATAGACGGCCAGGTCGCACTCCGGGCTGCCGGACATGACCATGTCCCACATCGCCTGCGGAGTGAACCCGGCGAAGACCTTCTCGGCGGCGGCCGGGTCGGACACGGCCAGGTCGACGAGGCGCCGCAGTTCGCCCGGCAGCGCGTCGCCGAAACACGGCGCGGCGATCTCGTCCGCACCGGAGACCACCGCGAGCGCGCCGACCACTCCGGCAGCCGCGCATCCGAGAGCGAAGGGCGCGCCCTGCGAGTTGCCGACCATCAGGGGCCGCTCCAGGCCGCGCAGGGCGGCGAACGCGCGGATGTCGTCGGCGAAATCCCCGAAGGTGCGGCCGGGCCGGGGCGAGGAGGCACCCAGTCCCGGACGGTCGAACGAGATCACCCGCACCCCGAGACCGTCCGCCACGTCACCGCCGAAGCCGAGGTGCCTGCTGGTGGCCGCTCCCGGCGACAGCAGCACCGGCACACCGTCCACCGGCCCCCACTCGGCCCAGCCCAGCCGCCGCCCTCCCGGAAGCTGTTCTGTACCGATACGAACCGGATCAATCACACGCAAAGTCATACTTCTGATCATGACCGGATCCACGCGTCCCGTCGAAGGGATTTCCACCGGCCGCCTGGACCGGACCGCTTCAGGGGGTGACCGTATCCGGCCAGGGGATGTCGGTCTCGACCGGAGCGGCGTAGTCGATGCCGGGCACGGCGAACCCGTACAGGCGCCGCACTTCGGCGTGGAACCAGTCGAGGTCGGCGAGTTCGGTGATGTTCTCCGTCGTGGCGGCGTTCCACCGCTCGGTGACGGCCGCCTGGACGGTGGGGGCGAGTTCCCAGGCGTCCAGGCGCACCCGCCCTTCGTCGTCGAGGTCGAGCGGACGGACGCCGGTGAGAGGAGCCGATGACCAGTGCCACGGGCGCCCGGTCGGGCACCCGGGACGGGGCGGGGACGGCCTGCCACATGTACTCCACCAGGCGCTCGCAGCCGGCCCGGTGGTTTCCTCCGCCGAATACCTGGAGTTGTTCACCGCCCTGGGCATGAGCCCGTTCGACGGCGCCGTCTTCGACCCCTTCCGGCACGAGATCACCGAAGTGGAGCAGAGCGATGATCCGGACGAGCCGATCCGGATCACGGAAGGGTCCTCTTCCCCCACGCATGGCGCCTGCCCGGTCCGGAGGAGGGCAGCGGGCAGGTGGAGTGAGGGGCCCTTCGCCGGACGTGACAGATGAGGCCCCCACCGTCACGTTGCACGAACAGGGAGAGGCACTCCCCCGCCCGGCCGACACCCCGCCCGGCCGCCCCGGTGCACGAGTTGGCCCGCTCGGCACCACTCCCACAGGCATCCCGGCCGAAGTCAGCAGATGTCAACCGGTGACGAGCGCCATCAACAGCCCGTCATAGCCCTTGCTCCCGACGGTCTGGAGTGCGGTCGCGCTCAGCCTCGGGTCGGCCGCGACGAGTTCGGTGAAGCGGCGCACGCCCTGCACCCTCGGGTCGTCACTGGTGCCGTCGACCACCTCGCCGTCCCGCACCACGTTGTCCGCGATGATCAGGCTGCCCGGCCGAGTCAGTTTCAGCGACCAGGCCAGGTAGTCCGGGTTGCTCGGCTTGTCGGCGTCGATGAACACGACGTCGAACGGCCCGTACCCCGCCTCCGCGAGCTCCGGCAGCGTGTCGAGGGCCCCGCCGACCCGGATCTCGACGACATCCGCCAGGCCGGCACGCTCGATGTTCCCGCGAGCGACCTCGGCGCACT
Organism: Streptomyces sp. NPDC087845; assembly: GCF_044742755.1. Classification (NCBI taxonomy): domain Bacteria; kingdom Bacillati; phylum Actinomycetota; class Actinomycetes; order Kitasatosporales; family Streptomycetaceae; genus Streptomyces; species Streptomyces sp. NPDC087845. The sequence goes on from NZ_JBIUVC010000004.1 coordinate 435,651, forward strand.
GCGGATCGGATTCGAGCGTCACGAGCCTGCCGCCCTCGGGCAGCGCACGGGCCAGCCAGATGGTGCTGTAGCCCCCCAGTGTGCCGATCTCCAGCACGGTGCGCGCCCCCTGGAGCCTCGCCAGCAGATGCAGCAGCTTGCCCTGGTTGGCGGCGACCTGGATCGCCGGGAGCCCGGCCTCGTCGCTGGCCTCGACGGCCGCGTCCAGAGCTTCGTCCGAACCGACCAGCAGGCCGTTGAAGTAGTCGTCGACCTCGGTCCACTGCACCAGTGTCACGGCGTGTTCCTCTCTCGAAACGATTTGAGTTCCCAAAAGGAACTTACCTCATCCGCGTGAATGCGATGATGGGCACCATGAACGTCGTTCCCGCCGACCCCAGCGCTCTCCACCCGATGCCGGGCCAGCCCCGGGTCGTGCAGCTGAAGCCCCTGGTGAAGTCCGAGCTGATCGAGGTCGGCGACTACTCGTACTACGACGACCCCGACGACGCGACGGCGTTCGAGGCCCGCAACGTGCTGTACCACTACGGCCCCGAGAAGCTCGTCATCGGGAAGTTCTGCGCACTGGGGACCGGGGTGCGGTTCCTCATGAACGGTGCGAACCACCGGATGGACGGCCCGTCCACCTTCCCGTTCCCCACCATGGGCGGCTCCTGGGCCGAGCACTTCGACCTGCTGACCGGGCTGCCGGGCCGGGGCGACACGGTCGTCGGCAACGACGTCTGGTTCGGCTACGGCTCCCTGGTGATGCCGGGCGTACGGATCGGGCACGGCGCGATCATCGGCTCCGGCGCCGTCGTCACCGGTGACGTACCCGACTACGGCATCGTCGGCGGCAACCCGGCCAAGCTGATCCGCACCCGGTACGACGACGAGACCATCGCCCGGCTCCTGGCGGTGGCCTGGTGGGACTGGCCCATCGAGCACCTCACCCGACACATCCGCACCATCATGTCCGGCAGCGTCGACGACCTCGAGGCGGCGGCCCGGGAGGGGACATCGTGACGATCACCGTTCGAGAACTGGCGTACTACCCGGTCAAGGGCTGCGCCGGCACCACGGTCGATTCCGCGCAGGTCCTCGGGACCGGCCTCGAACACGACCGGACGTTCATGGTCGTGGACGCGGCGGACGGCACCTTCCGCAGCCAGCGCACCCATCCTTCGATGGCCGCGATCGGGGTCGAAGTCCTGGACGCCGGGGCGGTGTTGGCACTGTCCGGCGAGGGCGTCGAGCCACTCCGCCTGAAGGTCGACCGGGACGGCCCGCGCCGCGAGGTCAGCATGTTCGACCGCCCGCTCGGCGTGGCCGCCGACCAGGGTGACGAGGTCGCGGAATGGTTCTCCGACGCGCTCGGCGCGAAGTCCCGCCTGGTGCGGGTGGCCCCCGGCTTCGACCGGGACGGCTGGGGCGACACCCCCGGCAAGGTCAACTTCGCCGACGCACACGCGGTGCTGGTCACCTCGACGGCCTCCCTGGACGGCCTCAACGCCCGCATCACCGCCAGGGGCGACGCCGAGCCGGTGCCGATGGACCGCTTCCGCGCCAACATCGTCCTGACCGGCAACGACGAACCGCACTTCGAGGACCGGGTACGCCGGATGCTCCTCGGCACGGTGGAACTGGCCCACTCGGTACGGGCGATGCGCTGCAACGTCCCGCTCATCGACCAGCGCACCGGCCGCCGCCGGGGCCCGGAACCGGTCCGGACCCTCGCGACGTACCGGCGCGAGCCGGAGTACAAGAACAAGGTGAGCTTCGGCGCGAAGAACGCGGTGGTCTGCGAGGGCGTGGTGACCGTCGGCGACGTGGTCGAGGTCGTGGAGTGGCTCAGCCCGTGAAGGCCCCGGCCTTCACCCCGTCGATGAACACGGCCCGCCCCTGGGGGGCGTAGAACGGAAGCCCGCCGTCACGGTTCTCGCTGTCGCGGACCGCTCGGCCGCCGTCGGCGGTACGGGCGGCCTCGACGCACTCGTCGAGTGGCTCATGCCCTCGGTCTCTCCCCCTCCCCCTCCCCCTGGGCGCCCACCAGCACGTCTCCGACGTCCGTACGGAAGTACAGCACCGACCGCCCGGCCCTTCGGCGGCCCGCCAGGCCGGCGTCCAGCAGCACCTTGAGGTGGCGGCCGACCGACCCCAGCCCCTGGCCGGTCAGGGCCACCAGCTGGGTGGTGCTCTTCGGGCTGGAGAGAAGGACGAGGACGGCCGCCCGAGCGGGACCGAGCAGGCGTCCCAGGCTGTCGGGCACCCGCACCCGTCCCGCGTCGGCCAGGGCGCCCGAGCACGGGTAGACGACCGCGTACCGCCCGGCGTCGTCGTCCCAGGAGACCCAGCCGGTGCGCTGGGTGACCGGCACGAACAGCAGCCGCACACCGGACAGTTGCTTCGGCGGGTAGTCGTGCGCGTTGATCTGGAGCCGGCTCCCGCCGAGCCACCGCATTCCCGGGCGCAGGCCGCTCAGGGCGGTTGCCCAGCCGCCCTCGCTCAGCTGTCCGGTCCGCGCGACGATGTCCGCCTCGATGATCCGGCGGCGGCGCGGCCAGTCCGGCAGTACGGTCCGGTGCCAGACCCACTCCAGCACGTCGGCGGCGCGCTGTGCCAGGTCGTCGCGGTCCAGGAGCGCCGGGAGGGGACCGCCGAGGGCGACCTCCAGATCCGCTCGGGCGCGTTCGGGCGAGGTCGCCCTGACGGGTGCCAGCTCCTCCTCGAAGGACGGTGTGCCCTCGCCCGTCGGTGTGGGGGTGATGAAGTCCGCGTTCCAGCTGCCGCCGAGCGCCGCCGGTACGAGTCGGGCGGCGACCGGGTCGGTGGCCCGCCGCGCCCGGTGGGCAGGCAGATGGGTGTCGAGCCAGGCCCGTTCGCCGGGGTGCTCGGGCCGTTCCCTCTCCAGGGAGTTCAGGGCGGAGATGGTCTCGGCGAGCGGCGAGACGACGAAGCGGCTCCCCGCGAGCGTGTCCGCGTTGATCTGCCACAGGCCCATGATGTTTCGCCTCCGCGCGAAACAGTAACGGCCGCCGCACGCACCCGCTGAGACTCCCCGCATGCGCACCTACCGGGAACTCTTCCGAGCGCCGCAGTTCGGACCGCTCTTCGCGACCAGTGCCGTACAGGTCGCGGGGTCGACGATGAGCGGGCTGGCCCTCGGCACCCTCGTCTACGCCGCGACCGATTCGCCGCTGCTCGCCGCCCTGTCCATGTTCGGCTCCTCGCTGGCCCAGGTGATCGGGGCGACCGTGCTGATGTCGGCGGCGGACCGGCTGCCGCCACGGGCCGCGATGACCGGTATGGCGCTCGCCTTCGGGCTGGCCACCGCCGTCCTCGCCGTTCCCGGGCTCCCGCTGCCGGCCGTCTTCGCGATCGTCCTGATCGAGGGCGTGGTCGCCGCGGTGGGCGGTGGTGTGCGGTACGGCCTGCTCCATGAGGTCCTGCCCGAGGACGGCTATCTGCTGGGGCGTTCCGTACTGAACATGTGCGTCGGTCTGATGCAGATCGGCGGGTTCGGGCTCGGTGGTCTCCTGGTGGCCACGCTGTCCGCGCGCGGCACACTGCTGGTCGCGGCCGCCCTGTATCTGACCGGTGCGGCCGTCGCCCGGTTCGGTCTGGCCCGCCGTCCGCCGCGCGCCACCGGGCGGCCGTCGGCCGCCGAGACGTGGCGGACCAATGCCGTTCTGTGGTCCTCGGGTCCGCGCCGCCGGGTCTATCTCGCCCTCTGGGTGCCGAACGGGCTGATCGTCGGCTGCGAGTCGCTGTTCGTCCCGTACGCCCCCGGGCACGCCGGGCTGCTCTTCGCCTGTGCCGCGCTGGGGATGCTCGTCGGGGACACCGCGGCGGGCCGGTTCGTCGCACAGCGGTGGCGGGGGCGGCTGGCCCTGCCGATGCTGCTGCTCCTGGCCGCCCCTTATCTGCTCTTCGCCGCGCGTCCGGCGCTGCCGCTCGCGATCGCTCTGGCCACGCTCGCCTCGGTCGGGTTCTCCGCGAGTCTGCTGCTCCAGGAGCGGCTGATGGCCCTGACCCCGAACGAGATCACCGGTCAGGCCCTCGGGCTGCACTCCTCCGGCATGCTCACCATGCAGGGCGTCGCGGCCGCGCTCGCGGGTGCGGTCGCCCAGTGGACCTCGCCGGGGACGGCGATGTCCGTGATGGCGGGGGCCTCCCTCGCGGTCACCCTGAGCCTGGCCGCGGCCGGGCGCCGGGCTGCGGGAGCGGAGTACGGCGGGGCGCCCCGTGAGCCGTCGGGCAGTGCCGTCACTCGATAGTTTGAGCGTGTGCCTTAAGGGGACTTCAGCGCTCCCGATCAGTCTCGGTACACATTGAATGGGCAAAGGGGCAGAGGGAGAACATGTTAAAGACGTATCGCGCAGTGCAGTTCACGGAGTACGGCGGACCGGATGTTCTGGAGGTCGTGCGGCGCGAGGTGCCGCGTCCGGGCCACGGACAGGTGCTGGTCGAGGTCCGGGCTGCCGGGGTGAATCCGCTGGACTGGCAGCTGCGCAGCGGGGCCGTCGCGGCGATGATGCCGGTGGAGTTCCCCGCGGTGCCCGGCGGCGACGTCGCCGGTGTCGTTGTGGACGTCGGCGAGGACGTGACCGGCTTCGCGGCGGGTGACGAGGTCTTCGGTTCGATCGGCTCCGGCGGCTACGCCGAGTTCGCACTGGCCCCGGCGGCGCAGATCGCGCGAAGGCCCCAAAACGTGCCCTGGGAGGTCGCGGCCGGGCTGCCGGTGGCGGTCGGCACGGCCTACCAGGCGCTCGACGACCTCGGGGTGAAGGCCGGGGAGACACTGGTCGTGGACGGAGCCGCCGGCGGTGTCGGGTCCGTGGCCGTGCAGCTCGCCGGGCGTCTCGGCGCGACCGTGATCGGTACGGCGAGCGAGCGCAACCACACGTACCTGCGTTCGCTCGGCGCCGAGCCGGTGACCTACGGCGAGGGGCTCGCCGAGCGGATCCGCGCCCTCGCGCCGAACGGCGCGGACGCGGCATTCGACACCGCGGGAAAGGGCTCGTTGCCGGCGCTCGTCGACGTGACCGGCGGGCCGGAGCGCGTGGTCACCATCGCCGACCACCGGGCGGAGGAGCACGGCGTGCGCTTTGTGTTCGCCGGCGCCGGTGCGGTCCGTGAGCGTCTGGAGCGGGCAGCCGCGCTGGTCGCGGACGGCGCACTCACCCTGTCGGTGGCGCGGACGTACTCGCTCTCCCAGGCGGCCGATGCCCACCGGGAGAGCGAAGGCGGCCACGTACGCGGCAAGCTGATCATCGTGCCGGACTGACGCGGGTACGGCTGCCCCGGCAGCGCCTGATGGCCCCGGCCCGGGGACCGGCAGGGAATCAGCGCGCGGTGAGGCCGACTTCCAGCAGCGGCAGCTCGCGGCCGGGGATCGAGCCCGACGGAGTCGCCCCGATCCGGACCGCGCCCATCGCGAGGTAGAACGGTTCCGCGTTCGGGTCGGCGTCGATGGTGAGGCGTACGAAGCCGAGTAGGCGGGCCTGCGCCATGGTGTGCTCGAAGAGGAGCCGGCCGATGCCCCGGCCCAGGGAGTCCGGGGCGACGAACATCATGCCGAGGGCGCCCTCGGGCGGGGTGCCGTCCAGGGTGGTGAAGCCCAGGACGCGGCCGGTCTCCTCGGCGACCGTCGTGCGGCGGCGGTCGATGTCGGCCGGGTGCAGGGTGAGTTCGTCACGGCAGGAGGCGAGGAACGCCTCGTCGTAGCCCCAGTGGGCCTTCGACGCCAGGGCCAGCTCGGTCAGCGCCCCGGCCTCGGACCGTCGTGCCGGTCGTACGTTCATCTCCGCCCGATCCCCTTTCCGTCTCCCCGCGTCCTTCGGCGGTTCGCCGCATCCGAGACTGCCAGACCTCTCCGGCATGCCGCACCGCGTGGGCCCGACGAACTTCTGACGGAACGGAGCGGGTGGCGCTGCGGCTGCCGGAGCCGGACGCCTCGTACGCGCGGGCGAGGGGTGCGGGGTGCGGGATCCGGACGGCGGCCGGACCCCGCAGCGCACCGTGTGCGACCGGCGGAGAATCGCGATCAGCAGAGGATCACGGTCAGCGGGACATCGCGGTCAGTCGAAGACCGGGCCCTGCGTCCGGGTCCGCTTGATCTCGTAGAAGCCGGGGATCGACGCCACCAGCAGCGTGCCGTCCCACAGCTTCGCCGCCTCCTCGCCCTTCGGGGCGGGGGTGACGACCGGACCGAAGAAGGCGATCTGCTCGCCGTCCGTGCCCGGGACGGCGATGACCGGGGTGCCGACGTCCTGGCCGACCTTGTCGATGCCCTCCTTGTGGGAGGCGCGCAGCTCGGCGTCGTACGCGTCGGAGTCCATGTAGTCCACCAGCTCGGCGGGCAGGCCGACATCCCCGAGCGCGGCCACGATCGCCTCGCGGGTCGGGCCCTCGCCCTGGTTGTGGAAGCGCGTGCCGAGCGCGGTGTACAGGGGGCCGACGACATCGTCACCGTGCTTCTGCTGGGCGGCGACGACGACGCGGACCGGGCCCCACGCCTGGTTCTCCAGCAGGTCGCGGTACTCCTCCGGCAACTCGTCGAGCTTGTCCTCGTTGAGGACGGCGAGGCTCATCACATGCCAGCGGACCTCGACGTCGCGGACCTTCTCCACCTCCAGCATCCAGCGGGAGGTCATCCACGCCCAGGGGCAGAGCGGGTCGAACCAGAAATCAGCAGGTGTCCTGCCGGTCGCCGTGCTGTTGTCAGACATGTCTCTCCTCGTAAAGGCGTTCGCACCTGTGCGCGAAAACGCCTCCGGACGTACCGGCCATTCCCCTATGCCGGGCCGAGTGGCGGCATGGGAGGATCAAACTATTCGAACGTGACACAAAGGAGTGTGCCCGTGCCCGGTGAGAACCTGTCCCGCGACGAGGCCCGTGCGCGGGCCGAGCTGCTGACGGTCGACAGCTACGAGGTCGGTCTCGATCTGCGTTCCGCCATCGGCGGGGCCGACGAGGACGGCGACGGGGCCGCCGCCGGTCCGCGGACCTTCCGCTCGGTGACGACCGTCCGGTTCCGCACCGCGCGGGCGGGGGCGTCGACCTTCGCGGATCTGGTGGCGCCGAGCGTGAACGCGGTGACGCTGAACGGCCGGCCGCTCGACCCCGCCGTCGTCTTCGACGGGACGCGGGTGGCGCTGGAGGGGCTGCCGGAGGGCGAGAACGTCCTGGTGGTCGACGCGCAGTGCGCGTACAGCCGGACCGGCGAGGGCATGCACCGGTTCGTCGACCCGGAGGACGGCGAGGTCTACCTCTACACGCAGTACGAGCCGGCCGACGCGCGGCGGGTCTTCACGAACTTCGAGCAGCCCGACCTGAAGGCCCCCTTCCGCTTCGAGGTGACCGCACCCGAGGGCTGGGCGGTCTGGAGCAACGGGGCCGAGGAGTCGCGGGAGGGCGGGGTCCGGCGGTTCGCCGAGACGAAGCCGATCTCCACGTACATCACGGCGATCGTGGCCGGTCCCTACCACTACGTCACCGACTCCTACAGCCGTACGTTCGACGACGGTACGGAGCTGGAGATCCCGCTCGGCGCGATGTGCCGCAAGGGGCTCGCCCGGCACTTCGACGCGGACGACATCTTCCTCGTCACCAAGCAGGGCCTGGACTTCTTCCACGACAACTTCGACTACCCGTACCCGTTCGGGAAGTACGACCAGGCGTTCGTGCCGGAGTACAACCTCGGCGCGATGGAGAACCCGGGCTGTGTCACGTTCCGCGAGGAGTACATCTTCCGCGGCAAGGTGACGCAGGCGGCGTACGAGAGCCGGGCCAACGTCATCCTGCACGAGATGGCGCACATGTGGTTCGGCGACCTCGTCACCATGCAGTGGTGGGACGACCTGTGGCTGAAGGAGTCGTTCGCCGACTTCATGGGCGTCTTCGCCATGGTGGAGTCGACCCGTTTCGAGGACGGCTGGATCACCTTCGCCAACAACCGCAAGGCCTGGGCGTACCGCGCCGACCAGCTGCCGTCCACGCACCCGGTCACGGCCGACATCCGTGACCTGGAGGACGCCAAGCTCAACTTCGACGGCATCACGTACGCCAAGGGCGCCTCGGTGCTGAAGCAGCTGGTGGCGTACGTGGGGCGGGACGCGTTCCTGGAGGGCGCCCGGCGCTACTTCAAGAAGCACGCCTACGGCAACACGCAGCTGGGCGATCTGCTGTCGGTCCTGGCCGAGACGTCCGGGCGTGACATGACCGCCTGGTCGCGGTCGTGGCTGGAGACCGCGGGCGTCAATTCGCTGACCCCGGTGGCGACATACGACTCGGCCGACCGGATCACGGAGCTGGCGGTCCTCCAGGAGGCGGCCGGGTCCCACCCGGAGCTGCGGCCGCACCGGGTCGCGGTCGGCCTGTACCGGCGCGCCGCCGACGGCGACCTGGTGCGGTACGCCCGCGCCGAGGTGGATGTGGCGGGGCCGCGCACGGTGGTCGCGGAGCTGGCGGGGGCCGAGCGGCCCGAGCTGATCCTGGTCAACGACGACGACCTCACCTACTGCAAGGTCCGCTTCGACGAGGTGTCCCTGGCCACGCTGCGGGCGCACCTCGGTGACGTGACCGACCCCCTGGCGCGGGCGCTGTGCTGGTCCGCGCTGTGGAACCTGACCCGGGACGGGCTGATGCCGGCCCGTGACTTCGTCTCGCTCGTGCTGGCCTTCTCCGGCCGGGAGTCCGACATCGGTGTGCTGCAGATGCTGCACATCTGGACGCGGACCGCGCTCGTGCACTACGTGGCGCCCGGGTGGCGCGAGGAGGGCGGCCGGGCGCTGGCCGCGGGCGCGCTGCGGGAGCTGCGGGTCGCCGAGCCGGGCAGCGAGCACCAGTTGGCGTGGGCGCGGTTCTTCGCGTCGGTCGCCGGCTCCGACACGGACTTCCAGCTGCTGTCCGGGCTGCTCGACGGTTCGGCGCGGATCGACGGGCTGGACGTCGACCAGGAGCTGCGGTGGGCGTTCCTGTCGTCGCTGGCCGCGCACGGGGTGGCCGACGAGTCGGTGCTCGACGCCGAACTGGCCCGCGACGACACGGCGTCCGGGAAGCGGCACCAGGTGCGGTGCCTGGCCTCGCGGCCCTCGGCCGCGGTCAAGGCGCAGGCCTGGGCGGGTGTCGTGGAGTCGGACGCGCTGTCCAACGCGTTGGTGGAGGCGACGATCACCGGCTTCGAGCAGTCGTCGCAGCGGGAGCTGCTGGCTCCGTACGCGGGCAAGTACTTCGACGCGATCGAGCGGGTGTGGGCCGAGCGGTCGATCCAGATCGGGATGGCCGTGGTGAAGGGCCTGTTCCCGTCGCTCCAGGACGACCCCTCGACGCTGGCGGCCGCGGACGCGTGGCTGACCGCCCACGAGGACGCGGCGCCGGCGCTGCGCCGGCTGGTGCTGGAGGCGCGGGACGATCTGGCTCGGGCGCTGCGGGCGCAGGGGTGCGACGCGAGGGCGGCGGAAGCCGGGGCCGGGGCCTGACGGCCGGGGCGGGGCCTGACGGCCGGGGCCGGGGCCGGGCGCCCCGGCTCTGTCCTCGGTCTCGGCCCCGGCCCGGCTCTCCGGCGCTCCGTCAGGTGAGCCGGCCGCGAATCCGCCAGAAGCACAGACCGGCGACCAGCGCGGCCAGGACCGCGAAGATTCCGGTCTCGTACCTCTGAAAGGTCCAGTAGCGACCGGCCGGCTGCTCGGAGACGTCGACGTGGATGTTCCCCTTGGCCAGACAGGCCGGCAGGTCGGCCATCGAGTGGTTGTCCATGCAGTCCTGGAACCACTCGGTGTGGCCGACCTCCCTGCCGGTGGAGTCGAGCATCGGGCTGGTCTTCACCACCCAGGGCCCACCCGGCACGCGCAACCCGCCGATCTCGCCGTAGGTGCCGATCTTCGTCAGTCTGCCGACCAGTTCGGCGGTGAGCGGCACGGAAGTGCGGACCGGGGTGACGTAGTGCGGCCGGACCACGGTGGGCATGACGATCTGGAGCACCACGAAAGCCACCAGGGTCACACTCATCGCCGGCACGGTGCGGCGGATGAACAGCCCGAGGGTCGTACCCAGCACGAAGGCGAAGGCGGCGTAGCCGAGCGGGGCGATGTTTCGCGAGCTGAACAGCAGCGGCTCGAAACGGTTGTTCAGGACGGCGTCGACCGGCCCGGAGGCCCAGGTCAGCGCAAGGCTGAACAGACCGGCGACGACCACGCCGAGCAGGGTGCCGAGACCGAGCTTGGCCGCCAGCCACTGACGGCGGGTCACGCTCTGGTTCCACACGAGCCGGTGGGTACCGGACTCCAGCTCGCGGGTGATCAGCGGGGCTCCCCAGAAGATGCCGATGGCGCCGGGGGCGGCCAGCAGCAGGTAGCCGAACAGGTCGACCTGCAAGATGTACTTGTCGGCGAACGTGCCCAGTTGGCTTGAACAGCTGTCCCGGCCCGCGCAGTGGGTGAGGGTGTCGTCGTACGCGCCATGGATCTGGTTGCCGAGCACCAGCAGGTAGATCGCGAGCAGCGCCAGCGCACCGAGGCCCACCAGCGCCTGCACGCGGGACTGACGCCAGGTCAGCCAGATCATCGGTGGGCCTCCGTGTGCACCGGGGCGGTCCGGGCGGCGTTCTGGTCCGCCCGGGTCAGGTAGGCCAGGACCAGCTCTTCCAGGTCGAGGGCCTCCACCCGCCAGGGGCCGGGTGATGGCGGACCGCCGGCGCGGACGATCGCCGTGCTCTCCCGCGGCGTGTGGTCGAGGCGTATGGCCTCCACCCCGGGGGGCAGGGCCGCGAGGTCCTGACGGGTGCCGGTGATCCGGCGGTGGCTCGCCAGCAGCTCCGACACGTCGCCGGCCAGCTGGACCCGCGAGTCGGCCAGCACGACCAGGTAGTCGCAGACCCGCTCCACGTCGGGCAGCGCGTGCGAGGAGAGGATGGCGCTCGCCCCCAGATCGGTGACGGACTCCATCAGGTTGTCCAGGAAACCGGAACGGGCCAGCGGGTCGAGCGCGGCGGCGGGCTCGTCGAAGATCAGCAGTTCCGGCCGCTTGGCCGCCGCGACGGTCAGGGCGAGCTGGGCGCGCTGGCCCCCCGAGAGCCGGCCCGCCTTCTGCTTCGGGTCCAGTCCGGTCCGGGCGATCCGCCGCTGCGCGAGCGGGCCGTCCCAGGCCGGGTTCAGCCGGGCCCCCATGCGCAGGTGGTCCGCGACGGACAGCTCGGCGTACACGGGCGTGTCCTGGGCGACGAAGCCGACCTTCGCCAGATGGGCCGGACTCGCGGCGGGCTCGGCGCCCAGTACGCGGATCGTGCCCGAGCTGGGCCTGCTCAGCCCGCAGGCCATGTTCAGCAGTGTCGACTTGCCGGCGCCGTTGGGACCGACCAGACCGATCACCCGCCCCTGCGGGATGTTCAGGTCGCAGTCCGTCAGCGCCTGGTGGCGGCCGTACCGCTTACCGAGCCGCACGGCTTCCAGTACTGGTGTCATGTGTTTCCTCGATCGGGATCGGCGAAGTGGTCGAAGCAGCGGGGCGAGGGCGGGGGTGCCCGTCCGCCGGGAAGGGCGGATCACCCGGGTCAGCCGCGCGTGCGGCGGCCGTCGCGCCACTTCTTCGCGAGTCGGCACAGGCCGTAGACGACGGCGGCGAGGACTACCAGTTGGAGTGCCCACCAGGCGTACAGCAGCGGACTTCGCTCGGTCTTCTCGGCCTGGGCGGAGACGGCGAGGACGATCGGAGCGGAGATGAGTTCAGCCATGTCCTCAGCCTGCTGAGGACGCGTCGGCGCCCGCACCGGCCGAAGGTACGGTTCGCCCGCCCCCACTCGTACTTTCGGCCGGTTCAGCGGCCGGCCGGCGATCGCATAGCGTGAATCGGGTGAATACCGCGCTTCGTTCGCTCCGAGGGCCCAGGGCCGTGGTCAACGCGGCCCTGGGGGCCGTGTTCGCCGCAGTGCTGCTCTTCATGGCCGTCCAGTACGCGAGCCAGGGCCGCCCCTGGGTCTTCGACGCGGGGGCAGGTCTGGTGGTGTGCCTGGTCGCCCTCGGACGGGAGCGGCACCGGGGGTGGGCGGCGGTCATCGGCCTGGCGGCCGCGGGGAGCGCCGGACTGATCGCCGGGCTCGCGGGACTGCCCGGCGAGCCCGGCCCGGGAGCGATGGCGGGCCTGCTCGTCCTCGGCTGCTCCGCGATCCGGACGCTGCCCCACCGGCAGGCCGGCGCCGTCGCGGCCGCCGGTCTCGCGCTGACGGCCGTCGGCCGGCTGACCGCACAGGCCCCCAGCACCCCGGCCCGGGTCGGAACGGAAGTCTGGATCCTCGCCCTCGGGCTGGGTCTCGGCCTGCGTTTCCTGGACCACCGCCGCCGAACCGCCGCCGAGACCGTCCGGCGCGACGAGCGCCTCGCCCTGGCCCGGGAACTGCACGACGTGGTCGCCCACCACGTCACCGGCATCGTGGTGCAGGCCCAGGCGGCACGGATCGTGGGCAGGCGGCAGCCCGAGCTGCTGGACGAGACCCTGGCGGGCATCGAGGCGGCGAGCAGTGAGGCGCTGGCCGCGATGCGCCGGGTGGTCGGCCTGCTGCGCGACACCGAGGACGTGGCCACCACCTCCCCCGCCACGCCCGGCCCGGAGCAACTGTCCGAGCTTGTCCAGCGGTTCGAGGGGCACGGGCCGAAGGTGCGGCTGCGGCTGCCCGAGAACCAGGCGCCCTGGCCGCCCGAGGTGACCACCACCGTCCACCGGATCGTCCAGGAGTCACTGACGAACATCGCCCGGCACGCCGCGCACGCCCGCTCGGCCACCGTCGACGTCGTCCAGGACCCGGCCGGCGTCACCGTCACGATCACCGACGACGCACCGCCCGGCCACGCCCGGCATCTGCAGAGGGGCGGGTTCGGCCTGATCGGCATGCGCGAGCGGGTCGAGGCGCTCGGTGGCACCCTGACCGCGGGCCCCGGGCCCGGCGCCGGCTGGGCGGTGCTCGCCAGGGTTCCGGTCCTGGTGCGGGAGGGCCGGTGACGATCGAGGTCCTGCTCGCCGACGACCAGGCGATGATCCGCGGCGGCCTGAAACTCATCCTGGAGGACCAGGAGGACATCACCGTGGTCGGCGAGGCCGCCGACGGCGCCGAGGCGGTCGACCTCGCCCGGCGGCTGCGCCCGGATGTCTGCCTGGTCGACATCCGGATGCCGAAACTGGACGGCATCGAGGTCACCCGCGCCCTGGCAGGACCGGGCCTGCCGCACCCTCTGAGAGTGGTCATCGTCACCACCTTCGACCTCGACGAGTACATCTACGGCACGCTGCAGGCCGGGGCGGTCGGATTCGTCCTCAAGGACGCCGGGCCCGCCCTGCTGGTCGAAGCCGTCCGCGCGGCAGCCGCGGGGGACGCCCTGCTCTCCCCGTCGATCACCCTGCGGCTGCTGCGAAACCTGGCCCCGGCCCGGCATGCGACCGTGGCCGGGCCCGCCCGGCCGCTCTCCGTACGCGAGACGGAGGTGATCCGGGCCATCGCCCGGGGCCGCACCAACCAGGAGATCGCCGCCGCCCTGTTCATCTCGCTGAGCACCGTCAAGAGCCACCTGGCGACCATCCAGACCAAACTCCGGGTACGCAACCGGGTCGAGATCGCGGCCTGGGCCTGGGAAAGCCGCCTCATGGACGCCACGAAGCCGCTCCGTTGAAGAAATGGCCCGAGCTCCGGCGATCCAGGACCTCCCTCCAGGAGACGCGCCCCCGTTTGCCGCGCACGTGTCGCCGCCGCCGTCTGCCATGTGACGGTCACCGTGCCGACGTGACGGTCACGGGGCCGATGCGACGGTCACGGGGCCGATCGCGCCGCCCGTACAAGAGGCGGGCGTGCGATCCCCGGTGGGACGGGCCTTTTCGGCTATCGAACGCGCGTACTTTAGGACGGTGTTGTCCTGAATTGTCGACGAGTGTGTAACAGGGGTTACCACCGCGACCGCGCGCGGGATACCCCGGAGCATGACCCAGAACACCCCGCTCTCCCCCCGCCACCTCCCCGTCGCCGGCGATGTCCGTCAACGCGTGCTGTCCGCAGCGCAGTTGAAGGCGCACGGCGTGTCCGTCGCGGAGGCTGCCGCGCAGTGCAGGACCGGCGGGCCGTGGCAGCAGCCGCTGCCCGGCGTGTACGTCCTGCACCCGGGACCGCCCACCGGCGAGGAACTGCTGCGTTCCGCCCTCCTGTACGCCGGACGGCCACCGGCCTCCGGTCGCCGTCGGGACGCGGACACGGGGTCCGGGTACGGCGAGGCCATGGTCACCGGGCTCGCCGCGCTCGCCCTGCACGGGTTCGCGACCGCGCCGCCGCTCGCCTCCTCGGCCGGGATCGATGTGCTGGTGCCGCGCACCCGGCGGCTGCGCTCGGTCCGGTACGTACATCTGGTGCGGGCCGCCGAGCCGCCCCGCCCCGAGGAGGTGGGCGGCCTGCCCGTGGCGCCGGTGGAGCGGGCGCTCGCGGACGCGGTCGCCGGGCTCGGGGACGCCTCGGCGGTACGCCGCCTGCTCACCGAGGCGATCCGCGGCGGGTACTGCGAGCCGGCTGCCGCCGTACGCGAGCTGAGCCGGGCCGGGGTGCTGGGCCGCCCCCACGTGGTGGACGCCGTCGACGCGCTGCTGGCCGAGGGGCGGGCGGTGGCGGAGGGCCGGCTGTACGAGACGGTGCGGTCGTACGGCCTGCCGGAGCCGCTGTGGAACGTGGACCTGCGGCTGCCCGGCGGCCCGCATCTCGGCGGGGTGGACGCCTACTGGCCCGAGCAGGCGGTCGCCGTGGTCCTCGGCGCCGGGGCGCTCCGGCGCAGCGGGCTCGGCGACGGCCGGCGCCAGGAGGACCACGAGGCGCTGTGGTCCGCGAACACCGCCGAGCGGGAGCACCTGGAGCGGCTCGGCATCACCGTCGTCCCTCTCTCGCCGAAGAAGCTCCGCGACGCCGGGGAGCAGCAGGCGGTCGTGGTGCGTACGGCGCTGATGGCGGCGGCCGATCGCGAACCGGCCGCGTATGTGAGCGTCCTGCCTCGCTGAAAGCAGGACCACAGACGCCACTTATTCACCGGTTCCTCCCTGCTGGCGCATCAGCCCCGGTGGCGGAATTCCGCCATGTCACCATCTCGTACCCCCCAACTCTCCACAAACCCCTGTCATTTACGAAAGGGTGAGCGGTCATCCGGTACCGAATTCCGGACTTTCTCTTTCACTTTCAGGGATGCTGATGACCTCCGAGTCCCCCAGTTCCATACCCGGGGCGAGACGCGCGGCCCGAGTCGCGGCTGCCGCCGGTCTGGTGGCCGCGCTGGCCGCCACCGGCACCGCACCGGTGTTCGCCGCCGACGCCCCCGTTCCCGCACCCGCTCCCGTCAAGTCCGCCGCCAAGGGCGCCACGGGCGACAAGCTCGGCGCGGCCGACGCCGACATTCTGGCCAAGGCCAAGGCCGAGGGCGAGAAGAACGTCACCATGATGGTCGCCACCGCTCCCGGTGCGACCGAGCAGGTCACCAAGCAGCTGGACGCCGTCAAGGGGTCCGTGCTGGGGCGTGCGTACGACAAGCTCGGCTACGTACGGGTCACCGTGCCCACCGCGTCCGCCGAGGCGACCATCAAGGCGGCCTCCAAGCTGTCGTCCGTCCACGGCATCGATCTCAAGCAGGAGATCAAGCTGGACGACCCGACGCCCGCGGCCGACCGCGCGTCCGGGACCGCCGCGAAGACGAAGTCCACCGGCTCCTACCCGGCGCCGGGCAAGAAGACCCCGGCGAAGAACCCGTACAACCCGTCCTTCGAGACGGGCGCGGTCGACTTCGTCGCGCAGCACCCGAAGGCCGACGGCCGCGGGGTGACCATCGGCATCCTCGACTCGGGTGTCGACCTCGGCCACCCGGCACTGCAGAAGACCACGACCGGTGCCCGCAAGGTCGCCGACTGGGTGACCGCCACCGACCCGGTCAGCGACGGCGACGGCACCTGGCTGCGGATGACGGACGCCGTGTCCGGCCCGGCGTTCACGTACCAGGGCCGTACGTACAAGGCGCCCAAGGGCTCGTACCGGATCAAGCTGTTCGCCGAGGCCGCCACCAAGGGCGGCGACATGGCGGGCGACCTGAACCGCGACGGTGACACCACCGACGTGTGGGCCGTGCTCTACGACCCGGTCACCGGCACCACGCGCGTCGACCTGAACAGCAACGGCGACTTCACCGACGACGCCGTCCTGAAGCCGTACAAGGAGAAGCACCAGGTCTCCTACTTCGGCAAGGACGACCCGCGGACCGATGTCGCCGAGCGCATCCCGTTCGTCGTGGAGACGCGCAAGGACGTCGTGTACAACGCGGCCGGCGACACGTCCGACTACGTGAACATCGGCGTCATCGCGAACGAGCACGGCACCCACGTCGCGGGCATCACCTCCGCGAACGGCCTGTTCGGCGGCAAGATGAGCGGTGCCGCGCCCGGTGCGCAGATCGTCTCGTCGCGTGCCTGCACCTGGTCGGGCGGCTGCACCAACATCGCGCTCACCGAGGGCATGATCGACCTCGTCGTGAACCGCGGCGTCGATGTCGTCAACATGTCGATCGGCGGACTGCCGCCGCTCAACGACGGCAACAACGCCCGCGCCGCGCTCTACAAGCGGCTCGTCGACATGTACGGCGTCCAGCTGATCATCTCGGCCGGCAACGACGGCCCGGGGGTCAACACCATCGGTGACCCCGGCCTCGCCGACCACGTCATCTCCGTCGGCGCGTCGATCTCCAAGGAGACGTGGGCCGCCAACTACGGCTCGAACGTCACCAAGAAGTACGACATGATGCCCTTCTCCTCGCGCGGTCCGCGTGAGGACGGCGGCTTCGCGCCGATCCTGACGGCCCCGGGCGCGGCCATCAACACCACCCAGACCTGGCTGCCCGGCGGCCCGGTCAAGGAGTCGGGCTACTCGCTCCCGGCCGGCTACTCCATGCTGCAGGGCACCTCGATGGCCTCGCCGCAGGCCGCGGGCGCGACCGCGCTGCTGCTGTCCGCCGCGAAGCAGAAGCACATCGAGCTGCCCCCGGCCGATCTGCGTACCGCGCTGACCAGCACCGCCACCCACATCAAGGGTGTGCCCGCGCACGCCCAGGGCTCCGGTCTGATCGACATCGTCGGCGCCTGGAAACAGATCGAGAAGCAGGGCACCCCGGCGCACGAGTACTCGGTGAAGGCCCCGGTCGACACCGCGATCGACTTCGCGCTGAAGACCCCCGGCTTCGGCACCGGTCTGTACGACCGCGAGGGCGGCCTGAAGGCCGGCCAGAAGAAGTCGTACGACGTCACGATCACCCGCACCACGGGGCCGGACAAGGCCGTCAAGCACCAGCTGTCGTGGAAGAACAACGACGGCACCTTCACGCTGACCGGTCCGAGCACGGTCTCGCTGCCGCTCGGCAAGCCGGTCACCGTCAAGGTCCAGGCGAAGCCGGGCAGCGCGGGCGTGCACAGCGCGATCCTGCGGGTCGACGACAGCAAGACCACCGGTGTGGACCAGCAGATCCTCACCACGGTGGTCGTCTCCTCGAAGCTGACGAAGCCCGCCTACGCGTTCAAGGCGTCCGGCTCGGTGCAGCGCAACAGCACCACGTCGTACTTCGTGGACGTGCCGGAGGGCGCCAAGACCCTTGAGGTCGCCATGAGCGCGCTGCGCTCGGGCAGCCAGACCCGCTTCATCTCCATCCACCCGTACGGGGTGCAGATGGAGGACAGCAGCACGCCGTTCTGCTACCCGAACTACGAGAACCCGGCCAACACCTGCCGGCCGGACGTGCGCTCGTACAAGGACCCGCAGGCCGGCGTCTGGGAGATCGAGGTCGAGGCACGGCGTACGTCGCCGCTGCTGGACAACCCGTACAAGCTGGACGTCTCCCTGCTCGGTGCGACCTTCGACCCGGCGGTGCAGACCCTCGCCGAGGCGAAGATCGGCACGCCCGCCGCGGTGAACTGGAAGGTCACCAACGGCGCGGGCGACCTGGAGGGCACGCTCAAGGGCGGCTCGCTGGGCTCGGCCAAGGTCGCCAAGCCGTCGATCAAGACGGGCGACCAGCAGGAGTACACGGTCACCATCGGTGAGGGCGTCGAGAAGCTGGACGTCGCCATCGGCGGTACGGCGGACGCCAACGCGGACCTGGACCTGTACGTCTACCGGGGCGACACCGAGGTCGGCAAGTCCACCACGGCCGGCTCCGAGGAGTCGGTCAGCCTGGCGAAGCCCGCCGCCGGCACGTACACCGTCCTGGTCGACGGCTACGACGTCCCGGCCGGCACCACCACGTACGACTACCGCGACGTGTACTACGCACCGTCGCTCGGCACGATCAAGGTCGACGAGTCGAAGGCCGTGAACCTGGCCAACGGCGCCTCGGCCCAGATCGGTGCCGAGGTCTCCGTCGCCGGGGCGGCCCCCGAGGGCCGGCAGTTCTTCGGCGAGGTCCACCTGGTGAACGGCCGCGGGACCGCGGCGGGCACCGGCAGCGTCGTGATCGAGAAGGTCACGCCGTAGCGGAGCCCGTGGCGGCCGCCGTGACCGCGGCCGCCGTGTGATCCGTGCGACACGCACGACGGTGGGGCGGGCGCTCCCGGGAGCTCCCGCCCCACCGCCGTGCCCGCCGCCGGGCGGGCACTGTCCGTACCGCGGACAATGGATTGGACAAGGAAGCCGCGGACATACGCATCATGGAGCGGCAACCGTGCCAGTTCGTACGTTTGAAGGAGTCCCTGTGAAGGTCGGAATCGTCGGCGCCACCGGTCAGGTCGGCACAGTCATGCGCAGGATCCTGGCCGAGCGGAAGTTCCCGGCCGACGAGCTGCGGCTGTTCGCCTCCTCGCGCTCCGCCGGTTCCACGATCGAGTGGCAGGGCCGGGAGATCACCGTCGAGGACGCCTCGACGGCCGATTACTCCGGGCTGGACATCGTGCTGTTCTCGGCCGGCGGCGCGACGTCGAAGGCGCTCGCCGAGAAGGTCGCCGCGCAGGGCGCCGTCGTGATCGACAACTCCTCCGCCTGGCGCCGGGACCCCGAGGTCCCGCTGGTCGTCTCCGAGGTCAACCCGCACGCGGTCGCCAACCGGCCCAAGGGCATCATCGCCAACCCGAACTGCACCACGATGGCCGCCATGCCCGTGCTGCGCCCGCTCCACGACGAGGCCGGCCTCCAGGCGCTGACCGTCGCCACCTACCAGGCGGTGTCCGGTTCCGGCCTGGCCGGCGTCGCCGAGCTGCACGGCCAGGTGTCCAAGGCCGTCGCCGAGGCCGACCGGCTCACCCACGACGGCGGGGCCGTCGACTTCCCCGAGCCGGACGTCTACAAGCGTCCGATCGCCTTCAACGTGCTGCCGCTGGCCGGCTCGATCGTCGACGACGGCTCCTTCGAGACCGACGAGGAGCAGAAGCTCCGCAACGAGTCCCGCAAGATCCTGGAGATCCCGGAGCTGAAGGTGTCCGGCACCTGTGTCCGGGTGCCGGTCTTCACCGGCCACTCGCTCCAGATCAACGCCCGTTTCGCGCGTCCGATCGGCGTCGAGCGCGCCTACGAGCTGCTGAAGGACACCCCGGGCGTGGAGATCTCCGAGATCCCCACCCCGCTCCAGGCGGCCGGCAAGGACGCCTCGTTCGTCGGCCGGATCCGGGTCGACGAGACCGTGGAGAACGGCCTCGCGCTCTTCGTCTCCAACGACAACCTGCGCAAGGGCGCGGCGCTGAACGCGGTGCAGATCGCGGAGCTGGTGGCGGCCGAGCTGAACGGCTGACGCCCGAGGGGCACGGGAAAGGGCGGCCACCGGGTGCGGTGGCCGCCCTTTCGTATGCGTTCATCCGGGTGGGTTCAGAGGGAGAGGTGGCGTCGCAGGGCGGCGTCGATCTCGGCCATGCGCCGGCGGGGGACGGTGCCCACATGCCGCAGAAAGCGCTCCTCGGCCAAGGCGCGCACCTGCTCGCACTGCACCTTGGAATCCTTCGGCAGGCCGCACTCCGCTGCGGCGAGCAGCACCTGGAAGGGATAGACCCGGAAGGTGTTGGACGTCAGTGGCACCACGGTGATCACGCCGCGCCCCGTCCGTGAGACAGCGGCGTTGGCCCCGTCGTTCGAGACGATCACCGATGGGCGGGCCGTACTGGCCTCGCTGCCCCGCACCGGTTCGTACTCGACCAGGTAGATGTCACCGCGCTTCATCGCTCAGCCCGTCTCCCGAGAACTTGTCCCAGAACGCGGCGTCCTCGCTCGCGCCCCATTCCGCGAACGCCGCCTCGTAGTCGGCCTCCAGATTCGAGGCGCGCAGCAGCTCGATCGCGGCGTGTATCACCGCGGACCGGGAGTCCGCCTCGGTCCTCGTGGCGTACTCGTCGACGAAGGCGACATCCTCCTGCGGCAGGCTCACACTGATCTTCATACCATCGATGCTACCGCGGTAGCACATCGATAGCTACTCCGCTTGCGCGCGCGACGTGGAAGGATGACCGGAAACGTCACATACCAAGGAGATGACCGCGTGCCTGGCACCAATCTGACCCGCGAAGAGGCACAGGAGCGGGCGCGCCTGCTGACCGTGGACGCGTACGAGATCGATCTCGACCTCTCCGGAGCACAGGAGGGCGGCACCTACCGGTCCGTGACCACCGTGCGCTTCGACTCTGCCGAAGCCGGTGCGGAGACCTTCATCGACCTGATCGCCCCCGCCGTGCACGAGGTCGAGCTGAACGGCAAGGCGTTGGATGTCGCGGCCGTGTTCCGCGACTCGCGCATCGCGCTCCCGCACCTGGTCGCGGGCTCCAACGAGCTGAAGGTCGTCGCCGACTGCTCGTACACCAATACGGGCGAGGGGCTGCACCGCTTCGTCGACCCGGTCGACGAGCAGGCGTACCTCTACACCCAGTTCGAGGTGCCGGACGCGCGCCGCGTCTTCGCGAGCTTCGAGCAGCCCGACCTGAAGGCCACGTTCCGGTTCACCGTGAAGGCGCCGGCGGGCTGGACGGTCATTTCGAACTCGCCGACGCCCGAGCCGCAGGACGACGTCTGGTCCTTCGAGCCGACGCCGCGCATCTCGACGTACATCACGGCACTGATCGCCGGCCCGTACCACGCGGTGCACAGCAGCTACGAGAAGGACGGCCAGTCCGTTCCGCTCGGCATCTACTGCCGCCCGTCGCTGGCCGAGTACCTCGACGCGGACGCGATCTTCGACGTCACGCGCCAGGGCTTCGACTGGTTCCAGGAGAAGTTCGACTACGCCTACCCGTTCGCCAAGTACGACCAGCTGTTCGTCCCGGAGTTCAACGCGGGCGCGATGGAGAACGCGGGCGCGGTCACCATCCGCGACCAGTACGTGTTCCGCTCGAAGGTGACGGACGCGGCGTACGAGACGCGGGCCGAGACGATCCTGCACGAGCTGGCCCACATGTGGTTCGGCGACCTCGTCACCATGGAGTGGTGGAACGACCTGTGGCTGAACGAGTCGTTCGCCACGTACACGTCGATCGCCTGCCAGGCGTACGCGGAGGGCTCGAAGTGGCCGCACTCCTGGACCACGTTCGCCAACTCCATGAAGACGTGGGCGTACCGCCAGGACCAGCTGCCCTCCACCCACCCGATCATGGCGGACATCCGTGATCTGGACGACGTGCTGGTCAACTTCGACGGGATCACGTACGCCAAGGGCGCCTCGGTCCTGAAGCAGCTGGTGGCGTACGTCGGCATGGACGAGTTCTTCAAGGGCGTCCAGGCGTACTTCAAGGCGCACGCGTTCGGCAACACCCGCCTGTCCGACCTGCTGGGCGCGCTGGAGGAGACCTCCGGCCGCGACCTGAAGACCTGGTCGAAGGCCTGGCTGGAGACGGCGGGCATCAACATCCTGCGCCCGGAGATCACCACGGACGAGAACGGCCACGTCACGTCGTTCACCGTCCTCCAGGAGGCCCCGGCCCTCCCCGCCGGTGCGAAGGGCGAGCCGACGCTGCGGCCGCACCGCATCGCCATCGGCTGCTACGACCTCGACGGCTCCGGCAAGCTGGTCCGCACGAACCGGATCGAGCTGGACGTCGACGGCGCGCGCACGGCCGTGCCGTTCCCGGCCGGCACCGCCCGGCCGGCCGTGGTCCTGCTCAACGACGACGACCTCTCGTACGCGAAGGTCCGGCTCGACGAGGAGTCGCTGCGCGTCGTCACCGAGCACCTCGGCGACTTCACGGAGTCCCTCCCCCGTGCCCTGTGCTGGGCCTCCGCGTGGGACATGACCCGTGACGGCGAGCTGGCCACCCGGGACTACCTCGCCCTGGTGCTCTCCGGCATCGGCAAGGAGTCGGACATCGGCGTCGTCCAGTCGCTGCACCGCCAGGTGAAGCTGGCGCTGGACCTGTACGCGGCGCCGCAGTGGCGCGAGGCCGGGCTGACGCAGTGGACCGAGGCCACGCTCGCGCACCTGCGGGCGGCGGAGCCGGGCAGCGACCACCAGCTGGCCTGGGCCCGCGCCTTCGCGGCCACGGCCCGCACCCCGCAGCAGACGGACCTGCTGCAGTCGCTGCTCGACGGCAAGGAGACGGTCGAGGGCCTGGCCGTCGACACGGAGCTGCGCTGGGCGTTCGTGGAGCGGCTCGCCGCGGCCGGCCTGCTCGACGAGGACGAGATCGCCGGCGAGTACGAGCGCGACAAGACGGCGGCGGGCGAGCGCCACGCGGCGACCGCCCGCGCGGCCCGCCCCACCGAGGAGGCGAAGGCGGAGGCGTGGGCCTCGGTCGTCGAGTCCGACAAGCTGCCGAACTCCCTCCAGGAAGCCGTCATCGCCGGCTTCGTCCAGACCGACCAGCGCGAGCTGCTCGCCCCGTACACGGAGAAGTTCTTCGCGGCGGTCAAGGACGTCTGGGAGTCGCGCAGCCACGAGATGGCGCAGCAGATCGCCGTCGGCCTGTACCCGGCCGTCCAGGTCTCGCAGGCCACCCTGGACACCACGGACGCCTGGCTGTCCTCGGCGAAGCCGAGCGCGGCCCTGCACCGGCTGATGTCCGAGTCGCGCGCGGGCGTGGAGCGCGCCCTGAAGGCCCAGGCCGCGGACGCGGCGGCGTAACGGCCGAGTGGTGAAGGGCGCCTCTCGCGACAGCGGGAGGCGCCCCTCTTTCTTCTGCCCCCCGCCCGGCCCCGTCCCCCGCCCGACCGCCGGGTCGACCACGACCTCGATCTCCGCGCCCAGGGTCGCCGCCGCCACGCCGTAGGGCATCAGGCAGCTCGCCTCGAACGCCGGGAATCCGCGCCCCTCGACGCGTATGCGAATCCAGATCATCCGGGAGGTGCCGTCCGCGCTCACGTCCTCCGGGCCGACCCGGATCACTTCGGCGGTCGCCCCGACCCCGTCGGCTTCGAGCCGGATCGTCGCGCGCCGCAGATCCCAGTTGTAGAGCACCGTGCTGAAGCCCACGTAGGCGACGAATGCCGCGAACAGGCCGCCCGCGATCACCAGCGCCAGCTCCACGCCCTTCACCTCGCCGGAAGCCGCCCAGGTTCCCAGGGCCACGGCTACGCCCGCCCCGCCGAGGAGGAGCGCCAGACCGAAGACGCACGCGATCACGGCCAGGATCGGCCCCATGGGCTCTATCCACTCGGGCCCGGGACTGCTCTCGCCAGCCATGCCGGCACCGTAGCCCCGTGGGGCACCTGTGCAACAGGGGGAAATCCGGAGCCTCTTGGAGGTGGAAACCGCTCGCCGGACGGGCGCATCGCGCAGCCGTCCGACGAGCGGGGGCAGAAGGGGGTGACGGAAGGAGAGGCGGTACGGGGGTGCGGGGTGCGGGGTGCGGAAGTACGGGCGTTCAGGGTCGGGGGCGCCGGGTTACGCGCCCGACTCCTCGTGGCGCCGGGTCAGTTCGGCCGCGCCGCTCTCCGTCAGGCTGCCGTGCAGGCGCATGCGGGCGACTCCGCCGTCCGGGAAGGCGTCGAGGCGGACGTGGGTGACGATCGCACGGGCGCGGAGGGGGAAGCGGTGGAGGGTGTCGGGCTGAAGCCTCGTGCGGGGAATGATCTCGAACCACTCGCCGCTCTCGCCGTTGCGGCCCTGGAGGGCGATCCAGCCGGCCGCGTTGCCCTTGAGGCAGGCCGTGTCGATCTCGACCGCGCGGACCGCGCCCTGGGCGGGGAGGCGGAAGCGGACCCAGTCGTTCGTGTCGCGGACCCGGCGGCGGCGGTTCTCCCAGCCGTCGTCCATCTTGCGGGAGGTGCCGGGCAGGATGATCTGGGTCGGTGAGGAGTAGAAGCGGTCGGAGGCGTCCTCGCAACTGCCGCCGTTCAGGGCCGAGATCAGGTCGAACGTGCCGAGCGTCGCGAGCCAGGACGGGTCGGGGAGGACCTCGCCGTGGACGCGGAGGCGGGCGATGCCGCCGTCGGGGTGCTGGCAGAGCCGGACATGGGTGCAGCGGCGGCCGCCGGTGATCTCGAAGCCGTTGGCGGCGTGGCCGCGTACGGGGGTCGGCGGGACGATCTCCTCCCACTTCACGTCGTCCGCGAGGAGTTCGGCGGGGCCGGGCGCGCCCGCGACCGCTGTCGCCTGGACCGAGACGCGCTGCGGGTAGTTGCCGCGGAAGTGGGCCGTGTCCACGACGATGCCGCGGATGATGCCGGGGGCGCCGAGGCGGATGAGCGCCCAGTCGTGCTCCTCGGGGGCCGGGAAGGGGTGGGCCGCGTCCGCGCCGCGCCGGCGGCGGGTCTCCCAGCCGTCCATGATCTTGCCCTTGTGGCCGAAGTGCCCGGGATCGAAGACCGCGCGCTCCCGGACGAGGAGGTTCTCGCGCTGGGCGAAGAACTCGTCGTTGGCGGCGATCACGCCCGCGCCGAGGCGGCGGTCGGCGAGGTCGACGAGGGTGGTGAAGGGGAGGTCGGTGGTCCGGTAGTCGGCGTACGGGTCGCCACCGCCGTACGGGGCCGCGTCGTTGGCGTGGGGGTCCTCGTGCCGGTTCTCATTCTGTCCGAAGGTCATGCGCCCACGGTCGCGGCGGAAAACCCATTAGGTCCATCGAAAGTTTCTGCATTGTTTATTCAGTCGAAGTGAACGATCCGGCCGCTTCGGTGAGGGCATCGAGGACCCGGGCCACCGCCGGACCCCGCTCGGCCCCCTGCCGGACCGCCGCCACCACATGCCGTCGCGGCTGGTCGGCCTCCAGCGCGCGCATCACCGCGCCGCCCCGGCTGCGCCGTTCCGCCGACGCCATGCGCGGAATCAGGGCGACCCCCATGCCCGCCTCGACCATCGCCAGGATCGCCGTCCAGCCGGAGGCGCTGTGCGCCTGCTCGGGAACGAACCCGGCGGCCTCGCACGCGGCGGTCGTGATCTGCGACCAGGGGCCCGAACCGCCGAAGATCCAGGGGTCGCCGGAGAGATCCGCGAGCCGGAGTGCGGGCGCCGCGGCGAGGCGGTGGCCGGCGGGCAGGGCCACGTCCAGCGGATCCGCCAGCAGGGGCAGCACGGCGAACCGGGGATCGCGGGCCGTCGGGGCGTGCGCGGCGAGGGACAGGGCGAGGTCCGCGTCACCGGCGACCAGGAGTTCGTAGGACTGCGCGGCCTCCGCCTCCCGCACCCGCACGTCCGGCCCCGGGCGGTGCTCGGCGCGCAGCCGCCGGATCGCGGGGACGACGAGGGCGGGCACCGCCGTGGAGAACGCCGCGATCCGCACCTGGCCGGCCTCGCCGCGCAGATAGCCGGTCAGTTCGGCGTCGGCGCGCTCCAGTTGGGCGAAGACGGCCTCGGCGTGGCGCAGCACGAGGTGCGCGGCGTCGGTGAGACGGACCCGCCTGCCCTGGGCCTCCAGGAGCGGTACACCGAGCTGCTTGGAGAGGTTGGACAGCTGCTGCGAGACCGCGGACGGGGTCATCAGCAGGGCCTCGGCGGTCGCCGTGACCGTGCCCCGGTCACGCAGGGTGCGCAGGATCCGGAGCTTCTTGACGTCCCACTCGATCATGGCCGCAACCTACCCGGGCCCTGGACGGGGCACCGGGGTCCGGGACGGTGTCGGGGGCCGGGTCCGGGGCCCGGGTTTCCGGGTCCGGACACGCGTGTGCGCCGCACGGTACGGGGTACCTGCGGCGCACGCGCGAAGAGCGTGGGTGCTAGACCTGCTTCTTGGACTTGTCGAAGATCATGACCAGGCCGGCGATGACCACGAACAGGGCGATGGGTGCCACGACATACAGCCCGATGGTCTCCATCGCGCTCAGGCCCGGACCGGGGTCGTCACCGTCGTCGCGGGTGAGCGCGAGCGCGGGGGACGACATGAGCAGCATCATCAGCGTCGTTCCGGCCGCGACGGCGCCGGCGCGCATAGCGTTCTTCTTGTCCACGGTGCAAACGTAGCGAACGCCCACGACGGGCGCGCGCCCGGGGTGCCGTACGGGGTCCCGGACGAGGTTCCGGTGAGGCTGCGGTGGGGTTCCAGTGGGACTCCGCGGGGGCTGCGCAGGGGCTCACGGCTGGTCCTCCCGGGTCCCGAAGATCTCCATCAGCCGGTGCAGGCGGGGCGCCGCCGCCAGCTCCTCCAGGGTGACCGGGTGGCCCTCCGCGTCGGCGACGGGCAGGCGCCAGTTGGGGTACTGGTCCCAGGTGCCGGGGAGGTTCTGCGGGCGGCGGTCGCCGACTGTGTCGGGCAGCCAGACGCCGATCATGCGGGCGGGGGTGCGCAGCAGGAAGCGGTGCACGGCGCGGACGGCGCCCTCCTCGTCGCCCTCGCCCTCCGGAAGCAGGCCGCGCCGGGAGAGATGCCCCAGCCACTCGGCGGTGTCGGTGGCGTCCGCCCTCAGCTCCTCCTCCAGGCCACGGGTGAGCAGGCCGAGGCGGTGGCGCAGCGTCACGTGGTCGCCGGTCAGCCGGGCGGCGGTGGACGGCAGGTCGTGCGTGGTGGCGGTGGCCAGGCAGCCCTCGCGCCACTCCTCGGGGGCCAGCGGGCGGCCGCTGCCCGCCCAGTCCCGTTCGAACCAGAGCACGGAGGTGCCGAGCACGCCGCGCCGGGCCAGCGCCTCGCGGACCCCGGGTTCGACGGTGCCGAGGTCCTCCCCCACGACGACCGCGCCCGCCCGGTGCGCTTCCAGGACGAGGACGGCGAGCATCGCCTCGGCGTCGTGGCTGACGTAGGTGCCCTCGGTGGGCGGCCGCCCCTCGGGCACCCACCAGAGCCGGAACAGGCCCATGACGTGGTCGATGCGCAGGGCGCCCGCGTGGGCGAGGAGCCCGCGCAGCAGTCCGCGGTACGGGGCGTAGCCGGACGCGGCGAGGGCGTCGGGACGCCACGGGGGCAGGCCCCAGTCCTGGCCGCGGGCGTTGAAGGCGTCCGGGGGCGCGCCGACGGACATGCCGTGCGCGAAGGCGTCCTGCTGGGCCCAGGTGTCGGCGCCGCCGGGGTGCACACCGACGGCGAGGTCGTGGACGATGCCGACGGCCATTCCGGCGTCCAGGGCGGCGCGCTGGGCGGCGGCGAGCTGGCCGTCGGTCAGCCAGGCGAGGCGGCAGTGGAAGTCGACCCGGTCCAGCAGTTCGCGGCGGGCGCGGGCGGTCTCCTCGGAGCGGGGGTCGCGGAGCGCGGCCGGCCAGATGTGCCAGTCGGAGCCGTGCACCTCGGCGAGGGCGCACCACAGGGCGTGGTCCTCCAGGGCCTGCCCCTGCTCGGCCAGGAAGTCGCAGTAGGCGGCGCGGCGGCCCGGGGTGAGGGGTACCTCCCGGACGAGTTCGAGGGCCTGGCGCTTGAGTTCCCAGACGGCGTCCCGGTCGATCAGGGCGCCCTTGTTCAGGACGGTGTCGCTGAGCGTCGCCGCGTCCTGCCGCAGATCGTCGAGGGTGGCCCGGTCCGGCACGTGCCCGTACTCGGGGACGGACTCGACGTGCAGATGGACGGGGTCGGGGAAGCGCCGCGACGAGGGGCGGTACGGGGAGGGGTCGGTGGGGCTGCCGAGCACGGCGGCATGGAGCGGGTTGACCTGGACGAATCCGGCGCCGAGGGTCCGCCCGGACCAGGCGGCCAGGTCGGCGAGGTCCCCGAGGTCGCCCATGCCCCAGGAGCGGGCGGAGAGCAGGGAGTAGAGCTGGACGAGGAAGCCGTGGCTGCGGGCGGGCGGCCGGGGCAGGTGGGGCGGGGCGACGACGAGCGTGCAGCTCGCGCTCCGGCCGCCCGGCCCGCGTACGGTCAGCCGGTGCACACCGGGCGGTGGTTCGACCCACCAGACGGGGGCCGGGGGCCCGGCCGTCACGGCGCCGCCTTCCGCACCCGCGTCCGCGCACACCTCCGCACTCGCACCCGCACTCGCACGGGTGCTCGCGCCCATGGCCCCGTCGGCCGCGCCTCGCCCCGAGACGGCCGGGATGCGCATCCGCGGGTGCGCGGGCGATCCGGCGTCCTCCAGTCCGATGTCGAGCGTGGTGCCGGGCGGCAGGGCGGTCAGTGCCGGGGGCAGCGGCTCCCCGGTCCACGCCACCAGTGTCGGCGGGAGCAGCCGGGAGCGGGCCGAGGACTCGGCGGCGGCGAGCGATTCCCGTACCGCTTCGGGCGTGGTGGCGTCCACACCGAGCGCGGCGAGCACGGCGACGACCGTGTCGTCGGAGACGGGCACCGTGATGTCGGCGGACGGGGAGTAGGAGGTGGCGACGCCGTGCAGTGCGGCGAGCCGGGACAAGCCCATTCAGACTCCTGGGGACTCCATGCCCCACCCGGCGCCGGAGGCGGCCGGCTCGCTGGTCAGCGGGGCGTTGGCGGCGAGCGGGGGTTCGCTGGTCAGTGGCGTGGCGTCGGCGAGCGGCGGCTCGCTGGTGAGGGGTATCGCATCGGCGAGCGGCGGCTCGCTCGTCAGCGGACCGGGTGCGGGAGCCGGGGGCGCGCCGGGCGGCGCGGCGGGGGCGGATGCCTGTTTGGGAAGAGCGGAGAGCAGGAGCTGCGCGGGAGCGGGCATGGTGGCCTCCTGGCCGTGGCGGAACAGGACACAGCAGACCTACCCGGCGGACTCGACCGCAGACGTAGGCGTTATCACAACGAGTTCAACGTGCTCCGGGTCACATTCCGTTCCCCGAAGGCCGTTTCTCCGCAAGTCGTCCGCCGTTTTCGGCCATTCGACGTGATCTTTGGCGTCACCCGTCGGTGGCCGACCACCTCTCACCTCACCTGCCGCATCGGGCATTTGCGGCACAACAACCCCACGCATTGACACCCTCGCGCGCGGGTGGTGGGCTCGGATCCCATCGGCGGAGCGAGGGAGAAGAGCGATGCGGCTCAGGCGCGGAAAGCGGACAACGGCCGTCGCGGTCGCCGTGCTCGGCGGGCTGTTCTCCGCGGCCGCCCCGGCCGCCGTCGCGGCTCCTTCGGCGCCCGGCTCCCCCGCTGTCAGCGCGGCCGACCGCACGGACGGCGCCGCCGTGCCGGCCGTATGGCCGCGCCCCCGGTCCATCAAGGCGTCCGGGCCGTCCGTGGCGCTCTCCGCCTCCGCCGGGGTCACCCTCGTGGCCGACGCGCACGCCGATCCGTACGCCGTCGACGCGCTCCGGCAGATCCTGCGGGACGCGGGCGTACGGACCGTCCACGGGGCGCTGCCGGGCCGCGGCCCCGTCGTCCGGCTCGGCGGCGAAGGCGCCCGGGACGCCCTGCGGACGCTGCGCGCCCCCGCCCGCGGCGAGCTGCCCTCCGGTGGCTACCGGATCGCCGTCGGCCGGGTCGCGGGCCGGGACACCGTGGCCGTGGACGGCGTCGGTGAGGACGGCCTCTTCCATGGCGTACAGACGCTGCGCCAGCTGATCCGGGACAGAAGCGTCGCCGGGGTCACCGTCAGGGACTGGCCGGCGACCGCCGTACGCGGGACGGCCGAGGGCTTCTACGGGCAGCCGTGGACCCGGGCGGAACGGCTGGCGCAGATCGGCTTCATGGGGCGTACGAAGCAGAACAGGTATCTGTACGCGGCGGGCGACGACCCGTACCGGCAGGCCCGTTGGCGCGACCCGTACCCCGCCGGCCGGCGCGACGATTTCCGGGCGCTGGCCGAGCGGGCCCGCGCCGAGCATGTGACGCTCGGCTGGGCCGTCGCCCCCGGCCAGGCCATGTGCATGTCGTCACAGAACGACGTGAAGGCACTGACGAGGAAGCTCGACGCGATGTGGGCGCTGGGGGTGCGGGTCTTCCAGCTCCAGTTCCAGGACGTCAGCTACAGCGAGTGGCACTGCGACAGCGACGCCGACACCTTCGGCAGCGGCCCCGAGGCGGCGGCCAGGGCGCAGGCGCGGGTGGCCGGCGAGGTGGCGCGGCATCTCGCGGAGCGCCATCCGGGCGCGGAGCCGCTGTCGGTGATGCCGACGGAGTTCTACCAGGACGGGGCGACGGAGTACCGCACGGCGCTCGCCGGGGAGCTGGACGACCGGGTCCAGATCGCCTGGACCGGGGTCGGGGTCGTACCGAGGACCATCACCGGCGGGGAACTGGCCGGTGCGCGTGCCGCGTTCCGGCATCCGCTGGTCACGATGGACAACTACCCGGTCAACGACTACGCGCAGGACCGTATCTTCCTCGGCCCGTACACCGGCCGGGACCCGGCGGTGGCCACCGGTTCCGCGGCGCTGCTCGCCAACGCGATGGAGCAGCCGTCCGCGTCCCGCATACCGCTGTTCACCGCCGCCGACTTCGCGTGGAACCCCGAGGGCTACCGGCCGCAGGAGTCCTGGCAGGCGGCGATCGACGATCTCGCGGGCGGCGACGCCCGCACCGGGGAGGCGCTGCGCGCCCTGGCCGGGAACAGCGCGACGTCGGTGCTGGGCGGCGACGAGTCGGCGTACCTGCGGCCGCTGCTGGACGCGTTCTGGACGTCCCGCGCGACGGCCGACGCCACGGCACAGGCCGATGCGGCGCGCAGGCTGCGGAAGGCGTTCACCGTGATGCGGGAGGCCCCGCAGCGGCTGAAGGACCTGGCCGACGGCCGTCTCGACGACGAAGTGCGGCCGTGGTCCGAGCAGTTGTCCCGGTACGGCCGGGCGGGCGAGCTGGCCGTCGATCTGCTGCGTGCCCAGTCGCGCGGCGACGGCGCCGCCGCGTGGCAGGCGTCGCTGGCGCTGGAGCCGGTGCGCAAGGCCGCGAAGGCGAGCGGTGCGACGGTCGGCAAGGGCGTCCTCGGCCCGTTCCTGGACCGGGTGCGCCGGGAGGCGGACGCCTGGACGGGTGCGGACCGCGACGCCGGTACGGTGACCGAGGCCGCGGGCAGCTATACGGTCCGGCTGGACCGGTCCCGTCCGGTGGAGGCCGTGACGGCGATGACCGCGCCCGGCGGCGGCCCGGCGGCCGGTGTGGCGCTGGAGGCCCATGTGCCCGGTGAGGGATGGCGCGGCCTCGGCCCGGTGTCGGCGACCGGCTGGACCCAGACTCCGGCCGGGGGACTGCGGGCCGACGCGATCCGGATCAGCCGGCCCGCCGGAGGTCCGTCCACGCCCCCGGTGATCACGGGCACGCTGCCGCCCATCGTCCCGGAGAACCGGGCGGAGAACCGCCTGGGCGGCGGCACCGGAGGCGGTGCCTCCGCAAGCGCGCCGGACCGGTCCTTGCGGGTGCACGCGCTCGTGCCGTGGTTCGGCGACGAGCCCGCCGCCCGGCTCGATCTCGCACGCGGCGAGACGGACGCGGAGATCGGCGGCGGACCGCAGCGGGTCGCGGCCCGGCTGGCCGCCCGGCGCCCCGCGGAGGTGCGGGGAGCGCTCACCGCACGGGCCCCCGAGGGCATCGAGGTGCGCGTCCCGAAGCGGACGCGGGTGCCGCGCGGTTCCGGTACCGAGGTCCCCGTCGAGATCACGGTCCCCGCGGGCACCCCGGCCGGCGAGTACGAGGTGCCGTTCAGCTTCGGCGACGAGAGCAGCACGCTCACCGTCCGGGCGTACCCGCGCACCGCGGGCCCCGACCTGGTGCGCACCGCCACCGCCTCCTCGTCCGGCGACGAGACCCCGGACTTCCCGGCGGCGGCCGCCGCCGACGGCGACCCGGAGACCCGCTGGTCCTCACCGGTCGAGGACGGCGCCTGGTGGCAGGCGGAACTGCCGCGGCCGGCCCGGATCGGCCGGGTGGTGCTGCACTGGCAGGACGCCTACGCCTCCCGCTACCGCGTCCAGGTCTCCGCCGACGGCCGCAGCTGGCGCACGGCGGCGACCGTACGGGACGGCAGGGGCGGGCGCGAGTCGGTCCGGATGGACGCGAAGGACGCCCGCTACCTCAGGATCCAGGGCGATGCCCGGGCGACCGGGTTCGGCTACTCGCTCTGGTCGGTCCAGGCGTACGCCGTCGCCGCGACGGAGTAGCGCGGCGGCCCCTGTCGCCCCCGGAGGCCGCCGTCCGGCCCCGGGGACGACAGAGGCCCGGATCTCTCACGCTGAGATGCTGTCGATCCGGGCCATCGCGTCGTCCGCGCCGAACGGTTGCAAGTACGGCAACCAGCGCGGGTCGCGGTGCCCCGTCCCGATGATGCGCCAGGCGAGGCCCGTCGGCGGGGCGGGCTGCTGGTGCAGCCGCCAGCCGAGCTCCGGCAGGTGGCGGTCCGCCTTGACGTGGTTGCAGCGGCGGCAGGCCGCCACCACGTTGTCCCAGGCGTGCTGTCCGCCGCGGCTGCGCGGAATGACGTGGTCGACGCTGGTCGCGGCGGCGCCGCAGTACATGCAGCGCCCCCCGTCCCGGGCGAAGAGCGCCCTGCGGGTCAGCGGTACGGGCCCCCGGTAGGGAACCCGTACGAACCGCTTCAGGCGGACGACGCTGGGGGCCGGGACGGCCCGGGTGGCACTGTGCATGAAGGCGCCCGACTCCTCAAGACAGATGGCCTTGTTTTCGAGCACGAGGACGAGAGCGCGGCGGAGCGGTACGACGCCGAGCGGCTCGTACGACGCGTTGAGAACCAGGACATGCGGCACGGTGGATGCCTCCTTGTACGCCGGCGGCGCGTGGCTCGCGCCGGGACGATCCGATCTCAGTCTCTCCTCACGCCTGGTCGGAGCGCCACCACGTGCGGGTAACGGCCCGGGAGGATTTTCTCCGCGCACCGGGCCGCCCTCCCGTCGCCGGCCCCGGCGGCACAGGGCGGAACAGGCGCTTCGGGGCCGCCGCCGCGACAGCCGGGGCCCGATGTGCGATCGGCCACAGGCCGCCGCCGCGCCCCTCGTGAGACGCGTCTCTCCCCCCGCTCACGGCAACGGAACACCTCCGATACCCCGTTAGTGTGGTTGGTCTGCCGTCGCCCACCTGGAGGTTCCACCGTGTTCCCGTCCGCCCTGTTGGCCGCAGCTCCGTCACCCGGGCCCGGTAGCTCGCTGGACGAGGCCGCCGAGCAGGCCGGCAACGCCGCGGGCTGGGTGGAGGAGAACTGGTCCACCTGGCTGAACACCGGTCTGCGCATCGTGCTCATCGCCGCGATCGCGATCGTGTTGCGCATCGCGATCCGTCGTGCTCTCACCAAGCTCATCGACCGGATGAACCGCAGTGCCCAGGCGGTGGAGGGCACCGCGCTGGGCGGGCTGCTGGTCAACGCGGAACGCCGCCGTCAGCGCTCCGAGGCGATCGGTTCCGTGCTCCGCTCGGTCGCGTCGTTCCTGATCCTCGGCACGGCCGCCCTGATGATCCTGGGCGCGTTCCAGATCAACCTGGCCCCGCTGCTGGCCTCCGCCGGGGTGGCCGGTGTGGCGCTCGGTTTCGGTGCGCGCAACCTGGTCACCGACTTCCTCTCCGGCGTCTTCATGATCCTGGAGGACCAGTACGGCGTGGGCGACACCATCGACGCGGGCGTCGCCTCCGGCGAGGTCATCGAGGTCGGCCTGCGGGTCACCAAGCTGCGCGGCGACAACGGCGAGATCTGGTACGTCCGCAACGGCGAGGTGAAGCGGATCGGCAACCTGAGCCAGGGCTGGTCCACGGCCGGCGTCGATGTGGCGGTGCGCCCCACGGAGGACCTGGACAGGGTCCGTACGGTGATCGCCGAGGCCGCCGCCGCGATGGCCAAGGAGGACCCGTGGAACGAGCGCCTGTGGGGCCCCGTGGAGGTTCTGGGCCTGGACGCCGTGCTGCTGGACTCGATGACGGTCCGGCTGGCCGTCAAGACGATGCCGGGCAAGGCGCTGGGCGTGGAGCGCGAGCTGCGCTGGCGGATCAAGCGGGCGTTCGACGAGGCGGGCATACGGATGGCCGGCGGTGTCCCGGCCCCGGCGGACGAGCCGTCCGCGGCCGACCCGACGGCCGCCATGGCCGCCCCGTCCGCGTACGCGTCGGCGACCTCCCCGCAGTCGCTGGCCGCGACGCCCATCCCCCCGCCGCCGAACATGGCGAAGTAGGACCGGCTGCTCCGGATGGGCGAGGGGCGCCCCGCGAAGTCCGCGGGGCGCCCCTCGCGCATGTGCCGGCGAGCGGGCCGGTGCGGTCCCAACTCGGTTCGGCCCCGACCTGATTGGGAATGCGCCACAAAGGACCCGCACATTCCGGAAGCGCCCCAGGTAACGCTTTGGTTGCCACCAGGACGCTGCCCATTGACGCTCCGGTGACGTGCGCATACCGTCCTTTCACCGAATAGGAAACTTTCCTAACAGAGGGCAGGTGCAGTGCTCATGGCCGGAACCACACCGGGTACCCCCCGCGTTCTGCGGGCCATGAACGACCGGGCCGCCCTCGATCTGCTGCTGGAGCACGGGCCCCTCTCCCGGACCAGGATCGGGAATCTGACCGGCCTCTCCAAGCCCACCGCTTCGCAGCTCCTCGCACGGCTGGAGGCGGCCGGGCTGGTCGTCGCCACCGGGACCGTGGCCGGGCGGCCGGGGCCCAACGCCCAGCTGTACGCGGTGAACGCGCGGGCCGCCCATGTCGCGGGACTGGACGTGAACGCCCGCCGGATCGTCGCCGCCGTCGCCGATGTGACCGGTGAGACGGTCGGGCACTTCGAGCTGCGCACCCCGGGCCGGCGCGCCGACAGCGTGGTGCGGCAGGTGGCGGAGGCGCTGGACGGGGCGGTCAAGGACGCCGGGCTCGCCCGCTCCGACGTGCACCGGGTCGTCATCGGCACCCCGGGCGCCTTCGACCCCGGCACCGGGCGGCTGCGGTACGCCTCGCACCTGCCGGGCTGGCACTCCCCCACACTGCTGGAGGAGCTGGCCGCCTTCCTGCCGATGCCGGTGGAGTACGAGAACGACGTGAACCTGGTCGCGGTGGCCGAGCAGCGGCTGGGCGCAGCGCGCGGGCACGAGGACTTCGTCCTGCTGTGGAACGAGGAGGGGCTCGGTGCCGCCCTCGTCATCAACGGACGGCTGCACCGCGGCTTCACCGGCGGCGCGGGCGAGGTCGGTTTCCTGCCGGTGCCGGGCGCCCCGCTGGTCCGTCAGGTCACCAAGGTGAACGCGGGCGGCTTCCAGGAGCTGGCGGGTGCGCAGGTGCTGGCCCGGCTGGGCCGGGAGCTCGGCATCGACGACGAGCTGATCCGCGCCCCCGGTACCCACCACGAGGCCGCCGCCCGGCTGCTCGCCCGCGCCGCCGAGGCCGCGGAGGCGGGCGAGGACGGCCCGTACCCCCGGCTCCTCGATCTGTTCGCCACCGGCCTCGCGACCGGTCTCGCCTCCATGATCGCCGTGCTCGACCCGGAGGTCGTCGTGCTGTCCGGCGAGGTGATCGCGGCCGGCGGGGAGCCGCTGCGCTGCCGGGTGGCGTCCGAGCTCACCGAACTGGCGGCCTCCCGGCCCCGGCTGATCGCCGGTGCCGTCACGTACCGCCCCGTCCTGCGCGGCGCGCTGGAGAGCGCACTCGCCACCACCCGTGACGAAGTCTTCGACACGTCGCGCTGACCCCTTGCCCGTCCCCTCGGCCCCACCCCTCGCCCCTCTCCGTCCCCATCCTTCACCGGGAGTCACCGCCATGTCCGGAAACCGCCGTAAGACGGCCGCCGCGCTCGCCGCGACCGCCGCGATGTCGCTGTTCGCGTCCGCCTGTACGGGGCAGAGCAACTCCGGTGCCAGTGATGACGCGTCCAAGGACACGACCATCAACTTCTGGCACGGCTGGAGCGCCCCGAACGAGGTCAAGGGAATCCAGGACACGGTCGACGCCTTCGAGAAGGCGCACCCCAACATCCATGTGAAGGTCGTCGGCAACATGACCGACGACAAGGTCAACCAGGCGCTGCGGGCGGGCGGTTCGAAGGCCCCGGACGTCGTTTCGTCGTTCACCACGAACAATGTCGGCAAGTTCTGTTCGTCGAAGGCGTTCGTCGATCTGAAACCCTTCCTGAAGAAGGACGGGATCGACGCGGACAAGACCTTCCCCAAGGCGATGAACGAGTACACGCAGTTCGACGGTGTGCGCTGCACCGTGCCGCTGCTCGGTGACGCGTACGGCCTCTACTACAACAAGGACGCGTTCGAGGACGCCGGCATCTCCCGTCCGCCGCAGACGTGGTCGGAACTGGCCGCGGACGCCAAGAAGCTGACGAAGACCAAGGGCGACTCGTACGAGCAGCTCGGTTTCATGCCGAACTACCACGGCTACGAGACGACGACCGAGCACTACCTCGGCGGCTGGAACCCGAAGTACTTCGACGCGGACGGCAAGTCGAACATCGCCCGGGACCCGGCGTTCGCCGCCATGCTCACCACCCAGAAGAAGCTGGTCGACGACCTGGGCGGCTACGAGAAGCTGGAGAAGTTCCGCACGTCGTTCGGTGACGAGTGGGGCGCCAAGCACCCGTTCCACACCGGCCAGGTGGCCATGCAGCTGGACGGCGAGTGGCGGCTCGGGATGGCCGAGGCGACCAAGCCGGGGTTCGAGATCGGGGTGGCCCCGATGCCCGTCGCCGACGACGAGGCCGGCACCTACGGCAAGGGCTATCTGACCGGCACCGTCGCCGGGATCGCCGCCACCTCCAAGAAGCAGAACGCGGCCTGGGAGCTGGTGAAGTTCATGACGACCGACACCGACGCGGTGGTGAACTTCGCCAACGCGATCCACAACGTGCCCTCCACGCTGGCCGCGCTGAAGTCGCCGAAGCTGAAGCTCGACCCGCGGTTCAAGACGTTCCTGGACATCGCCGCGGACCCGGAGAGCACCACCACGCCGCCCTCGGTGAACGGCGGCGCGTACCTGGTGTCCCTGCAGAACCTCGGATTCGACATCGAGAAGGGCAAGCAGACGGACATCGAGGCGGGCCTGAAGAAGACCGCCGAGGAGATCGACGCAGCGATCGCACAGGCGAAGTAGCACCGCGATGAACACGCGTACGAGCACGTACACACTCCGTTCGAAGCGCCGCCGGTCGGCGCTTCGCACGGCGGCCTTCATGTCGCCGTGGCTGATCGGGTTCTGCGTCTTCTTCGCCTACCCGCTGATCTCCACGCTCTATTTCTCCTTCACCAGCTACGACGGTTTCGCGGCCCCGGAATTCAGCGGGCTGAAGAACTGGTCGTTCGTCTTCAACGACTACCCGCTGTTCTGGCCCGCGCTGCGCAACACGCTCTGGCTGGTCGTGGTCATGGTGACCTGCCGGGTGGTGTTCGGCCTCGGCGTCGGGCTGCTGATCACCAGGATCAAGACGGGTACCGGGGTCTTCCGCACCCTGTTCTACCTGCCGTACCTGGCCCCGCCGGTCGCGGCGACCCTCGGCTTCGTCTTCCTGCTCAACCCGGGTACGGGGCCGGTCAATTCGATCCTCGGCGATCTGGGGCTGCCCACGCCGGGCTGGTTCACCGACGCCGCCTGGTCCAAGCCGGCGCTGACCGCGCTCGCTGTGTGGGGCGTGGGCGACCTGATGGTGATCTTCATGGCCGCGCTGCTCGACGTACCGAAGGAGCAGTACGAGGCGGCGGAGCTGGACGGGGCGTCCGCGTTCCAGCGGTTCCGCTTCGTCACCCTGCCGAACATCTCGCCGATCGTGATGTTCGCCGTGGTCACCGGGATCATCCAGACGATGCAGTACTACACCCAGCCACTCGTGGCGGGGAAGGTCGCCTCGGGGGTGATGGGCGGCTCCGGGCAGCAGTTCGAACCGGGCTATCCCGACAAGTCGACACTGACGCTTCCGCAGCTCGTCTACAACCTCGGCTTCCAGCGCTTCGACTACGGCTCCGCCTGCGTGGTCGCGCTCGTCCTCTTCGTACTCGCCATGGCGTTCACCGCACTGCTGATGCGGCGCCGCAGCGGGCTGATCCAGGCAGGTGAGTGACGTGACGCAGGCTCTCGACACCCTCAAGGCGGCCGACGGGGCGGCCGAACCGGCCACCCCGGCCGCACGCACGGCACGCCGCAAGGCGCTGCTGAACTGGATCGCCGTGCACGCGCTCGGCGTCGCGGCCGCGCTCTTCTTCGTGCTGCCGTTCGTCTTCCTGCTGCTCACCTCGCTGATGAGCGACCAGCAGGCGCTGACCCGCGATCTGTGGCCGCACCCCTTCGAGTGGAGCAACTACAAGAAGGTGTTCGACACCCCGGGCTTCCTGAGCTGGTGGCGGAACACCCTGCTGTACGCGGGGCTCGGCACCGTCCTCACCGTCGTGTCGTCGCTGCCCGTGGCGTACGCGCTCGCCAAGTTCCGCTTCCGCGGGCGTCACCTGTCGCTGATGCTCGTCATCTCGATGATGATGCTGCCACCGCAGGTCGTCGTCATCCCGATGTATCTGTTCTGGGCGAAGCAGCTGGACCTGTCCGGCACGCTCTGGCCGCTGATCATCCCGATGGCCTTCGGTGACGCGTTCTCCATCTTCCTGCTGCGGCAGTTCCTGCTGACCATCCCGAACGAGTACCTCGACGCGGCGAAGGTCGACGGCTGCGGTGAGTTCCGCACGCTGATGCGGGTCGTCGTGCCGATGGCCAGGCCGGGCATCGCCGCCGTCGCGCTCTTCCAGTTCTTCTACGCCTGGAACGACTACTTCGGCCCGCAGATCTACGCCTCGGAGAACCCGGCCGCCTGGACCCTCAGTTACGGCCTGGAGTCCTTCAAGGGCGCGCACCACACCGACTGGAACCTGACCATGGCCGCGACCGTACTGGTCATGGCCCCCGTGATCCTCGTCTTCTTCTTCGCCCAGAAGGCTTTTGTCGAGGGCGTCACACTGACCGGAGTAAAGGGCTGACTATGAAGCTCGCAGTAGTGGGTGGCGGGTCCACCTACACACCTGAACTGATCGACGGATTCGCCCGGCTGCGGGACACGCTGCCCATCGAGGAGCTGGTGCTCGTCGACCCGGCGGCCGACCGTCTCGAACTCGTCGGCGGCCTCGCCCGGCGGATCTTCGCCAAGCAGGGCCACCCGGGAAGGATCGTCACCACCTCGGACCTCGACGCGGGTGTCGCCGACGCCGACGCGGTCCTGCTCCAGTTGCGCGTCGGCGGCCAGGCCGCCCGCAACCAGGACGAGACCTGGCCGCTGGAGTGCGGCTGCGTCGGCCAGGAGACCACCGGGGCCGGCGGCCTCGCCAAGGCGATGCGCACCGTCCCGGTCGTCCTGGACATCGCCGAGCGGGTCCGCCGCACCAACCCGAACGCCTGGATCATCGACTTCACCAACCCGGTCGGCATCGTCACCCGGGCGCTGCTCCAGGCCGGGCACAAGGCCGTCGGCCTGTGCAACGTGGCGATCGGCTTCCAGCGGAAGTTCGCCCGGCTCCTCGACGTCACGCCCGGTGAGGTGCACCTCGACCATGTCGGGCTCAACCACCTGACCTGGGAGCTCGGCGTCCGCCTCGGTGGCCCGGACGGCGAGAACGTCCTGCCGAGGCTGCTCGCCGAGCACGGCGACGCCGTCGCGGACGATCTGCGCATGCCCCGGGCGATCGTCGACCGGCTCGGCGTCGTCCCCTCGTACTACCTGCGTTACTTCTACGCGCACGACGCGGTCGTACGGGAGCTCGGCACCAAGCCGTCCCGGGCGGCCGAGGTCGCCGCGATGGAGAAGGAACTCCTCGCCATGTACGGCGACCCGGCGCTGGACGAGAAGCCCGCGCTGCTCGCCAAGCGCGGCGGTGCCTTCTACTCGGAGGCCGCGGTGGACCTGGCGTCCTCGCTGCTCGGCTCGGGCGGCAGCCCGGTGCAGGTGGTCAACACGTACAACAAGGGGACGCTGCCGTTCCTGCCGGACGACGCGGTGATCGAGGTGCAGGCCCGGGTCGACGGCACGGGCGCGACGCCGCTCGCCGTCCCCGGGCTGGACCCGCTGTACGCCGGTCTGATCGCCCAGGTCACCGCGTACGAGGACCTCGCGCTCGAAGCCGCGCTGCGCGGAGGCCGGGACCGGGTGTTCAAGGCACTGCTCGCGCACCCGTTGATCGGCCAGTTCGAGTACGCCGAGGCGCTCACCGACAAGCTGATCGCGCACAACCGGGAGCACCTGGCGTGGGCGTGAACGCTTCGGTCCTCGCGATCGACGCGGGGAACAGCAAGACCGATGTGGCACTGATCGGTGAGGACGGAACGGTGCTGGCGGCGTCCCGCGGCGGTGGCTTCCAGCCACCGGTCGTGGGCGTCGAGGCGGCCGTGGACATGCTCGGCGCGGCCGTCGGGCAGGTGCTGGAGCTGTCGGGTGAACCGGTCGGCTCCGTCGCGCATGTGTCGGCCTGTCTCGCCAACGCCGACCTCCCGGTGGAGGAGGAGCAGTTGGCGCGGGCGCTGCGCGCCCGCGGCTGGGGGACCACGGTGGAGGTGCGCAACGACACCTTCGCGATACTGCGCGCGGGCGTCGACGAGCCGCGGGGTGTGGCCGTCGTCTGCGGTGCGGGAATCAACTGCGTCGGCATGGTGCCGGACGGGCGGACCGCGCGCTTCCCCGCCATAGGCCGGATGTCCGGCGACTGGGGCGGCGGTTCGGGACTGGCCGAGGAGGCGATGTGGTTCGCCTCACGGGCCGAGGACGGCCGCGGTGAGCCGACCGGGCTGGCCCGCACCCTGCCCGCGCACTTCGGGCTCGACTCGATGTACGCGCTGATCGAGGCACTGCATCTGGGCCGGGTCGAGTCCGAGCGCCGGCACGAGCTGACCCCGGTGCTCTTCGCGACCGCGGCGGCCGGGGACCCGGTGGCGGTCTCGCTGGTGGACCGGCTGGCAGAGGAGGTCGTCGCGATGGCGTCGGTCGCGCTGGGCCGGCTCGGCCTGCTGGACGAGGAGGCGCCGGTGGTGCTGGGCGGCGGTGTGCTGGCGGCCCGTCATCCGCAGCTGGACGGCAGGATCACCGAACTCCTCGCGGTACGTGCGCCGAAGGCGGTGGTCCGGGTGGTGACGGAGCCTCCGGTGCTGGGAGCCGCGCTGCTCGGCCTCGATCACACGGGGGCGGCGGCCGGGGTGCACGAGAGGCTGCGTGCACAGTACAGCTGATTTGGCCGGGCTCTGAGGGCGTCCCGCGGCGTTTCGCGTCGCGGGACGCCCCTTGCGTAAGGGAACCGATCAGTTGTCCCGGACGTGTTCAGGGGTGGAGAGATCGGTCCGCTTCGGGGATTGGTCCGCCGATCGGCTTGATCGGCGGCGCGGCCCTTGATCGAATGCGGGTGATCGCATCCACGGACGATGCGGGATCCGGACGTTCATGGTGTGGATGCCGGTCCCTGCGGCCATACTTCTGGCCGGGCACCAGCCCCCGATCGGCCGGGGACCGGGCCACCGTCAGTGACCGAGGGGGAGGTCGAGTGACATACCCGCCGAATGTACGCACGGCGCCGGACCACGCACGGGCGCAGCCGCCCGTGCCCGCGACCGTACCCGCTCCGCCGCGGCGCGGTGCCCTGTCCGCGACGACGGAACAGCTGCGGGCGGCGGCGACGACCGAACCGGGCAGGCTCCGGATCATCGGGGCCGCACTGGCCCTGCTCGTCGTCGCGTTCGGGGCCGTGACGGCGTTCGAGATCGCCGACCGGGCGACCGCCGCCGACGACGTGGTGAGCCGCAGCCAGCCGCTGAGCGCCGGCGCGGCGGGCATCTACCGCTCGCTGGCCGATGCCGACACCGCGGCGGCGAGCGGCTTCCTGGCCGGGGCGCAGGAGCCGCGCGATGTCCACGACCGGTACGACAGGGACATCAAGGAGGCGTCCCGGCTGCTGGTGAAGGCCGCGGCCAACACGGACGCGTCGACCGATTCCGGGCACGAGATCACCACGCTCAACGAGGAACTCCCCCGGTACACGGGCCTGATCGAGCGGGCCCGCGCCAACAACCGGCAGGGCCTGCCGCTGGGCGGCGCCTATCTCCGGTACGCGAACCAGAAGATGACCGACGTGCTGCTGCCGGCCGCCGAGCGGCTGTACACGGCGGAGACCGGCAGGCTCGACGGGGACAACGACTCGGCCAGGGCGTGGCCGTTCTTCTCGCTCGGGCTCGGAGTCGTGGCACTGGCCGCGCTGTTCTGGGCGCAGCGGCGCAACTACCGCAGGACGAACCGGGTCTTCAACCACGGGCTGCTCGCCGCGACCGCCGCGTCCACCGTGGTGCTGCTGTGGCTCGCCGTGGGGCACACGGTGGCGCGGTCCGCACTGCTGGACGCCGATGTGCACGGGCAGCAGTCCCTCGATGTCCTCAACCACGCGCGGATCGACTCGCTGAAGGCGCGTGCCAATGAGAACCTCACTCTGGTCGCCCGGGGCGCGGTGCTCACCCCGGACGGCAGGAACGACAAGTACGAGACCGACTACACCACGGGCATGAAGGCCCTCGGCGAAGAGCTGAGGAAGGCCAGGAAGCTCGCCGACGACTCCCAGGGGAGCGGGCCGGTGGCGAACGCCATCAACGGTGCCTCCGAGTGGCAGGGCCGCCACCGGACCGCCCGCACGACCGACGACAGCGGCGACTACGAGGGCGCGCTGAAGCAGATCATCGGGCCGAAGAACTCGACGGGCGAGTCCTTCAACCGGGTGGACAAGGCGCTGGAGCAGGCGCTCGCCCATGAGCAGGGCGAGTTCACCCGGGCCGCGAAGAACGGGCGCGGGGCGCTGGGCGGGCTGCCGGCAGGGGCCGCGGCGCTGGCCGCGCTGGGTGCCGTCGCCGCGATCGTCGGGGTCAACCGCAGGCTCTCGGAGTACCGGTGAGAGGGGGAGCGATGACCAGGAAGCTCACGGGCCCTGGGTCCACGCGCGGCGGACTGCGCGGCTGGGGCGGGGTGACGGGCATGGCCGTGGCCTGCGCGGTGACGGCCTCGCTCACCCTGCTGCCGCTCTCCCACCGCGGCGCCGGCGCCTTCGGCGGTGACGCCGCCTCGGGGCCGGGTGCGGCACAGGCGGTGCAGGCCCGGTCCGGCGACTGCACGGATCCGGAGGCGAGCCTGCCGCCGTCCGGCGCCGACGGCCCGAGCATCGCGAAGATCAAGGCGCGCGGAAAGCTGATCGCCGGTGTCGACCAGAACAGCTTCCAATGGGGATACCGCGATCCGGAGACCGGCGGGCTCGAAGGCTTCGACATCGATCTGGTGCGGGCCATCGCCAAGGACATCCTGGGCGACCCCGACGCCGTGATCTTCCGGGCCATCCCCACCAACCAGCGGATCGCCGCACTGGAGAACGACAAGGTCGATGTCGTCGTCCGGACGATGACGATCAACTGCGCCCGGCTGGACCAGGTCTCGTTCTCCACGGCGTACTTCCAGGCCGGGCAGCAGGTCCTCGCGCCGAAGGACTCGGCGATCACCGGGTTCGACAAGTCCCTGGCCGGGAAGCGGGTCTGCACCGCCGAGGGCTCCACCGCCTACGAGGCGCTGCAGAAGCAGTCGTTCGGCTCGGTCTTCAAGGACGAGCACGACGGCACCGACGCGGACGAGGACCGGCTCACCGTCCCCAACCAGCTGGACTGCCTGGTGCGGCTCCAGCTGGGCGAGGTCGACGCGATCGTCACGGACAACGCGCTGGCGGCCGGCCAGGCCGCCCAGGACCCGGCGGTCGAGCTCAAGGGCGACAAGCCGTTCACCACCGAGTACTACGGCGTGGCGGCGAAGCGCGGAGCGGACGATCTGGTGGCCCGGGTCAATCAGGTCCTGGTCGACTACCGCAGGGGCGGCGCGGACAGCCCCTGGATGAAGTCGTACCGGCATTGGCTTCAGGACGGTCTGCCGGGGATGACGGCGCCGCCGGCACCCAAGTACCGGAGCAACTAGTGCCGGGCCGGCCGGATGCGCGCGACGGCGCGGATCCGGCCGGCGAGGCAGTGGCACTGATCCTGGCGGGCCCGTCCCGGCAGGAGGAGCGGAGAGGTGATCGATGGGCGTCGCGGGCCCCTTCCCCGGCTACGCGGGGAGGCCCCCCGGCCCGGTCATGGACCGGGACGAGGCGGACCGTGCGCTGGCCCGGCTGGGCGCGGAGCACGAGGCGATCGAGACCTCGCTCCTCGCCCTGCAGGACCACGCGGGCCGCCGGCTCCTGGAGGGCGCCGATCTGACCGGTGTCACCAAGGAGCGCTGGGCCACCACCGAGCACTCGATCACCCTGCTGTGGGGATATTTCGACGCCTACGCGGGGGCGCT
This sequence comes from Streptomyces sp. NPDC087845, assembly GCF_044742755.1. Lineage (NCBI taxonomy): Bacteria > Bacillati > Actinomycetota > Actinomycetes > Kitasatosporales > Streptomycetaceae > Streptomyces > Streptomyces sp. NPDC087845. The sequence goes on from NZ_JBIUVC010000004.1 coordinate 480,052, forward strand.
GTCCGAGGCCCGCGCGGTACGGGCACGCCGGCGCCATCCCAACCGGGACGACCTGGTGGCCCTCACCGAACTGCTGCGCGGCCAGGGCGTCACCGTGGCGCACGCGGCCGGCCGCCCCCATCCGTCGGTCACGGGCCCGGCCAAGCTCTCCGAGCGGTTCACGCTGGAGGAGCTGGTCGCCCGGATGAACGACCTGTACGCCCGCTCGCTGGACATGGTCGTCGCCTCCGACTCCGTGTGGTCCGCGCTGCCCGCCCGGATAGATCTGCTCGCCGCCGAGCTGCACCGCACCCGCTCGCTGGCGCACTCCGTCGGCGTACGGCCGGGCGAGCACCCGGCGGGCGACGACCTGGAGGCGATCACCCACGAGCTGACCACGCTGCGGGTGCAGGTGATCTCCGATCCGCTCGCCTTCTGGCTGCCGGGGCCCGGAAGTTCGGCGCCCGGCGGCGGGCGCCCGGACACGATGCGCTACGACCGGGCGGCCCGCGCCCTCGACGACGTGCGCCGCGAGATCGAGGCGGTGCTCGCGGTCCGCCAGGACGCCGAGCAGCGGCTGGTCCAGCTGCGTGACGTCCTCTCCCGTGCGGACCGCACCCTCACCGAGGCCCGGTCGGCGCGCGGCGAGGTGCTGGCGAAGATCGCCGCCTCCGAGGTGCCCGCGGTCAGCGGTCCGGCGACCGCGCTCCAGGAGCGGCTGGCCGCCGCTTCGGAGTACCGCAGGCACGCCCAGTGGCATCGGCTCTCACCGCTCCTGGAGACGCTGGAGCGGGAGGCCGAGGAGGAACTGCTGCGGGCCCGGGAGTCGTTGACCGCGGTCACGGCCCCGCTGGCCGTACGTGCGGAGCTGCGCGGCAGGCTCGACGCGTACAAGGCGAAGGTCGCCCGGCACGGTCTGGCCGAGGACCCGCTGCTGATCGAGCGGTACGACGCGGCGCGCCGGATGCTGTGGAGCGCGCCGTGCGATCTGCGGGTCGCCGCGCAGGCGGTGCTGCGCTACCAGGAGACGGCGGCCGAACTGCTGTCCCAGAGCCGGGCCCCGGGACCGGAGGACCGGCGATGAATACGCAGGAGCGCAGGGTGGAAGAGCCGCCGCGGCGGCGGGGCGAACAGGGGGACGGACCATGAGTGCGCAGTGCCAGCGCCCCGCGTGCGAGGGCAGTTACGAGGACATGGGCGGCGGTGAGCTGTACTGCGACACCTGCGGTCTGGCTCCGGTCGTGTCGCAGGTGGGGCCTCCCCTGTCCGGGCGAAGCCGAGAACTTGGGGATGGCCTGGTGAGCTCGCCGCCGACCGGACTCGCGGGCGGCGGCGCGAGCAGCAGGGGCAGTCGGGGCAGCGGCAGCAGTGCGCGGGCCTCGTCCCGGGCGTCCTCGCGTTCCTCGTCCCGCTCGTCGACGTCACGGCGTTCCGTTTCGGGGCGGCTCTCGCGGGCGCTGTCCGGTGGCACCACGTCCCGTTCGGTGTCGGTGCGTTCCTCCGGTTCGTCCACGGGCTCGTCCGCCCGGGGCAGGCTGGGCGTGGGCCTGGTGCAGGTTCCGGACGTGCCGCGTCCCGATCCGCGCTCGGCGGTGATGGAGAACCCGGAGGTGCCGGAGCGGAAGCGTTTCTGTTCGCGTTCCGACTGCGGGGCCCCGGTGGGCCGGGCCCGCGGCGAACGGGCGGGCCGCACGGAGGGGTTCTGCACCAAGTGCGGCCATCCGTACTCCTTCGCGCCCAAGCTCGGCGAGGGCGACATCGTGCACGGCCAGTACGAGGTCGCGGGCTGCCTGGCGCACGGCGGGCTCGGCTGGGTCTACCTCGCGGTCGACCGTGCCGTGTCGGACCGCTGGGTGGTCCTCAAGGGACTGCTCGACACCGGTGACCAGGACGCCATGGCGGCCGCCATCTCGGAGCGCCGCTTCCTCGCCGAGATCGAGCACTCCAACATCGTCCGGATCTACAACTTCGTCGAGCATCTCGACCAGCGCACCGGCTCGCTCGACGGCTACATAGTGATGGAGTACGTCGGCGGCAAGGCGCTCAAGGAGATCGCGAACGAGCGCCGCACCCCGGCCGGGAAGCGCGATCCGCTGCCGGTCGAGCAGGCGTGCGCGTACGGCATCGAGGCGCTGGAGGCGCTCGGTCATCTGCACAGCCGCAACCTGCTCTACTGCGACTTCAAGGTCGACAACGCGATCCAGACCGAGGACCAGCTGAAGCTGATCGACATGGGCGCGGTCCGCAGGATGGACGACGACGAGTCGGCCATCTACGGCACGGTGGGGTACCAGGCGCCGGAGGTCGCGGAGGTGGGCCCGTCGGTCGCCTCCGACCTGTACACGGTGGCGCGGACGCTCGCGGTGCTCACCTTCGACTTCCAGGGCTACACCAACGTCTTCGTGGACTCGCTGCCGGACCCGGAGAACATCGAGGTCTTCCGCACGTACGAGTCGTTCTACCGGCTGCTGGTGCGGGCCACCGACCCGGATCCGGCGCGGCGGTTCGCCTCGGCGGCGGAGATGGCGGAGCAGCTGACGGGGGTGCTGCGCGAGGTGGTGTCGCTGCAGACGCGCCGGCCGCGGCCGGCGCTGTCGACGCTGTTCGGTACGGAAGTGCGGGTCACGGACACGCGGTTGTTCGCCGAGCCGGCGGGCGAGGTGTCGCGGCTGGGGGTGCGGGCCGGCGCTCCGGCGGCGTCCGGGCGCTTCGGCCGGCGGCGCACCGGGGCGGGGGCTGCGGCCCCGGTCCCGCCCGCGGTGCCGCCCGCCGGACCGGGGCCGGGCGCGCCGCCCACGGGTGCGCCGCCCGCGGCCGGTCACCCCGGTCCGGGTGCCGGCCCGCTGACCCCGCCGCCCACGCACGTCCGGGCCGGCGGCCCCGCGGAGGCGAGCGGCGCGGCCCTCGCGAACGGCTCGGCCTTCCCGTACGCGCAGACGCAGGCCGCGGTTCCGGCCCCGCGTGTCCCGGCCGGCGCCGCCGGAGCGCCGTCCGGCCCGTACCCGCCCGGAGCGCCTGCGGGGCCGTACGCCCCCGAAGGCCCCCGGCTGGCCCGGCTCGACGTGCCGTCCACCTCGCTCGCGCTGCCCGTGCCCCGGGTCGACGCGACCGACCCCAACGCGGGCTTCCTCGCCGGGCTGATGACCACCGCCCCCGCCGAACTGATCACCGCGCTCCAGGGCGTGCCCGTGCCGTCGCTGGAGACCCGGCTGCGTGAGCTGCGCGCCCGCCTGGAGCTGCACGAACTCGGCGCCGCTGGGCAGGCCCTGACGGAGCTGGAGGGCCAGTACGCGGACGACTGGCGGGTCGTCTGGTACCGCGGCGTCACCTCGCTGGTGACCGGCGACAACGAGAACGCGGCGCTCTCCTTCGACGCGGTGTACGACGCGTTCCCCGGTGAGCCGGCGCCCAAGCTGGCGCTGGGGATCTGCGCGGAGGTCCTGGGCCAGCTGGACAACGCCGCCGAGTACTACCGGCTGGTGTGGATGACCGACCCCAGCTTCGTCAGCGCCGCGTTCGGCCTGGCCCGGGTGCGGATCGCCGCCGGGGACCGGGCCGGGGCCGTCAGGGCGCTGGAGTCCGTGCCGGAGGCGTCGATCCACTACACGGCGGCCCGGGTCGCCGCGGTGCGGGCCCGGCTCCGTGAACGGGCCCCGGACGAGCCGCTGATCACCGATCTGACGGCCGCATCGGCCCAGGTGTCGGCGCTGGTCGGGCTGGGTCTGGACGCGGTGCGCCGGGAGCAGTTGTCGACGGAGGTGCTGGGGACGGCGCTCGACTGGATACTCTCCGGTAGTCCCACGGTTTCGCCCTCGGCCCCGCAGTCGCCCGCGCCTGCCGGGACGAGCGGGCCGAACACACTGCTCGGCAGTGAGCTGGACGAGCGCGGCCTGCGTTTGGGGCTGGAGCGTTCGTACCGGATGCTCGCCCGGCTCGCGGAGCCCGGCGACGAGAGGATCGAACTGGTGGAGCGGGCCAACCGCTTCCGCCCCCGGACGTGGGTGTGAAAATGTCGCAGAAGCCCCAGGAGACGGCCCTGTCGAAGTGCCCCGGCTGCGAGGAGCCGCTGGAGCCGGGGGACCTGTTCTGCGGTGCGTGCGGGTACGACCTGTCGGCCGTGCCCGAACCGCCGCGGGACCACCCGACGATCGCCATGGCCGTGCCTGCGGAGAACGGCGCGGCGGCCGCCGCCCGCACTCCCGCGGGCCACCCGGCAGCGGTCCGGTCCGACGGTCCCGGCGGACCGGGCGGCCGTGACAGGTCGGGCGGACAGGACGGACAGGACGGATCGGGCGATTTCGAGCTGGCCGCGCCCGGAGCCGGGCCTGCGCCCGGAGCCGCACCTCAGGCCGTGCCCGCAGCCGCGCCCGGAGCCGCACCTCAGGCCGTGCCCGCAGCCGCGTCCGGAGCCTCGTCCGCGCCCTCGTCCGCCCCGTCGGCCGAGGTGTCCGCGCCCGCACCCGACCCCCGCACCCCCGCCGTCGAGCTGCCCCCCGCACCGCCGGCCGGCACCAAGCTGTGCGTGGCCTGCCGGGCCGGCCGGGTCGACACCGACGGCTACTGCGAGAACTGCGGCCACGCCCAGCCGCGCGAGCGCGACCACATGGAGCAGGAGCTCGAATCGGTGGCCGCGGTCAGCGACCGGGGCCTGCGCCACCACCGCAACGAGGACGCGTTCGCGGTGTCGACCACCGCCCTGCCCGACGGTTCACCGGCCGTCGTCGCGATCGTCTGCGACGGTGTCTCCTCGGCGAGCCGCCCGGACGAGGCGTCGGCGGCCGCCGCGAGCGCCGCCAACGAAGCACTGCTGGAGTCGCTGCCCCGCGGCACCCATCCGCAGCAGGCGATGCACGAGGCGATCGTCGTGGCGGCCGAGGCGGTCAACTCCCTGGCCCGGGAGCCCGGCCGGGCCGGGGAGCACGATCCGCACCGCCACCAGAACGCCCCGGCGTGCACGCTGGTCGGCGCGGTGATGGCAGGCGGTCTGCTGGTCGTCGGCTGGGTCGGCGACAGCCGCGCCTACTGGGTGCCCGACGACCGCACCCACCCGCCCGCCCGGCTGACCGAGGACGACTCCTGGGCCGCGCAGATGGTGGCGGCGGGTCTGATGAACGAGGCCGAGGCGTACGCGGACGAGCGCGCCCACGCCATCACGGGGTGGCTCGGCGCCGACGCGTACGAACTGGAGCCGCACACCGCGTCCTTCAAACCGGACCGGCCCGGTCTCGTGGTGGTGTGCACGGACGGCCTGTGGAATTACGCGGAGTCGGCGGCCGACATGGCCGCGGCGGTGCCGGCCGACGCGCAACTGCGGCCGCTGCACGGCGCCCAGGTGCTGGTGGGGCACGCTCTGGACGGTGGGGGCCACGACAACGTAACAGTGGCCCTGCTGCCGTTCGCGGTACCGCCGCAGGGGGCAGGATCGGCGTGCGGCGACACATGAGTCCCGTTCCGTAACGCTTGATTCCGTTTCTGCCCGTCCACTTCGCCCCGTCGCCTCAGCCCGTACTCACCCGCTTTCGCCCGCATTTCTTCCCTCACAGCTGTCTTCATCCGACACCTGGAGTCCCGAGGAGCCGATCAGATGGCCAACTTCTCCAAGTCGAACGTGCCGCAGTTCTTCGTCGAGGTGTACCAGAACGAATATCTGCCGGAGGGCGGTCGCGAGGTCAACGCGATCGTCACGGTCACCTCGACCGGAGGCGGCACCACCGGCGGCGTCCCGCTGTCCGGTGCGGCCGCGACGCCCCCGCAGGTACCGGGACGGGCGCCGAGCGCCGCCGTGGTGATCATGGTCGACTGCTCCGGGTCGATGGACTACCCGCCGACGAAGATGCGCCATGCCCGCGATGCGACGGCCGCGGCGATCGACACCCTGCGCGACGGCACCTCGTTCGCCGTGGTCGGCGGCACGCACGTCGCCAAGGAGGTCTACCCGGGCAACGGCAGGCTGGCCGTCGCCGACGCACGGACCAAGGCCCAGGCGAAGGAGGCCCTGCGCGCGCTCAGCGCCGGCGGCGGTACGGCGATCGGCACCTGGCTGCGGCTGGCCGACCGGCTGCTCGGCGCCGCCGATGTGGCGATCCGGCACGGCATCCTCCTCACCGACGGCCGCAACGAGCACGAGGCGCCGGAGGACCTGCGGGCCGCGCTGGAGTCCTGCGCGGGCCGCTTCACCTGCGACGCCCGCGGTGTCGGCACCGACTGGGAGGTGAAAGAGGTCACAGCCGTCGCGTCCGCGCTGCTCGGCACGGCCGACATCGTCGCCGACCCGGCGGGGCTGGCCGCGGACTTCACACAGATGATGGAGAACGTGATGGGCAAGGAGGTCGCGGATGTCGCGCTGCGGCTCTGGACGCCCGTCGGGGTCGAGATCAAGTTCGTGAAGCAGGTCGCGCCCGCGGTCGTCGACCTGACCGGCCGCCGCACCGAGGCGGGCCCCCGCGCCGGGGACTATCCCACGGGTTCCTGGGGCGACGAGTCCCGCGACTACCACGTGTGCGTCCAGGTGCCGGAGGCCGGGATCGGGCAGGAGATGCTGGCGTCCCGGGTCTCGCTGGTCCTCCCCGACCCGTCGGGCGGGGCGCCGCAGACGCTTTCGCAGGGCCTCGTACGCGCGGTGTGGACAGCGGACATGGCGGCGTCCACCTCGATGAACCCGCAGGTCGCGCACTACACCGGCCAGGCGGAACTGGCACAAGTCATCCAGCAGGGGCTCGATGCCCGCAAGTCGGGAGACTTCGACGGCGCGACCGCGAAACTGGGCCGCGCGGTGCAGCTGGCTTCGGCATCCGGGAACGAGGACACCGCGAAACTCCTTTCGAAGGTGGTAGACGTCGTCGACGCGGCGACCGGTACTGTGCGACTGAAGGCGAAGGTCGCGGAAGCGGACTCGATGACACTCGAAACACGCTCCACCAAGACCGTTCGCGTCAAGAAGTAACGACACGGCGAACAACCGCACAGCCACACGGCCGCGCAGTCGGGCCGACCGGCCGGAGCGCTCCGGGTCCGGGTGGCGCAGAGCAGGAAGAATCCACGGCCCCCGGGGCCGGACGAGGAGAGGGGGAAGCGCCGACATGCCGACCTGCCCGAACGGACACCAGTCGGGTTCCGACGACTGGTGCGAGGTCTGCGGCCATCGCATGACCGGGGCGGGCGCGCCTGCGGGTGCCGTCCCCCCGCCGCCTCCCCCGCCGCCCGCTCCCGGTTACGGCCACCCGCAGGGCCCCGGCCCGGACAAGACCCAGCAGGCCGAGCTCTGCCCGCAGTGCCGCACGCCGCGTGAGGCGATGGCGCCGTTCTGCGAGGAGTGCCGCTGGAACTTCCTCACGAACACCGCGACGTCGTACACCCCGCTGGCGCCGTCCCACAGCGTTCCCGGCCCTCCGCCGGGTCTCAACCTGCCGCCGGGCTTCCAGGCCCAGCATCCGCCGGGCCCTCAGCAGCAGCGCGACCCGTTCGAGTACCAGGGCTCGCGGCCCTCGCAGGTGAACCGCCCGGCCGAGCCGCTCTCCGCCGACCGGGGCGGCCACCCCGGGCCCGCGGTACAGGGGCCCCAGTCGCCGCAGCCGCCGCAGCCTTTCCAGCAGCAGGGGCCGCCTCCGCCGCCCTTCCAGCAGCAGTCGGCACCGCCCCCGCCGTTCCAGCAGCAGGGGCCGCCGCTTCCGTCGCCGTTCCAGCAGCAGTCGGCGCCGCCCTCGTTCGACCAGCCCGGTCCGCCCGCCCCGCCCGCACCGCAGCCGCCCGCCCCGCAGCAGGCGCAGCCGCCGCGGTCCGGCGGCGACGACGACTGGATGCTGTCGCCGCCGTCCGGGGCCCAGGCTCCGCAGCCACCGGCCCCGGCGCAGCAGCAACCGCCCTTCCCGGGCCAGAACCAGAACCAGCCGCCCGCGAGCTGGACCGCGGTCATCGCCCCGGACCGCGAGTACTTCCTGGCGATGATGCAGCGCAGCGGCCCCGAGGCGACCGGGCTCAACCTGCCCGCGTACTCCCCGGAGCAGCAGCTTCCGCTGACCGGCAGCCAGGTCACCGTCGGCCGCCGCAGGCACAGCACCGGCGAGTCCCCCGACATCGATCTGTCGGTGCCGCCGGAGGACCCGGGCGTCTCGCACCAGCACGCGGTGCTGGTGCAGCAGCCCGACGGCGGCTGGGCCGTGGTCGACCAGAACTCCACGAACGGCACCACGCTCAACGGCGCCGAGGACCCGATCCAGCCGTACGTCCCCGTCCCGCTCCAGGACGGCGACCGGGTGCATGTCGGGGCGTGGACGACGATCACGGTCCGCCGGGACTGACGACCGGGCCGCGCTACCCGCCGGGCAGTGGCCAGGCGTACGGCCCCTCGGGGTCGTCCAGCCAGGCCCACTGCCGCCCGTCCCGGACCGTGACGCCGAACCTCTCCCGCTCGGGGCGCCCCTCGCGCTGCCAGAGGGAGAGGGCTTCGCGGGGGTCGAGGGCGGCCCCGGTCAGCGCCAGCAGGAACTGGAAGAGCTGGTTCTCGCCGACGCGCCGGGGCAGTGTGCCCGGGTGCGGGCGCCGTTCGGGCCTCGGCGGTGTGCCGCGCAGCGGTACGAAGTACGCGGGTGTGTGCAGGAACCGGCCCTCGGCGTACGTCCCGCGTTCCCCTTCGTGCACCCGCAGCGCGATCAGCCCGGTGGCGAACGGCGCCAGTATCCGTGCGTCCGGCGCGCACTGGCTCAGACAGGTCTGCGGTACGCACGGCAGGGTGCAGGTCGCGATGATCCGGTCGTACGGGCCGCGCGGGGGCCAGCCCCGCGTCCCGTCCCCGGTGATCACCGCCGGCCGGTATCCGGCCGCCGCCAGATGCCGGCGGGCCGACTCGGTGATCTCCGGGTCGAGGTCGACGGTGGTCACGGCGCCGTCGCCGAGCCGGTGCGAGAGCAGCGCCGCGTTGTAGCCGCTGCCCGCGCCGATCTCCAGGACCCGCTGCCCGTCCCGCACGGCCAGCTCTTCGAGCATCCGGGCCATCAGCGACGGCTGGCTGCACGACGAGATCAGCTCGCCGTCCCGGATCCGGGTGGCCAGCGCCCCGTCCGCGTACGCCCCGCCCAGCCACTGGGCCCGCCTCACCGGGTCGGGATCCTGGCACCACAGGCGGTCCGCTCCGCCGCCCACGAAGTAGTACGGCACGAAGAGGTGGCGCGGCACCTCTTCGAACGCGGCCCGCCATCGCGGGTCGGTCAGCGCCCCGCCGGCCGCGATCCCGCGCACCATCGCCCACCGCTCCTCGGCGGCGGCCGCGGCGAAGGGATCGGGGTGCGCGTCGTCCATGCCTCCACCTTCCTGCGCCGGGGGCCCCGGGGCCAGGAACCGGGCCGGGGGCCGGGGTCCGGAGTCCTAGGACCCCGGACCTCGGCCGGTGCGTCTGCGACGATGGACGGGTGACAGAGATTCCGCGCGACACGCTGCAGGAGCAGACCTTCTACGAGCAGGTCGGTGGCGAGGAGACCTTCCGGCGCCTGGTGCACCGCTTCTACCAGGGGGTCGCCGAGGACCCGCTGCTGCGGCCGATGTACCCGGAGGAGGATCTGGGTCCGGCCGAGGTGCGGTTCAGGCTGTTCCTGATCCAGTACTGGGGCGGGCCCCGCACCTACGGTGAGCAGCGCGGACATCCGCGGCTGCGGATGCGGCACGTCCCGTTCCGGGTGGACCGCGCGGCGCACGACGCGTGGCTCGGCCACATGCGGATCGCTCTCGACGAGCTCGGGCTGGCGCCGGAGCACGAGCGGCAGTTGTGGGACTACCTCACGTATGCCGCAGCCTCGATGGTGAACGCCGAGGGCTGAGGACTCGAACCGTTCCTCTTCCTCCCCTTCCCCGGGCCCGCCGGGCACGGAATCCCCGGGTCCGTCGAACACGAATTCATCGGGCCTTTCGGGCACGAAATGCGTACCCCCGTCGCCGGATAACGGTCACGATCCCATCAAGTTGTGCACACAAGTGCTTTCCAATGACCGGTGTGGCCTGAAAGCATCCGGGGAACGCCGGGGGGCGTGTGTGCGGTGAGGGTCCAGGGGGGCACGTGTGACGGGGTTCGTCTTTCTCCGGGTGAGGGCCTATCGGCTCCTGCTCGCCGCTGCCGTGCTCGCCGTACTGCTCACGACATCGGTACTGGCCGCGCTCACCGCCTTCTCCGGCTCCATCGGCGACGCGGCGCTGCGCCACTCCCTCACGCACCGGGCGGCGGCAGCCGCCTCCCTCGTCATGTCCGCGCAGGTGGAGCCCGCGCAGCGGAACACGGCCGACGCGGCGGCCCGGAGGGTCGCCCGCGACACCTTCGACGGCCTTCCCGTGACCGTCCGGACGCTGGAGACGTCGGCGGCGTACGCGCTGCCCCGCGATCCGCGGGCCCCGGCCGTCCGGGGAAGCGACCCGGATCTCACCCACTTCGCCTCGCTCGACCGCAGCCGCATCCGGATCGCCGAGGGCCGCATGCCGGCGGCGGGGAGCGGAAAGGCCGGCGATCCGGTCCAGGTCGCCCTGCCGCGCACCGCCGCCCAGGCCCTGAAGCTGGGGCCCGGCTCGCGGCTGACCCTCACCGACCGGCTGGACGACAAGCCGCTGCGCGTGCTGGTCACCGGGGTCTACGAGGTGTCCGACCAGACCGATCCGTACTGGCAGCTGGACGAGCTCGGCGGGCGTGGCGTCCGGAAGGTCGACTTCACGACATACGGTCCGCTGCTCGCCGACCCCTCCGTGACCGGGTCCGGACGGGTCAGCTCCGGCGAGATGTCCTGGCTGGCGTCCGCCGACTTCCGCACCGTCACCACGGGCCGGATGGACGCACTGCGCGGCGCCGCCACGGCCGCGCCCAAGAAGCTGCAGGCCACGCCCGAGTTCAGGAGCGGGGCCACCGTGCGGACCTCGCTCCCCCAGGTGCTGGAGCAGATCGACCGGGCGCTGCTGGTCTCCCGCTCGACGGTGATGATCGTGGCCGTCCAGTTGGTGATGCTCGCCGGTTACGCGCTGCTGCTGGTGGCCCGGCTGCTGAGCAGTGAGCGCGACGGAGAGACCCGGCTGCTGCGGGCCCGCGGCGGATCGCGTGGCCGCATCACCGCGTTCGCCGCGATCGAGGCGCTGCTGCTCGCCCTGCCCGCCGCGCTGGCCGCCCCGCTGCTCGCCGGGCCGCTGACCCGGCTGCTCGCGGACCGCGGCGGGCTGTCCCGGCTCGGGCTGAGGCTCGACGGGGGTGCCACCGCCACCGTGTGGCTGGTCGCCGTCGTCACCGCGCTGACGTGTGCGCTGGCCGTCGTGGCGCCCGCGCTGGCGGCCGGTTCCGGGGAGCGCGGTTCCCGCCGTGCCGTCGCCCTGCCCGCACCGCTGAAGGCGGGCGCCGACATCGGCCTGCTGGTCATCGCGGCCGTGGCGTACTGGCAGCTCGACCGCCAGACGACGGGGTCGGGCAGCGGTGCGCTGAGCGGCGACCGGCAGGGCGGTCTCGGCGTCGACCCGCTGCTGGTCGCCGCTCCGGCCCTGCTGCTGCTCGCGGGCACCGTACTGACGCTGCGGCTGCTGCCGCCCGCGGCCCGGCTCGCGGAACGCCGTGCGGCGGGCGGCCGGGGACTGATCACGGCCCTGGCCGGCTGGCAGTTCAGCAGGCGCCCGCTGCGCAATGCCGGGCCGGTGCTGCTGCTGATCCTGTCGGTGGCGATGGGCATGCTGGCGGTCGGGCAGCGCGCGTCCTGGGACCGTTCGCAGGGCGACCAGGCGGACTTCAGGGCCGGTGCGTCGCTGCGCATGGTGGGCGGCATCGAAGGCGATCCGGCGAAGGCGGGCGCGTACGCGCGGATGCCGGGCGTACGGGACGCGGCGCCCGCGTTCCGTACGACGGCGGAGCTCTCCGGTGACCGCACGGCCGACGTCCTCGTCCTGGACACCGCGCACGCCGGCGAGCGGATGCTGATGCGCGACGACCTCAGCGACCGGCCGAAGGAGCAGCTGCTCGACTCGCTCGCCCCGCCGAAGGCGGCACGGGCCGGGCTGCCGCTGCCGAAGAACAGCGAGCAGGTCCGGTTCGACGCGCGGATCACTTCGTCCGGGGGGTCCGGGCGGCCGTCGTCGTCCGGCACCGGACCGCTCCTCACCGTGCTGCTGGAGGACCGGTACGGCCTGCCGTACCGGGTGCAGGCCGGAACCGTACCCGTCGACGGGAAGACGCATCCGTTCACGTTCACGGTGTCCGCCGCGGGCGACTTCGCCGTGACCGGGTTCGAGCTGGACGGCAAGCGTCCGGCCGGCCGGAGCAAGACGCACCGGTTCGGCGTCAGCGGCCTCAGGGCCGTGACGGCCGGCGGGTCCGAGCAGCCGGTCACGGTTCCCGGCGGTTTCGGCTGGGACGCCGAGCTGAGCGCCTCCGGATTCGGCGAGACCGAGCCCAACAGCCAGCCGGTGGCCGCGACCGCCTCCGCGAAGACCGCACTGGCCCTCGGCTACGAGACCGGCTCCACCACGGACGCCCTGCCGATGGAATGGGCGCCCTCCTTCAGCGTCCGGGCCGCCGTGCACCGCGGCAAGGCCCCGGCACTGAACGCCATCGCCACCGACGCGTACCTCACGGCGGCCGGGGCGAAGAAGGGCCAGAGCGTCGACATCACCCTGGCCGGCGAGACGGTCCGGGTGAAGATCATCGACGCGGTACGCCGGCTGCCGACCACGGGCCCCGGCTCCGACGCCTCCGGGACCGGCTCCGACCGGGCCCGGGACGGTGGCGCCCTGCTGCTCGACTTCAGGGCCGTCGGCCAGGTCCTCGCCCACCGCCCGAGCGCCGCGCTGACCGCCAACGAGTGGTGGCTGAGCGCCGGCCCGGGAGAGTCCGGAAAGGTCGCCGCCGCGCTGCGGGCGCAGCCCGACACCGATCCGACACAGGTCCGGGTGCGCGACGAGATCGCGCAGGAGCTGGTCAGCGATCCGCTGGGCGCCGGTCCGCAGGCCGCGCTGCCCGCGGTGGCGCTCGTCGCCGCGGCCCTGGCCGCGGTCGGCTTCGCGGTGAGCGCCGTCGGGGCCCAGCGCGAACGGAACGCCGAGTTCGCCGTCCTGCGGGCGCTGGGGACGCCGCGCCGGCGGCTGACCCGGATGATCGCCGTCGAGCAGGGCCTGCTGATCGCGATCGCCCTGCTGGTCGGGGCGGCGCTCGGGGCCGTACTGAACCGCGCCGTCGTGCCGCTCATCGTGCTGACCGGGCAGGCCACCGCGCCGGTGCCCACCGTGCTGGTGCAGCTGCCGGCCGGGCAGATCGCGGCGCTGCTGGCCGGCGTCGCCGCGCTGCCGCTGGTGATCGTCGCGTGCCTCGCCCTGCGCGGCGCCGACCCCGCGACCTCGCTGCGCCACCAAGGGGACAACTGACATGAGCCCGCGTTCGCGTTCCGACCGGGGCCGTCGCGCCCCCGCCTCCTGCGCGCCCTGGGTCCGTACCCGGCTGCGTACCGCCCCCGGTGCGGCCTGGGCGCTCGGGCTGCTGGTGCTGCTGACGGCGTTCCTCGCCGCCGCGTTCCCGCGCGCCGTCGACCGTTACGAGGCCGAGGGGCTGCGGCACGACATCGCCGCCGCGGACCCCCGGCTCAGCGTCCTGGAGCTGAGCGCGCCGCAGCCGGACCTGCAGCTGGACCGGACGGCGCGGGAGGCGGCGGTGCGCGACGCACCGCTGGCGGCCGTCCACCGCCAGGTGCTGTCCGGGCTTCCCGACGTGGTGCGGCCCGACACCACCCAGTCCGCGTACGGCTTCCGCACCGCGGAACCGATCGCCGCGGGAGAGTCCTGGCTGCCCCGGCCGTACGGCATCGACCCCGCGCTGACCTACTCGACCCTGCCCGCCCTCCGGGACCACGCCACCCTGCGCGCGGGGACATGGCCCACCGTCCACGGCGAGGTCACGACGGACGGGCCGGAGATCGAGGGTGCGGTCACCGAGGAGACGGCGAAGGCCCTGAGGATCAAGGCCGGTTCGGTCGTCTCCGTACCGACCCAGGCCGGGACGCCGCTGACCGTGCGGATCACCGGCATCGTCGCTCCGAAGCGTCCCGAGGCCTCCTACTGGTCGGCCCAGCCGCTGCTCCGGACCCCGTCCCTGGTGCCCCCGCCGAAGGACAGAACGCGTTTCTACTGGACCGCCGGCGTCCTGTTGCCGCCGGATGCCGCGCCCGCGCTGCTCGCCACCGCCGGCCAGCCGGAAGTGTTCTGGCGGATCGCGCCGGACGCCTCCCGCCTCGCCGCCACCGACCTGCCGGAACTGCGCTCCTCGGTCGCCTCGCTGGAGGGCGGTCCCGGGCTGGTGAAACTGCGCGCGGTGGCCGGCAGCAACGCGGCGCTGAGAACCGATCTGGACGAGATCCTCTCCGGGTACGACACCCTGCGTACCGCGATCGGCCCGGTCGTCACGGTCGCCGCCGTGGGCATCGGGGCCGTCGCCGCCGTCGTCCTGCTGATGACCATCGGGCTGCTGGGCGCGCGGCGCCGCAGCGAACTGGCCCTGCTGCGCTCGCGCGGCGCGTCGCTGCACGGCATCGCCGGCCGGCTGCTCGCGGAGACGGTGGTGACCGCCGTGCCCGCGGCGGCGCTGGGTCTACTGATCGCCGTACTGACCATCGGGGAGGCCCGGTTGTGGCCCGCGGTCGCCGCGGCGGCCGCCGTCGCCGTCGTGGTCTGCGCCGCCCTGCCGCTGCGTACGGCGCTGCCGCACCGCAGGCCGCAGCTGCACGGAGCCCGCGACGACCTGATGCACGCCCGCCCGTCACGGCCGCGCACGGTCGCCGAACTCACCCTGCTGGTGCTGGCCGTCGGGGCGGTCGTCGCCCTGCGCCGGCGCGGCACGGGCGGCGAGGGCGGCAGCGACCTGCTGGTCAGCGCGGCCCCCGTACTCGTCGGGCTGATCGCCGCCCTGGTCCTCGTGCGGATCCTGCCGCTGCCGCTGCGTCTCGCCTCGCGCTCCGTCGCCCGGCGGCGCGGGGCGGTCGGCTTCCTGTCGCTGGCCCGCGCCGGGCGTACCTCGGCGGGCGGCACGCTGCCGCTGCTCGCGCTGCTGATCGCGCTGACCACGGCGGCGTTCGGCGGCTCGGTGCTCGCCGGTATCGAGAACGCGCGGGACGGCGCGGCGGTGCGCGCGACCGGCGCGGACGCCAGGATCGGCGGTCCGGGCAACTCCGTGGCCCTGCCGGACCGCCTGATCCGGGAGGTGGAGGGAGCGGGCGGCGTGCGGGAGGTGGCGCGCGTGCAGATCGAGTACGGCGTTCCACTGCCGACCGACGGGGCCGGGAACACGCGCACGAAGGGCGCCACCCTGGTGGGCGTCGACCCGGCGGCGTATGCCCGGCTGGCCCGCGCGACGGGCCTCGGGGCGTTCCCCGCCGACCGGTTGAAGACCTCGGCGCCGAAGGGGGCGGACGCGTCGGAGGGGGCGGACGCATCGGATGGCCGGGTGCTGCCGGTCATCGCCTCGCGTTCCGTCGCCGAGCGGCTGGGCGACCGGCCGCGCGACCTCTCCACGGCGGCCGGGAACTTCAAGGTCCGGGTGGCGGGTACCGTCACCCGCACTCCGGCCGTGTCCGACAGCGACTTCCTGATCGTCGACGCCGCGTCCCTCACCCGTCGGCAGACCACCTCGCTGCTGGTCACCGGTGGCTCCCTGGACACGAAGGCGCTCCGCACGGCGGCGCACCACGCGGGCAAGGGCATCTCCGTACAGCTGCGTTCCGAGGCACGCGGCGCTTTCGTCGACACCCCCATGCAGCGGGGCGCCGGGGGGATCTACACGGCGGCGCTCGCGGCGGGCGCGGGCTACGCCCTGCTGGCCGTCCTGCTGTCGCTGCTGCAGACCGCCCCGGAACGCACCGCCCTGCTGGCCCGGCTGCGGACCATGGGCCTCACCTCCCGGCAGGGCCGACGGCTCCTCGGCCTCGAAGCGATGCCTCAGGCGCTGCTGGCCGCCGTCGGCGGGCTGTTCGTCGGATGGGCGACGACCGCCCTGCTGGCGCCGGGCGTCGACCTGCTGAACCTCGCCCTCTCCACCGGACCCGGCTCCGGCACACTCGACACCGTTCCGCTGCGGGCCGACCCGTGGTCGCTGACGCTCCCGGCGCTCGGCGTGGTCGTCCTCACCGCCGCGGTGGCCACCGTTCAGGCCTGGTGGGCCGGGAGCCGCGGACCGATCACCGAACTCAGGTCAGGAGACCCCCGATGACGTCGCCGTCGACCGACACCACGCTGGCCGAGCTCGAACAGCGGGCCACCGCACACCGCGACCGGCCCTCGTACGGGCACGACGCGCTGATCGCCTGCGACCGCGTGGTCCGCATCTTCTCGGCGGCCGGGGTGGAGGTGCAGGCCCTCCAGGGCCTCGACCTGCTGGTCACCGAGGGCGAGTTGATGGCCCTGGTCGGCGCTTCCGGCAGTGGCAAGTCGACCCTGATGAACATCCTGGCGGGGCTCGACGTGCCCACGGCCGGGTCGGCGAAGGTCGCGGGGTCCGATCTGCTGGCGATGGGGACGAAGGAACGGCTGCACTACCGCCGGGAAGTCGTCGGGTTCGTCTGGCAGCAGACCGCCCGCAATCTGCTCCCGTACCTCACCGCCGTCCAGAACATCACCCTGCCGATGCAGCTGCGCGGCCGGGGCCGCAACCGGGAACGGGCCGCGCGCGCCGAGTCGCTGCTCGGCATGCTGGGGCTGGAGGAATGCCGCGACCGGCGCCCGGAGCAGCTCTCCGGCGGCCAGCAGCAGCGGGTGGCGATCGCCGTCGCGCTCGCGAACAACCCGTCGGTGCTGCTCGCCGACGAACCGACCGGCGAACTCGACTCGGCCACCGGCGAGCAGGTCTTCGCCGCGTTCCGCCGCGCCAACGAGGAGCTCGGCACCACGATCGTGATCGTCACGCACGACCAGGCGGTGGCGAGCGAGGTCCGCCGCACCGTCGCCATCCGCGACGGCCGTACGTCCTCCGAGGTGCTGCGCCGCACCGAGGTCGACGCGGCGACGGGCCTGGAGTCCCAGGTGGCCCGCGAGTACGCGATGCTCGACCGCGCGGGCCGGCTGCAACTGCCCGCCGACTACACGGAGGCGCTCGGCATGGAGCACCGCGTGATGCTGGAGCTGGAGCAGGACCACATCGGGGTCTGGCCGGACGACCAGCCGCGCCCGTGACGGGAGCGGGTGGGGCCGGCCCCCGCCCGTGACGGGAGCGGGTGGGGCCAGCCCCCGGCCGCTTCGACCGGGTGACCGGATGTTCCCGCGCCACGTACGCCCCTAGCGTCGTGCGGGAGTCATCCACCTGATCCCGAGGAGCACCATGCGCGTCGCCACACTGGCCGCCGTCGGCCTGGGCCTGACCTCTCTGCTGACGGGCAACGTACCCGCGTCGGCCACCCCCTCCCACCAGCGGCTCGTCTGGGGCCCCTGCTCGCCGCAGCAGCAGGAACTGAACGAGGCGGGCGCGCAGTGCGCGAAGGTGACCGTCCCGCTCGACTACTCCGACCCCGGGGGCCGGACCATCCGGATCGCCGTCTCCCGTATCAAGGCCACCGCGAAGCACGGGCAGCGACGGGGCGTCCTGCTGTCCAACCCGGGCGGTCCCGGCGGCACCGGACTCACCAGCACCCTTTATCTGCGGCCCGCGTTGAAGGACGTCGCGGACCGCTACGACCTGATCGGCTTCGATCCCCGCTTCCTCGGCGAGTCCACCCCCCTCACCTGCGACCCCGCCGCCCCCGTGCCCGCGCCCGGACCGGTCACGACCCGCCGCGAGGACTTCGAGCAGTCGGTACGGTCCGCGCGCGACACCGCACGCCGCTGCCAGGAGCACGGGGACAACGCCCGGCTCCTCCCGCACGCCACGACCAGGAACGTCGCCCGCGACATGGACGCGATCCGCGCGGCGCTGGGCGAGCGCAGACTGTCGTACTACGGCGTCTCCTACGGCGCCGATCTGGGCGCCGTCTACACCCAGATGTTCCCCCGCCGCGCCGACCGCATCGTCATCGACTCCTCGACCGACCCGACGGCCACCCAGTACGAACTCTTCCAGCGGGCGGGCAAGCCGCTCGAAGAGGCACTGGACGCCTGGGCCGGCTGGACCGCGCGGCGGGACGGCACCTACCGGCTCGGCAGCACACCGGCCGAAGTCCGGGCGAGCGTCCAGCTGTTGCTCGACGGGGCCGAGCGGCGCCCGGTGACCGTCTCCGGCGTCCGGCTCGACGCGCCGGTGCTGCGGCTGATGCTGCGGCAGTTCATCCAGCACGAGGAGTACGACCCGGCGCTCGCCGGCACGGTGCGCGACCTGACCGACGCCGCCGCGGGCAGGCCGGTCGAGCCCGGCCCGGAGCTCGCCGCCATGCTCGAAATGCTCGCGTCGCCCGAGCTGGCGGACAGCATGCTGGGCGGAACCCTCTTCATGTGCGGCGACCGCGGCTGGCCGGCCGGCGGCTGGCCGGGGAACCCGGAGACGTACTGGCGGAACATGGAACGCAGCCGCGCCGCCCAGCCCGTCTTCGGCCCGCTCGTCAACAGCATGATTGCCCCGTGCGCGTTCTGGACGAGCACGTCCCGCGAGCCCGCCACGGTGATCGGCAACGACGTACCCGTGCTGATGCTCCAGGCCCGGCGCGACAACAACGTCCCCTACGAAGGGGCCTTGGCCCTGCACCACCGGCTGACCGGTTCACGGCTGGTGACGGCGGACATCCGCTCGCACGGGGTGTACGGACGCGGACTCGACGGCCTCACCCCCGTCCCCTGCGCCGACGCGGCGGTCGACGACTACCTGCGCGACGGCACACTGCCCGGCGCCGACCTGACCTGCCCCCGCACCGGGGAGGACCGGTGATCAGCAGACGTACGGGCCTGGCGGCCACGGCAGCGGCCCTGCTCACCGGAGCGTCCGGACCCGCGGCGACGGCCGCCGCACCCCACCACGGCCCCGGGCTCCGCAACCGCCTCCAGCGCGATGTGGACGCGATCCTGGCCACCGGGGCCACCGGCGTACTCGCCGAGGTGCAGAGCGCCCACGGCCGGACGACGGCCCGCGCCGGATCCGCCGCCCTGGAGGCCCCGCACCACCCGGTCCCCTGGGACGCCTACTACCGGATCGGCAGCGACACCAAGACGTTCACGGCCACGCTCGCCCTCCAACTGGCCGGCGAGGGGCGGCTCGCGCTCACGGACACCGTCGAGCGGTGGCTGCCGGGCGCCGTACGGGGCAACGGCAACGACGGCCGCAGGATCACGGTCGCCAATCTGCTGCGCCAGACCAGCGGGCTGAACGACTACCTCGCCGTCTCACCGGACGCGGCCGATGCGTCCACCCCGGACGGCTACCGCCGGTCGCGGTTCCGTACCACGGCCCCCGAGGACCAGCTGAAGGCGGCCCTGAGCCGGCCGCCCCTGTGGGTGCCGGACGCCGAACACCCCGCCCGGGAACGGCGCTGGGGCTACTCCAGCACCAACTACGTGGTGGCGGGCCTGGTCATCGAGCAGGTGACCGGCAACCCCTGGGCGCAGGAGATCCACGACCGGATCATCGAACCCCTGGGCCTGCGCCACACGTTCACACCGGGAACCTCCCCGTACGTGCCCCGTCCCACGGCCACCGCGCACACCTGGTTCCCCGGCTGTGCCCGGCCGGTGGACACGACGCTCGCCTCCGGCGGCGGGGCGGACGGCTCCGTGATCAGCACCACCCACGACCACGGCGTCTTCCTGCGCGCCCTGATGAGCGGCCGGCTGCTGCGCCCGGCCCAGCTGGCCGCGATGAAGGAGACGGTGGTGGCCGAGGACTGGAGTGCGGCGCCGGGGGTCCGCTACGGACTGGGCATCGCCTGGCGCCCGGTGGCGGGGAGCAGCGGCGGGATCTGGTTCCACGGCGGAACCCATCTGGGGATCGTCTCCGAGAGCGGGGTGACGCCGGACGGCGCGCGGGCCGCGACCAGCGCCACGTTCACGCTGCGGATGGGCGACCCGGCTCAGGACGCCCAGGACGCGGCCGCGCTGCGGCTGGTGGACAGGGCCCTGACCGGCTAGGGCGTGCCTTGCGGCCTGTCCGGCTGGACCGTGCCCCGCGGCTGGTCCGGGCGGGTCACCCCGTCCGGACGGGCCGCGTCGACGGGCCGGTGTTCAGCCCGCGCCCACCGACACGGCGAGCGTGCCGAGCCCGCCGCCCGGTCCGCGCAGGGCGACCGAGCCGAACGGGGTGCGCAGCCGCAGCCAGGACCCGGCCGCGAGCAGGGCGACCGGGAAGTCGGGCGCCGGCCGGAGGAAGCCGAGGGACTGGGCGGCGTGGACGGCCCGCAGCGGAAGTCCGGTGGCGGCGAGCGTCCGGGACCAGATCTCGCGGCCGATCAGGTCGCGCTCCGCCCGGGTACGGCGTTCCTCGGGCAGCGCCTCGTCGCGGGCGCGGAACTCCGCCACCGCCGCGGTGACCGCTGTGCGCAGGGCGACCGGATCGGGCAGGCCCGGCAGTTCGCGCCAGCCGCCGCGGGGCGGGAGGACACCCGTCCACGGCGGTCCGGTGACCGGTGCGGGCAGGGAGCCCGAACCGGCTGCCGCGCCCTCGGCGTCGAGGGATTCGAGGAGTTCACCCGCGGACACCGTGGTGTCGAAGTCGTGCGATCCGGCCAGCCGCGCCGCCCGGATCGCCAGGACCTCGAACGACGGCGGCCTGCCGAACACGGCCAGCGCGCCGCCGCCCGCCTGCATCCGCACCGCGGCGGCCCGGTCGTAGTGGAGCAGCCGGCCGAGGAAGGCCGCGAGATCCGCGGCCTCCCTCGCGTCGGCGAACTCCAGCGACCGCACGGGCACCGTCATGCTGCGGCGGGCTCCTCGGCCAGGTACTGCTGGAGGAAGAGCTTCTCCTCGGCGGAGATCCGCCGGGGCCGCTCCTCGGCCAGGTTGTACGGCACGACCACGGTCGAGGCCCGTACATACACCTGGTCCGGGTCCTTGATCTCGTACGCGATCGTCAGCGAAGCCGCGCCGATCTTCGTGACCCACGACTCGACGGTCACCGGTTCGTGCCGGTGGACCAGCGGGCGCACGTAGTCGATCTCGTGCCGGGCCACGACGGACCCGCCCGAGAAGGACGGCGAACCGTCCCCCGGCGCCAGCCGGAACATGAAGTCGATGCGCGCCTCCTCCAGATAGCGGAGGAAGACCACGTTGTTCACGTGGCCGAAGGCATCCATGTCCGACCAGCGCAGGGGGCAGTTGTAGATGTGACGTGCCAAGACGATCAGCCTCGCGTGAGCTTCTTGTACGTGGCACGGTGCGGGCGTGCCGCGTCCGCTCCGAGGCGGTCGACCTTGTTCTTCTCGTACGACTCGAAGTTGCCCTCGAACCAGTACCACTTGGAGTCGCCCTCGTACGCCAGGATGTGCGTGGCGACGCGGTCCAGGAACCAGCGGTCGTGGGAGATGACCACAGCGGCGCCCGGGAACTCCAGCAGGGCGTTCTCCAGCGAGGACAGGGTCTCGACGTCGAGGTCGTTGGTGGGCTCGTCGAGGAGCAGCAGGTTGCCGCCCTCCTTGAGCGTCAGCGCCAGGTTGAGGCGGTTGCGCTCACCACCGGAGAGGACACCGGCCGGCTTCTGCTGGTCCGGGCCCTTGAAGCCGAACGCGGAGACGTACGCCCGCGAGGGCATCTCGACCTGTCCGACGTTGATGTAGTCCAGCTCGTCCGAGACGACGGCCCAGAGGGTCTTCTTCGGGTCGATGTTGGCGCGGGACTGGTCGACGTAGGAGATCTTGACCGTGTCACCGATCTTGATGGAGCCCGTGTCCGGGGTCTCCAGGCCCTGGATCATCTTGAACAGCGTGGTCTTGCCCGCGCCGTTCGGACCGATGACGCCGACGATGCCGTTGCGCGGCAGCGTGAACGACAGGTCGTCGATGAGGACCTTGTCGCCGAAGGCCTTCGAGAGGTTCTCGACCTCGACGACGATGGAACCGAGCCGCGGGCCCGGCGGAATCTGGATCTCCTCGAAGTCCAGCTTCCGCATCTTGTCCGCCTCGGCCGCCATCTCCTCGTAACGGGCGAGACGTGCCTTGGACTTGGTCTGCCGGCCCTTGGCGTTGGAGCGGACCCACTCCAGCTCTTCCTTGAGCCGCTTGGCGCGCTTCTCGTCCTTGCGGCCCTCGACCTTGAGCCGGGTGGCCTTCTTGTCGAGGTACGTGGAGTAGTTGCCCTCGTACGGCAGGGCGCGCCCGCGGTCGAGTTCGAGGATCCACTCGGCGACGTTGTTCAGGAAGTAGCGGTCGTGGGTGACGGCGACCACGGCGCCCGCGTACTTCGAGAGGTGCTGCTCCAGCCAGTTCACCGACTCGGCGTCGAGGTGGTTGGTGGGCTCGTCGAGGAGCAGCAGGTCGGGTGCCTCGATCAGCAGCTTGCAGAGCGCGACGCGGCGCTTCTCGCCACCGGAGAGGTTGACGACCGGCCAGTCGCCGGGCGGGCAGCCCAGGGCGTCCATGGCCTGCTCCAGCTGGGCGTCCAGGTCCCACGCGTTGGCGTGGTCCAGGTCCTCCTGGAGCTTGCCCATCTCCTCCATCAGCGCGTCGGAGTAGTCGGTCGCCATGAGCTCGGCGACCTCGTTGAAGCGCTTGAGCTTGCCCATGATCTCGGCGGCGCCGTCCTGGACGTTCTCCAGGACCGTCTTCGTCTCGTCGAGCTGCGGCTCCTGCATGAGGATGCCGACGCTGAAACCGGGCGAGAGGAACGCGTCACCGTTGGACGGCTGTTCCAGGCCCGCCATGATCTTCAGCACCGTGGACTTGCCGGCGCCGTTGGGGCCCACGACACCGATTTTCGCGCCGGGCAGGAAGTTCAGGGTGACGTCATCGAGGATCACCTTGTCGCCGTGCGCTTTGCGCGTCTTGCGCATGGTGTAGATGTACTCAGCCAAGAGAAACCGTCCGGCTATCGATGTGTGGGCAGATACACCCCATCTTGCCTGACGGCCGTCCCGGGACGGAAACCCAGTCCGGTCCGCGGTACGTCCCGTCCGCCCTCCGGCACCCGCCGGCCCCCGCCTTCGGGCATGCGACGGCCCCGGTGCGCGTCCGCGTACCGGGGCCGTCATCAGGCAGGTGTGACACTCTGCCTGCCGTTCGTCACTCCGCTGTCAGTGGCGTGGTCCTGCCGCGACTACTGGGCGGAGGTCTGCGTCTTGCGCCTGCGGAGGAGGAAGACCGCGCCGCCGCCGACGACGACGAGGGCGATCGCGACGCCCGCGATGACCGGGGTGGCGCTGGAGCCACCGGTCTCGGCGAGGTCACCGGAGCCACCGGTCGAGCTGCCGCCGACCGTGGCCGGGGCGGGCTTGTCCCCGCCGGTCTGGGTGTCGGTGCCGCCGGTGCCGCTGCCGCTGGTCTTGCAGTCGAGGACGCCCTTGAACGTCTCCGAGAAGCCACCGGGGCCGGTGACCGTGATGTCGTACGCCTGGTCCTCGGCGACCGGGACGGTCACGGTCTCGGACTTGCCCGCCTCGACGGTGTGCTTCGCCCCGGCCAGCTCGAAGGTGAACGCCTCGTCGCCCTTGTTGGTCGCGGTGACGTCCACGCCGCCCTTGGCGCAGTTCTTCTTCGCCGAGACGGCCGGGATGGCGCCCTGCTTGGCCCAGGTGCCGGTGGCGGTCGCGGAGACCGTGGACTCGCTGGAGCCGGCCAGGATCATGGTCTGGCTCTTGGTCACCCCGGCGAAGGCCCGGCCGACCGGAACCGACGTGGTGGCCTGGACGGTCAGCGAGGCGGAACCGTCGGCGGCGCCCGCCGGGACGTCGAAGTAGAGCTCGGCACCGTTGGCGGCGGCCGTCACGGGCTTGCCGCTCTTGTCGGTGACCTTGACACCGCTGGCGGCGTCGGCGGGCGGGGTCACGGAGACCTGGCTCGCATTGGTGCGGACGGTGACCGGCCCGAGCCGCTCACCCGACTTGCCGGAGACCGCGGCCGGGTCCAGGGCGAGGGACGCCTTGGGCTCGGCCTGGTCGGTGGCGTTGTGCTCCAGCCAGTCGGCGAGCTTCCCCGCCTGCCCGTCGGCCGCGTCGACGTCGACGTTGTCCGAGTAGCGCCAGATGGCGACCTGGGTGCCGGCCGCAGCGGTCTTCTCGGTGAGCGGCCCGGTGCCGGCCTGCTCGGCGAGCGCCGCGAGGTCGTCGATCTGCGGGTAGGAGTGCTCCAGGATCCAGCGGATCTTGCCCGCGTTCTTGTTGCTGCCGAGCGAGGTCTGGTTCCAGGGGGTCTCCAGGTACTTCGCCTGGTCCTGGGTGGGGTTGTGGATGTCGATGCAGTACGTCTTGAGCTTGCCGCCGCCGTCGACGGTCATCTCGAAGAGTCCGGCGGGCAGCTCCTGGTTCCTGCCGCCCGAGTGGAGCACGGCGCGGTCGTAGGTCTTCAAGCCGTCCAGGACCGCCGCCGCGCCACCTTGATGCTGCGGCGCCTCGTCGGCGACCGCGCTGCCCGCGCCGACGAGGGCGCCTGCCATGACAAGACCGGACGCCATCACCGACGCGGCCAGCCGGGCCATGCCCCGCCGCCGTGGAGAATCGGCCGCCCTCGAGGACGACGAAACGGTCGCTGAAGAAGCAGAAAACACAGAATTCCCCTCCGGGCGGGACCCTTCGCGCCTGATGCGCGTGTGGGGACTGTCCCGCCAGTCGACTCAAGTGCCCCGTGAGTACGGGGGAATCCTAAGGATGAAGAGATGAACAATCCCCCCTCATACCGTCGTACAACCATTCCGAATCGGAATCGTTATCGCCGGTGTCGCGCGCGGCGCCTCGACGCCCCCCGATCCGACTTCCCGTCAGATCCGTCGCCTCGCTCCTGTCCGGTCAGGACGCCGACGCAAGTTCCTGACCGCGTTTCTGACGCCCCGTCGGGCGCTGCACTCGCTGTCGCCCGACCCGTTCCGGCTGTTCAGCCCGGTCGGCCCGACCGGGCTGCTCGCTCCGCTCGCCTCCCCCCTCCCGCTCGTCCCCCTCGGCCCGTGACGCTTCGCGCGAACCACCCGGCCGCGCCTCGCTCACCTCCCGCGCTTCCCGTGCCTCCCGCGCCGGGCCGCCCGACCAGTCCGGCTCGTCCGAACGCACCGGCCCGTCGCCCTGGTCCACCGCACCGTCCGCGCTCCCCGCGCGTGCCATCGCCCCCGGATCGCCCCTCGTCACGCGCCGGAACGCGGCCGTACCCCGTGTCAGATCGTGTCCCACCGCGACCGCCTCGATGTCCACGGACGTCCGCCACCGGCCCTCCCGTTCCTCCTCGCGCACCTTCAACCTGCCGTGCACGACCAGCGGTTCTCCGACGGAAATGGAGCCGGACAGATTCGACGCCAGGGTTCGCCAGGCCCACACGGTGTAGAAACTGGTGTGCCCGTCCGTCCAGAACTGTTTTTCGCGGTCCCAGCGGCGCGGCGTCACCGCGAACCGGAATCGCGCCATTCCGCCGGTCGCGGTCTCCCTGAACTCCACGCCCGTCGCCGCGTTGCCCACCAGTGTCACCAAGGTGTCGTTCATGACTCCGCCTCCCCTTCGGCCTTCGGTTCCGGTGACCGCACCCGCGCGGTCACCGAATCCAGGTTGAAGGAGAGGCGGGATTCCCGCTGACGCCTGTGGACTACCCGGCAGTTGTGGAAAACTCCGTCACCGCCACGTACCGCTCGCGCACTTCGCGGTAGCGCACGAGTTCCGCAGCCACCGGATCGAGCACTCGCGCCCGCCCACAGGCCGCCGCCGCCTCGCGCAACTGCCGCTCGGCCTCCTGCCCGTACCGCCGCGCCGGTCCCCGGGCCGCGGCCGCGCACGACCACTCCACCAGTGGTCCGCCGACGACCCCGGCCAGCATCACCAGGGCGGGCGTGAGGAATCCCGGTTCGAGAACGCCGACGATCTGGCCGACCAGCCAGAGACCGCCGAAGATCTGCAGCAGCGTCATCGACGCCTGTGCCAGCACGGCGGCGGGCCACCACCTGGGCCGCGGCGGCTTTCCGCCCACCCGACCGCTGTGCGCCACACCGCAGGCCCCGGCCACTCCCGTCGCCATGACCGTCGCACCGCCCGCACCGCCGCCCGGCCCGCCCGAGGAGCAGCTCGCCGTCCGCCCGCGCCCGTCCTCGCCACCGGCCTTCTCCGCCAGCTCGTCGAGCGCCTCCGGCAGCCCTTCCGCACCGTTCACCGCGGCCTCCCGGACCGCCTGGGCCCAGGGGCCGGGCAGCCCGTCGGCGGCCTCGTCCGCCACCGTCCGCACCGCCTGTTCGACGCGTTGCCGGGCGGTGAGCTCCTCCTCGGGGGGCGCGGGCCGCACGGGGCACTCCAGGCTTCCGGGCCGCCGGGTGGACTCGTACCAGCGCCACAGCCTCAGCCACGGCGTGCCGCACGCCCGTCCGGCGTTCCTGCGCCACTCACGCTCGGCGGCCTGGCCCGCCGCGGCCGCTCCGACGGCCTCCGCAAGCCGGTCAGCGAACTCCTCGCGGGCCCGTTCGCCGAGTCCGGGCCGCCCTTCGGCGACGTAGACCGGACGGAGCCTGGCAGCGGCGGCGTCCACATCCGCGGAGAGCCGGCGCGCGGCCGCCGTGCGCCCCTGGACGAAACGGCCGAGCACCTCGCGCATTTCGCCGACGCCTTCGCCGGTGAGCGCGGACAGGGACATGACGGTGGCTCCCGGTTCGCCGTGCTCGCCGAGCGCCATGCCGTCCTCGTCGAGCAGCCGGCGCAGGTCGTCGAGGACCTGGTCGGCGGCGTCGCCGGGCAGCCGGTCGATCTGGTTGAGGACGACGAAGGTGATCTCGGCGTGCCCGGCGAGCGGCCGCAGGTAGCGCTCGTGCAGGGCCGCGTCCGCGTACTTCTCCGGGTCGACGACCCAGATCACCGCATCGACCAGCGCGAGCACCCGGTCGACCTGCTCACGGTGTCCGGGCGCCGCCGAGTCGTGGTCGGGCAGGTCGACGAGGACGAGTCCCTGGAGCGCCTCGTCGGCTTCCGTACCGCCCTGCTGCGGCCTGCGCCTGAGCCGTCCGGGAATGGCGAGCCGGTCCAGGAGTCCGGCGGCCCCGTCGGTCCAGGAGCAGGCGAGGGGGGCGGCGGTGGTCGGCCTGCGCAGCCCGGTGTCGGAGATCTGGACTCCCGCGAGGGAGTTGAAGAGCGTCGACTTGCCGCTGCCGGACGCCCCGGCGATGGCGACGACGGTGTGCCGGGAGGAGAGCCGTCGCCGGGCCGCCGCTTCGTCGAGCACGCGTCCCGCTTCGGCGAGGGTGGCCCCGTCGAGCCTGGCCCTGGACAGCCCGACGAGTTCACGCAGCGCGTCGAGCCGAGGCCGGAGCGGACCGCCGGACGGTACGTACGCCTCGACCTGGGGCGGTCGTACGTCGTCGTCCGGGGCGGTCCCGGGTTCGGGGTCCGACTCCTTGGCGGCCGCGCGCCGGGCGATGAGCCCGTCGTTCCAGCCGCCGCCCGCCTCCGGCACGCCGGCGCGCCCGCCGGGCGTCCTCCCCCGGCCCGGGTGATCGCGGCCCTCGTGAGGTGCGGGACTCTCGCCCCGGCCGGTCCCCTCGTCAATGACGGCAGTCATCGCTGCCACCTCTCCTTCTGCAGTACGGACAGCGCGGCGATGAGTTCGGCCTGCGGCTCGGGGGCGACGTCGAGTGCGTCGAGCGGTGCGAGCCGCCGGTCGCGCTCGCCGTCCAGCACCCGGTCGAGGCAGCCGGTGAGCAGCGCGCCGCCCTTGTCGCGCAGCCGCAGCGCGCCCTGGGCGCCGATCCGTTCGGCGAGCTGCTCCCCGGCGCCGCGGGTGCGCCGGCCGCCGAGCAGTGCGGCGGCCAGGAGCGCCGCCACGGTCCCGGTGTCGGGTGCGGCGCTGCGTTCGAGCCGGCGCACCTCTTCCTCGGCCAGCTCCTCCAGCACCCGCCACCACCGCCGTACGGCCATGGTGATGCGGCCCCGGATGTCCTCGGCCGGTCCCCATCCGCCCGCCTCCCGGCCGACGTCCTCGAAGCCGAACGCCCCGGCCGCGGGTTCGCTCCGCCAGGTCGTGCGGATCTGTTCGTCGGCGGCGGCCACGGCGCACTGCAGTAGTGCGGCGAGGCTCTCCACCAGCGCTTCGAGGAGTTCCTCGGAGGTGCTGTAGAGCGGGTACCCGCGCCACCGGGTGCGGGCGTCCCCGGCGAGCACACCGCCGTTCCGCAGCCGCCGCCGGACCCGGGTGCCTTCGGCGCGGTACGCGTCCTCGACCACACCGGTCAGCCGCACGGCCGCCGCGTACTGCGCCGCGACGGCCCCGGCCAGCGCGGGCATCCGCACGTCCAGCGAGTCGATGACCCCGGCCGCCGTCCGCCCGACCGCCTGCTGACGGGCGGCCGGGTCCTGGGCGCGGTGGCTGAGCCAGGCCCGCAACGGGGCGACCGCGGTGGTGGGCAGCAGCCCGCTGCCGCCGCCGGCCGATTCGGGCAGCTCGGGGATGGTGAAGCGCGGCACCTCACCGAGGCCCGCCTTGGTGAGCAGCGCTCCGTACTGCCGCGACACCTCGGCGATCACCTGGTGCGGTACCCGGTCGAGGACGGTGACGAGCGAGGCGTCGTACTCCTTGGCGGTGCGCAGCAGATGCCACGGCACCGCGTCCGCGTACCGGGAGGCCGTCGTCACCATCACCCACACGTCCGCGGCGCAGATCAGCTCGGCGGCCAGGACCCGGTTCCGTACCACGAGCGAGTCGATGTCGGGCGCGTCGAGCAGCGCGAGCCCGCGCGGCAGCCCGGTGGCCGTCTCGACGCGCAGCACGGTCCCGTCCTCCTCCCCGGTCCCGTCGAACCCGTCGAGGCCGTCGCACCGGCCCGGATCCCCGGACTCCTCGGGCGGCAGCCAGACCCTGGTCAGCTGCGGCAGCACGCGTACCCCCGCGAACCAGTGGTGATCGTCCGGGTGGCAGACGAGTACGGGCGTCCGCGTGGTCGGCCGCAGCACCCCGGCCTCGCTGACCAGCCGCCCCACCAGCGAATTGACGAGCGTCGACTTCCCGGCTCCGGTGGACCCGCCGATCACCGCGAGGAGGGGCGCCTCAGGATCCCTGAGCCGGGGAAGCAGATAGTCGTCGAGCTGGGCGAGCAGCTCGCTCCGGGTCTGGCGGGCGCGCGGGGCCCCCGGCAGCGGAAGTGGGAGACGCACGGCAGCGACACGGTCGCGCAGGGCGGAAAGTGCGTCGATGAGCTGAGGCCGTACGTCCAAGGTCACCACATGCGAAGAATGCCCAATTTTGGCGCCTTTTTGAAGCGTATAGCCACCTCTGCGCGCCGGTTCTCCCCTCAGGACGGAGTCGGGACAGAGGGGACGAGTGGGGCGCAGGCATAACGAGTGCACAACACCCGGGGCGCGAGGCGTCAAAAGCGATGCGCAAATCCCACCCACCTGCGATTATCGGTTCGCTTCACCGAACCTCCACATCGTGCCACGCAGGTGAAGCAACCGGGTCGAGGCGTTCGGAGCCCTATCCTTGTCCCGGCAGGTCACCGACCGGCCAGGCCCCAGGGCTCCAGGCCGCCGAGGCCACCACCCGGCCCCCGTAGCTCAGTGGATAGAGCAGGCGCCTTCTAAGCGCTTGGCCGCAGGTTCGAGTCCTGCCGGGGGCACGCATACACGCACCGCACGCGTTCGGCCCTCCCTTCGGGAGGGCCTTTTTGCTGGTCGGGGCACGTTAGCGAACGCGGCGTAGTGGCAGCGTAAGACCTGACAGGCTCCCTGGTGGGCCGGGCTGCCGTCCGTTGTCATTTCAGCGCCGCGCCGTCACCCTGTTGCGGAAGGCCGCGGAAGTCCGCGGAAGGAACGGTGAGGGCGGGGACACGCCCGCAGGGGCGTCAGGACCGCAGGAACGTCAGGACCGCCAGCACCCTGCGGTGGGTCTCCTCGGCCGGTGGGAGGTCCAGCTTGGCGAGGATGTTGCCGATGTGCTTGCCCACCGCGGCCTCGGAGACCACCAGGTCGCGGGCGATCGCGCCGTTCGACCTGCCCTGGGCCACCAGGGCGAGCACCTCGCGTTCCCTCGCGGTGAGGCGTTCCAGGGGATCCCGGCGGCGGCGCAGGAGTTGGCGTACGACCTCCGGGTCGACGACCGTGCCGCCGTCGGCGACCTCCCTCAACGCGTCGATGAATTCCTCGACCTGGCCGACCCGGTCCTTGAGCAGATAGCCGACGCCCGTGCCGTCCCCGGAGTCGAGGAGGTCCGCGGCGTACGTACGCTGCACGTACTGGCTCAGGACCAGTACCGGAAGGGCGGGTCTCGACCTGCGGAGTCTCACCGCCGCGTGCAGGCCCTCGTCCTGGAAGCCGGGCGGCATCCGTACGTCGGTGACGACGATGTCCGGACCGTGTTCCGCCACCGCCGCCACGAGCGCCTCCGCGTCGCCGACAGCCGCGGCCACCTCGTGGCCGAAGCGGGCGAGCAGGCCGATCAGTCCCTCGCGCAGCAGCACGCTGTCCTCGGCCAGAACTACGCGGAGCGATCGGTCCACTCGCAAGGAATCTCCACACGCAATCGGGTCGGGCCCCCGGCCGGACTGGACAGCGCAAGTCTGCCATCCAGTACGGACACCCGGTCGGCCAGACCGGTCAGCCCGCTGCCGTCGCCGGACGTGTGCGCACCGCCCCGCCCGTCGTCGTGGATCTCCAGGAACAGCCGGCCCCCGGCGTGGCCTCCGCTGACCGCGGCGCGGTGTGCGCCGCTGTGTCTGGCGACGTTGGCGAGTGCCTCGCAGACCACGAAGTACGCGGCCGCCTCGACGGCTTCGGGGAACCGGCCGGGCAGTTCGAGGTCGAGGTCGACGGGGATCACGGAGCGGTCGGCGGCGTCGGCGACCGCGGCCTGGAGGCCGTAGTCGGCAAGGACCTTGGGGTGGATGCCGTGGATCAGTTCGCGCAGCTCGCAGAGGGCCCTGCCGGCCTCTTCGTGGGCCCTGGTCAGCTGGTCGGCGAGAGGGCCGGGCGGGGCGTCCAGGCGGGCCAGGCCGAGCATCATCGTGAGGGCGACGATGCGCTGCTGGGCCCCGTCGTGCAGATCGCGTTCGATGCGGCGGCGTTCCGCCTCGAAAGCGTCGACCAGGCGGACGCGGGAGCGGGTGAGTTCCCCCAGGCGGGCGTCCAGGTCGGTCGCTCCGCGAGTGAGCAGGAGGCGGGTCAGTTCCGCCCTCGCTCCGGCAAGCAGGCCCAGGAAGTAGCAGCCGAGCGCCAGGAGTACGAGTCCGCCCGCCGCGGTCGCGAAGGCCCCGGGCCACGTCGTGACCGTCCACAGCTTCACGACCCGGGCCTCCTCGCCGTCCCCGTACACCTCCATCACCACGGGGGTGCTCAGCACTCCCAGTGGGACGCCCGCGCAGGCGCCCACCGCAAGGGCGTCGAGCGGCCACAGGACCACGGCGAACAGGAGCGCGTAGCCGAGTTCCCGCCAGGTCGCCCGCTCCCGGAGCCGGCACGTCACCCAGCTCCACAGGCCCGGTTCGGCCGGCCGGCGGTGCGGGTCGGGGACGCGGGTGCGGTCCATCAGGCGGAGCCTGAGCCGCTCCAGGGCCGCGACCGGAATTCCGGCGAGCGCGAGGACGGCGAGCAGCGGCAGTCCGATCAGTACGAGGGAGAGCGCACCGCCCACCACCGCACCGGTCACGATCACCACCAGGACGATCGCGCCGGCCGAAGCGCCGCTGACCAGGTAGCCGGCCGACCGCCAGGGCCAGGACGTCAGCAGATAGCGGGGGGCCGGCAGGGCCTGCCACACGGTGCGA
Organism: Streptomyces sp. NPDC087845; assembly: GCF_044742755.1. Taxonomy (NCBI): domain Bacteria; kingdom Bacillati; phylum Actinomycetota; class Actinomycetes; order Kitasatosporales; family Streptomycetaceae; genus Streptomyces; species Streptomyces sp. NPDC087845. The sequence continues at coordinate 511,777 of NZ_JBIUVC010000004.1, forward strand.
GGGCGCATGGCCTCACCGTAGGAGACGGTCCCGGGACCGTACATCCGTGCTGCCCGAGTCCCGGGGGTGGGGCCGGCCCTACCCCCCCCGGACCTGGAAATGGTCAGCGGTTGAACGACGAACCCAGCTCCGCGTCCGTTCCCACCGTGCCCAGCGTCCCGTGGCCGAACGTGGACGAACCCTTGGCCGTCACACCGGACGCCGTGGTGGGGAAGACCCACAGGGAACCCGCGTGCGCGTTCTCGCCGGGGGCGCCGACGATCAGTTCGGTGCGGCCGTCGCGGTCGGCGTCGACCAGCTTGGCGGCGGCGCCGAACCCGTCGTCCGCCTCGGCCACCCCGGGGACGTTCGCCGTGTCCTGGTTGAAGCCCACCGTGCCCGTGCCGGTGGGGCCGGACGCGGTGCCGGGGAGGACCAGGACCGACCCCGCGTTCTTTGTCGTGCCGAGGTCCTCGTGGGGGACGCCGACGGCGATGTCGCCGTAGCCGTCACCGTTCATGTCGCCGATCGACACCGCCGCGCCGAATCCGTCGGACGCCTCGGCGACACCCGGGACACCCGCGCTGTCCTGGTTGAAGACCTTCGCCCGGTCGCCCCGCGGGCCGGTGGCGCTGCCCGGAACGTAGGTGATCATTCCGCCCTTGGCGAGCGGTGTGTCCAGGTCGCTGTCGTAGCCGTCGACCGGGCGGCCCACGACGAGGTCGGCGTATTTGTCGCCGTTCACCTGACCCGCCGTGATGGTCTCGCCGGCCTGAAGACGGGAGCCGTTGGCCCTGTTGACGACGGTGTAGTTCCCGCTGAGGCCGGTCGCACCGCCGTTGCGGACGAGGATGCGCCGGGCGTCGTACTCGTCGCCGTCGTGGACGACACCTGCCAGATCGTCACGGCCGTCGCCGTTGAGGTCGCCCGCGGTGATGTCCATGTAGCGCAGATCGTCCATGTCGCGGATCTCCCTGACGGGAGCGGCCGTGCTGCCGTCGCGCTTGAACGGGCCGGACAGGACCTGGATGTTGCTCATCCTGAGAGTGACGATGTCCATGGCGCCGTCGCCGTCGAAGTCACCGACGGCACTCTTCCCGCCGATCTCGCCGTACGGTTCGTCGCCCGTCAGGAGGGCCGCGCCACCCGAAAGCCCGTGCGCCCCGCCCCAGATCACGGTGAGCGAACCGGCGGACTCGAACGAGCCGGCCTTCTCCTTCCCCGCGCCCACCACGAGGTCGCTGTACCCGTCCTTGTCCAGGTCGGCGGAGACCATCGAGCTGCCGAACGCGTCACCGGCCTCGGCCGTGTCCGGGATTCCGGGCGAGTCCTGGGTGAAGACCTGCTTGGTGGAGGTCTGCGGACCGCTCCGGGAGCCGTACACCACACCCACGTACCCGGCCCCGGCCTTGCCGCCCACGGTGGCACCGGGAGCGGTGAACGCCACGTCCGGGTAGCCGTCCCCGTTGAAGTCGTCACGTGGCGGGGCCGGGGCGGGCGCGGTCCTGGTGGGGGACGCGGTTCCGGTGAGAGACGCGGAGACGGTCGCGGGGGCGGGCGTCGATGCCTGGGCGGTGGGGAAGGTGATCACAGCGGTCGCCACGGTGATGGCGAGCACGACGGCGGTTCCGAGGGCGCGGGATGCCACGTGGACTCCTTCGTTCAGGGAATGGGGGGTTGGGGGGACTTTCCGGGTGTGTACGGGTGTGCGCGGAGGTGCTTTCCGGGGGTGGGCGAGGTGCTTTTTGGGTGTGTGCGGGCCAACGGCACCGCACCCGTGCTGTGCAGACTCAGACCGGCTGCCGCGCGCGGGGGTTGCGTCCCCGGCCCGGACCGTCACAGCTCCTCCACGCGGATGGGCGGCTCCTCGTACAAGGGCAGGACGACAGGAAGAACATCGACACGCTCGACTTCTGATTCTGAGCAGGTTCCGAGGGGCTTGGGAACGGGCACGGGGACCGCGCCGGGCCGCGCGTCCGCTGCCGGGCCGGCCCCGCACGGGCGGGAACCGGCCCGTGCGCCTATGCGGCGGCGACGGTCAGCAGCGCGAACGCGGCGAGGGACAGGGCCGTCCGGATCCGGTGAAGGCTGTTCCAGCGGGCCTCGAACGCCTCGCGGGCCGCCCCGTCGTCGCCTCCCTCGGACTCCGCGAGCGCCTTGTTCAGCGGGATGTTCCCGGCGATCGTGACCAGGTGGCTGCCGATCGCGCAGACCAGCGCGGCCCCGGCGAGTGCCCGCCCCGCGCCGTCGCCGCCGGCAATGGCCGCGGCGGCCGGGAAGGCGATCACGCCGAGGAAGAGGACCAGGAAGACCGGTCCGGGCACCTTCTCGTTGAAGCGCCGCATCGCGGCCGTGAACCGCTCGTCCGGCAGTTCCGCGATGCCGGGCATGACCGCGATCAGGAACGTCAGCAGGAAGCCCGCGTAGAGGCCGGTCGTGAGGACACCGAGCGCCAGGAGCAGGGCGGGAAGTGAGGACATGGCACACATCTTGGCGTCGGCGGGCGGGCCGCGCAGCCGGCTTGCACAGGTCCGCGCGGCCCGCCCTTGTCCTTCCCGGTCGGTCCCTCTCGCCCGCCGGCGCTCCCCGGACCCGTGGTCGTCCCCGCCGCCCTTGAGCCGGTCCGCCTGCCCGATCGCGGTCGCGGAGGGCCGAGCTCAGGACACGATGTCCTTGCGGCTGAACCCCCGGAAGGCGAAGGCGAACAGGATCAGGGCGTACGTCACCGAGACCGCCGCGCCCTTCGCCATGCCACCCCATTCCAGTTCGGGCTGGAGCGCGTCCGCCCAGGCGAACTGCCAGTGGGCGGGCAGGAATTCCCGCCAGGAGCCGAGGGCGGTGACGGCGTCCAGCACATTGCCGACGATGGTCAGCCCGACCGCCCCGCCGACCGCGCCCAGCGGGGCGTCGGTCTTCGTCGAAAGCCAGAACGCCAGTCCGGCGGTGACCAGTTGGGAGACGAAGACGAACGCGACGACGAGCGCCAGCCGGGGCACGGTGTCCGAGGCCGCGAGCGCGCCGCCGGTGGGGAGTTCGAGCGGCCCCCAGCCGTACGCGACGGCCCCCGCGGCCAGTGCGACGAGCGGCAGCAGCACCATCGCGGCCAGGCTGAAGCCGAGCGCCACGACGAGCTTGCTCCACAGCAGCCTGGCCCGGGGCACCGGCGCCGCCAGCAGATAGCGCAGCGAGGACCAACTGGCCTCGGAGGCGACGGTGTCCCCGCAGAACAGCGCCACCGGGACGACGAGCAGGAACCCGGCGGACACGAACAGGCACGTCGCGGCGAAGTTTGCCGCGGACGCGGTCGCCGTGTCCATCAGGGTCAGCCGGTCGCCGCCGCCCCGCGAGGACGGCGTGCCGCCGATCGCGAACGCGGCGATCAGGATGAACGGCAGGGCGGCCAGCACCCCGCCCATGAGCAGGGTGCGTCGCCTGCGCAGCTGGCGCACCGCCTCGACGCGCAGCGGCAGGGCGCGCCGGGCCCGGTAGCCGGGGGCCTCGGCCACGGGTGTGGCATCGACTTCGGCACTCATGCGGAGCCTCCGGAGATCAGGGTGAGGAACGCGTCCTCCAGGCGTCGGTGCGGTCCGACGCCGGTCAACGGCACGTCCAGCCGGACCAGTTCGGCGATCAGCTCGGGCGAGGTGGCGCCGTCGAGCCGTACGAGCAGCCCGCGGCCGTCGTCCGTACGGACCGCCGAGCCGATCCCCGGCAGTGCGGCGATCTTCTCCACGAGGGGGTCGGCCACGTCGCGCGCGCTGGTGACGAGAAGCATGTCGCCGGAGCCGGTGATCTCGGCGACCGGGCCCGCCTGGACGAGCCGGCCGCGGTCCATGACCACGAGGTGGGTGCAGGACTGCTCGACCTCGGAGAGGAGGTGGCTGGAGACGATGACGGTCCGGCCGCCGGCCGCGTACCGGATCATCACGTCGCGCATCTGGCGGATCTGGGGCGGGTCGAGTCCGTTGGTCGGTTCGTCGAGGATCAGCAGGTCCGGCATGCCGAGCATGGCCTGGGCGATGGCGAGCCGTTGCCGCATGCCCTGCGAGTACGTGCGGACGGCGCGGGCGATGGGGTCTCCCCTGCTCGAACTGAGTCGAGAGCTCGGGGAAGCGTCACCGAGCCCGGCGATCTCCAGGGCCTCCTCGATGTACGCGTCCTCGGCGGGCCGTCCGGTGGCCTGCCAGTACAGCTCCAGGTTGGCGCGCCCGGACAGGTGCGGCAGGAAGCCCGCGCCCTCGACGAACGAGCCGACGCGGGACAGCACGGGCGCACCCGGCCGGATCGCCTGCCCGAAGACGCGGATCTCGCCGCCGTCGGGCGTGAGGAGACCCATCAGCATGCGCAGGGTCGTCGTCTTGCCCGCGCCGTTGGGTCCGAGGAGCCCGAGCACCTGCCCCTTCTCGACCCGGAAGGACAGTTCCTTCACCGCGTACCTGTCGGCGGACTTGGCGTACTTCTTCGACAGGCCGGTGATCTGGAGGGGCACGTCGGCGAGCGCCGGGTCGGGTGCGGGGGTCGCGGTGCGGCGGCGGGCGGTGAGCAGCAGCGCGGCGGCGATCACCGCGGCGGCGGCCGGGAGCCCCCAGGTCCACCGGGGCAGGGGGGCCGCCGCGGTCTTCAGGGCGGGGGCGGTGGGGACGGTGAGCGGGCCGGCGGGGGTCACGGTGTACTTCGTCGGCTCGGCGGGTGAGGCGTAGCCGAGGTCGGTGGCGGACAGGACCAGGCGGAGCCGGTGTCCGGCGTCGAACCGGTGGTCGATGGCGGGGAGGGTCAGCCGCACGGCCCTGCCCTGCCGGGACGGCGGAATGCGGATGGGTGCGACCAGTTGGGAGGGCAGCACCTGCTGCTTGCCGTCCGGTGACACGTCGTACACCTTGCCGAACAGCACGGCGTCGCCCCGCTCCGCGTCCACGCTCACCCGCACGGCCGGGGAGCCGGTGACGCGCAGGGACGTGTCCAGCGGTGCCGAGTCGTAGCGGGCGTACTGCCCGGGGAAGTCGAGCGAGAGGCCGACGCCGAGGGACGACAGCCGGGAGAGCCCGCCGCCGATGCCGGGAACGGCCGAGACCGCGGGCGGGCCGGCCCCGGCGGGGTTGCGGAACGTCTGCGTCCGCCGCCCGAGGCCGATCGTCTCCTCTCCGCTGCTCAGCCCGGGGTACGTGTCGCTGCTCGCCCCGCGCGTGAGGGCGGCCCCGTCGGTGGAGTCGATGCCTCCGGTCCGGGTGACGCGGAATCCGGGCCCGGTGTCGGCGCCCTTGTCGTCCTTCAGGTACCGGTCGAACCATCGGCCGATCCGCTGCCTCACCCGGTCGGTCTCCAGGTCTCCGCCGTCGTGTCCGCCGGCGATCCAGTCGACGGCGACGGGCGCGCCGTTGCCGCTGATCGCCTTAGCCATGGCGTCGGCCTGGCCGAGCGGGAAGAGGGAGTCGGACTGCCCCTGCACGATGAGCGCGGGCACCTTGATGCGGTCGGCGACGGCGCTCGGGGAGCGTTCGGTCAGCAGCGCACGCGCGGCGGCGTCCGGTTTCCCGCTGACGGCGACCCGTTCGTACATCGCGCAGAGCCGCTTCTCGAACTTCTGGCAGCCGCCCCCGGTGGTGACGAAGATTCCGGCCCAGAGCTTCTTGAACACCCCGTCGGGGAACAGGGCATCGGCCAGGTTCCAGTAGGTGATCTGCGGTGCGATGGCGTCGACGCGCCGGTCGTACCCGGCGGCGAGGAGCGAGACGGCTCCGCCGTAGGAGGCCCCGGTGACCCCGACCCTGGGGTCGCCCCCGGCGTCGAGTTCCACCTCGGGCCGGTCGGCGAGCCAGTCGATCAGCCGGGACACGTCCTCGACCTCGCGGTCGGGGGCGTTGAGCGAGATCTCCCCGCCCGACTTCCCGAACCCGCGGGCGGACCAGGTCAGTACGGCGTACCCGGTGGCGGCCAACTGCTCGGCCTGCGCCCGTACATCGTCCTTGCTGCCGCCGAACCCGTGCCCGATCAGCACGGCCGGCCTGCGTTCCGTGCCGCCGGTGGTGAAGTACGAGGTGTCGAGGGACACCCCGTCGACCCGCATCATCCGGTCCTGGCGGTGCACGGCGGGCCCGCGGTCGCCGGCCGCCGCGGCGGTCCAGGTACCCGCACCGGCCAGCACGGCGAGCGCCGCGAGGCCCGCGGCCCATCGGCCGCGGTTGCGGGGCAGCAGCCGTCGCCACCGGGATGTACGCGCATCAGGGGTCTCCATGGTTCCCGACCCTAAGCGGACCGCCGCCGTGCGCGGGCAGCCAACAGGGGGAACTCTCCGGCCTCCCCGGGGTGTACGCCGTCCCCGCGCCGTACTCCGGACGCGGTATGCGGCGCCGTTCGGGCGGGCGCGTTCGGCGCGGCCGTGGAATCCGATCGCGGGAGCCCTCGCAGGCTGGCACCCTGCCGACATGAATCACGCAGAGGTACTGCTCATCGGCGGGCGCGCGGGCGTAGGCAAGACGACCGTGGCCTGGGAGGTCTCGGCGCGGCTACGGGCCGTCGAGGCGGCGCACGCGGTCGTGGAGGGCGACCTGATGGGCCAGGTCCACCCGGCGCCGGAGGGCGACCCGCACCGCGCGGGAATCACCGAGCGCAATCTGACGGCGGTCTGGTCCAACTTCGCGGAACTGGGCTACCGGCGCCTGATCTACACGAACACGGTGAGTGTGCTGCCGGAGTCGGCGGCGATGTTCGAGCGCGCGATGGGGGCGGACGTACGGATCGTGCGCGTCCTGCTCACCGCCTCCGACACCACGACGTACGGCCGGCTCTCGGGGCGCGAGATCGGTTCGGAGCTGGACCGCGAGGTGGCGAACAGCGTCCGCAAGGCCCGGCTCCTGGACGAGCGCGCACCGGCGGACACGGTCCGAATGGCGACGGACGGGCGGAAGGTGACGGACATCGCGCGGGAGGTGGTGGCCGTCACGGGGTGGGGAGACCCCGTGGGGCCGGGCGTCCCGCCGGGGTCCTGAACAGCTCACATGGTGTTGACGATGAGGCCGATGTGGGTGAAGTAGTTGAGCCCGCCGAAGAGCAGGAACGCCAGTCCGGCCAGGCCCCAGACGACTCCGACGACCGGGCTCATCCAGCTCCGGGGCCGGTGCAGCACGAAGGGGAACAGGAGCGCGCCGATGCCCACCAGGACGTAGAGCCCGGACATGAAGCTCGCCTCCAGCATCGGCCACTGCGCGAACTCCCCGGAGATGGGTTCCTCGGGCGGCGCGGCGAAGAGGGTGTACTTCCAGCCCGCGGCGGCGATCCCGAAGCAGGCGAGCCCGAGGCCGAACACGAAGACGGAGATGGGCGAGGCGACGCGGGCCGTACGGACGATGCGCTCGGCGCTGTTGAGTTCGGGGCCGCGTTTCCAGAGGTAGAAGGAGGCGGCGAGGAGGAAGACACCGAAGGCGAGGGCCGGTTCGCCGAAGATGATGTTGTCGAACGGGAAGCCCTGCCCGGCGAGCGGCCAGGTCAGGGTCATGTGGAGGCCGGTGGTGACCAGGGTGAAGCCGATGGCTCCGAACGCCAGCACCCAGCCTTCGGGGGTGATGGTGCGGCCGGGCAGGAGCAGTTGGCGGCCCAGCGCCACCACGAGCAGCAGCCCGGCACCGGCGGCCACCGACATGATCGTGTTGTACGTCGGCATCCTGGCCCAGTCGATCTTCAGGCCGGATGCCGCCAGGGGAATGGCATGGTGGATCATGCGCGGAGCGTATCGCCGGATATGCCCCTTATCAGGTATTAGCTCTCTTGGCCGAGTCGCGGTCGCGGACCGCGGCCACGGGCCGTGGAGCAGCAGCCGTCCGGCGCAAAGGCCGCACGCCACTCACCTGCCCGTCGGCTCACGACGTGACACATGCGGGGGTGGGTGTCACGTTCCCGCGCGACCCGCCACCTGCCGCCTGACACCCGGCACCCGGCACCCGGCACCCGGCACCCGACAACCCGGCGTCCGGCGTCCGGCGTCCCACCACTCACGCGTCCCCCAACCCCGCCCGCGACCACACCCCCGCGGCCTCCGGCGAATAAGGCGACTCCTGGGGCAGGTGCTTCGCCGCGTCGTCGAGCCGTCCGGCCGACACCAGTTCACGGATCTGCCGGGCCAGCGGGGTGACGTCACGGATCGAGATCGTCCACTCGTCCGCGTACCGCCGCGCCGCCTCACCGGAGAGGCCGAGTTGGAGGGAGCGGTACGGAAGCCGCTCCAGACGCAGGTCGCGCTCGGGGTCCCACTGGACGCGGGCCGGGCTGCGGCGCAGGTCGCGCCGCCAGGCGGCGCGGTCGGGGTGAACTCCCGCGACGTAGTGGGAGAGTTCGGAGTTCGCCAGAGCCCAGTCGAAGCCCTCGCGGGCGATCTCGACCGCCAGGACGGTCTCCTGGCCGTCCTTGGTGGCCCAGCCGCAGCGGTACATCATCCACAGGAAGCTCGGCTTGATCCACGTCATGCGGTCACGCTTCCAGACATCGGGAAAGCGCCCGTCGCGCGCGGCGGGAAGGCCGATGGACGGGGCGTACGCCTGGTAGACGGTGAGAGTCGTGTCCGTGTACTGGGCGCGGATCTCGTGCTGTGGGCTGGTCAGGGCGCTCATGGCCTCATCACAGCATCGGTCGGGCCGTCGCCGCGAGCGAGTTGCCGGCGCCGTGCGGACCCGGAACGTCACCGCCAGGGGCTGACATTCGTCCTACGGACCTCGGTACACGCGGCTCTGCCGGGTGGAGCGGATGATCACCGAGGCGGTCGGGGCCGGGAGGGCCGCCGGCGGTACGCGGTGACGCCGTGGGGCGGGGCCGCACCCCGCGCGGACCGGTCGGCGTCGGCCATTCGCGTGGGCGTACCGGCCCGTGTGTTTCGGTCCCGGCCGTCCCGGTACGACACGGAGCGGTCCTGAGAAGAAGAGATAAGCCGGATATCCGAACCATGGCCGAGAACGGCGGCCGGGGGGCGACGATTACCTGGGAGGTAATTGAGGCAGCCGGGCGCCGGTCATTACCGTCCCCCTATGGGCATGCGTTCCTCCGAAGACGACGGCGTCCTGGGGCTGCTCCTACGTGACCTGCGGCGCCAGAAATCACTCAGCAAGCAGGTGCTTGCCGAGCGAGCCGGCTTTTCCCTGAACCATCTGAGGAGAATCGAGGCCTGCGAGCAGACGCCCGACGCCGAGACGGTTCTCCATATCGCCCAGGTACTCGGGCTGCCGCCCGCGCACCGGCAGCAGCTCGTCGACCGTGCGACCGCGGCGGGGAGGCTGCGCTGGTACGAGAGCGTTCCCCCCTTGCCGGACGATGCCCGCCCGGTTCTGGAGAAGGTGCTGACCGGTCATGAGCCCTATCCGGCCATGGTCACCGACAGCTGCTGGAACATCGTGGCTCTCAATCACACGATGGAAATGCTGATGAGTGATGTCGCCGGTCATCTCCTGGCGCCCGCCAATTTCCTCCGCATCATTCTGCACCCGGACGGGCTGGCGCCGCATCTGACCAATCTCGCCCAGGTGAGATACCACGTCACACGCATGTTGCGGCGATGGAGCGCAATCACGGGAGATGTCCGTCTACGGGAATTGGAGGCTTCCATAGCCGGTCTTCCCTCGGGACAGGACGCGGAATTCTCCGAATCGGAGGAGGCCGCATTCGACCGCTCGGGGGAGGCGGACCGGCTGCTCCTGCCCATCGAGCTGTACCGGGAGGGGCACCTCCTGACCTTCTTCCACATCGTCACCTCGTTCGGAGAGCGCCCCGGCACCCTGTTCTCCGATCTCCCCTCCGGTCCACTGAGCGGCATCGCGCTCGAATCCTTCCTGCCGGCGAACACCGAGACCCGGGTCCTCCTCGGTTCGCCCGCCCCGGTGCTCCCCGATGCCGGGAGCACCCCCGGGCCCACTCAGCACACACCTCCAGGTCAGCAGCAGCACGACAACGAAAGGAAGACCTCATGACGTCGTCCCAGAACGCGGGTACGGTCCCGGCGACGGGCGCCGCCCGTTCCGACAGCCTCCTCCGCTTCGCCCTCGTGGCGGACGTGGTCCTGACCGGTGCGAACGGCATCGGCTACCTCGCCCTCGCCACGGTCCTGGACTCGTTCCTCGGCGTGCGCCTCTCGGTGCAGTACCCGGTGGGCGTGTTCCTCACGGTGTACGCCCTGTGGGTGCTGGTCGTCTCCCGCCAGCAGAACATCAACCGCGGCGCGGTCACCGTCATCATCACCATGAACGTGGCCTGGGCCGTGCTCAGCGTCGCGACGGTCGCCATGGACGCCCTGACCGCGACGAGCATCGGCAACGGATGGATCGTGTTCCAGGGCCTGGTGGTGGCGGCCATGGGTGCGCTCCAGTACGTGGGCCTGCGGCGCATGTGACAGTGCGCCGGGCCGGGACGGGCCGGACCGGCGCACCATCAGCGGGACGTCAGGGCCATGTCAGGACCCTCTGGCAGACTCTTACTTGTGAACGGGACGGGAAACCGGACCGGGAACACGGAGAGGTGCCCGGAGTGGTTTATCGGGGACCGCGCGCAAGCAAGGTCGGGCCCGCAAAGGTCCACGCAGGTTCGAATCCTGCCCTCTCCGCAGCACGCAGCAATGGATCCGGCCCTGCACTCCATCAGGAGCAGGGCCGGATCTGTCTGATTTCCCGCTGCGCGGCGGCAGACCGCATTACCCGTCTAATCTCGTGGGGCGTGCAGGATGACATCCAGTGTCACGGCAGACAGCATCGACTTCGACAACACGCTCCGCGCGGTCGCGGAGTTCGGCGACAATCCCAGCGGATTCCTGGCCCTCAGCAGCGGTAATTCCCGCTTCTCACTGCCGGGGCTGCCCGGAGTGATCGTGTACCGGACCTCCGGACCGTATCTGGTCCAGTTCGGGGGCCCCTTCTCTCCCCCGGACGCCGCAGGCCGGCTGCTGAAGGGCTTCCTGGAGTTCGCCGCCGCCCAGGAGCGCCAGGTCGTGTCGGTCCAGCTCCAGCGGGCGGAGACCGGGCTGTACGCCGAACACGGCTTCACCGTGAACCAGGTGGGCGCCTCGTACGCCATCGACCTGGCCGAATTCAGCCTGCGCGGCACGCGCTTCATGCAGCTGCGGAACAAGATCGCCCGCTCGTTCCGGGCCGGGCTCACCGTGACGGAGAGCCCGCTGGCGGAGTGCGCCGAGGCGGTGGCGGAGGTCGACCGCGCCTGGCTGGGCAGCAAGGGCGAACACGCCAAGCCGCTGGAGTTCCTGGTGGGTGAGCTGGGCGGCGAGGCGCAGTCGCTGCGCCGGCTCTTCGTGGGCCGGATCGACGGCAAGCCCGTCGGATACATCTCCTACTCCCCCGCCCACGGCAGTCGCAGCGGCTGGCTGCACGATCTCAGCCGCCGCCTTCCGGACAAGGTGCCGGGCATCATGGAGGCCATCAACAGGACGGCCATCGACACCTTCACGGCCGAGGGCGCGGACTGGCTGCACTTCGGCTTCACGCCGTTCACCGGGCTGGACGCGGAGTGCGAAGTGCCGGGCGCCAGCCGGGGGTTCGCCTGGTTCATGCGGTGGCTGCTGGCCAACGGCGCCGCCGTGTACCCGGCTCAGACCCAGCTGGCGTACAAGCAGAAGTGGGCACCGCTGGTGCTCCCGGAGTACGTGGCCTTCCAGGGCGAGGCCCGGCTGAGCGGGCTCCTCCACATCTTCAAGGCCGCCAACGCCATTTGAGGAAGCCTCGCGGCCGTACGACCTCGACCGACCTGATCCGACCTGATCCGACCTGACCTGATCGGACCTGATCCGATCCGACCTGATCCGATCCGAGACCCGGGAGCTTGCCATGGGACCGACACCGGAGCAGTTGGAGGCCGCCGAAGGCCAGCTGCTGAACACGTTCTTCGGCCTGGCCGGCGAACCGGACAGCGATGCCGCCGCCGCGGCGGCGGACCGCGCGCTGGCGGAACTGGACGCCCTGCTGGCCACCGCGCCCGAGGAGGCGTCCGCCTGACGCCACCCCCGCACACGGCAGAAGACCCCCGGGCCCGAGGGCCCGGGGGTCTTCTGCCGTGTGCGGTCGCCGGTCCGGTCGTCCGGCCCGGTCGCTCAGTCCCGCGGGGGCAGGCTGTCGACCAGCACGACCTCGTCCGGAAGGCGTCCGGCGGGTCGGCGTTCGGCCAGCCAGCCGGCGATGGCCAGGGGGTCGAGGCGCGGCTTGCCGGACTCGGCGGAGGCCACCACCGGGCGGGGGTCGTCCGCGTATTCGGGGCGCACCGCCTGCACGGCGTACCGGCCGGTGCCGCGCAGCAGGTCCTCCTCGGCCACGGTGGCCCGGAAGCCGTTCGCGGTCAGCAGGTCCTTCACGAGCTGCACCCGGCCCTCGGTAGGGGTGCCCTTCTCGTCGTGGACCTCCATGCTGATCTGCTGGATCAGGGACCAGTGGCGCTCCTCGACGCCCCGCAGGACGTCCAGCTCGGCCCGCTGCACATCGATCTTCAGCAGATCGATGCGCGCCACCGCGGTCTCCTCGATCACCTCGGACAGCGACCGCAGCCGGCAGTGCCGCTCGGTGAGTTCGAAGTCCTTGGCGACCAGCGCCTCCACCTGGGCCAGATGGTCGTCCCGGCCCGTGGCACCGGTCTCCCGGGTGTTCGCGACGTACTGCTTGATCAGGTCGACCTCGTTGTCCAGGTCCGCGTAGTCGCTGCGGCACGACATGATCGAGATGCCCGGGTAGAAGTTGAAGACGATGTCCTGGTCCCGGTCGGACAGCCCGAAGGGAAGCAGCCGCGCGGCCACGCCGTGCCGCTCGACATTGCTGCGCAGCACGTCGAAGACATCGGGCACCGGCTCGAACGCGAATACGTCGGCGGAGGGGCAGCGGGCACCGACGAAGAGGCTGAACATTCCGATATTCGCACCCACGTCGAAGACGACGGCGTCCTCGCGCAGAGTGATGCCGCCCTGCAAGTAGGACTCGGCGGAGAATATCTCGTCGTAGAGAAAGCGCGTCTCGTGCGGATTGATCTCGGCGAGTTCACTCAGCGGCCCGGTGGGCGAGAGATCATTCGCGTGGTCCCAGCCCTGGACGCGCGCAGTGAGCCGGCCCCCGGCCGTGCGCTCCAGCTGTGCACGGGCGACGCCCGGGTACCGCAGAATCAGGTCGCGCACCTCGTCGAGTTCCGTCTTCGGCGCATCCGGCGCAGGGGACCGGTCGGGCTTCGTCACGAGAAATTCCTCCGTCATCGACAATCTGTTTCCGGGGTACGTGGAAGGGGAAACGGTGCGCCGGGACCGCGGGGTCAGGAAGCGACCGCGGACGCGACCGCGGAACCGAGCGGGTTTCGTGCCACCATGAGCCGTTCGGCGCCGCCGAGCGCCGGGTCCTGGTTGAGGATCGCCATCATGCAGTTCTTGACGCTCGGCGAGGGCTCCATTCCGAACTCCTCGACCAGGCGGCTGCGCAGTTGGTTGTAGGTCTGTATGGCTTCGGCCTGACGGCCGAGGCGGTAGAGGCACACCATGAGCAGCTCGAACAGCCGCTCCCGCCAGGGCGCGAGGTAGGCGAGCATCTTCAACTCGCTGACGGCCTGCGCGTATCCGTCGATCGCGATGTCGAGCTGTATCCGCGTCTCGACGGCCGAGAGCCGGTTCTCCTCGAACTGCGCGGCGGCGCTCTGGCAGATCGGGCCACCGGTGACCCCCTCCAGCGGCGCACCGTGCCAGAGCGACAGGGCCCGGTCGAACAGCTCCCTCGCGGCCGCCGGATCGCTCCGTATCAGCGCACGGGCCTGCTTCGTCAAGGATCCGAAGAGATGCACGTCCACTTCGAGCGGATCGATGTCGAGGACGTAGCTGGAGGGACGGGTGATCAGCCTCCGGCAGACGAACTCGTCACCGAGCTCCGCGCGGAGCACCTTTCGCAGCCGGGCCACCTGGGCCTGTAACGCGTTTCCGGGCTGGCTGGGTATTCCCTCCTCCCACAACTCCTCGAAGAACTGTTCCTTGGTGACCGGCTCCCCCGCCTTCAGGAGCAGCAGCGCGAGCAGTGTGCACTGCCGCGCACCCCGTAAGGCGGTCAGACCGTTCCCGTTCGTTATTCCCACTGAGCCAAGAACCCTGAATGTCACGAATCCCCCCGCGTCCAATCGTCCGTTGACCGTCGGGAAGGGCCGCCACTCGTTGGATGTTTATCGAGTATGCCCCTCGCTCAGCCAACTGTGCAGTAGGGCATTTGGCAAAGTCCATTACCCACCCAGTAATTGACGACTCACCGGGCGCGTGATAAAACCCATTCTCAGCGGGGTGTGCAAAAAAATAGCCAAGAATGCCTCGGGCCGGTCGGTGCGGCTGAGGGCCCACGTACCATCCGGCACGCGGGCCCGGCGGCAACCCGGTGCCGCGCGGCGCCGGACCGTCCGGCGGCGGCGGACCCGGCCGTGACACTCACGCAGCCTGCGGTTCCGTGCCGTTGCGGGCCTCGTCGCTGACCTTCCCGAGGAAGCGGGCCACCTCGCGGTACGAGGCCCAGGCGGACACCTCCCAGTACGGAAGGGAGTGCTCCGCGCAGTAGTCGATGACCAACGGCCGTACATACCGCAGATTGACCCGGGGCATGGCGGGGAAGAGATGATGCTCGATCTGGTAGTTCAGCCCCCCGTACAGGAAGTCGGTCAGCCGGCTGGACCGGATGTTGCGTGACGTCAGTACCTGGCGGTGGAGCCAGTCGAGCTGGACATCGCTGCGGTAGACCACCATGCCCTTGTGGTTCGGGGCGAAGACGGCACCCAGGTACAGGCCGAACACCGCCTGGTTGACGAGCACGAACACCACACCGGTCAGCGGTGACAGCACGGTGAACACGGCGGTCAGACAGACCACGGCGTGCACCCCGATCAGCCCGAGTTCCAGGACGGGGCGGCGCAGCCCGCCCGCCCGCGCCGCCTTGAAGCCGGACGCGTGCAGCCGCCAGGCCTCCTGCCCCAGCAGCACGAAGAACATCACCGACTGGAAGCGGATGACGAACCGCCGGAAGCCGCTCGTCGCCTTCGCCGGCAGCTCGTCCACGTCGAAGATGACCTGGCGGCGCATCGTGTCCGGGTCGCGGTCGAGGTTGTTGGGGTTGCTGTGGTGCCTGTTGTGGTGGTTGATCCACCAGCCGTACGCGGTGCCCATCAGCAGGTTCATGTGGAAGGCACCCAGGATCTCGGAGGGCACCTTGGCCTTGCTGATCTGCTTGTGGCCCGTGTCGTGCGCGATGAAGCCGGTCTGGACGAAGGCCAGTCCCAGCGCGACCGCGGTCACCAGCTGCCACCAGGTGTCCCCGAACCAGAACAGGGCCGCCCAGCAGGCCCCGAACAGCACGAGGTTGGAGATTATCTTGAAGGTGAAGTAGTCCTTCCGGGGTTCCATCAGCCCGGCCTGCTTGACCAGTTCGGACAGCTCCTCGAAGGAGCCTGTCGGCGAGATGGCCAGAGAGTCCTGTCGGGCGGGCATGAGCGTTCTCCTTCATGTCGAGCCGAATTGCCGGGCCGGATGGCGTCGTGGTCAGGCCGCGGTGAACACGAGTACGGCGTTCTGCCCCCCGAATCCGAAGGAGTTGCTCAGGGCGACTCCGATCGGCAGGGCCCGGGGCGCCTTCGCCACGATGTCGACCTCGATGGCGGGGTCGACGCTGTCGAGGTTCGCGGTGGGTGGCACGGTCCCCTGCTCCAGCGCGAGGACGGTGAGCGCCGCTTCGATGGCTCCGGCGGCGCCGAGCGAGTGCCCGGTCACGCCCTTGGACGACGTCACCGCGGGACGTGAGCCGAGGACCCGTTTCAGTACCCGGGCCTCGGTGAGGTCGTTGAGCGGGGTCGAGGTGCCGTGCGCGTTCACATGGCCGACCTCGTCCGGGCCCACTCCCGCGTCACGCAGCGCGGCGCGGATGGCACGTTCGGCGCCGCGCCCCTCCGGGTCGGGGGCGGTGGCGTGATGGGCGTCGGCCGACGCCCCGTACCCGCTCAGCCGGGCCCGTACCCGGGCGCCGCGGGCGCGGGCGTCGGCCTCACGCTCCAGCACCAGCACCCCCGCGCCCTCCGCCGCGACGAATCCGTCCCGGTCGGTGTCGAAGGGGCGGGAGGCCGCGGCCGGATCGTCGCGCCGCTTGGAGAGCGCGCCCATCCGGGCGAAGCCGGTCAGCACCGTCGGGGTCAGGCTCGCCTCGGTGCCTCCCGTGATCACCACGTCGCACGTACCGGAGCGCAGCAGGTCCCGGGCCGTGCCGATGGCCGTGGCGCCCGAGGCGCACGCCGTGGCGGTGACGAGGTTGGGCCCGAGGGCGCCGAACTCCATGGCCACGTAACCGGACACCATGTTGACCGCCGACATCGGCACCAGCATCGGTGAGACGGCCGCCGCTCCCTGCCGGTCGAGGGTGCGGACCTGCTGCTCGAAGGTGGCGGTGCCGCCGAGGGCGTTGCCGAGGACGACGCCGACCCGGGCACCGTCCCAGCCGGCGGGGTCGAGTCCGCTCTCGTGGACGGCCTCCGCCGCGGCGATCAGGGCCAGTTGTACGTACCGGTCGAGCCGCCAGGCCCGCCGCTTGCCGAAGTGGGCCACCGGGTCGAAGTCCGCGGCGCGGCAGCTGAAGTCGACCGGCAGGCCCGCCAGCCCGGGATCGGGGGCGGCGGTCGGTCCGGCGTCCAGGACGCGCGTCCAGTTCTCCGCCACGCCGATGCCCGCGGGGGTCGCCAGGCCGAGACCGGTGACCGCGATGTCACGGGCCCCGGCGCTGTCGCGGCCGGAGATCACAGCACCGCGCTCTTGCTGTCGATCAGCGCGATCAGGTCCTTGACCGACGACTCCGCGCCGACCTCCTCGTCGTCGATCTGGATGTTGAACTCACCACCGGCGACCAGGGCGAATTCGACCAGGGCCAGGGAGTCCAGGTCGAGATCGCGCATCGTGGTGTCCTCGGTGACCTCCTCCGGCTCGACTCCGAACCGGCTGACGAGGACCTCGGTGATCCGGTCGAGAACGCTGGGCATCTCTGTCTCCTTAACGGTGTACGCACACAGGTGGGACGGGATGGGGCTGAGCGGATGTGGTCGTGCGGTCAGACGGCGTCCAGCTGCGGCCAGCGCAGCGTGGTGGAGCCCCAGGCGAGGCCGCCTCCGAAGGAGGTGAGCACCACCGAGTGGCCTTCGCGCAGGGTGCCGTCGGCCACCGAGTCGGCCAGCAGTAGCGGGACCGACGCCGCGGCGGTGTTGCCGACCCGGTCGATGTTGGACAGGGCCCGGTCCCTGGGCAGCCCGATCTGTTCGGTCAGGGCGTCCAGAATGCGGGAGTTGGCCTGGTGGGCGGCGAGCCGGTCGATGTCCCCGACGGTCCAGCCGGCCCGTTCGACGGCCTTGTGGACGGAGCCGGTCATCCGCAGCACGGCCTGCCGGAACACCTGCTTGCCCTGCATGGCGAAGTAGTGGTCGCGGGGCCCGGCCGGTACGCCGCTGCCCCGCTGGCGCGAGCCGCCGCCCGGCACCTCGATCAGATCGGAGAGGTGCCCGTCGGTGCCCAGGTCGAATCCGCCGAGCGCCCCGGGCTCCTCCGGCTCGCCGCGGCGCAGTACGACGGCTCCGGCGCCGTCCCCGAAGATCGGGCCGGTGGCGCGGTCCTCGGGATCGAGCAGCGTCGAGTAGGTGTCCGCGCCGATCACCAGGACGTCGTCCGCCGTGCCGGAGGCGATCAGACCGGCACCGGTCGCCAGCGCGTAGACGAATCCGGCGCAGACGGCCCCGATGTCGAAGGCCGGTACGCCGTCCAGGCCGAGCCGCGCGGCCACCTCGGGGGCGGTCGCCGGGCAGGGGCGGTCCGGGGTGGTGGTGGCGAGGACCACCGCGCCGACGGAGTCCAGCTGCGCCGACTTCAGGGCCCTGGCCCCGGCCTCGACGGCGAGCGAACCGGTGGACATGCCGGGCTCGATCACATGGCGCTGCCGGATGCCGGTACGGGTGCGGATCCACTCGTCCGAGGTGTCGAGCCGGGCGACGAGTTCCTCGTTGGTCACCACCCGGGGCGGCAGCCAGCCGCCGAGCCCGCACAGCACCGCGGTCGGGCCGGCCGGCCGCCCGGCCCCGGCCGGGCCCGTCATATGAGGGCCTCTTCCAGCCCCATGTACTTCAGGCGCTTGGCCTTCATGTCGTCGGACCACTTGTCGGCGGTGTCCTGGCGCTCCTGCGGGGTGGTGTCGATCAGCCGGCGGCCCGGCCAGATCTCGTAGTCGCCCACCACGTCACCGTGGCGGCGCAGCCCCTCCTGGAACCGCTCCTCGCGCCAGTGCACCATGTCGTGGGTGGGGAGCTCCTCCCACATGTCCATGCCGCGGCGGATCAGCTCCACGACCCGGTCCTTGTCCTGCGGGTGGTCGATCAGATGGCGGCGCGCGATGTCCGCCCCGACCGTCAGATGGCGGATCTCGTCGATGCCCGCGCCCTTGTCGATCTCCGCGGCCGCCGGGTCGAGCGGCCGCCACTTGCGCTCGCTCAGTTCGGCCGCGGGGGCGAGGGCGCCCTCCAGGATGATGGTCATCATCACCACGCCGCCGACGAAGTCCCGGTCGTCGCGCATGATTTCCAGGCTGCGCTGCTCCAGCGGCCCCAGCACGCTGTCCTTGTACGGGGAGGCGAAGGTGTCGACCGCCTCGACCAGCCGCTCGGGGGCGACACCGAGTGCCAGCAGGTGGTTGCGGAAGACCATGGCGTGCCGGCACTCGTCCAGCACCTGGGTGGCGTAGAACTCCATGGTGTCGTTGTCCGGCGCGATCGGGACCAGGTACGACAGCACCCGGGTGGCCTTCTCCTCGGCCAGGGCCCGGAAGGCGTACTCCTGGGTGATGGCCTCGTAGAACGGCCCCTCCAGCATGTGCGGGGCCACGGTGAGGGCGGGGTCGTGCCCGTCGGGGCGGCCGCGCAGGGTGCCCTGCGGCACGGCCTGCAGCCAGTAGCGGAGGTTGCAGTCCGCCGCGGTGAGCTCCAGGTCCATGGCTCCTTCGAGGAGCCCGGGGGCCTTGTCCCAGTCCGCCTCGGCGGGAATCGGCGTGGTCATGTGGTTTCCTCCTCGATCCGGATGTGACCGGGGTGAAGATGCCCGGCGAAGTACAGCAGTGGAGCCCGGTCGCTCTCGGCCGCGCAGGCCGTCACGGTGGCCAGCACCACCATGTGGTCCCCGGCCGGGACGCGTTCGTGGACCCGGCAGTGCAGCCAGCTGAGGGCGGACCGCAGCCGGGGCACACCGTCCTCGCCCGGTGTCCACTGCACCCCCTGGAACTGGGCGCGCCCCGGACTCCGGGAGCGGCTGGCGAAGTGCCGGGCCAGCGCGGCCTGGTGGGCGGCGAGCACATTGACGGTGAAGACGCCCTGCTGCGTGATGCGCGGGAGCAGTGAGCTGTCGTTCTGCAGGCAGATGGAGATCAGCGGCGGTTCGTGGGAGACGAAGGAGAACGCGCTGACGGTGCTGCCGTGCACCGCGTCCCCGCTGCCCACGGTCACCACCGACACTCCGGTGGGGAACCTCCGGGCGGCGCTCCACACCGTGGTCTCGACGACCGGCCGCCGCGCCGTGCCGATCGGCGAGGTCATGAGGTGGCGGACTGATGGGCGGGGGCCGGGGCGGCTGCCGGGTTCCGTCCGGCCCCCGGCTCCACGGCCGCTTCCAGCGCGGCGAACTCCGGGTGGACGACCGGCTCGAAGCTGAGGCCGAACGGCTTCAGGAAGTTGCCGAACAGGGCCCGGTCCCCGCACAGGTGGATGGGGAGGGCGAGCAGTGCCCACTCGTTGCCGATCAGCAGGATCCACAGCAGCGCGACGGCGCCCTGGGTCGCCATGCTGTGCATGGTGTTGTACAGCACGTAGTACGTCTTCGGGATCCGCTTGGTCTTGCTGCGGTGGAAGGCGATGGCGCCGGGGATGTAGCCGATCAGGTCGATGTAGACGAAGAGCAGGGCGAAGGCCCACCAGCGGATGTCGCCCAGGTGCTGGAAGAAGAAGTAGAAGCTGACGCCGAGGGCGAAGAGGTATTCGAGCCGGATCAGCCGGTAGGTGGTCTTGGTGTCGAAGCGGTTGAGCGCATCCATCAGGCACCTCCTGGGGCGGAGAGCGAGGGGGCCGGCTCCGGACCGGAGCCGGGCAGGTCGGTGAGCGCCTCGCCGCCCTCCAGCACCGTGATGGAGCCGAAGAGCCCTTCGAGTACGGAGCAGATGGCCCGCTTGATCACGCGCTCGGCGATGGGGTCCATGATTCCGACGAGGCTCTCGATGCCGAAGTCGTAGGTGACCTCGAAGCGGACCTCGATGCCGGAGCCGGCCGGGGTCAGCTGCCAGCTGCCCCGGAACTCCTCGAAGTCGCCGTCGGTCTGGTCGAATTCGATCCTCAGCCGCTCCGGATCGAGGGTCTCCGCCTCGTTCCAGCGCATGATTCCGCGCCGGAAGTTCACCTCCCAGTCGCTGTCGCGCGGCGCGTCCGGGGTGGCGGGCGGATGGGTCTCCACGACGTGGATGTCCTCCGCGATGTCCGCGAAGCGGGTGAAGTCCGCGATGGTCCCGAAGGCCGCCGAGGGGTTCTCGGCGTCCAGGGCCACCAGGAGATGAATGCTTCTCACGGTGATACCGCTCCAGTTTTCGGGGGGGGGTCGGTCTGACGGTCCGGGGGTCAGGCGAGGACGGCGAGGGCGGCCTTCTCGAAGGCGTCGAGGAGGAACTGCACGTCGTCCTGGCTCAGCACCGCCGGTGGCGTCAGCCGCATGACGGTGGAGGAGTTCAGCGAGTGGTTGGCGAGGACACCGGCGCCGATCAGTTCCAGGAGCAGGTCGCCCGCCAGTCCCGGCACGGTGAACTCCAGGCCGATGAGCAGGCCCGCTCCGCGCACCTCCAGCAGCCGGTGGCCCAGCACCCGGCGGGCGATCCGCTCCAGCTCGGTCAGCAGCAGCTGCCCCAGCTCGGCGGACCGCTCCACCAGGGAGTCCTCCTTGATGGCGGCGAGCGCGCCGCGGGCCGCGGCCATCGCCAGCGGGTTGCCGGAGAAGGTCGAGGTGTGGATGAACGGGTCCTTGTCGAAGGGCCGGAACACCTGGGGGGTCGCCACCAGCGCGGAGACCGGCACCACACCGCCGGCCAGTCCCTTGCCCACCAGGAGGATGTCCGGCACCACGCCCTCCCGGTCGGCGCCCCACCAGGTGCCGAGGCGGCCGAGCCCGGTCTGGATCTCGTCGAGCACGAACAGCGCGTCGTACTCGCGGCAGAGCCGTGCGATGTCCCGCAGGTAGCCCTCGGGCGGCACGATCACACCGGCCTCGCCCTGCACCGGCTCGACGATGACGCAGCCCTCTCCGGGGTGGCGCGCCAGTTCGGCCTCCAGGGCGGCCGCGTCGCCGTACGGGACGTGCGAGACCTGGGGCAGCAGCGGCCGGAACGGCTCCTGGAAGACGTCCTTCGCGGTGAGGCTGAGGGCGCCCATGGTCTTGCCGTGGTAGCCGAGGTTCATGGAGATCAGGTGGGTGCGGCCCTGGGCGCGCGCCAGCTTGATGGCGCCTTCCACGGCCTCCGCGCCGGAGCCCGCGAAGTGCACCTTCTGCAGTCCGGCGGGGACGACGTCGATCAGCGCCTCGGCCGCGTCGACGACGGCGGGTTCGAGGAGCAGCCGGGTGGCGACCGGGTTGGTGTTGAGCTGCCGGGTCACCTCGGCGACGACCCGGGGGTGCCGGGCGCCCATCAGGAAGACCCCGTAGCCGCCGCAGTTGAGGATGCGGCTCCCGGAGGCGGTGTGGATCCAGGGGCCCTCGGCGGCGACCTCCACATCGCCGCCGAACATCTCGCCGAGCGAGGCCCGGCCCTTGCTCAGGTAGCGGCGGTAGCGGGTGACGAGGTCGGCGTACGGGTCCGTGGCGGGCGCCGGTGCGGTGCCGGTGTGCGTGGTGGTCATCGTGGTCGCTCCCGTTGTCATGCCACAACCAGCGGCTGGCCCGCGTAGTAGTCGAGGAGGCCGTCGACGGTGCTGGTGCGCGACGGCGGGTGGAAGGCGATCGCGTGGGTCGCCGCGGCGAGGTACGCGATCTCGGAGGAGGAGATGAAGGCCATGCCGCCGAGCATCTCCACGGCCTGTGCGGTGATCTCGGCGATCAGCTTCTGCACGCCGAACCGGGTGACCAGGGCGGCCGCGAGCCCGTCGTTGTCGGTGTCGCCGTCCATGACGCGCCGGGCCAGTCCCTCGGTGAGCGCGGCCGCGGTCTCGATGCCGACGGCGAGCGCGCCGCGGTCGGAGCCGGAGCCGCGTCCGCGTTGCAGCACCCGCTCGACCAGGGAGCTGGCCATGCCGGTGTACGCCGCGCACACGATCATCTGGAACCAGATCAGCCCGACCTCCTGGAGCTCGCTGAGCTCCTCGGCCAGTTCGGCGGGCGGCTGAAGGATCTGTCGGTCGGTCACGAACACGTCGTTCAGGCGTACTTCGTTGCTCTCGGTGCCCAGCAGCGCGCTGGTCTTCCAGAAGGGGTGCACGCTGATGCCGGGGGTGTCGGCGGGCAGGATCAGGAAGCCCATGTCGACCGAGCCGTCCGGCCGGCGCATTCCGACGCTCGCGGTGATCAGGTCCATGGACTTCGACAGGCTGCACGGCTTCTTGGAGCCGGTCAGCAGATACCCGCCGTCCACCGGCCGGGCCTCCATGGTGGGGCTGAGGATGCCCTGTTCGGTGCGGCCCTCGGCGAAGGCCGAGGCCACCAGCAGGCGTTCCTGGGAGACCCGCTTCAGCAGCAGGTCGTCGAGGTCGGTGCCGTCCGCGAAGGTTTCGGCGACGCCGAAGAGCGTGCCGATCGAGAAGTGGTGCATGGCGGTCGCCACGGCGAGCGAGGGGGCCGCGGCGCCCAGGGCGCGCACCACCCGGGCCGCCTGCAGCGCGGTGGCGTCCGCCCCGCCGAACGCGGCGGGCACCAGCAGGTTGGACCCTCCGTGGTCGCGGAAGATTCCCACGGCGGGGCTGTTGTCGGACTCCAGCTCGGCGAAGGGGACTTCGGCCAGCCGGTCCAGCAGGCCGGGCAGCAGTGCCTCACAGGATTCGCGGTCGGCTTGCATGAACTGCATTACTGCTCCTCAGAGTTGTGTTCCGGAGTGACGTCCGCCAGCGGCCCCGGGCGGGCGCCGGCGAGCTCGGCGTATGCCCCGAACACCGCCTCGCGCGGCCGTACCCCCGTGGCGCGCGAGACGCCCTGCAGATGGGTGGTGCGCAGCATCGGGTAGTTGGCCTCGCCGAAGACGCCGCCGGTGCGTCCGGTGCCGCCGTGCGTCGGCAGATAGGGCAGGAAGCCGATGTGCGAGTCGTTGACCTTGAGCAGGCCGCCGTTGGACACCTCGGCCACGAAGCGGTCGGCGACCGCTTCGTCCCCGGTCCACAGCGAGTTGCGGAGCCCGTAGGGGTTGCTGTTGACGTAGGCGAGCATCCGGTCGAGCAGTTCGTCGTCGTCGGCGGCCTCGGGCACGATGACCGGCAGCAGCGGGAAGAACGTTTCCTCGGCGACCGCCTCGATGTCCCGGCAGTGGTCGAGGCCGTCCACCCGCAGGATGGTCGGTTCGAGGAAGAGGCCGGTGTCGGAGGGCGTTCCGTCGGTCTCCATCCGCCGGGCGCCGTGGACCAGGGTGGCGCCCTTGTCCAGCGCGTCCTGGACGTAGGCGTAGAAGCGCTCGCTGCGCAGGACCGGGGAGAGCAGCGCGCCGGGGTCCTCGGGCAGTCCCGGGCGGATCAGCGACGCGGTCAGCCGCAGCCGTTCCAGCAGCTGTTCGGCCACGGCGGGGTGCACGATCACCTGGTTGGGGACCATGCAGATCTGCCCCGAGCCGAAGAAGCACTCGACGAGGGCCTCGCAGGCGGCCTCGATGTCGGCATCGCGCCAGATCAGCACGGCGTCGTTGCCGGCGAGTTCGAGGACGGGCTTCTTTCCGTGCGCGACGCAGTTGCGCTCCAGCTCCAGGCCGGTGGCCACGCCTCCGGTGTAGAAGATGTCGTTGATGTGCGGGCTCTCCAGCCAGCTCTTGATGGCGGGCCCGGGGCGGGAGCAGAAGACGTTGAGCGTGCCGGGGGGCGCGCCGATGTCGTCGAGTGCCGGGGCCACCAGTTCACGCATCGCGTACATGACGCCGAGCGGCGCGCTGCGGGGGGCCCGCACGACGACGGCGTTGCCGGCGATCAGCGGGGTGATGCCGAACAGGGCACTGCTGGCGGGCGCGTTCTGCGGCGGGTTGACGGCGACCACACCGTCCGCCACGCGCCGTACGGTCATCCGCCGGTTGCCGTGCTCGATGCTCTGCTCCATCTGCCGGGCGCACCAGCCGAGGGTCTCGTCGCTGAAGATCTCCAGCAGTCCGGCCACCTGCCATTCGGCCAGCGCCCGCGGGTTGCCTTCGGCGATGAGCAGATCGACGAACTCCAGGTGGCGTTCCAGGAGCCGTTCGCGGATTCCCCGGCCCAGCAGCAGGCGCTGTTCCAGCGGAAACCGCGCCCATACCGGAGCCGCCTCGGCCGCTTTGCGGGATGCCTCCTCGACCGTTTCGTCGTCGGCCAGCGCGCAGCGTCCCACGACAAAGTCCGCCGCGTCCGCGGGATCGGCTTTACCACGCTCAAGTTTCCGTTTGAGTGTCAGGCTCTTGAAGACGTCGTCAAGAATGGATGACGTCTTCACCGTGTAGACGTGTCTTCCTGCTGGCACCTCATGTCCGGCGATATACGAGTCGTAGCTGAGGAACACGGGTCGGGACGGTCGCGAACCACTCGTGGCGACTTGTCCGAAGGTCCCGGTGGGAGATTCCACGATTCGATGTCTTCCTTCCGAGGTGCTGGGCGTTCGACACTGCGGAGACAAAAGCTGCGGATACACGGAAGTGGCCGGAAGTTGCGCGACTCGGCACGTCGGCGATTCTGGCAGGGGGCACTGATACGGCCCTGACGGTCGACTGACCCACCCGAATGCCGGGCGGGCGCGCGGCATCGTGGGCCGGACCGGGAGCCCAAGATCGGAAACAGGAAGCCCAAGATCGGAAAGCCGGGGGCCGGCAGGACCGCGACCGGCAGGCCCGGGACCAGGAAATCCGGAATTCAATAGTCCGGATCCTTGTCGCCGAACTCCGTTTATTTACGTGGAGGTCAGCAACACGACAGACGGCGGACAAACAGCCCCTGCCGCCACAGGCGAATCATTCCGGCCAAAGTTTATTACAGCTCACGGCCGGGCCCGGAACGGCGAAGTCGACCTGCTTACGATGGGTAAATGCGCGGACACACGATGCCCAGCGGTCACACGAAGCCCCATCGAATCGGCCCCTTGCTCCGGGAGTGGCGCCACCGGCGCAATCTGAGCCAATTGGCGCTCGCCCTGCTGGCCGAGACGTCCAGCCGCCATCTGAGCTTCATAGAGACCGGGCGGGCCAGGCCCAGTCGCGAACTGCTCCTGAGACTCTGCGACCAGTTGGACGTGCCCGTACGCCAGCGCAACCGCCTGATGATGGCCGCCGGTTACGCGCCGGCCTATGAGGAGACACCGATCGGCGAGTCGCACATGGGCCGGGCCAATGAGGCCGTCGAACGGCTCCTCACCGGCCATGAGCCGTATCCCGCCCTGGTCTTCGACACCGTCTCGGACCTGTTCCGGGCCAACCGGTCGGCGATGGCGCTGCTGGACGGTGTGGCCGAGGAGCTGCTGCTGGCGCCGGTCAACGTCGTGCGGCTCGGGCTGCATCCGCAGGGCATGGCGCGGCGGATCACCAACTTCTCCGAATGGCGCCGGAATCTGCTCTCCCGGCTGCACCGCGATGCCGCGTTCACCGACGACGAGCGGCTCCACCGCCTGTACGAGGAGGTCTGCGCCTACCGGTACCCGCCGGGCCTGCTGGAGACGGAACCGATCTCCCCGGACTTCTCGGACATCCACCAGGTCGCGATGCCGCTGCACATCCGTGCGCTCGGGACCGAGCTGAGATTCTTCAGTGCCGTGACCACTTTCGTGGCGCCCGTCGACATCACGCTGGCCGAGCTGACCATCGAGACGTTCTACCCGGCCGATACGCACACCGCGGGCACGCTCCACTCCCACCACTGGAACAACCACCTGCGCGCCGCGGTGCCGGAGGGCTCCCCGCTGCTGCCGACCGCCCGTTGAGCGCGCACACCCGCCGCCGGATCGCGGGTGCGCGCGGACGGGCTCAGGCGGTTTCCCCGGCGGCCTTCTTCGGCAGCAGTTGAACGGCGACGACGAGGAGCAGCGCGAGGGCGGTCAGATACACCAGCCCCGCGTCCAGCCCGTCCGCCGCGCTCGCCGGGGCGGCACCGGTCCTGCCGTAGTAGATGATGCCGATGAGTGCGACCCCCAGCGCGTTGCCCACCTGCATCATCGTGGTCAGGACGCCGGAGGCGGCACCGGCCAGACGGGGCGGAATACCCGCCAGGACCGTCGAGTTGAGCGGTGCCATCACCATCCCCATCCCCGCTCCGTCGAGCAGCAGGGCCGGCGCGAGCAGCCAGATGTTCCCCTCGACCCCGATGCGGGAGACCGTGAGGAAGAGCAGCAGCTGGCCGACCGCGATCAGCACCCCGCCCAGGGCCAGAGCCTGCCGTCCCAGCCACGCCCCGAGCCGCCGCCCGGAGACGGACGTGACGAAGAACCCGGCGCCCATGACGGTGAAGGTGAGACCGGAGTCCAGCGCGTCGAGCCCGCGGCCCTGCTGGAGGTACAGCGCGAGGACGAGGAAGAACGAGGCCATCCCCGAGTAGAAGACGATCACCGCGAACAGTCCGACGGTGAAGGCCCGCTGGCGGAAGAGTCCCGGGTCCAGCAGGGGGGAGCCGCCGTTCGACGACAGTCTCCGCTGGTGCAGCACGAACGCTCCGAGGAACGGCACGGCGAGGATCAGGCACGCCCAGGTCCAGGCCGGCCAGCCCGCCTCCCGGCCTTCGACCAGCGGCAGCACCACGGCCACCAGCCCCACGGTGACCAGCAGCATCCCGGGGATGTCGAGCCGGGTGGCGCCCTGCGCGCGTGACTCCGTGATCAGCCTGGGGGTGAGCAGCAGCGCCGCGACCCCGATCGGCACATTGATCAGGAAGCAGCTGCGCCAGCCCAGACCGGCGACATCGGCCTGGATCAGCGCCCCGCCTATCAGCTGGCCGCCGACCGAGGCCGAGGCGAGGACCAGGCCGTACGCCGTGAACGCCCGGACGCGGGAGGCACCGGTGTAGGTGACTCCGAGGATGGTCAGCACCTGCGGGGAGAGCACCGCGGCCCCGATGCCCTGGGCGACCCTGGCGAGCACCAGCACGGAGGTGTTCGGCGCGATCCCGCACAGCAGCGAGGCCGCCGTGAACAGCAGCAGCCCGATGACATAGAGACGGCGCCGGCCGAAGATGTCGCCCAGCCGCCCCGCCGTGATCAGACCGCAGGCGTACGCCAGACCGTATCCGGCCACGATCAGCTGGACCTGGGCCGTGCTCGCGCCGAGCTCGCTCTGCACCGCGGGGATCGCGACGTTCACGATGAAGAAGTCGAGGACGACCATGAAGGTGCCGGCCAGGATCACCGGCAGTGCCAGGGAGCCGGGCCGGCCGTCGGCGACCCGGCCCGGTCTCGTCGATGTGGTGTTGACGTCGGTCACAGCGTTCTTCTCCACGCTCGAACCAGTACGAATCCGCTCACCCTCCGCGCGCGGTGTCGGCGGTGTCGATTACCTGGCAGGTAATTGTCCGGGCCCCCGCCCGCTGCCTAGCGTCGAGCGGTACGGACGCGGGGCGGGACCGGTGGCAGAGTCCCCGCCCGTCGCGGCACAAGCGCGGGAGGGGCAGATGGTCCAGGAGAACGCGGGGCTCGGCGCCGATTGGTTCCACACCGGCCGGGCACGGCCCGACGCGGCGTGCCGGCTCTATGTCTTCCACCATGCGGGCGGATCGGCCGCGACGTACGCGCGCTGGGCGCAGATGCTGCCCGACGACGTGGAGGTCGCCGCGGTCCAGCTGCCCGGTCGGCAGAACCGGCGTTCCACCCCCGCGTTCACCGATCTGGACACCCTCGTCGAGGCCGTGTACGAGGCCCTGGAGGACGACCTCGACGGGCGCCGCTTCGCGTTCTTCGGGCACAGCATGGGCGCGCTGATCGCGTACCGGCTGACCCTCGCCCTGCAGAAGGACGGCGCCCCCGCTCCGGCGCTGCTCGCGGTGTCGGCGTGGGAGGGGAGCGCGCACCGGCCGAGCCCGGTCCCTGTCGCGCAACTCTCCGACGAGGAGTTCCTCGCCCGGGTCGGGGAGTTCGGAGGTCTGCCGCCGGAGGTCACCGGCAACCGCGAGCTGCTCGATCTCGTGCTCCCGACGCTGCGCGCCGATTTCACCGTGG
Source organism: Streptomyces sp. NPDC087845 (assembly GCF_044742755.1). NCBI lineage: Bacteria > Bacillati > Actinomycetota > Actinomycetes > Kitasatosporales > Streptomycetaceae > Streptomyces > Streptomyces sp. NPDC087845. Next base: position 540,113 of record NZ_JBIUVC010000004.1, read on the forward strand.
TCAACGGCTATACGGACGACGGGGCGCGGGTCGGCTGCCCGGTCGTGGCCTACGGCGGGGCCTCGGACCCCCTCCTGGGCGGGGGCACCATGGGTGCCTGGGCCGACCGGGCGGACGCGTTCCAGGGGCTCAGCGAACTTCCGGGCGGTCACTTCTACCTCTACGAGCAGGCCATGGCACTGGCCGCGGACCTGTCGCGCCGACTGCGGCGCAGCGCGGCGGGCCCGCAACGGAGCTGACACCGGGAAGCCGGTCCGGCACCGGAAATCCGGGCTGCCTCCGAAATCCGGGGCCGGCACCGGAAACCCGGGCCGGCACCGGAGGCCGGACTGCCACCGAAACCCCGGCCGCACTGGAAACCCCGGCCGGCACCGCAGACCCCGGCTGCCACCGCAGACCCGAACCGACACCGGAAACCGGGGCTGTCATCGGCCCCGGCCCCGGTGTCGGCGCCCGGCGTCAGTGGATCTTGCTGGTCCGCCCCGCCCAGAACCGGTCCCGCAGTTCGCGGCGGAGCACCTTGCCGGTCGCATTGCGGGGCAGGCCGTCCAGGAAGTCGTACCGGACCGGGATCTTGAAGTCGGCGATCCGCCCCTTCAGGGACAGCATCAGTTCCCTCGGGGTCGCGCGCATGCCCTCGCGCAGCACCACACAGGCGTGCACCGCCTCGCCCCAGCGGGGGTGCGGGGCCCCGATGACCGCCACCTCGGCGACCGCGGGGTGCCGGCCGAGCGCCTCCTCCACCTCGCCGGGGTAGACGTTCTCCCCCGCGACGATGATCGTGTCCTTGATCCGGTCGCAGAGGTAGAGGTAGCCGTCCTCGTCGAGATAGCCGGCGTCGCCCATCCGCAGCCAGCCGTCCGTCAGGGTCTGCGCGCTGGCCTCCGGCAGGTTCCAGTAGCCGAGCATGACCGCGGGCGAGCGCACCCACACCTCGCCCATCTCACCGGTGGCGCAGGTCCTGCCGTCGGCGACGATCCGTATCTCCACCCCCGGGCAGGCCCGTCCGGCGGCGCGCAGCCGCGGGCTGCCCGGTGTGTGGTCGGGCATCGGCAGCAGGGCCACGGCGTTGCCCGTCTCGGTGGCGGCGTACGCCTGCACCAAGTCGGCCTCCAGCACGTCGAGGGAGCGGACCAGCAGCTCCTCGGCGATCGGTGAGCCGCCGTATACCGCCTTGCGCAGCGTCGCGAAGGTCTCCTTGGACGCGGCGGGCTCGGCCAGCATCATCTGGAGCATGGCGGGGGCGACGAAGGTGGTGGTGACACCCGCGTCCCTGATCAGCGCGACCGCTTCCTGGGCGACGAACATCCGCATGATCACGTTCGTCACGCCCGCGGTGAAGGCCTGCATGGACCAGGAGAGCCCGGCGATGTGCAGTCCCGGCAGCCCGATCAGATTCCTGTCGCCGGGTTTCCAGTCCACCCAGTCGAGACCGTGCTCGTCCATCGCGCGGCCCAGGGCGAAGAAGCTCCGGTGCGGCAGGACCACGCCCTTGGGCAGCCCGGTGGTACCGCTCGTGTACATCTGGGCGACGGGCTGGGCGGGATCGGGGCGGTAGCCGGTGCCGGTGTCCGGGAAGGCGGACTTCCAGTCCAGGAAGCCCGCGCCGCGCCGCCCTGCCGCGTCCATGGCGACGACGCTCTTCAGCTCCGGCAGTTCCGCCTCGATCCGCTCGGCGGTGGCCCGGTACTCCTCCTCGACGAAGAGCAGCCTGGCGCAGGAGTCCCGCAGCTGGTGCTCCACCTCGCTCTCGGTGAGCCGCCAGTTGACCGGGACCAGGACGGTGCCGCTCTTGGCGCAGGCGAAGGCGATCTCGTAGTAGTACTGCGACTCCATGCCGAGGAACGCGACCCGGTCGCCGGGGACGAGCCCGGCGGCGAGCAGGGCATGCGCCGCGCGGTTGCTCTCGCGGTCGAGCTCGGCGTACGTCACCTCGGTGCCGAGGTGGATCATGGCGATGTGATCGGGCCGGACGGCGGCGTGGTGTCCGGGGATGGCGGCAAGGGTCTCGGGCGTGGCCTCGTCCATGGTCTCTCCATCAACAGGTCCGGCTGGTCCGGAGGTCGGTACGGCCCGGCCGTGTGCGGCGCGGGGTTCAGCCCGAGGTCAGCCGCTGCTCGGCGAACTCGGCGAGGGAACGTGCGCTGGGATGGTCCATGACCTCGGACACCGTGGTCCGGCGGCCCAGGGCGGTGCCCAGCCGGCCGCTGAGCCGGGCGGCGGCCAGCGAGTCGAGGCCCAGGTCGAGGAAGTGCGCGCCGGGCTCGATCTCCGCGGGGTCGTCGAACTGCAGCTCGGAGGCCATCAGCGCGCGGATGTGTCCGGTGAGGGCGGCGAGGCGTTCGTCCTGGCCCATGGAGAGCAGCCGTCCGGTGTCCAGCTCCACCGGGTCGGTGGCGGCGGACCCGGCGGCGGACCCGGCCGGGGCACCGCCCACCGGGCCGCCCTCGGCTCCGTTCAGTGGTCCGCCCGTCGATGTCCTGGGCGAGGGGCGGCGGGGGTCGGCCGACCGGAGCCAGTACTCCTGGCGGTCGAACGCGTAGCCCGGCAGCACCACCCGGCGCATCTGCCGCTCCGCGTGGAAGCCGGTCCAGGACACCGGGTATCCGGCCGCGTACAGCTTGGCCACCGACGACAGCAGTGCCAGATCGTCCAGTTGGGCGGGGCGCAGGCTGGCCAGCCAGGTGTCGCCCGGGGCGTCGAGGTTCTCCCGGGCCAGCGAGGACAGCGTGGCGGACGGCCCGATCTCGATGAACGCGTGCCGGCCGCGCCGGGCCACGGTCCGCATGCCGGCCGCGAAGTCCACCGGTTCGGCGATGTGCCGTACCCAGTAGTCGGGCTTGGAGATGTCCCGCCACCGGGCCACCTGGCCCGTGAGGTTGGAGATCAGGGTGAACTCGGGTTCGTGGAAGGTGATCCCGTCGAAGGCCGCGCGGAACTCCTCGGTGACCGCGCCCATCAGCGGCGAGTGGAAGGCGTGCGAGACGGGCAGCCGCTTGACCCTTACCCCCCGGGCGGACAGCTCGGCGGTCGCCGCGTCCAGCGAAGCGGCACCTCCCGAAATGACGCACTGCGACGGCGCGTTGTACGCGGCCACGGCGAGGTCGTCGTACGGCGCCACCAGGGCGTCCGCCGTCTCCGCGTCGACGCCGACGGCCGCCATGCCGCCGGGCGCGGTGACCGAGTCCATCAGCCGGGCCCGGACCGCGACCAGCCGGACCGCGTCGGCCGCGGTGAAGAGCCCGGCGACGGCCGCGGCGACCACCTCGCCGATGCTGTGCCCGATGACGGCGGAGGGACGCACCCCCCAGGACAGCCAGAGCCGCGCCAGGGCGTACTCCAGGACGAACAGGGCGGGCTGGGTGTACCGGGTGCGGTGCAGCTCGTCGGAGTCCTCGGTGCGGCCGAACATCAACTCCCGGATGGAGCGGCCCAGATGCGGGGCGAACAGCGCGTCCAGCTCGTCGACGGTCCGGCGGAAGAGCGGGTGCCGCTCGTACAGGGCGAGGCCCATGCCGGGGCGCTGCGCACCCTGCCCGGTGAACAGGAAGACGGCCTTGCGGACGGCCTCCGGCCCGGCCGTCGCGGACCCGGCTGCGGCCGCCGACCGGGCGGCCCGGTCGGCGAGCAGCGCGGAGAGCCCGGCATGGTCGCGGACGACCCCGGCGATCCGGTGGTCGAAGTGGGCCCGCCCGGTGCTGCCCGTGTAGCAGATGGCGTCGACCGGCAGATCGGGGCGGTCGGCCAGCAGCCGCTGGTAGCGCTCGATCTGCAGGGCGAGCGAGCGGGCCGACTTGGCGGACAGCGTGAAGACCTGGCCCCCGGGCTCGCCCGCCTCCCCGGCCGGCGCGTCCTGCCCGGGAGCGCGGTCGTCCGCGCCGGACGGCGCCTCTTCGAGTACGGCGGAGGCCAACGTGCCCGCGAAGCCGAAGGAGTTGACCATCGCGCGCCGGGTGCCGGCCTTCCAGGGGCGGGTCTCGGTGGGGATCTCGACCGGGGAGACCTCCCAGGGGATGCGGGTCGAGGGCGTGTCGAAGTTGAGATGCGGGAAGATCTCGCCGCTGCGCAGCTGGGCAACGGCCTTGATGACGCCGCCGATCCCCGCCGCCGGTTCCATGTGCCCGATGTTGGTCTTGGCCGAGGCGACGATCACCGGGTCGTTCCTGCTGTGCGAGTCGGCGAAGACCTCGCTGATCGCGCCGATCTCGATCGGGTCCCCGAGCGGGGTTCCGGTGCCGTGCGCCTCCACGTACTGGATGTCGCCGGGCTCCAGCCGGGCGCTGCCGAGCGCTCGCCGCAGCAGGGTCTCCTGCGCGGCGCCGTTGGGCACGGTGAGCCCGGCGCTCTCGCCGTCCTGCCCGACGGCGCTGCCCCGGACGAGCGCCAGGACGGTGTCGCCGTCGCGCCGGGCGTCCGACAGCCGCTTCAGCACGATCATGCCGCAGCCCTCGGCCCGGCCGTAGCCGTCGGCGGAATCGTCGAAGGTCTTGCACCGGCCGTCGGGCGAGAGCGCGCTCAGGTCGGAGAAGAGCGCGGTGCTGCGGGGGTGGTGGATGGCGTTGACCCCGCCGGCCAGGGCGATGTCGCACTCGCGGCGGCGCAGCCCCTGGACGGCGAGGTGGAGTGCGACGAGGGAGGCGGAACAGGCGGTGTCCACGGTGATGGAGGGGCCGCGCCAGCCGAGGAAGTACGAGAGCCTGCCGCAGATGCCCGAGTGCGAGACGCCGGCCGCGATCCGGCCGTCCAGTTCGTCATCGCGGAGTTCGTCCATCTCCATCACGTAGTCGAGGGAGCTGGCCCCCACGTAGATGCCGCCGTTGCCGTGCCGCAGCGCCGTCGGGTCGATCCCGGCGTGTTCGAGGGACTCCCACGCGGTCTCCAGCACCAGCCGCTGCTGCGGGTCCAGGCAGTGCGCCTCGGCGGGGGCCGTCCTGAAGAACTTGGGGTCGAACCGTTCGAGCCCGTCGAGGAATCCGCCGCCCGTGGTCCGGATGACGCCGCGGCCCTCGCCGGACGCGAAGGCCTCGACGTCCCAGCGGTCCTTCGGGAGCGGGCCGATGGCGCTTCGCCCCTCGCGCAGGAACTCGGTGAATTCCTCCAGGGAGTTGTTCCCGCCGGGGAAGCGCAGGCCGACACCCACGATCGCGATCGGCTCGTACTTCTCCCGCAGCAGCTCCTTCAGGAGCTCGCGCTGTCTGCGGAGGTCTTCGTGGGCCTGCTTCAGGGCGCGGTCGGTGGTCGTCGCGTCGTCCGGATCTGCCATGTCTCCTACCCCTGGTAGAGGTTCTTGAGGGCTTCGTCGACCAGGTCGTCCGCCGAGGGGTCGGCGGGGCCGGTGGCAGCGGCGGGCGCGGACCCGCTCGCGGGCCCGGACACGCTCGCGGGGCGGAACAGACCGGGGAGCAGCTCGTCGCAGATGTGGTCCATCAGCTGGCCCACGGTGGGGCTGTTGAACAGCAGGCTCGCGCTGAGTTCGTGCCCGATCATCGACTCCAGGCTCTGCTTCAGATCGGTGATCGTCAGCGAGGTGAGCCCCAGGTCGAAGTAGCTTTCGTCCAGGGGGAGTTCGTCGTCGTCCTCCATGAGGAGCACGATCTTGAACTCGGCGACGACGAGGTCCTCCAACGCCTGCCGCCGCTCGGACCGGGGCAGATCGAGCAGGTCGTCCACCACTGTGGCGGCGCCCGCCGTTCCGGGCCCCGAAGGGCGTTCGTCCACCGCACTCACTGCCATCGCCTCCGCCACGTCGAGCCTCCGCAAGAGCCCCCGTACCGCGTTCCGTGGGTGCCTGCTCCATTCCAGTCGACGAGCACGAGAGCAGTCCAGCGCCGTCGGAGCGGTGGTACGGGCATGTGGGCCCGGCGTCAGCGGCATGTCAGCGCGGTGTCGGCGGGCACGGCGAAGGCCCGCACGGAAGGAGCTTCCGTGCGGGCCTTCGGGGTCGGGCGGTCGAGGGGATCAGTGGTTGCGCGGGAAGCCCAGGTCCACGCCCGCCGGGGCGTCGGCCGGGTCCGGCCAGCGGGTGGTGACGACCTTGCCGCGGGTGTAGAAGTGCACGCCGTCGTTGCCGTAGATGTGGTGGTCGCCGAAGAGGGAGTCCTTCCAGCCACCGAAGGAGTGGTAGCCGACGGGCACCGGGATCGGCACGTTGACGCCGACCATGCCGGCCTCGATCTCCAGCTGGAAGCGGCGGGCGGCGCCGCCGTCGCGGGTGAAGATCGCGGTGCCGTTGCCGAACGGCGAGGCGTTCATGAGGGCGACGCCCTCCTCGTACGTCTCGGTGCGCAGGACGCACAGGACCGGGCCGAAGATCTCGTCCTTGTACGCGTCCGAGTCGGTGGACACGTGGTCGAGGAGGGAGAGGCCGATCCAGTGGCCGTCCTCGAAGCCCTCGACCGTGTAGCCGGTGCCGTCGAGGACGACGTCGGCGCCCTGGGCGGCCGCGCCCGTGACGTAGGAGGCGACCTTGTCGCGGTGGGCGGCGGTGATCAGCGGGCCCATCTCGGACGCGGGGTCGTTGCCGGGGCCGATCTTGATCTTCTCGGCGCGCTCCTTGATCTTGGCGACGAGCTCGTCCGCGACGGAACCCACCGCGACGACCGCGGAGATCGCCATGCAGCGCTCACCGGCGGAGCCGTACGCGGCGGAGACGGCGGCGTCGGCCGCGGCGTCGAGGTCCGCGTCCGGCAGCACCAGCATGTGGTTCTTCGCGCCGCCGAGCGCCTGGACGCGCTTGCCGTTGGCGGACGCGGTGGCGTGGATGTAGCGGGCGATCGGGGTGGAGCCGACGAAGGAGACCGCGGCCACGTCGGGGTGGTTCAGCAGCCCGTCGACGGCGACCTTGTCACCGTGCAGGACGTTCAGCACGCCGTCCGGCAGACCGGCCTCGGCGGCCAGCTCGGCCAGCAGGATGGCGGCCGACGGGTCCTTCTCGCTGGGCTTGAGCACAAAGGTGTTCCCACAGGCGATGGCGAGCGGGAACATCCACATCGGCACCATGGCCGGGAAGTTGAACGGGGTGATACCGGCGACGACACCGAGCGACTGGCGGATCGAGGAGACGTCGACCCGGCTGGAGACCTGGGTGGACAGCTCGCCCTTGAGCTGGGTGGTGATGCCGCAGGCCAGCTCGACGATCTCCAGACCGCGGGCGACCTCGCCCAGCGCGTCCGAGTGCACCTTGCCGTGCTCGGCGGTGATCAGTGCGGCGATCTCGTCGCGGTGGGCGTCCAGCAGTGCGCGGTAGCGGAAGAGGACCGCGGTGCGGGTGGCCAGCGAGGACGTGCCCCAGGTGGCGTAGGCGTCCTTGGCGGCGGCCACCGCGGTGTCGACCTCTTCGAGGGAGGCGAGCGCGACCTGCGTGGTGACGGCGCCGGTGGCCGGGTCGGTGACCGGGCCGTAGTTGCCCGACGCGCCCTCGACGGTCTTGCCACCGATCCAGTGGTTGACGGTCTTCATGACAGAACTCCTTCAGTGGCGTCTTCAGAGGTGGCGGCGTCGTTCGGCGACGTGTCGGTCGTACTCCTGGCGGGCTTCCACGGCCGACGGCCGGGTGGCCGTTTCGGCTACGGGAACATCCCACCACGCCTGTGCCGGAGGGGGGCCCGACACTGTGTCTGCCGTTTCGGTCTCGACGTAGACACAAGTGGGACGGTCCGCCGCGCGCGCCTCGGCGAGCGCTTCGCGCAGGTCACGCACGGTCTTGGCGCGCAGCACCCGCATCCCGAGCGAACCGGCGTTGGCCGCGAGGTCGACGGGGAGCGGGGGGCCGGTGAAGGTGCCGTCCGCGGCCCGTTGGCGGTAGGCGGTGCCGAAGCGCTCGCCGCCGACCGCCTCGGAGAGGCCGCCGATGGACGCGTAGCCGTGGTTCTGGAGGACGACCAGCTTCACGGGGAGGTCCTGCTGCACGGCGGTGACGATCTCGGTGGGGTTCATCAGATACGTGCCGTCGCCGACGAGGGCCCAGACGGGGCGGCCGGGGGCGGCCAGCTGGACCCCGATCGCCGCCGGGATCTCGTAGCCCATGCAGGAGTACCCGTACTCGACGTGGTACTGGTGCGAGGAGCGGGTCCGCCAGAGCTTGTGCAGGTCGCCGGGGAGCGAACCGGCCGCGTTGATCAGGATGTCGTCCTCGGTGACCAGCGCGTCGAGGAGGCCGAGGACCTGCGCCTGGGTGGGGCGGGCGTGCGGGTCGCCGGCGGTGAACGCGGCGGTGACGCGCCGCTCCCACTCCGCCTTGGCCTCGGTGTACTCGGTCTCGTAGGCCGGGTCGACGCGGTGGTTGCGTGCGGCGAGCGCGGCGGTGAGGGCTTCGAGGGCGGCGCGGGCGTCGGCGACGAGCGGGAGCGCACCGAGCTTGTGGGCGTCGAAGCCGGTGATGTTGAGGTTGAGGAAGCGGACGGCGGGGTTCGCGAAGAGGGTGGCGGAAGCGGTGGTGAAGTCGGAGTAGCGGGTGCCGATGCCGACGACCAGGTCGGCGGTGCGGGCCAGTTCGTCGGCGGTCGCGGTGCCGGTGTGGCCGATGCCGCCGACGTCGGCGGGGTGGTCGTGGCGCAGGGAGCCCTTGCCGGCCTGGGTGGAGGCGACGGGGACGCGGGTGGCGGCGGCGAACGCGGCGAGGGTCTCCTCGGCCGCGCTGTGGCGGACCCCGCCGCCCGCCACGATCAGCGGCCGGCGGGCGCTGCGCAGGGCCCGTACCGCCCGGTCGAGCTCGTACGGATCGGGGGCGGGGCGGCGTACGTGCCAGACGCGCTCGGCGAAGAACTCCTCCGGCCAGTCGTACGCCTGGGTCTGCACGTCCTGGGGCAGCGCCAGGGTGACGGCGCCGGTCTCCGCCGGGTCGGCGAGGGTCCGCACGGCCTGGAGCGCGGCCGGGATCAGGGCCTCGGGGCGGGTGATCCGGTCGAAGTAGCGGGAGACGGGGCGCAGGCAGTCGTTGACCGAGATGTCGCCCGCGGCCGGGACTTCGAGCTGCTGGAGCACGGGGTCGGCGGGCCGGGTCGCGAAGGTGTCCCCGGGCAGGAGGAGGACGGGGAGGTGGTTGATCGTGGCGAGGGCGGCGCCGGTGACGAGGTTGGTGGCGCCGGGGCCGATGGAGGTGGTGACGGCGTGCGCGGACAGCCGCCCGGACTGGCGGGCGTAGCCGACGGCGGCGTGCACCATGGCCTGCTCGTTGCGGCCCTGGAGGTAGGGCATGGCGCGGCCGGACTCGACGAGGGCCTGGCCGACTCCGGCGACGTTGCCGTGGCCGAAGATGCCCCAGGTGGCGCCGATCAGCCGCTGCCGCCGGCCGTCGCGCTCGGTGTACTGGCGGGACAGGAAGGACACCAGGGCCTGGGCGGTGGTCAGCCTGCGGGTACGCGGTGCGCTCATGAGGCCGCCTCCGTCCCGTACAGCGGGAGTCTGGGGTCCACGGGCAGGTCCGGCCAGGTGTCGCGGATCCAGCTGTGGTCGGGGTGGTCGGTGATCAGCCACTCCCGCTGCTCCCCCGGGCCCGCCATCACATTGAGGTAGTAGAGGGTGCGGCCGGGGGAGGCGATGGACGGGCCGTGCCACCCGTCGGGGATGACGACGGCGTCGCCGCTGCGGACCTCGGCGAGGACGTCCGTGCCGCCGGCCCGGGACGGCGACACCCGGTGGTAGCCGAGGCCGTCGTGCTCCACCTCGAAGTAGTAGATCTCCTCCAGCACGGATTCGGCGCCGGGGCGGTGCTCGTCGTGTTTGTGCGGCGGGTAGGACGACCAGTTGCCGCCGGGGGTGAGGACCTCCACGGCGATCAGCCGGTCGCACACGAAAGTGTCGGCGGCGGCGAAGTTGTTGACCTGGCGGGAGCAGTTCCCGGAGCCGCGCAGTTCGACGGGTACCTCCGGCGCGGGGCCGTAGCGAGCGGGGAGTCGTCGCTCGCACTTCGCTCCTGCCAGGGCGAAGCGGCCCCCTGCGCCGGAGGCGATCTGTGCACGGGCGTCACGCGGTACATAGGCGAAGTCGGATACGCCACTGAACACGCTTTCCCGGCCCAGCAGTTCAAAGATCTCACCTGAGGTGTGCACCGTACAGCCACCCGTCAACGGCAGGACGATCCACTCGCTCTCCCCGGTGACGAGCGTGTGAACTCCGCCCGGCCCCAGCTCCAGCACCCGCAGGCTCGACCGGTCCCATCCGGCGCGCTCCGGGTCGATGTCCAGGGTGTAGGGGCCGCTCGCCGTGGATCCGGCGCGAAGGTGGCGGCGCGGTGCGTTGCGCGGTTCGTCGTACGTCGTCATACCCATCCCCTACCCGATACCCGGTCCCCGCCCGTTTCTCCCGGCTCCAGCAGCGACACGGCCGTGTCGACGGCCGCGGCCACCCTCCCGTCGGCCGGGTAGAGCAGCGAACGCCCCACCACCAGCCCCTGGACGGTGGGCAGCCGCAGCGCCGTGCGCCACTTCTCGAACGCGCCGTCCAGGTCGTCGCCCACCTCGCCGCCCAGCAGCACGGCGGGCAGCGTCGAGGCCGCCATCACCCGGGCCATGTCGTCGGGGTCCTCGGTGACGGGGACCTTGAGCCAGGTGTACGCCGACGTCCCGGCCAGCCCCGAGGCGATGGCGATCGAGGTGGTGACGGCCTCCGCACCGAGGTCGTTGCGGAGCCGGCCGTCCATGCGGCGGCAGAGGAACGGTTCGACGAAGACCGGCAGCCGGTGTGCGGCCATGGCGTCGATGGCGCGGGCGGTGGCGTGCATGGTGTCGAGCGAGCCGGGGTCGTCGTAGTCGATGCGGAGCAGCAGTTTGCCCGCGTCGAAGCGGAGCCGGGCGAGGTCCTCGGGGCGGTGGCCGGTGAAGCGGTCGTCGAGTTCGAAGGCGGCGCCCGCGAGGCCGCCGCGGTTCATCGAGCCGACGACGACCTTGTTCTCCAGCGCTCCGAGGAGCAGCAGGTCGTCGAGGATGTCGGCGGTGGCGAGGACGCCGTCGACGCCGGGGCGGGCGAGGGCGAGGCAGAGCCGTTCCAGGAGCTCGAAGCGGTTGGCCATGGCCAGTTCGCGGTCGCCGACGGCGAGGGAGCCACGGGCCGGATGGTCCGCCGCGATGATCATCAGGCGTCCGCCGCCGCCGACGAGGGGCCGTCTGCGGCGGCGCGCGGCGGCCTCGGCGACGGCCTCGGGGTGGCGCATGCGCAGCTGGACGAGTTCGGAGACCGAGGAGGCCGGGGGTGTCATGGGGTGGCTCCGGTGGGGCGGGAGGTGACGGCGCCCGCGGTCAGGGCCGCTTCGACCTCGTACGGGAACGGCATGGCGGGCGAGCAGGCGAGCCGGGACGCGACGATGGCACCGGCGGCGTTGGCGTACCGCATGACGCGGCCGGTCTCCCAGCCGGCGAGGAGCCCGTGGCAGAGCGCCCCGCCGAAGGCGTCACCGGCGCCGAGGCCGTTGACGACCTCGACGGGCAGCGGCGGCACGTCGGCCACCGTGCCGTCGCGGTGGACGGCGAGGACGCCCTCGGGGCCCTGTTTGACGACGGCCAGCTCGACACCCGCGGCGATCAGGGCGCGCGCGGCCGCGTACGGTTCGCGCTCGCCGGTCGCGATCTCGCACTCGTCGAGGTTGCCGACGGCGACGGTGGCGAGGGCGAGGGCCTCGCGGTAGCGGGCGGTGGGGCCGGCGGAGCCGTCGTCCCAGAACATCGGGCGCCAGTCGAGGTCGAAGACGGTGAGGCCGGACCTGTCGCGGGCGCGGAGTGCGGCGAGGGTCGCGGTGCGGCTCGGTTCGGCGCACAGCCCGGTGCCCGTCATCCAGAAGACCCGGGCCGAACGGATCGCGTCGAGGTCCAGCTCCGACGTGTGGATCTCCAGATCGGGGGCCTTGGGGCGGCGGTAGAAGTAGAGCGGGAAGTCGTCCGGCGGGAAGATCTCGCAGAAGGTGACCGGCGTGGGATACGCGTCGACGGGTGTCACCCACCGGTCGTCCACCCCGAACTCCCGCAACTGCTGGTGGAGATAGTCCCCGAAGGCGTCCCGGCCGGTGCGGGTCACCACCGCGGCCCGCCGGCCGAGCCGGGCCGCCGCGACGGCGACGTTGGTGGGTGAGCCGCCGAGGAACTTCCCGAAGGTGTCGACCCGGGCCAGGGGCAGACCGGTCTGCAGGGGGTAGAGATCCACACCGATCCGGCCCATGGTGATCACGTCGTACAGCTCAGGCATCTGCGTCCCTTCGACCGGCGACCGGGCGGCTGTTCCCAGGTCTAGCCCTCCCCCGAACCCCTGTCAACGCTTTGTCCGGACATACGGACGAATCATTGACACCGCCCCGCCGGGGCCGGGAGGCTGGGCGGTATGACCTCCTCCGCAGCGGCTCCGGCCCGTATCCGCATCGGTTCGGCACCCGACTCGTGGGGGGTGTGGTTCCCCGACGATCCGCGGCAAGTCCCCTGGCAGCGCTTCCTGGACGAGGTCTCGACGGCGGGTTACGAGTGGATCGAGCTCGGCCCGTACGGCTATCTCCCGACCGATCCGGCCCGCCTCGCCGACGAGACCGGCCGCCGCGGACTCGCGGTCTCGGCCGGCACCGTTTTCACCGGATTGCACCACGGTCCCGGCGTCTGGGACCGGACCTGGGCGCATGTCGCCGACATCGCGGCACTCACCCGGGCGATGGGCGCCGGGCATCTGGTGGTCATCCCGTCGTTCTGGCGCGACGACAGGACGGGCGAGGTCCTGGAGGACCGCGACCTCACCGCGGAGCAGTGGCGCGACCTCACCACCCTGACGGAGCGGCTGGGCCGCGAGGTACAGGACCGGTTCGGGCTGCGCATCGTCGTCCATCCGCACGCCGACACCCATATCGACGGCGCGGAGAACGTCGCCCGCTTCCTCGACGCCACCGATCCCGGCCTGGTCTCGCTCTGCCTCGACACCGGCCACTACGCCTACTGCGGCGGCGACAGCGTCGAGCTGATCGAGACCTACGGCGAACGGATCGGCTATCTGCACCTCAAGCAGGTCGATCCGGAGATCCTGGCCCACGTCGTGGCGGACGGGGTGCCGTTCGGGCCCGCCGTGGCGCGCGGCGTGATGTGCGAACCGCCGAGCGGAGTGCCCGCACTGGAACCCGTACTCGCCGCCGCCCGCAAGCTGGACGTCGACCTCTTCGCCATCGTCGAGCAGGACATGTATCCGTGCCCGCCCGACAAGCCCCTCCCCATCGCCCGCCGCACCCGGGACTTCCTCCGCTCCTGCGGCGGCCCGCACCGGACCCCCGGCATGCCGGACGCCGCCGGGAAGTGACGCGGCGCCGCCCTCGGCGAGAAGGCGGCGCGCGCTCCCCGCCGCGTCCTCGGCCTCCCCTCCGATCGCCCGAATGCCCTACAGCCCCATGCATCATAGGATTCGGGACAAATCCGGAGATACGCATAGGGAGCGCCTGTGAACCGGTCCACCGATCCCGGCAGCCCGTCACCCGCCGACCCTTCCGCCCCGCAGGCACAGCAGACCTGGCGGACGGAGCAGGCCCCGGCGCAATCCCCACAGCCGCGCCCCGGCCTGTGGAAGCGGTGCCTGTGGGGCGGCACAGCCCTCTGGATCCTGACCGCGATCGCCACGTACGCCACCCAGAACACGACCCTGCTGCCGACCCTCATCCTGCTCGGCAGCTTCCTCGTCCCGGCCGTCTTCGTCCTGTGGGCGTACGAACGGCACGGCAGCGACCTCGGGGCGGCCCTCATCCCCGGCTGCTTCCTGACGGGCGGAATCCTGGGCGTGCTCGGCGCCTCCGTCATGGAGTACTACCTGCTGAACCCGTCCCTCTGGATGTTCCTGGGGGTCGGACTGATCGAGGAGGCGGTGAAGCTCGCGGCGCTGATGTTCGTACTCCGCCGCCACCCCCACATCCACGGCATGCGGGCCGGACTGGTGCTCGGCGCGACGGTCGGATTCGGGTTCGCCGCCTTCGAGAGCGCGGGCTACGCCTTCAACGCCGCCGTCACCATGAAGGGCATCGACCTGCACGCCCTGCTGGAGACCGAGGTGCTGCGCGGGGTGCTCGCACCGTTCGGGCACGGCCTGTGGACGGCGATCGCCGGCGGCGTCCTGCTCTCCTTCCGGAGGCCGGACGGGCGTTTCCGCCTCGCCGCGCCCGTGATCGCCACCTACCTCGGCGTCGCCGTGCTGCACGCACTCTGGGACTCGATGCACGGCATCGCGATCTGGCTGGTCGCACGGGTCACCGACACCGGCCTGAGCCGCGCGCTCTTCGCGCAGGGCTACATCCCGGCCCCCACCGACGAGCAGCGCCACCTGTTCACGCTCTTCTCGGTGGGCGGCACGGTCGTGATCACGCTCGTCGCGCTGGCCTGGCTGCGGTCGCTGGCGCACCAAGCGCGCGAGGGTCGGCGAGGCGCTCGCGTTAATACCCCCTAGGGGTATAGTGTGATGAGCGTCGGGGGACGCCGGATCTGCCCGGGTTCCCGACGCCACACCCTTCCGCGCCCACCCAAGAGGAGAACACCATGACCGCCGAGACCCAGCTCCCCCAGGCCACCGGCTCCTGCTGCTCGCCGAGCGGCTCCTGCCACGACGGCACGGACAGCGGCGACGGGGCGGGCGCGGTGACCGCCGTCTACCAGGTGTCCGGCATGACCTGCGGCCACTGCGAGGGCGCCGTCTCCGAGGAGATCTCGGGCATCGAGGGCGTCACCTCGGTGAAGGCCGTCGCCTCCACCGGCCAGGTGACCGTCGTCTCCCGCGCCCCGCTGGCGGAGGACGCCGTGCGCGCCGCCGTGGACGAGGCCGGCTACGAGCTCGTCGGCCGGGCCTGAACACCATCGGGACCCACCCGATACGCCGGATACACCCGCTTCACCCGCTTTGCCCGCCGGGCCGGACCGACCAGCAGATACTGGTGGGGTACGGCCCGGTCGGCGTTTCAGGAGTTCGGACATGCACAGCGCAACGGACATGCACCGCGCGACAGCGGCCGGGACCCCGGCACCGGAGACTTCCCGGGCGGAACTCACGATCGGCGGGATGACCTGCGCCTCCTGCGCCGCCCGCGTCGAGAAGAAGCTCAACCGGATGGACGGCGTCACCGCCAGCGTGAACTACGCGACCGAGAAGGCCCGTGTCTCCTTCGGCCCGGGGACCGGGCTCGCGGACCTGATCGCCACGGTGGAGAAGACCGGTTACACGGCCCGGCCCGTCCGCAGCCCCGAACCGGCACCGCCCGCGGCGGTCGAGCCTGCCGCGCCTGCCGCACCCGCGGACGCCGTCGAAGGCGGATCCGAGGGCGGCGGCGCGGAAGCCGGCACCGGAGCCACGACCGGTCCCGGCGCCCCGGCCGGTGCCGACGACGGCGACCCCGCCGAGCGGAGCGCCGCCGCCGCGCTCGACGCGCTGCGCCGGCGCCTGACCGTCTCGGCCGTCCTCGCCGTCCCCGTCGTCGTGCTCGCGATGGTCCCGGCCCTTCAGTTCGACAACTGGCAGTGGCTCTCCCTCACGCTCGCCGCCCCCGTCGTCGTCTGGGGCGGGCTGCCCTTCCACCGCGCGACCTGGGCCAACCTCCGGCACGGCGCGGCCACCATGGACACCTTGGTCTCGGTCGGCACCCTGGCCGCCTTCGGCTGGTCCCTGTGGGCGCTGTTCCTCGGCGACGCGGGCACGACCGGGATGCGGCACGGCTTCGACTTCACCGTCTCGCGCGACGGAGCCTCCTCCACCATCTATCTGGAGGTCGCCGCCGGTGTCGTCACCTTCATCCTGCTGGGCCGCTATCTGGAGGCGAAGTCCAAGCGGAAGGCCGGTGCCGCCCTGCGGGCGCTGATGCACCTGGGCGCGAAGGACGTCACCGTCCTCAAGGGCGGTACGGAGGTACGCGTCCCCGTCGGCCGGCTCGCCGTCGGCGACCGCTTCGTCGTCCGCCCCGGCGAGAAGATCGCCACCGACGGCACCGTCGTCGAGGGCGCGTCGGCCGTGGACGCCTCGATGCTCACCGGTGAGTCCGTCCCGGTCGACGTGGGCGTCGGCGACGCCGTCACCGGGGCGACCGTGAACGCCTCCGGCCGGCTCGTCGTCGAGGCGACCCGGGTCGGCGCCGACACCCAGCTGGCCCGGATGGCCCGGCTCGTCGAGGAGGCGCAGAGCGGCAAGGCCGAGGTGCAGCGGCTCGCCGACCGGATCTCCGCGGTCTTCGTCCCCGTGGTGCTGGTGCTGGCGCTGGTCACCCTGGCCGGGTGGCTGTTCGCCACGGCCGACGTGACGGCCGCGTTCACCGCCGCCGTCGCCGTACTGATCATCGCCTGCCCCTGCGCCCTGGGCCTCGCCACCCCGACCGCCCTCATGGTCGGTACGGGACGCGGCGCCCAGCTCGGCATCCTGATCAAGGGCCCGGAGGTCCTGGAGACCACCCGCCGCGTCGACACGATCGTCCTCGACAAGACCGGCACCGTCACCACCGGCCGGATGACCCTGCTGGACGTCCACACCGCGGACGGTACGGACGAGGACGACGTGCTGCGGCTCGCGGGCGCCCTGGAGCACTCCTCGGAGCACCCCATCGCACAGGCCGTCGCCGCCGGAGCCGTCGAACGCACCGGCACCGCCCTGCCCACGCCCGAGGACTTCGCCAACGTCGCGGGCCTCGGCGTCCAGGGGGTCGTCGAGGGCCACGCCGTCCTCGTCGGCCGCGAGCAGCTGCTCGCCGACGCGGGCATCGCCGTCCCCGAGGCGCTGTCCGGCGCCGTGGCGGACGCGGCGGCCCGGGGCCGTACGGCGATCGCGGTCGCCTGGGACGGGCAGGCGCGCGGGGTTCTCGCCGTCGCCGACGCGGTCAAGGAGTCCAGCGCCGACGCCGTCGCCGCACTGCGCGCGCTCGGTCTCCACCCCGTCCTGCTGACCGGTGACAACCGGGCCGTGGCGGACGCCGTGGCCCGGACCGTCGGGATCGACGAGGTCCACGCCGAGGTCCTGCCCGAGGAAAAGGTCCACGTCATCGAGCAACTCCAGGCCCGGGGGCACTCCGTCGCCATGGTCGGTGACGGGGTCAACGACGCGGCCGCCCTGGCCACCGCCGATCTCGGTCTGGCGATGGGAACCGGCACGGACGCCGCGATCGAGGCAGGCGATCTCACCCTCGTTCGTGGAGATCTCAAGGTGGCAGCCGATGCGATCAGGCTCTCCCGGCGCACCCTGGCCACCATCAGGGGCAACCTCTTCTGGGCATTCGGTTATAACGTTGCGGCCCTACCCCTTGCGGCATTTGGCCTGCTCAACCCTATGATTGCGGGAGCGGCGATGGCGTTCTCATCGGTCTTCGTCGTGACGAACAGCCTGCGGTTGCGCGCCTTCACTTAACATCCACAAAGAGATTTAGATCACACCGATTTCAGGGTAACCATCCGGCGGGTTCGCGAGTCTAAGAGTGCGATGCCAAGGATGTCTTGGGGGACGTCCGTCGAAGTGTCTTGGGGGATGCTTCGGGCAAGCGTTGGCCGGGGCACGTGCACCGGGGAGCTTTGAGCGGCCCTCCCGTGCGTACGTACCCCGGCAGATCGCACCGGAAGTACAAGTGAAGACCGCAGTAGCAAGTGAAGACCGCAGTACACAGCGGGCGGCAACGCCCGTACGCAGGAGTGGGGAACGCTCAGGAGCTTCGGCTCCCACAGACGCCCGGCCGGATCCCGTGGGGGGAATCCGCTCCGGGATATGGGAAGCGCCTCGCTGTCGGCCCGTGGGGGGATCGATGGCGGGGCGCTTCTCGCTGCCCGGCCCGGCGGACCGCCCGAGCGGCGCCGGACTCGGCCTCGGTACCGACCCGGACCCACCAGGCCGCGCCCGACCGCCCGAACCGCGCCCGACCGCCCGAGCCGCGCCGGACCCGCCGGACCCCGCCGGGCAAGCAAATCGCCCCGGACACCGCGCTCTGTGCGAAAGCGCGGTACACGGGGCGAAGACGACCGGCCTCGTCGGCCGGGGCGGTGCGGGGGGGGTGGTGCGGGACTCAGCGGCCCTCGACCGGGACGAAGTCGCGCAGGACCTCGCCGGTGTAGATCTGGCGCGGGCGGCCGATGCGGGAACCCGGCTCCTTGATCATCTCGTGCCACTGGGCGATCCAGCCGGGGAGCCGGCCGAGCGCGAAGAGCACGGTGAACATCTCGGTCGGGAAGCCCATGGCCCGGTAGATGAGACCGGTGTAGAAGTCCACGTTGGGGTAGAGGTTGCGCGAGACGAAGTACTCGTCGGAGAGCGCGTGCTCTTCCAGCTTCAGCGCGATGTCGAGCAGCTCGTCGGACTTGCCGAGCGCGGACAGCACGTCGTGCGCCGCGGCCTTGATGATCTTGGCGCGCGGGTCGAAGGACTTGTAGACGCGGTGGCCGAAGCCCATCAGCCGGACGCCGTCCTCCTTGTTCTTCACCTTGCGGATGAAGGAGTCGACATCGCCGCCGTTGGCCTGGATGCCTTCGAGCATCTCCAGCACCGACTGGTTGGCGCCACCGTGCAGCGGGCCCCACAGCGCCGAGATACCGGCGGAGATCGAGGCGAACATGTTCGCCTGCGAGGAGCCGACCAGACGCACGGTGGAGGTCGAACAGTTCTGCTCGTGGTCCGCGTGCAGGATGAGCAGCTTGTCGAGCGCGGAGACGACGACCGGGTCCAGGTCGTACTCCTGGGCGGGGACCGAGAAGGTCATGCGCAGGAAGTTCTCGACGTACCCGAGGTCGTTGCGCGGGTAGACGAAGGGGTGGCCGATCGACTTCTTGTACGCGTACGCCGCGATCGTGGGCAGCTTGGCCAGCAGCCGGATCGTCGAGAGGTGGCGCTGCTCCTCGTCGAACGGGTTGTGGCTGTCCTGGTAGAACGTGGACAGCGCGCTGACGACCGAGGACAGCATGGCCATCGGGTGGGCGTCGCGCGGGAAGCCGTCGAAGAACCGCTTGACGTCCTCGTGCAGCAGCGTGTGCTGGGTGATCTCGTTCTTGAAGGTCGACAGCTCGTCGACCTTGGGAAGCTCACCGTTGATGAGCGTGTACGCGACCTCAAGGAACGTCGAGCGCTCGGCGAGCTGCTCGATCGGGTAGCCGCGGTAGCGCAGAATGCCCTGCTCACCGTCGAGGTAGGTGATGGCGGATTTATACGCCGCGGTGTTGCCGTACCCGCTGTCCAGCGTGACCAGGCCCGTATTGGCCCTGAGCTTCCCGATGTCGAAGCCCTTGTCGCCGACGGTGCTGTCGATCACCGGGTAGGTGTACTCGCCATCGCCGTACCGCAGTACTACAGCGTTGCTGGTGTGCTCGCTCACGTCATCCCTCACCGACGTAGTGCCTCTTCTTCGAGGTTCCCTGACTGTCTCCACCCTCCCCCATTTGGCTCAGGAGAGTGCACTCGGGGTCGTCCATTGGACCTATTCGCGGCACTCAGTGCCGCGAACTTACTCATCCTGCCCCCTTGACACCGGTTCCGGAAGACCTCCGTGATGTTTCCCACCGATTTGATCGATCATTTTTTCGACAGATCCTCCTCCCGAGCCCCCCGCCAGCCGGTAATCCAACGCCGTACAGCGCCTGCCCGCGGAAACCGTGCGGACGGCCTGGCCGATCGCCTGCCGCGACCCGACCAGCACGACGAGCTTCTTGGCCCTGGTCACGGCGGTGTAGAGGAGGTTCCGCTGGAGCATCATCCAGGCGCTCTTGGTGACGGGGATGACCACGGCCGGGTACTCGCTGCCCTGGGAGCGGTGGATCGTCATGGCGTACGCGTGGGCCAGCTCGTCCAGCTCGTCGAAGTCGTAACCGATCTCCTCCTCCTCGTCGGTGAGGACGGTCAGCCGCTGCTCGTCCAGGTCGAGGGCGGTGACGACGCCGACCGTGCCGTTGAAGACGCCGTTCTCCCCCTTGTCGTAGTTGTTGCGGATCTGGGTGACCTTGTCGCCGACCCGGAACACACGGCCGCCGAACCGCTTCTCGGGGAGGTCCGGGCGGCCCGGGGTGATGGCCTGCTGGAGCAGCCCGTTGAGCGTGCCCGCGCCGGCCGGGCCGCGGTGCATGGGGGCGAGGACCTGTACGTCGCGCCTCGGATCGAGGCCGAACTTGGCCGGAATGCGACGGGCGGCGACGTCCACCGCGAGAACGCCCGCCTCCTCCGTCTCGTCCTCGACGAAGAGGAAGAAGTCGTCCAGGCCCTGAGTGAGGGGCGGCGTCCCGGTGTTGATGCGGTGCGCGTTGGTGACGACGCCGGACTTCTGGGCCTGCCGGAAGATCGTCGTCAGCCGGACCGCCGGAACGGGTCCGCCCTCGGCCAGCAGATCGCGCAGCACCTCCCCCGCGCCGACCGACGGCAGCTGGTCGACGTCCCCGACGAGCAGCAGGTGGGCACCGGGTGCCACGGCCTTGAACAGCTTGTTGGCGAGCAGCAGATCGAGCATCGACGCCTCGTCGACGACGACCAGATCGGCGTCCAGCGGCCGGTCCCGGTCGTAGGCCGCGTCCCCGCCCGGCTTCAGTTCGAGCAGCCGGTGCACGGTGGACGCCTCGGCGCCGGTCAGCTCGGAGAGCCGCTTGGCCGCCCGCCCGGTGGGCGCGGCCAGCACCACCTTGGCGCGTTTGGCGCGGGCGAGTTCGACCACGGAGCGCACGGTGAACGACTTGCCGCAGCCGGGCCCCCCGGTCAGCACGGCGACCTTGCGGCTGAGCGCGAGCCGGACGGCGGCCTCCTGCTCGGGGGCCAGCGTCGCCCCCGTCCGGCCCGCGAGCCAGGTCAACGCCTTGTCCCAGTCGACGTCCTGGAAGGCCGGCATCCGGTCCTCGGGCGTCCGCAGCAGCCGCTGCACCTGCGCGGCGAGCGCGACCTCGGCGCGGTGGAACGGCACGAGATAGATGGCCGTGACCGGCTCCCCGCCCTCGGGCGACGGCACCTTCTCCCGTACGACGCCCTCCGGGTCCGCGGCGAGTTCGGCGAGGCACTCGATGACGAGCCCCGTATCGACCTGGAGCAGCTTCACCCCGTCCGCGATCAGCCGCTCCTCGGGAAGGAAGCAGTGCCCCTGGTCGGTGGATTGCGACAGCGCGTACTGCAACCCGGCCTTGACCCGCTCCGGGCTGTCGTGCGGGATGCCGACGGCCTGGGCGATCTTGTCGGCGGTCAGGAAGCCGATGCCCCAGACGTCGGCGGCCAGCCGGTAGGGCTGGTTCTTCACGACGGAGATCGAGGCGTCCTCGTACTTCTTGTAGATACGGACGGCGATGGAGGTGGAGACCCCGACCCCCTGGAGGAAGACCATCACCTCCTTGATCGCCTTCTGCTCCTCCCAGGCGGCGGCGATCATCTTCGTCCGCTTCGGCCCGAGCCCCGGCACCTCGACCAGCCGCTTCGGCTCCTGCTCGATGATGTCGAGGGTGTCGACCCCGAAGTGGGTGGTGATCCGGTCCGCCATCACCGGTCCGATGCCCTTGATCAGGCCGGAGCCGAGATAGCGGCGGATGCCCTGGATGGTGGCGGGCAGCACGGTCGTGTAGTTCTCCACCGTGAACTGCTTGCCGTACTGGGAGTGCGAGCTCCAGCGCCCCTCCATCCGCAGGGACTCACCGACCTGGGCACCGAGCAGCGAGCCGACCACGGTCAGCAGATCGTTCGCCCCGCGCCCGGTGTCGACGCGGGCGACGGTGTACCCGTTCTCCTCGTTGGCGTAGGTGATGCGCTCAAGCACACCTTCGAGGACGGCCATGTTGGACATGCCTCGACGCTAGTACCTCGCACTGACAGCCCGGAAGGCAGGCGGTTCCCCCTCGCCTCCCTTCCGGCCCTGCCTACTTCGCGACGACCACGATGTGCAGCTTGCCGTCGACGACGGCCCAGGCCACGTCGGTCGGCGCCGAAGCGGTCGCGCTCTCCTGGAGCGGGAAGACGTACAGGCCCTCCGCCGGTGCGCCGAGATCGCGGAACAGCGGCTTCTTGCTGATCCAGATCTTGCCGTCGCCGTCCCAGACCGTCGGGGCGTCGTAGTAGAAGTAGCCGTGCGTACGCAGCTCGTCGGCGATGCCCTCCGCCCGCTGCCGCAGCTCGGCGATCCGGGCGTCCGCGACAGCGTCCGGCCCGGTGCTGAACGCGACGACGTGGTAAACGTTGTTGTCGCCGTAGTCCCGGGTGGCCAGGACGGTGGCCCGCGCCACGCCCTTGGCAGTGGCACTGGAGAACAGGGCGTGGTTCTTCTTGGCCCGCTTCCCGAAGAGTCAGCCTCCGAAGAGCTCCTTGAGCCCTTCCACGGAATCGAGCTTTCCGGTCAGCTGAGGATTTTGCGACACGCGAGGTGGCCTCTCAGTGAGCATCATTCGCACAGATGTGCTACTCGCACGCTATCGGCATCGCTCGTGTATGCGCAGCCACTTTTACGGATCGCTCGGCTCCACTCCTTGTCCCGGCGCTTGCGGCAGTCGCGCTCCTCTGCTCTCCGCGACCCGTTTCACATCACGCAAGGACTCCGTCAACCGGGAGGCCAGGAAGTGCAGTTCACTGCCGGTCACGCGCCGGTCCGCCAGGAGATCGGCGGCATGCCCGAGCAGGTCGCCCGCCATCCCGAGCTGAACGCTCTCGATGTCGTCCGCGGCCCGCGACACATGGCCGGAGCCGTCCCCGATGACGTAGCAGGGCTTGCCGTCCGCTCCCGTCCAGGGCAGCAGCCGTACGGTGCCGGGCTCATCCGTCCCCCCGGTCACGCGACCGCCCTCCCCGCCCGGCGCACGTGACGGAACTCGACGTCCACGCCGTCCACGCCGTGCACGGCGAGCCACAGCGTGCGCCGCCGCCGTCGCGCCTCGGCCATCTGCCGCTCGTGCGCTTCGAGATACGGACGGACCAGCGGGCCGTCCTCCCCGCGCGGCGGCCGCTCACCGGTACGACGGACGGTGGGTCCGGCCACGTATACACAGGAGTACGGATGGACGGTGGCCGGGGCCGGACGCACCAGCCGCAGCAGCGACTCCGTGAACCGGCGGACGAGGTCTTTCATGTCGGCGTGCTCTCTTTCTGGATGCCCACGAACGGATGCGTTCTGTGGCGAACTCATCACAGAGTGGGGCCGCGCGTGGCTACGCTCCAGAGGTTCGGGCTTGACAGCGCGCTGGTCAGACGAGGGAGTTGGGGCTGGATGGCGAAGACCCGGAAGCCACGTACGCCGAGGGAGAAGTACGGACAGGAGCTGAGGCTGCGACGGACGGCGGCGGGGCTGACCCAGGAGGCCCTGGGCGATCAGGTCGTGTGCTCGCCGACGCTGATCAGTCATTACGAGGCGGGGCGGCGGCTGCCGACGCCGGATGACGCGCAACGGATCGACATCGCGTTGAAGACGGACGGCTTCTTCGTCCGCTGGCTGGACGACTTGGACTCCAAGTTCGCCCAGTACTTCGCGGCAGTCGCCGAATTGGAGCGTGAGGCCACGGAGATCCGCCAGTACGCCGCGTCTCTCATCCCCGGCCTGCTTCAGACGGATGCATACGCCCGTGCCGTGTTCCAGGCGTATCGGCCCAACTACCACGCGGAGGAACTTGACGAGTTCGTTGTCAGCCGCGTGGAGCGCGGCCGGCTGCTCACCAAGTCATCGACTCCGGTTGCCTGGACACTGCTCGACGAGGCCGCGCTCAGGCGCTGCGTCGGCGGGCCGCACGTCATGGCGGAACAGCTGCACAAAGTGGCGGACATGGCCGAGTCCGGTCGCCTGCGTCTGCACGTGCTGACTTTCGCATCAGGAGCACACGCACTCCAGGAGAGCATGGTCTACCTGCTGAACTTCGCGGACGCCGCTCCGGTCTCGTACGTCGAGGGTCTCCACACCGGACATCTGATGGAAGATCCGGCGCTGGTCGAGGCGTGCCGCACGTCCTACACTCTCGCCTTGGGCGACGCTGCCCCGCATCAGGAGTCAGTGGCCCTCGTCAGAGCCATCGCGGAGGAGCACGAACATGCACAGCACCGAGCACACCATCGCTGACGCCAGGACGCTGGCCGGGTGGCGCAGGTCCAGCTACAGCGGAGGCGCCAACGGCGAGTGCCTTGAGGTCGCCGACGGCTACGCCACCGTCCCCGTCCGCGACAGCAAGGCCCCGGGCGGCCCCGCGCTCGTCTTCTCCGCCGACGGCTGGTCGTCGTTCGTCGCGGCGGTCAAGGACGGCCGCATCACCGCCTGACGCCGGGCGACCCGACCCACGTCGGTGTGCCGTCTCCGGCGCACTTCACGTCAGGAGCCAGTCACCGCACCATGCCCTCCGACCGCTGTCAGCCACACCGGGTTGACGGGGACGGAGGGCACGTTCGTATTCCGTCCGCCGCCGGGACCAAGGACGTCTTCACCCGTTCTCCGGCCCTGACGTCCGCCTCCACCCAGGAGCGCCCTGGGAAACAGGGTGTCTGGCGACACCCCAGGACGGTGTCCAGCCCTCCTGCCCCGGCCCGTTGCCCGCCGCAGACTCTGACTGTTCCTCACAACAACTTCGGTCAGGAGTACGGGACATGGCGGAACACACACGACGCACTGTGCTGCGCGGGGCGGCGGCGGTCGCAGCTGCGGGCGGGCTGGCCGGCACCGCAGGGGGCTCGGCGCCGGCGGCCGCGGCACCCAGGGAGGCGGCAGCGCGGCGCTTCCCCTTCTTGGAGGGGGCGTTCAAGCCCGTCACGGAGGAGCTGACGGCCTTTGATCTGCCGGTCACCGGGCGCATTCCACGCGAGTTGAACGGGCGCTACCTGCGCAACGGTCCCAACGTCCTGGGCCTTGAGGACCCGCGTGCCCACCACTGGATGCTCGGCGACGGCATGGTGCACGGTGTACGGCTCCGCGACGGCCGCGCCGAGTGGTACCGCAACCGGTGGGTGCGCTCCTCCCAGGTGGCGGAGAAGCTCGGCGAGCCCCGTCCGGGGCCCGTGCCGCCGGACGACTTCGCCTGCAACACCCATGTGATTCCGTACCAGGGGCGGATCCTCGCGCTCCAGGAGGGCGGTCCGCTGCCGTACGAGCTCGACGACGAGCTGAACACCGTGGGCACCCACGACTTCCGGGGCACCCTCGAAGGCGCGTTCACCGCCCACACCAAGTACGACGCGCACGCCGGCGAACTGCACGCGATCGCCTAC
Source organism: Streptomyces sp. NPDC087845 (assembly GCF_044742755.1). NCBI lineage: Bacteria > Bacillati > Actinomycetota > Actinomycetes > Kitasatosporales > Streptomycetaceae > Streptomyces > Streptomyces sp. NPDC087845. Next base: position 565,190 of record NZ_JBIUVC010000004.1, read on the forward strand.
TACCCGACCTGGGACCACGTGCGGCACCTGGTCGTGGACCCGGCGGGCCGGGTCTCGCGCACCACGCGCATCCCGGTGGCGGACGCGCCGATGATCCACGACTTCGCGCTCACCGAGAAGCATGTGGTGGTCCTCGACATGCCGGTCACCTTCGACCCGGCGGGTGCCGAGCGCGGCGACCCGGTGCCGTACGTCTGGAACAGGAAGCACCCGGCACGCGTCGGCGTCCTGCCGCGAGCAGGCGGTACGGTGCGCTGGTTCGAGGTGGACCCGGTCTACTACTCGCACACCCTCAACGCGTACGAGGAGGGGTCGGACATCGTCATCGACCTGACGACCTTCCCGGCGCCCTTCTTCGTCGCCGGCCGCGGCTCGGACGGGCCGTACGGAGTGGGCACCGCCAGACTCGAACGCTGGACGGTCGATCTCCGTCACGGCCGTGTGCGGACGAGGACCCTCGACGACCGGCCGCAGGAATTCCCCCGCGTCAACGAGGCGTTGGTGTCCCGCCGCCACCGCTACGGCTACACGGCGGCGGCCGCGGAGATGACGCTGGCCTATCTGACGGCCGACGGCAACCCGCCCGACCGGGCGTTCGGCAACGCGCTCATCAAGCACGACCTGCTGCGCGGCACGACGCAGGTCCACCGGCTGCCCCGGGACGCCGCGGCGAGCGAGGCCGTGTTCGTTCCGTCCGACGCGGCCGGTCCGAAGGCGGCCGAGGACGACGGGTACGCGCTCAGTTACGTGCACGATCCCGACCGCGGGGCGTCGGACCTGGTGATCCTCGCGGCCCAGGACTTCACGGCTGAGCCGGTGGCCCGGATCCATCTGCCCGGACGGGTGCCGCTGGGCTTCCACGGGAGCTGGATTCCGGACGCCTGACGCACCGACCGGTGCGTGAGGGCGGATGACTCCAACTCGTCACGCGGCCCGCGCGCTTCGGCGACGCGCCGCGATGCGTGCGGGGGGGGTGTGCGTACGCACCGGCACATCCGCGCCGGAAGACGAAACGGGGCCCGGTCAGAAGACCGGACCCCCCTCGTATTCCCCCTCCGTCAGGGCTTCCCGATCCCCCCGGATCCCTCCCCGGAAGCGCCCGACGACAGATACGACTCAACCGGGTGCCGAACGGTTGCACCGCTTGACGATCTCTTTACCGTGGAGGCAAAAAGCTTCGTCAGCAGGCGTGTTCGGCGTAGCGGGAGGCGACCTCCGCGAGGACTTCCGCGCCGTCCCGTGCCCAGAGGTCCTCGTTGAAGATCTCCACCTCGACGGGGCCGTCGAAGCCGGTGGCCTCGACCAGCGTGCGGAACGCGCGGAAGTCCACGGCGCCGTCGCCCAGTTGGCCCCGGCCGACCAGGACACCCGCCGGGAGCGGGGTGATCCAGTCGGCCAGTTGGAACGAGTGGATACGGCCTCCCGCACCCGCGCGGGCGATCTGTGCGGGCGCCTGGTCGTCCCACCAGATGTGGTAGGTGTCGACGACCACCCCGACCTGGTCGGCGGGGAAGCGTTCCGCGATGTCCAGGGCCTGGGAGAGCGTGGAGACGACGCAGCGGTCCGAGGCGAACATCGGGTGCAGCGGTTCGATCGCGAGGCGTACGCCGCGTTCGGCCGCGTACGGGGCGAGCCGGCCCAGGGCGTCCGCGATGCGTTCGCGGGCGCCGTACAGGTCCTTGCTGCCCGCCGGGAGGCCGCCGGAGACGAGGACCAGCGTGTCGGTGGACAGGGCCGCCGCCTCGTCGATCGCGGCGCGGTTGTCGTCCAGGGCGCGGGCCCGTTCCGCCGGGTCGAGGGCGGTGAAGAAGCCGCCCCGGCAGAGGCTGGTGACGGAGATACCGGAGTCGGCGAGGAGCCGGGCGGTGCGCTCGACGCCGTACTCCTGGACGGGGGCCCGCCACAGGCCGACCTTGTCGATGCCCGCCTTGACGCAGCCCTCGGTCAGCTCGGGCAGCGACCACTGCTTGATGGTCTCCTGGTTGACCGAGAGACGGCCGTCGCTCATCGGGTGCCTCCGTAGACCGCGAGCAGGGCCCGCATCCGGGACTCGGCCAGCTCCGGGTCGGGGAACAGGCCCAGCCGGTCGGCGAGTTCGTACGCCTTCGCCAGGTGCGGCAGCGAGCGGGCGGACTGGAGTCCGCCGACCATGGTGAAGTGGTCCTGGTGGCCGGCCAGCCAGGCGAGGAAGACCACGCCCGTCTTGTAGAAGCGGGTGGGGGTCCGGAAGAGGTGCCGGGACAGCTCGACCGTCGGGTCGAGGAGATCGCGGAAGCCCTGGACGTCCCCGGTGTCCAGGACGCGCACCGCGTGCGCGGCCAGCGGGCCCAGCGGGTCGAAGATGCCGAGCAGGGCGTGGCTGAAGCCGTGGCCGTCGCCCGCGATCAGCTCCGGGTAGTTGAAGTCGTCGCCGGTGTAGCAGCGGACTCCGCCGGGCAGACGGCGGCGTACGTCGATCTCGCGCTCGGCGTCCAGGAGCGAGATCTTGATGCCGTCGACCTTGTCCGGGTGCTCGGCGATGACCTTCAGGAAGGTGTCGGTGGCGGCGTCCAGGTCCGAGGAGCCCCAGTAGCCCTCCAGCGCGGGGTCGAACATCGGGCCGAGCCAGTGCAGGACGACCGGTTCGGACGCCTGGCGCAGCAGGTGCCCGTACGTCTCCAGGTAGTCCTCCGGACCCTTCGCCGCCGCGGCGAGCGCCCGGGAGGCCATCAGGATGGCCTGGGCGCCGCTCTCCTCGACGAGGGCGAGCTGCTCCTCGTACGCCGCCCGCACCTCCGCGAGCGTGGCGGGTCCCGAGGGCAGCTGGTCGGTGCCGACGCCGCACGCGATCCGGCCGCCGACCGCCTTGGCCTCGGCGGCGGAGCGGCGGATCAGTTCGGCCGCGCCGGCCCAGTCCAGGCCCATGCCGCGCTGGGCGGTGTCCATGGCCTCGGCGACGCCGAGGCCGTGCGACCAGAGGTGCCGGCGGAAGGCGAGGGTGGCGTCCCAGTCGACGGCCGCGGGGTCGTCGGGGCTGATGTCGGCGTACGGGTCGGCGACGACATGGGCGGCCGAGAAGACCGTACGGGAGGCGAGCGGCGCCCCGCCGGGGGCGAGGTCGAGCGGGGTGGTACGGGGTTCGTACGGCCCCTGCGGGAGGTGGATAGTCACGGGATCAGCCCCGTTGCGCCGTGGGCGAGGTGGATCGTCACAGCGTCAGCTCCGGTACGTCGAAGCGGCGGCCCTCGGCGGAGGACTTCAGGCCCAGTTCGGCGAGCTGGACACCGCGGGCACCGGCCATCAGGTCCCAGGTGTACGGCTCGTCGAGCACGATGTGGCGCAGGAAGAGCTCCCACTGTGCCTTGAAGCCGTTGTCGAAGACGGCGTTGTCGGGGACTTCCTGCCACTGGTCGCGGAACGACTCGGTGACCGGGAGGTCGGGGTTCCAGACCGGCTTGGGGGTGGCCGAGCGGTGCTGGACGCGGCAGTTGCGCAGGCCGGCGACGGCGGAGCCGTGCGTGCCGTCGACCTGGAACTCGACGAGCTCGTCGCGGTTGACGCGGACCGTCCAGGAGGAGTTGATCTGCGCGACGGCGCCGCTCTCCAGCTGGAAGATGCCGTACGCGGCGTCGTCGGCGGTGGCGGCGTACGGCTTCCCCTGCTCGTCCCAGCGCTGCGGGACGTGCGTCTGGACGTGCGCCTGGACGGTGGAGACCCGGCCGAACAGCTCGTGGAGCACGTACTCCCAGTGCGGGAACATGTCGACGACGATGCCGCCGCCGTCCTCGGCGCGGTAGTTCCAGGACGGGCGCTGGGCCTCCTGCCAGTCCCCCTCGAAGACCCAGTAGCCGAACTCTCCGCGTACGGAGAGGATCTCGCCGAAGAAGCCGCCGTCGATGAGGCGCTTCAGCTTCAGCAGGCCCGGCAGGAAGATCTTGTCCTGGACGACGCCGTGCTTGATCCCGGCGTCGCGGGCCAGGCGGGCCAGTTCCAGGGCGCCGTCGACGTCCGTGGCGGTGGGCTTCTCGGTGTAGATGTGCTTGCCCGCGTCGATCGCCTTCTTGATCGCCTCGACGCGGGCCGAGGTGACCTGGGCGTCGAAGTAGATGTCCACGGTGTCGTCCGCGAGGACCGCGTCGAGGTCGGTCGACCACTCGGTCAGGCCGTGCCGCGCGGCGAGCTCCTCCAGGGCGTGGGCGCGGCGGCCGACCAGGACCGGCTCGGGCCACAGCACGTCGCCGTCGCCGAGATCGAGGCCGCCCTGCTCGCGGATCGCGAGGATCGAGCGCACCAGGTGCTGCCGGTATCCCATGCGCCCCGTGACGCCGTTCATGGCGATGCGCACTGTCCTGCGTGTCACGAAGTTCCTTCCATACAGCCGTAGCAAGCGCTTTCTATCTCGTATGACGCTAGCCTGCCGACAGCGGCCCGGACAAGAGGGACCGGCCCAAAACCCTCGGAGGAAGCGATGACGGTCACCCTGGCGGATGTGGCGGCTCGCGCCCGGGTGTCCGCGGCCACCGTGTCCCGCGTGCTGAACGGCAACTACCCGGTGGCCGCGTCCACCCGGGAACGGGTGCTGCGTGCGGTGGACGATCTCGACTACGTGCTGAACGGACCGGCCAGCTCGCTCGCCGCCGCCACCTCCGACCTGGTCGGCATCCTGGTCAACGACATCGCCGACCCGTTCTTCGGGATCATGGCGGGCGCGGCGCAGACCGAGATCGGCGCTCCGGGTGACGGCTCCGGGCGGGCCGGCGGCGAGAAGCTCGCCGTCATCTGCAACACCGGCGGCTCCCCCGAGCGCGAACTGACCTACCTCACCCTCCTCCAGCGCCAGCGTGCCGCCGCCGTCGTCCTCACCGGCGGCGCGGTGGAGGACCCGGCGCACCAGGCGGCGATCTCCGCCAAGCTGGCGAAACTCGCGGACGCGGGCACCCGGGTGGTGCTGTGCGGGCGGCCCCCGCTGCCGGACAGCGAGGCGGTCGTGGCCGCGCTCGCCTTCGACAACCGGGGCGGCGGGCGCCGGCTCACCGAGCATCTGCTCTCGCTCGGCCACCGGCGGATCGGCTACGTCGCGGGCCCGTTGGAGCGGACGACGACCCGCCACCGGCTCGAAGGCCACCGGGACGCGATGAGGGCGGCGGGGCTCGTCGGCGACGGGAAGGGCGCGAAGGGGCGCGCGGCGGACGCGTACGACGAGGAGCGCCTCACCGTCCACGGCCCCTACGACCGCCGCTCCGGCTACGACGCCACCCTCGAACTCCTGCGCCGCGAACCGGAGGTGACGGCGATCGTCGCCGCCAACGACACCGTGGCCCTGGGGGCGGGCGCGGCGGTCCGGGACCATGGTCTGCGCATCCCCGACGACGTCTCGGTGGCGGGCTTCGACGATCTGCCGTTCTCGGTGGACGCGGTCCCGGCGCTGACGACCGTACGGCTGCCGCTCTTCGAGGCGGGCGCGCGGGCCGGGCGGCTGGCGATGGGCAAGGAGACCCCGCCGCCGGGAGGCATCGCGACGATCGCGGCCGAGCTGATGGTCCGGGGGTCGACGGCGCCGCCGCGGAGGCGGTGACCGCGCGGCCTCGCGGACGGGCCCGCGGGGGTGGTGAACGCGCGGCCTCGCGGGGCGCTGGGGGATGCGGGTCCGGGGCAGAAAGATGGGGCGCTGCCCCCATGCCCGCCGGGCGCACCGCCGGGAGTACGGGTCCTGGCGGACCGGCGGTGCCGGCACCGGACCGAGGAGGTGCGATCGACTCCGCGGAGGCGAGGGTCTTCCTGCCGGTCTTCCGCGCGACGGTCGAGGCGCTGTGCGGGTGGACCGGAGCGGCCCTGGAGCCGCTCGTGCGGGCGGACCGGGCGGCGGTGCGCGGCGGTGCCCGGTTCGCCGCGGAGCTGCACGCACTGGCCGGCCACGAGCGGCTGGGCCCTCGGCAGCGGGCGGACGCGCTGAGGCTGCTGGGTAACCTGGAGCAGCTGCTCCGGGAGCCCTGAGCCCGGCCCGACGCGCGGCGGCCGGTGGATCCGACGGAAGGAACACGCACGTGAAGCTCGCTTTCTCGACCCTCGGAGTACCGGGCATGCCGATCGCCGACGTCGTCCGGCTCGCCGCCGGACACGGCTATCAGGGGGTGGAGCTGCGCGCCCACCCCGAGGAGCCGGTGCACCCGGGCCTTTCGGCGCCGGAACGGGCCGGTGTCGTCGCGGAGTTCGAGAACGGCGGCGTCGAGATCCTGACCGTCGCCGGGTACGTCCGGGCGGCCGCCGCGGGCGACGACAAGCCGGTGCTGGACGAGCTCGCCGGGCTGGTGGAGCTGGCCCGCGACCTGGGCGCGCAGCACGTCCGGGTGTTCCCCGGCGGCGGTGGCCAGGACCCCGCCGCGGCCGACGCGACCGCCGCCCGCCGACTGGCCGCCGCCGCTGCGCACGCCGCCGGTCTGGGCGTACGCATCCTGCTCGAAACGCATGACTCGCACCGGGCGGGCGCCGACGTGGCCCGGGTCGTCGGGACGGTGGGGCACGGGCAGATCGGTGCGCTGTGGGACATCATGCACACCTGGCTGGCGGGCGAGGACCCGGCCGCGAGCCATGCGGTGCTGGCCCCGCACCTGGGCTACGTGCAGGTGAAGGACATCGCGTCGGCGGAGGAGACCGAGCCCCTGGCGCTGGGCGCCGGGGTGCTCCCGCTGGGGGCCTGCCTGGCCACACTGGACCCGGACAGCTGGGTCTGCTGGGAGTACGAGAAGCGCTGGCACCCGGCCGCGGCGGAACTGCCGGGGCTGCTGACCGCCGGGCGGGAGCACCTGCTGCGGCTGGCTGCCGCCTGACGGCAGGTCACCCGACGGGCCGACGGCACTCGCGCGCCCGGCGGCCTCCTCCACCCCGTCCCCTGCCCGAGCACCGGGACGCAGCGGGTTCGGACGGGCGGCGACCCCGCTCGTGCCACCCGCCTCCTGCGCGCTCTGCCGGCCCTGACGAACCTCGAAGTCAGCCGCTGACTGTCTTCGACGGGTGGAGAGGTCTCCCTGCGGGAAGGGGAGTTGGCTCCACTGCCGATATGCGCTCTAGCTGGATTCCTCGCTGCTGCGGTGATCCGTAGGTTTCACGTCATGACGCTTTCAACCAGGCACCTGCCGCTCGTCAACCGGCGACGTGGTCTGTTCATCTTCCTCGGTGTCGCTTACATCGGCATGTGGGCGGCCATGTCACCGCTCCTGGCCAGCGGTTACCAGCGCGGTGACGCACGCGAGGAGACCGGTGCACTGGAGCAGGTGTGCATCGCGGCCGCGATGCTGGCGCCCGCCCTCGCCGCGATCCTCGTCGTCCGCTGGGTCGAGCGCAGCGGCCGGGTGCGGGACACGCTCGCCCTGCGCTGGACGAAGCCCTGGGGGCGTGC